>NZ_WJFC01000108.1 GCF_009725235.1 Scytonema sp. UIC 10036
CCCTTGTCCCCCCTGTCTCCCCTGTCCCCTTGTTGCTGCCAAGCGAGAAAAAGCAAGACAAAAACTTCAGTGCAAAGAGTTAATGTAAAAAAGTAATGAGAAGCAATGCCCAAAGCATTAATTCCCGTCCAAGAAAGGGCAATCCATAGGGGTAACTGAGTGCGCTCTTTAATACATCGCGTCGTAACAACCAGGCACGCGAGAGAAGCAATAACCCATACAATTGCTAAAGTATAATGACGGGATTCCTGTGCTAGAAAAATGGCATAGGGAGAGGTAGCCGCGATTGCTGCAGCTATATGGCTGACTACACGGGAACGAAAAGTAAGCCTAGATAAGGCATAAATTGCGGGGACAGACAATGCACCCAAAAAAGCAGCAAGCGATCGTGCTCCCCAGAGAGAAACCAAACCATCTTGGGTAGGAAATAATTTTGTCCAGTAGTGAGTCAGAATAAAGTAAAGCGGTGGATGATTGCTTTCGCTCAATAAGTGCCTCAGTACGTCTTTAACCCCTACACCAATTTGGGGTTGCAATGGGTGCAACAAGATATCGGTAGGAATCGGTTTATCTAAAGGGACTGGTAAAAAACTATTACCCAAGCTGAATACTAGAGTAGAAAATTCATCTGTCCAAGGAGGCTTGGCAGTCAAATTCATCAGGCGCAAACCAATACCAATAAGCAGCCACACCAATAACAGTGGTAGGGTGTTAAGTTTTGAGTTTTGAGTTTTGAATCTTAAATACATAAATTATTTGCGATCGCTCATAACTTATAACTCACAACTCCTAGCACTTTGTTCCTGGATCGATCTCTAATCCCTCAAGAACTACTTCACCTGTGTCACTCGCCAACTCAACTTTAGGTTAACCCAAAAGTTCCAGATGGTGGCAACTGCAATTGCAATTAAGTTAGCAACGTAGAGATTGCGAATAATAAAGGTTAAAGCTAGCTGTAAGATGAATACATTTAATGTTAAACCAGCAAGGCAAATAAGATTGAATTTGAAAAACCGTAAAATGCGTTGATGCCATTGATTTTGTTGACTTGAGACATCACTAAAAGTCCAAATGTCATTCCACAAAAAGTTATTAAAAATTGCAATTTCTCCTGCAATGATTTTGCTGAGAGTTGGGGGCAAAGCTAAAGTCGTAGAATCACCAAGCAAATAAAGCACAGTCATATCTACAAAAACGCCACTCAACCCTACCAAACCAAAGCGAACAAAGCGACCGATAGGAAAACCCAAGCGTTGACTAAATCGTCCCAGCTTTCCGGTAGACAGGCGTAAGCGTATCAAATGATGCAAGTAGTCAAAATAATGTTTCCATGTCACTTTACTTTCACCCTGTTTGCGCTCGCAAAATACATATCCTACTTCACCAACTTGGTTTACATCACCCCGCCCAATAACTTCCAAAAGAATTTTATAACCAACGGGATTCAAAGTTTGACCGACAAGGCAGTTTCGGCGTACTAAAAAATAACCACTCATGGGATCGGAAACCCTACCAAGAACACCTGGTAAAACGATCAATCCCAAGACTTGAGCACCACGGGATAAGAAACGCCTAATAAAACTCCACGTACTAACCCCTCCACCTTCTACATGACGGCTAGCTACTGCTAAATCAGCTCCTCGTTCAATAGTACTTAACAGCTCCAAGAGGACATGAGGCGGATGTTGCAAATCACCATCAATCACTCCTAGAATATCGCCTTGTGACACTTGCCAGCCACGAACTACTGCACTAGAAAGTCCTTTTTCGTGTTGACGCCGCATCACTCGGAGTTGGGGGTATTCTCGCATCAACGATTTGGCAATATCCCATGTACCATCTGGACTATTATCATCAACTACAATCAGTTCGTAGTGACCGGGAATAGATTCATCTAGCAACCCACTCAATACCTCAATTATTTTTTTGATATTTGCCGCTTCGTTATAAGTTGGGATAACCAGGGAAAAGAGAACTGCTTCACCTCCTATGCGCGGGCTTTTGGGTGGCAATTCAGAAATCCTCAAAGGACCTGTCGGTACTAACAAAAGTGAATTAGGTTGGATGATACTCATTGAAAGGGAATAGGGAATAGGGAATAGGGAATAGGGAATAGTGATTTCATTCCCCTGCTATAATGCGATCGCTAGTGGGTGTTTGGCTTGAAATAATTTGATTAAAGGTTAAAGGTTATTCTCTTATAATTTCTTCAAAAATTCTATTTTCCAGGAATTTTTGTTAGTAATAAGTCATGTTTTATACTAATAACAGTGACATCGGTCACTGGTCACTGGTTACTGGTTACTGGTTACTGGTCACTGAAAAAAATGTTAACCGTCTGCTTCTACTAACCTGTGGTTACTGTAACTGTTGATGCTATCCTTGACCGTACCCTTGGGGGGTATGATTTGTCTCCTGAAGAAGGACTGACATTGTTAAAACAAACCGATCCGACTGCCATTGCTGCCATTCGCGCTACATCTGATAAATTGCGTCAACAGCAAACAGGAGATATTGTAACTTACGTTATTAACCGCAATATTAACTTTACCAATATTTGCGAGCAGCATTGTAGCTTCTGTGCTTTTCGCCGAGATTCAACAGAAGAGGGGTCTTACTGGCTAGATTGGACACAAATTTTGGAAAAGGCAACAGATGCTGTGCGGCGAGGCGCAACCGAAATTTGTATGCAGGGGGGATTGAACCTCGAAGCCAAGGTGAATGGCAAATCATTGCCTTACTACCTTAAGCTTGTAGAAACTATCAAGGCAAAATTTCCCAAGATACACCTACACGCGTTCTCTCCTCAAGAAGTGCAATTTATAGCAAGAGAAGATGGGCTAGAGTTGAGTGATGTTATTCTAGCTTTGCATGAATCTGGTGTGGATTCCATGCCAGGAACAGCAGCTGAAGTTCTAGATGACGAAGTCAGACGTATTCTTTGCCCAGAGAAAATAAATACAGCTACTTGGCTGGAAATTGTGACAACAGCTCACAAACTGGGTTTACATACTACCAGTACGATGTTATCGGGTCATATTGAGACCCCAGAGCAACAAATAAAACATTTGGAAAAATTGCGGCATCTCCAACAAGTGGCTATTCATGGCGAGTATCCAGCTTGCATCACCGAATTTATACTGTTACCATTTGTTGGCAAAGAAGCTCCCAAATCCTTGCGCCGCCGTGTGGGACGAGATCAACCTGTTTTGGCAGATGCACTGTTACTAACTGCCGTGGCAAGGATTTTCTTAGGACATTGGATACCCAACCATCAACCGAGTTGGGTAAAACTGGGATTAAGTGGAGCAACAGAAGCTTTAAAGTGGGGTTGTAACGATATCGGTGGCACATTAATGGAGGAACACATTACCTCAATGGCAGGTGCTCGAGGTGGTACGAATATGGAAGTCGAAACCTTACAAAGTGCCATCGCATCCACAAATCGTCCTTACCAGCAGAGAGATACGCTTTATCGATTGTTGATTGCTGATTGCTAATTGCTAATTGCTAATTGCTAATTGTTCGTTGTTCGCCATTAGCCATTAGCCATTAACCATTAGACTAACCAATCTCTTGATCCCCAGGATACCATTCCAGGATAGGATGGACGTTGATTTAGGTATTGTTTCACTTGTTGCATATGAAGCGCTATTGGTCACGTCTACTTGCCCTGGTTTTGGTAGTCGTTGTTGGTCTAGTGGGCTGTTCTACTAACGAAGTGGGTGCTTTAACAGGGGATTACTCTCAAGACACCTTAACTGTAGTTAGTGCCTTAAGAACTGCCTTGAACATAACAGAAGACGCACCAAACAAAACAGCAGTTCAAACAGAAGCACGTAAAAAGATAAATGATTTTGCCGCCCGCTATCAGCGCGATCCTTCTATCTCTGGACTGAATTCCTTTACAACCATGCGAACAGCTCTTAACTCTCTAGCTGGACACTATAGTTCCTATCCCAATCGGCCCGTACCGAAAAAACTTAAAGACCGTTTGGAACAAGAGTTTCAGCAGGTTGAATCAGCACTCCGGCGTGGTGCATAAGTGCCATTTGTCACAGCATTCTGTTTTCCTCAGTCATGGTTTAGATCGCCGACTTCTTGAAGAAATTGGGGGTCTAAACTCCTTTTATATAAGTAAAGTTTATCACAGTTGATTCAGTAAAATTTCTAAATATTAATTAATCCTTTAGGACAGTACGTTGGCTGAAAATTGTAATTAAAGTATTATATTTAACTTACTTATGTACTTAAAGTAAATTGTAGAATATGGCAACAGAAATCTAGCTTTAGAAGTCTATGGCACATGGACTTCTAAACCTTATACTATGGCATTCAATATACATTTCCTTATTTGAATGAATACAAGTTGAGGTTCAATACTGCAAGGACTCTCGAATTTTTGTAGGTTGGGTAAACCCGTGGTGACATCCAACAAATTCCTGTGAATGTTGGGTTTCGTTCCTCAACCCAACCTACGTGTTTTCGTATTTTTACGCTTAACCGACAAGTATTGAGTTGAGGTTGATGATTGTTTTGTACTTATAGTTCTACGTATGTCTAAACGTTTTTTGAGTGTTGTAAAACCAATATTTTTTTGGCAACGCCTGTTAGCGGCTGCTCTTTTCACTAGCGGTTTGCTGATTCCTTGGATTGATAATCAATCTGCAAAAGCACAATTAACCGAATATTGCCAGCTTACGCCAGAGGCAACGCAAGAAAAAGAAAACTTACGTTTGTCAGCCCTTAAAGGCAAACAAGCTGCTCAAAAGCGCTACCAGCAATTGGTACAAAAACAAGCACGAGATTTACAGGAATGCCGAAATCGTAATTGGCCGCAAATCCAAGCGATTTGGTTGCGTTTATATCCTTGTGATGCTCGCTCTGGAGCCATTGACCAAGTTATGGATCGGATTGTGAACAAGGGTTATAACCAAGTTTATTTGGAAGTTTTTTATGATGGACAGGTACTACTACCAACAGGGGCGAACCCAACAGTTTGGCCTTCTGTTGTTCGCACACCAGGGACAGAAAAAACCGACTTGCTTGCTGAAGCTATTCAAAAAGGGCGAGAACGAGGTCTCAAGGTTTATGCTTGGATGTTTACAACTAATTTTGGCTATACTTACGCGCAACGTCCAGATCGGGAAGGCGCAATAGCTCGTAATGGGAAGGGGCAAACGAGCTTATATGTTGTAGATAATAATTCTCAAGTTTTTATTGACCCCTATAACTTACAAGCAAAACGCGACTACTACCAAATGTTGCAAGAGGTGTTGCGCCGTCGTCCAGATGGAGTGCTCTTTGACTATGTACGTTACCCACGACAGGCGGGAAGTGACTCGATCGCAACGAAAGTGACAGATTTATGGTTGTACAGTGATGCCACTCAACAAGCCTTATTCCAACGAGCACTTAATTACAAGGGGCTAGATTTAATTCGGCGTTTTTTGGGCAAGGGATATGTAACAGCAGGCGATATTGCTGAAGTCGATCAACTCTATCCTCAAGAAGGAGAACCCTTGTGGCAGGGTCGAACTTCAGCCACAGAACAAAAGTCCATCATTCCTCCCAACCAAAGGCAACCACAACTGCAGTTAGAGTTGTGGCAGCTATCCGTTGCCCATGCCATGCAAGGCATTCTAGATTTTGTCAACCTAGCTGCTTATCCGGCACAACAGATGGGAATTCCAGCTGGCGCTGTTTTCTTCCCCGATGGTAACCAAATGGTAGGTCGGGGGTATGACTCCCGCTTACAACCTTGGGATAAATTCTCAAGTTCTTTGGAGTGGCATCCCATGTCGTATGCAAATTGTTCTAATGCTGATTGTATTGTGGCTCAAGTACAACGAGTTTTAAACGTAGCACCACCAAACACTGTAGTTATTCCAGCTTTAGCTGGTAATTGGGGAGAATCTGTAAGCAACCGTCCATCCCTAGAAGTACAAATGCAAGCACTTCGCCAAGTGACTCCGCAATTAAGGGAGTTAGCCATTTTGCCTATTCTTGGCAAGATCCAGAGCATGATAATGAGCGCAAGTTCTGTCGGAATTAGGGGGTAGAGGGTAGGGGTAGGGGGTAGGAGTAGGGAGTGGGGATTACCCACCCTATCCCTATCCTTAAAGACCTGTAAAGCAAATGAGATCATCGATAGGAATGTAAAAAACCCAAGAGCATCCAACGTAGTTGTCATGAGCGGACCACTAATTAGGGCAGGATCGAGATTGATTCGCTTCAACCCCATAGGTAATAGCGTTCCTAAGGTGGCAGCTAGGAGGACATTCACGATCATTACCATTCCTGCAATTAGCGATACCCAGCGATCTTGAGGAGGCGACCAAATTAGAGAGAGTGTGCCAAGGGCTAAACCTAGTGCGATGGCTGTACCCACACCTGCCATAACTTCTTTACGCAGAAGCGGAATTGTATCTTTTGATGTGACTTCTCCTACGCCAATGCCTCTGACTGTCACTGACACGACTTGAAAGGCTACGTTGCCACTGCTATTAGCCAAAATTGGCATGATGATTGCCAAAACCGGTACCTGTGAAATGACTCCCTGAAAAGGTGAAATGGCACTGGCTGCACCAATGTACAAAACGATATTTGCTAACAGCCAAGGCAGTCGCTTGCGAATAGTCACGTGGGGAGGGGACAACGCATCTTCATCGCCACCACTTACACCTGCCAATTTTTGAATGTCTTCTGTGGCTTCTTCTTCCAAAATGTCTATGACATCATCAATCGTGACAATTCCTACCAACCTGTCTTCTCGGTCAACTACGGGAATGGCTATCAAGTCATACCGCTTCATAATGCGGGCAACTTCTCCTTGAGATGTTTCTGTCTTGACTCTAACAACGCGATCGCTAGCTATCTCTCGTATTAAGACATCAGGGAAAGTAAATATTAGCTGGCGCAAGGAGACAACACTTACGAGCTTGCGATTATCGTCAGTCACATAGGCGTAGTAGATAGTCTCTTTGTCTTTGTCTTGAAGACGGATTTTGCTGAGAGCTTCCCCTACTGTCAGTCCTTCCCGCAAGCGCACGTATTCTGTTGTCATGACACGTCCTGCAGTGCCTTCAGAATAGCCGAGAATTGTTGCTGTGGCTTGACGTTGTTCTGGACTCAGTGTTTGTAACAGCCGTTTGACAACTCCGGCTGGCAGTTCGTCAAACAATTCTGCCCGTTCATCGGGACTCATTGCTTCAACAATTTGGGCAACTTGAATATCGTGTAGGGAATTTATCAAATCCTCCTGTACGTCCGGAGGTAAGTATTCAAATACGTCGATCGCCTGACATTTGTTGAGTAAGCGAAATGCGATCGCCCTTTTCTTCTTGGGCAATTGTGCAATGTAGTCTCCGGCGTCAACAGGTTGCAAACCATTCAAATCCAACTTAAGTTGATTGAGGTCTGCAATGTCAATGGCTGAATTGCGAATATCCTCAGTGAGCATCATAAAACCTCCTATTGTCTCCCCCGCGCTGGGAGACAAACTCGCCAGCTCAGAGGAGGTTGGTACTGCCGTCGTCTTGGGGATTCTGGTCCATAAACCTAGAAAATCAACATCGACTCCAAAATAACTATGGAATCGCTAAGTTATAATACTAACCCGGATTAGTGTAATCCGGTAGATGCTGAAACTTCAGTATAGGCAACTTCTGATATCCAGACAACCAAATTTCTTACTGCCCTGATGTCTGTTGATCTGAGTAGATTCTACTACTGTGGCTATCTGTGTCAAGCCCATAGGTAAATTTCTTTAACCGCTTTTTAATGTTAAAATCCTTACTCAGCAAGAAGTAGCCTTTATTTGAGCACAAAAATAAAGATTGTGTAATCATACGGAACTCCATGACTTTTCATCGAGAAAATCGAAAAAACCTTCGATACGCGTCACCCTAACGAATTAAATTCCCAAGGTGATTTGTATTGTAAGCTACAATTGGTGAGAGATACGATCGAAATGCATTGCCAAAAAAAGCAGAAGCTGCTACAAGCATTAAATCGCGATATTTAGAAACAGCCATCTGACTTTTGGTGAGATTTGTATCTACCTCATGGTGAGTAGTGTTATCAATCCCAAATATCTTTATTCGCTGTTCACAAATCACTAATTTGTCCAAGCTCCTAAAGTTTTCGCCAGCAAGTTAGAAGGTTTTTGTTGATGTGAAGCCTTCGATACTGCGGCTGTTTATCTTAGGATAAGCGATCTGCTAAAACTCCTCACTACCAAACGATATCAATTATATCGATCTGCTGTTGAGGTGTAAATCAAAGGACGTTTATTTAGTCAATAATACACCAATTTAATTATATAGCAATCCTATTTAATTTGTGAAATACACGTAGGTTGGGTTGAGGAACGAAACCCAACATTTACAGATTTTAGTGAGTGTTACAGCAAATTTCAACTTGATGAGGTACGAAAATTACCCCCCTCTGTCCCCCCGATGCCTTGGGGGATGAAAGGGGGGTGTACCTCATAAGACTGAGAAAGGCTATAACACTTTCAAGTAACACCCTATCTTTTCCGGAAGTTACAAAACCAAAATTTTTTATCTAATCCCAATAAGTCCACTGAAAACATTTTTCCCCTCATTGCCATTCCCTCTTACAGTTTAGAAGACCACCTCCTTAGACAATAAGAAAAACCCCCTACTTAGCTTTTTGGAGTAGGGGGAATGCGCGAGGAGGAAAATAAAATTGCTTTCAAGAGTCAACAGTTAAAAAAATAGTTCTTTAACCGGTCACTGGTTACTAGTCACTGGTCACTGGTAAGTCCAGCGCGTTTCAGAGAACCATCGGCATATAACTCTAGTGGAATAAGTTCAAGCCTACCGTTAACTTTAACTTGGCTGTAGACAACTTTTACAAGTGGCGATTGGTTTTGATTATAACGTAAAGACATGGTTTGCTTCTCCTTTATATATAATTAATTGATAGGTGTCTTCATAGACTTATAACTTATTTATTTTGTTTCCCGAACAATTTTTATTGGCTTATATTTTTGTCCCGATCTATAGATAACAGAGGGAGTATAAAGATAAAGATAAAGTAGACTACTAACTGATAAAGATTTGAAAAAATCTTCAATTTAGAGTATATTTTTCTCAATCGTAGAAAACCAATGAATCAAAAACGAAAAACTCGTCTCCAACTCACGATCTCCCAAGCCAATACTCTGGTTCAGAACTGGTTTTGGTTTGGTGACATCATTTACTTCACAGCCTAATGGTGCTATTCCGAAAACCAGGATAAGACAAGTATGAAAACAGATGCTCAACTGCAAACTCGCCTTGATTCTTATTATCAACAAATCAAGACAATTATCCTTGCCCGTCAGAACCCAATGACTGGATTGCTGCCAGCGAGTACAGCAATAACCGCCCACGGTGATTATACGGATGCTTGGGTACGCGATAACGTTTACAGCATTCTGGCAGTTTGGGGTTTGGCGCTAGCATACCGAAAGGTTGATGAAAGCAAGGGACGGACTTATGAGTTAGAACACAGTGTTGTTAAATTAATGCGGGGACTGCTGTTTGCCATGATGCGGCAAAGTGCCAAAGTCGAGCAATTTAAGCACACTCAAGCTCCCTTAGATGCTTTACACGCCAAATACAACACGGCGACTGGTGACATTGTTGTTGGTGATGATGAATGGGGACATTTACAACTGGATGCAACATCAATCTTTTTGTTGATGTTGGCACAGATGACGGCTTCTGGATTGCAAATTATTTACACTTTTGATGAAGTCAATTTTGTCCAAAACCTGGTATATTACATTGGAAGAGCTTATCGTACTCCAGATTACGGTATTTGGGAGCGAGGTAATAAGATCAATCACGGTAATGCTGAATTAAATGCCAGTTCCATAGGGATGGCAAAAGCCGCCTTGGAAGCTATCAACGGTTTAGATTTATTTGGCGTTCATGGTTGCCAAGCATCAGTTATTCACGCTTTGCCTGATGAAATCGCCCGCACTCGGATTACTCTAGAATCTCTGTTACCTAGAGAATCCGCTTCAAAAGAAATTGACGCAGCATTGTTAAGCATAATTAGTTTTCCTGCGTTTGCAGTAGAAGACGCGCCGTTGCGAGAGCGGACTTACAACGACATTATCAACAAACTTGAAGGAAAATACGGCTGCAAGCGATTTTTGAGAGATGGACACCAAACAGTTTTGGAAGACACAAATCGCTTGCACTACGAACCTTTTGAACTCAAACAGTTTGAAAAGATTGAGTGCGAATGGCCTTTATTTTTTACCTATCTCTTTTTGGATGGGTTGTTTTGTGGCAAACAAGAGCAAGCTAAATACTATCAAGAGCGTTTGGAGTCTTTATTAGTTGAGCGAGATGGCTTGCTCTTGTTACCGGAATTGTATTATGTGCCAGAAGAGTCAATAGAAGTAGAAAAGCAAGCACCTCACAGTCAGTTGCGTTTACCTAATGAGAACATTCCTCTTGTGTGGGCACAAAGTTTATATTTTCTCGGTCAAATGTTGAGTGAAGGTTTGATAGCTGTTGGTGATATCGATCCTTTGGGAAGGTATTTGTACATAGGAAAAAACCAGAGACCTTTAGTTCAAGTTGCCCTGATTGCAGAAGATGAAGATTTACAAGCAAAACTGGCAGTTCATGGTATTGAGACGCAAACACCCAAGCAAGTAGAACCCATTCAAATCAGGCAAGCAATTGACCTTTCAGCGATGTATACCCAAATTGGGCGGAACGATAAATTAGGTTTAACGGGGCGTCCAATACGACGGCTGAGAAGTTTAACAACATCTAAAATTTTTCGCATTCGCGGTGAAACGGTTGTCTTTTTACCTTCGTTTTCCGACTCTCAAGTGTTCTACTTAACTCTGGATTACCATTTTTTGGTGGATCAGATCAGAAGTGAACTAGCGTATATGCAAAAATACTGTACTGAGTTGGGACGACCCACGATAACTTTAATGTTAACTCACACCATATTAGAAACAGGGAGTGAAGCATTACTGTCGCTGATGCAAGAACTAAAGGACGGTATTTGTAATGGTGTTCGGGTAAAATTAGGGCGGCTCAATCAGTTAATGCTAACTGCTGCAACTCAAAGAATTGATGTTCTCCAAGACTTTGAGTTTTCTCAATCATCAGTGCAAAATGCTATGCCTCGCTGTTCTTATTTAGTTTACAATCCACAGAAAAACTGGCAGTTGGGTCATATACGAGAGTTTCAAGTGGAGTGTGAAACAGATCTTGGATTGTTGCTTGTTTCCTTGCGATCGTCAGAAAATCTTTACGAGCAGATCGAGTTGTTACAGACTTTGACTCGTTTGCAAGGGCTGGAGTTTGATACTGGTTTTGGCGGACCGGGACGTCCCGTGACTGTGGGCGATCTGCTAGATGAAGTGTATACAAAAGCCGGAGATGCAGGGATTTGGGCAGTTGTCCGTCGCGCTGCTGGATTACGACAAATGAGTGACATTGGCTTGTCGGATGTAGTGACTAGTATTTTAGTCCGTGGCAAGCAAATTGCAGTCGGTAAAGCTTACAGCGAAGATTCACTTATCACGCTTCCACTGTCTCACAGTGAAATTGTTGAGAAAATTAATATCTTTTGTCGTGAGGATATTCGCGATGGCGTTCTCACTCAAGAAATACTCATTTATTTGAGTGCCTTGATTAAAGCAGAGCCAGAACTTTTTCAAGGGCTGCTGACGCTAAGGATAGGGTATATTATCTTACTTATTACTAGTGAGTTGGCACGAGAGTTATATGTGACTCAGGATGAAGCATACGAACACTTGATGCAGCTTTCTCCTTTTGAGGTGAAAGCGAGAGTGCGTCAGGTGTTGTATGAGTACTCTAGTATGAGCAATTTGTTACGTCAACAAGAGTCCTTACACGTTAAACAAAAAGAAAGCGATATTGATTGGGTGGTGCTACCAACTTTAGTTGATGAAATACAAGATGTTCCACCAGGGGGCTGGCGGCGTTTCCGTCAAGCCGAAGGAACAACCGGACGCGTGCCAAAAGACTTTTTTAAGCAGGTTTGGTTGGTTATGGGACACTGTAAAGGATTGGTCATTGGCGATAAATTAGAGCGACGCAATCGTTTGGATAGTGAAGAAATTTTGTCAGAAATGACTCCAGGGGAAAAGAACTTTGCCCTGCAAATCGAACATCTGTTGAATAAAATAGAAGCTCCTGAGTACAGGCAGGTATGTATTGAGACATTGATGGAATTGGCTGCGATCGCATCTAGTAATCCCAGTTTACAGATTGAAGAATACATAGTGCTAGATGTATTGATCGGTCACGCAGTACGGTTGGCATGGTTGGACAATCATGGTAATAGGCGCGATCGCTATGATGAGGACAAAGCCAGTGCGTGGCGATCGTTTTACAACACTTCCCCCAAAGAATGCGCTAGCTATATTGTCAAAGCATTCCGCTTCTTAACCGAATTTGGTCAAGATTTGGCAGCTTAATATTTGTGCTAGTGGTTCATATCACCTCGTTTCATATCACCTCGTTCCCAGCCTCAGGCTGGGAATGCCTTACACAAGGCTCCGCCTCCTATATCGTTTGGTCGCAATGTCTAAACTGTACGTTCGCTTATTTTGAGATCCAAAGGGGAATTAAAGCCTTAATGTAAAAGGAAAAAGAGGATTTTTACGTGAACCATTATTTTTGTGTAAAATTTGTGACCATTCAAAAAGGCTAAGAGAGGCGGTTATTTAAGCCGTAGGCATAGGATAAATCATAAAATGACCAAAAGCTCCTATGGGACTAAAAATGCCTGAATCCATTTCACAGCCTGAATTACAACCCCTGTAAAGCTTAATTAAATCTTGCGGTTAAAAATGAGCGAACGTACAGTCTAAAAATCCGTTAATAAAGAATTATTTTGACTTTTTAGGAATAGATTCAGGATCGCGAACTTGCGGTAAGTTCTCTAAAATTGCCGTCAGTATAGAAATACCAGTATCCAAATCGGAGTCAACCAACACAGCAGTAACAGGTGTGGCAACGATTGGTTCAATCAATTCTTTGATGCGTGGCTTGAGTAGCTCGTGTAACTCCGAGCGAAATTGCTTCGCGGACTCTATGCGATCTGCATCAAGCAAGGTTCGTTCTGCGGGAGCTAATGTGTCGTGCAGAATCACTACAACTCCATGGTGAAGGATTTGGCAAACTACTTTGGAAGGACGTTGCCCTACGTATTCTCGAAAGAAGGCTTGTAGTTGTTGAGTGATAGTACGTTCAACCTGGGCACAAGTGGGTTTAGTTAAGGACATAGCCATGGGGTATCAAGCTTTTTCGAGTGAATTTCATCTATCCTAAGATGGATTATGAATTAACTGCACTAATATAGCAATAGATGGAGTTGCTAAATAGCTTCTTCCTGTAGTATGAGATATATTATAGGGTCAAATATTCCACATTCTAGCGTCAAATAACTAGCCAACTGCTAGCTTTCAAGTAGCCCAAGCGCATTTGCCTAGTTTAGATGGAAGCGAGCCAGATTCACCGACGTTTTTGTGTTTGGGAATGCCTCGTTGATGCTGTGAATAGCTCTAAGCTCTTTATTGGGTTGAAGCGGCTATCAAGTGTTGCAGATCTTTAAGAGGCAGTTGGTGTCGATGAACTTACATCATCCAGTAAATATTCTGATTATTGTTGATAATCTGACAGATTGTCACACTTACCGACGCTATTTATTGCAAGATCCAAACTGTCAGTATAATGTGCGAGAAGCAGCATCAGGAAAAGATGGGTTAGCCTTGTGCGCTCGGATGTTGTTTGATGCAATTGTTGTGGATTTTCCGCTTCCTGACCTTGACAGTTTGGAATTTTTTACAGAGATCGAGAGACAAGCGAGACACCTTTCCGACAGCGCTATACCAGTCATCTTATTAGTAAAATCAGAGAAGAAAGCAGTTGCTATCCAAGCCATGCAACTTGGCGTGCAAGACTACATAATTAAAGAGCAAGTCAATCGCGAAGTTTTTCTATCAACTGTTTCTGGAGCGATGCTGCAAGGCAGCCGCTACGCGAACGCAAATTTTCGCCCTAGAAATGGTAGATTAAATGATGGCTTTTTTGTTAAGTGGTCTAATAGTAAAAAGCAGGAGTTAGAAATTTCCCAGCAACAGGCAATAGTCTTAGGACAGCAAACGAGTTTACTAAATGATGTGAGTGAAACAATTTTAGAACTCGATCTCGAGACCAGTAAATACAAGCAGATAGAAGATGATTTAGCACAAACAAAAAGTATCTTGCAATCTGTTATTGAAGGGATATCAGATATCGTTTTTGTTAAAGATTTACAAGGGTGTTATGTCCTAGCCAACGATGCTACAGCTTCATGGTTGAATACTACAGTTGAGGCAATGCTTGGTCAAGATGATACTGCTTGGTTTCCTCCAGATGTTGCTCAACGCTTAATGCACATAGATCGGCAAGTTATTCATACTGGAAAAAGTATGACCTATGAGGAGCAAGTTCCCAGACAAGGAATGATGCGATCGCTACTGACAACTAAGTACCCGTGGCGCGATGCACGAGGAAACATTCTAGGAGTAACAGGGATTTCACGAGATATCAGCTCTGGCAAACAAGCAGAGGAAATGCTCAAGCAACGCGACTCAGAATTTCAAGCTCTAGCAGACAACGTGTTGCACCTGTTTTGGACAACTCGCCCTGATGGTTATCACGAATATTTCAATCAGCGTTGGTACGAATATACTGGATTAACGCCAGAACAGTCACGCGGATGGGGCTGGAGTCACCTGTTACATCCAGATGACCGACAAAGGAGTTTGGAAATTTGGCATCAGTCACTGCGTACAGGTGAAAATTATACCATAGAGTATCGATTTCAACGAGCAAGTGATGGACAATACCGTTGGTTTTTAGGTCAGGCATTTCCTTTACGAGATTCCAATGGGCAAATTATCAGGTGGTTTGGCTCTTGTACGGACATTCACGAGCAAAAGTGCGCGACTGAAGAACGCGATCGGGCGTTGGAAAGAGAACGCTTGGCTCGCGAGCAAGCAGAAGTTGTCAACAGTCTTAAAGACGAATTTCTCGCGATACTTTCTCACGAGTTGCGATCGCCACTGAACCCCATTCTAGGTTGGACGCAACTTTTACAAAATCACCAGTTGAGTGAAGCCAAAACTAAACAAGCTCTAGCATCAATTGAGCGCAACGCCAAACTTCAAACTCAACTAATAGACGATTTACTAGATATGGCTAGGATTTTGCGTGGAAAATTGGCGTTGGATCTCGTTCGAGTCAATCTCGTTTTTGCGATTGAAGCTGCTATTGAAACCGTTCGCAAAGCAGCAGATGACAAGTCAATAGCGATTGAAACAAAGTTAGAAAATATTGGGCAAGTATTAGGCGATACAGCTAGGTTACAGCAGATTATTTGGAATTTACTTTCAAATGCAGTAAAGTTTACCCCAAAAGGCGGACGAGTCGAAATTAAACTCCAGCACCTTGGCGATTTTGCCCAGATCTTAGTTAGCGATACGGGTAAAGGAATTCCGCCTGAATTTCTGCCGCACGTATTTGAATACTTCCGCCAGGGGGATGCTTCTATAACCCGTCAGTACGGTGGGCTAGGGTTGGGGTTAGCTATTGTTCATCACCTTGCAAGCGTACATGGGGGTACGGTAACAGCCGATAGTCCTGGAGTTGGGCAAGGAGCTACTTTTACCGTAAAATTACCGTTGTTAAAGAATAAAATTAATACAATAGATGAAGCAAGTCAACTTTCAAACAATCAAATCGATCTCACGGAAGTACGGATACTTTTAGTCGATGATGAGGCAGATTCGCGACACCTTATCGCTTTCGTACTAGAGCAATATGGGGCTGAAGTTATGGCAGTGGCTACAGCAGCAGATGCATTAATTGCCCTTACCTCCTTCAAGCCAGATATATTGATTAGTGACATCGCAATGCCTGTAGAAGATGGTTACACTTTAATGCGTCGCGTGCGATCGCTTCCTCCCGAACAAGGCGGACAAATTCCAGCAATTGCTCTGACAGCTTATGCACGAGAAGAAGATCGGCAAAAATGCTTTGCTGTGGGTTACCAGCATCATCTCTCAAAACCTATTAACTCTGCTACTTTGTTAGCGGCGATCGCGTCACTATTGTTGGCAAGCAAGCTTTGAGTTTCTAGAACCAACAGCACTTGCGGAAGAAAAATATAACTTACTCGTCTATCCTGTACTGATTAACATTCTCAAAAACACAGAGGACGATACTGCAATTGTCAATCGTTATGAGTCGAGCTTTGCCGGATTACAAGCTCGTCAAGATTATCGTGTGATTAATCTGTGGGAAGTTGATGTGGATATAGTTTTCGAGCAACCGCTACCTGCATTGCTGCCATTTGTGCCAATTCTCAAGGGCGGGGCAGAAGAATCGACAATTCAACAAGCGTTGCGACAATTGCGCGACAACGAGCAATTAAATCAGTTAGAAACAGTGCTGGCATTTTTTGCTAGCTTCGTATTAGATAGTGCGGTAGTACAACAAATCATGAGGTGGGATATGGCGGTTTTAAGAGAATCTCCCTGGTATCAGCAAATATTAACAGAGGGTGAAGTACGTGGGGAAGCACGTGGGGAAGCACGTGGGGAACGTAAAGGAATTATATCTGGGATTGAACTAGGGTTGGAAATCAAATTTGGTACTGAAGGGTTGCAATTGATGCCACAAATCTCTCAGATTACCGATCTGCAACAGTTAAAGAGTATTCAACAGGCTATCAAAACTGTGAACTCTTTAGACCAATTGCAGCGATTTATTTCGTAATTATTGCGCGAGTGTACGGTTTGAATTGTTGGTTAAAGCTAATTTTTGAGTTCAATAAGAAGGGAACAGGAAACAGGGAGGAACGACCTGTTTCCCTTTGAACCAATGCTGTTTACCTCCTTGTTCACGAAGGCTGAAACCCTGTTTTTTTCTTTTATTTCTAAAAGTTTGTGGTTTACTGAATGTTGGGTTTCGTTCCTCAACCCAACCTACACAATATATTTGGCGATTTAAGATTTACTTTATAAATGACCTTTCATGTCATAAAATGTGGCGCAGGCGGTTTTGTGAAAGCCGCTTCTACTTAGCTTATCCATTTGTAAAAGTGCTAAATTTATGTACGGCTTTGACTAAATCGTCTGGTGTTCCTATATCTAAATAAGTTCCATCGGGAAATGCTTCTGCTTCCACATGAAAACCTTTTTCAATAGCAGATTGAATAATATCGCCAATAGGTATTTCTGGTAGTTGTGATAGAAGGTTACTTTTTGCCTTGAGAGGCATGAGGTACTCGTGTAAAAATAGTGTGAAAGCTGGTGTCCAAACTGCAATACCCCACATATAACGCAGTTGCGATCGCTTGGGTTTTTCGACTACAAGATGAACTCTACCCATATCGTCAAACTCAACCATTCCCGCTTTATGAGGTTGATGCGTTGGAAATAATCCTAAGACGACATCAGCACCACTCATTTCCAAGCGCGAGAGTACTCGTGCAAAAGCGTCTTCGGGTTGAAACAAAATATCGGGAAAGCCTAAAGCAATTATGGCATCTTGAACAAACGGGTACGCCTGATCCAAGGTGAAAGGGACTCCATATGGTAAACCCATTATCAGGTAACCCAAGTTCATGGAAAGCATAGTGCCATCACCAAAATATGCCGGGATATCCCACTTACCGGGGCGCAGTATAAAATATGCTTTATCAATACCTGCTATCTGCATTTTTTCTAGCAAGTATTGAGAAACGACTTTTGGTCGCCAATCCTGTTGGTTCCCGAAGTCTTGAAAGCCAATAGGATACAACTCTTTACTCAGTGGTAAAGGAGAAATTCGCTTTGCTTGTCCACCGGCTGGCAATAGTCCGATAATTTGGCGCTTGTTCATAGGCGATTGAATTTCCATGATTATACTTTTGCATAATCTATAGCCACAATGCCTAGTCGTCCAGTAACAAAAAAATATCCCTCCCCAAGAAATACTGTTCCAAGCAGCAGTCAAAGGAAGGGTTGCGAAATTTTTATCCTGAAACAGACACTATTTAACAGAAACAGCATCAATATCTATTGTTTCTGTAGTGGAAGTAGAATTTTCTGCGGTACTAGCTGCTTGAACGCCATCTTGAGTCTTACGGGCTTTAAAGCCTTCTATCAATATCTGGGATACCTCGGAAACCAGTAGAGTTAAAATCACTACATCGTCCAGTTCTCCCAAAACTGGAATGAAGTCAGGAGCAATATCAAATGGGCTGACAACGTAAAGTAATGTTCCTAAAACGATCCACCAACGATACTTTGGATTGCGTAGTGTATTGCGATACCAGCTATAAACTGATTGAATGGAAAAGTTCATATTTTTATCCTCCAGTTACCTTTAATTCTGGCAAGATATGCCCTAGATTTCCTGTGGGAATAACCGCCCTAGTTTTTCTGGAATATGCTACATAACGTGTTACTACTTACCACTGATGTTAACAATTAGTTATTGAATTTGTACATTAATCTCTAAAATAAAAGTGCTTTGGGAATAGATACATTATCCTAGGATGGAGGGAGCAAAAACTGTGGATATCTTAGATCTGTTTCAGAAGGGCGGTCCGGCGATGTGGCCATTGCTTGCCCTGTCGATTCTATCTTTAAGTGTCGTTTTCGAGCGTTTGTGGTTCTGGTTGCGGATATTGAACCAAGAAAAACAAATCGTCGATCGCGTCTTGGATGCAGCCCAAACTGATTGGGGCGCAGCACGTGAAATTGCTAAAAAGAGAATCGATCAACCCATAGGAAGATTTCTCTATGCCCCCTTACGCTTGCTGAAAAACGATCCAGAAACTTTTCGACTGGCTTTAGAAGCAACAGCAGAAGATGAATTGGCTGGGATGCGACGGGGAGAAAAAATATTGGAAGCAGTGATTGCTCTTGCACCTTTATTAGGATTATTAGGCACGGTTTTGGGGTTGATTCAATCTCTTGGCGATTTACGAATAGGAGATTTGGGCACCGAAGCTACAGCAAATGTACCTGCAGGTATTGGTCAAGCGCTGATTAGCACGGCATTTGGTTTGATTGTTGCCATAGCAAGTTTAGTATTTTATCGTCTCTTCCAAGGTCTTGTTGTTAATCAAGTCAAGATTTTTCATAAAGCAGGTAACGAGTTAGAGTTGCTGTACCGTCAGTCGCCTCCTGACTACACAGAAACTACACCTGACCCTCTGGCACTACCGCAAAGTATCATGAGAGATTCTCAGGATAGCTTCAACTCTCCCCGAAAAAAAAGTAGAGGTCGGTTTACTGAAACTCCCGAACCACCACCAGAGTCCGATCTCCCAAGACCAAATGATGGCTGACAAAAAGCTCGAATAACCATGAGATTTATAAAATGAAAGTTAACTTACATACCCCTGTAGAAGAAGCTCAAATTCAAATCCTTCCTCTCATTGATGTCATTTTTTGTATTTTGACATTCTTTATTTTGGCTGCTTTGCAATTTACTCGACAGCAGGCAATTAACATCGATTTGCCCAAAGCTAAAACAGGTACTTCTGCTGCCACTGTCGTATCACAAGCAGGACGGGAAATATTACCTGTGACTCTTGATGCTGTTGGTCAAACTTACGTAGAAAAACAACCAATTAATCGGGAACAACTCAGATCTGCTTTAGAGGACTATATCAAAAAGAACCCTAAGGGCGTTTTTGTTCTCAATGCCTCTCGGTCTGCAACCTATAACGATGTGATCGAAATGTTAGACTTATTGCGATCTGTGGGAGGCGATCGCGTTTCTTTGGGAATCATTCCCAGTTCTTCAGGGCTATCGACAGAGCCCTCTTTACCCGCTTCTCCCTCTTTTCCCAATAGTCCCAATGCACCGGGAGGAGCACCTTTACCAAATACCGTGCCCCCCGATCTGTTCAATCTTCCACCTGCGCCCAATCAAATTCCTTCCGGACAAGGTATTACTCCGGTGAATCCATCCGGAAATTCTCCTTCTTCACCTCAAGGAAGTGCAGGTGGAAAACCGAATCCTGCTCCCAAAAGGTAATCGTAGGTAAGCATTTGTCCTCTCGTTCCCAGCCTGAGGCTGGGAATGCCTTCGGTGGAGGCTCCGCCTCCTGTATTGCGAAACAGCTCCAATGAAAAAATTTCATCCCGATAGTGAAAAAGGTAAAGTAGGGTGGGCAATGCTTACCCTACTCCTGTATTGCGAGGCAGAGCCTCGCTTAATGCATTCCCAGGCAGAGCCTGGGCACGAGGGTGAGGCAGAGCCTGGGAACGAGGGTGAGGCGGAGCCTGGTAACGAGGGTTATTAGTTTAAAGAAAGATTTCTGCTAACTTACAAGTTGTTAGTTTTATGTCAGGCTTTGTTTAAGCAATAGATCGAAATCCTTGTGATGAGATCGCCTTTTAGGCGGCTCCCATTGGAAGTATAGCCATTCACATTTGCTAAGAGGTTGTGGCAATGAACATCGGGGCATTATTACTTGTTTGGTTGGTAACAGCCATTGGCTTATTTATTGTTAGCAAGCTACCATTTGGAGTTGAAATTGACTCACCAGAAAAAGCTTTTATTTCCGCAGCCGTTCTGGGAATTGTAACAGCAGTTGTTAGACCAATTTTACGCCTTGTATTTACCGTCCCCAACTTTCTGACTTTTAACTTGTTATCCAGCTTCTTCACGTTTATTATCTCTGTTGTCAGTTTTGGGATTGCAGCTTGGTTAGTACAAGGCTTCCGCCTGCGTTACGGTGCAGGAAGCGCTATTTTAGGAGCTCTTACGCTCTCTATTCTCAGTAGTTTAATTTACCATTTACTAGGAGTATAAAATTTGTTAGTTGTTAGTTGTTAGTTGTTGGTTGTTAATTGTTGGTTGCTCTTAGCTACTAACCACTAACCACTAACCACTAACCACTAACCACTAACCACTAACCACTACTAGACTGCTGACTTCTTTGTTCTCGTCTTTTACGATCTGCAGAAAGCAGATCGGACATAACTGCTAGTGCCTGAGACACTTTATCTAAGTTAGAACGGTAAATTTCCAAATCTTTACTGAGTTTGTCATCAGATAAATGTAATCCATCAGCAATTTTTTTCAGTGCTTCAGTGAGTTGCTTTTGGTCTTTTACAAGTTCTGGATCTGACAATTCTAGTAAAGAAAAAACTCCAATGGCAAACAAGCGATTATACTTAAAGGCTGGGTTTTTGGAAATTGCTTGCAGTGAGGACTGAAGATCGACATCTCGGTCTAAATGCGTTTGTTGACTTAACCACGCAATTAATTCTGAAGGTGGTAAGCTTTTCGCTACAGATTGTAATCTTTGAGCATCTTGTCTGTAACGCTGCGGATCTTCTTCTAATGCCCGAACAAGAGCGTTAAAAATCGACTCCTTATCCCGTTCTGGCTGGTAGCCTTGCATAAAACGCTCAAAGGCTGTGACGACGCCCAGGGCATAAATTGGTTCGTAGCTAAAATCTACATTGACTGACAGCAAATGCATTTCCACCATTAACTCTTCCACAACCCGACGGTAGATTGTATTTATCGGGCGGGTATGAAGGTTATAGAAAGTTCGCTTAGTATCAGAAACAGTACGGACGTTATTCACAAAGCATAATTATAAGGGCGACTTATTTTTATTCTCTCGCTTTACGGCAACTTTGCCAAGTTCGGGTTTTCTCTTTGTATCAAACTCGTCTAGAATTCGGGATCGATAGCTGTTTGCTTCTACACATTATGATTCTTTCGCAACAACTACAGACCCTTGCTAGTTACCTTGTTGGTGAATTTGATAATCGAGAACAAGCTCTTGCAGATCCTGCTTGGTACGTTCATTTGCGCCTGTGGCACAGAAGAGTTCCCCTTTTTCAAGAGGATAGCGTAACCATTTTTGCCGAACAAGCCAACATTGTCACACTTGATAAACCTTACCGTCAGCGAATTCTACGTCTCACTGAAGGACAAGATGCTCATACGTCTATTAAAGCGCAATACTATATGCCAAAAAATCCCAGTTCTTTAATAGGTGCTGGTTGTAACTCTGATTTACTCAATACGCTGACTCCTGACCAATTAGAATTGCTACCAAGCTGCGTACTTGATGTCAGCTATAATACTATAGCTCCAGGCAGCTATAAATTTACTGCTACTCCACCAACTAACACTCTTTGCAGTTTTACTTATGGTGGTAGTACTATACAAGTTTCTTTGGGCTTTGAATCTACTCAAGATAAATTCATGAGTTTTGACAAAGGTATCGACCCGATAACTGGAAAAGCGACTTGGGGTGCAATTTTAGGACCATTTCGATACACTAAACGAGAACGGTTTTAATTTTGGATTTTGGATTTTGGATTTTGGATTTTGGATTTACCGATTTGGGCATTGGGATTTGAATCTAAAATCCAAGCGTTTAGCTAGCAATGCTGCGAGGTATACCTTCTAAAGCTTCCTCTTCAGTTTCAAAGATTTCAAACACAGTGTCCATCATAGTGACTTCAAACACCAGTTTGGCTTCTGGATGGACATTACAGATCCGAAAACTACCTTTGACTTTATCAGCATCGCGCATTCCAGCAACTAAGGATGTTAATCCAGAACTATCAATAAAATTGACCTGACCGAGATTAACTACCACATGGCGGCTGAGTTTGGAAATACATTCTTGCAACTTCAAGCGAAATTGCCAAGCTGTCGTGATATCAAGTCGTCCGGATGGGGTCAGAACGATAACTGTATTCCCATCCTGGGTTGTATAAGTTTGCTGATCGATATAAATCACTGAGTCTCCCCTTAGCACTCCTCAAACATCCTCTTATTTCAAGTAAAATGGACTATTTCTGGCTTTAGCACTAGATGACAAAGCTACAGATCTTGCTGTCATTATTTTTGCTTGGTGCTTACCTTTAGTAGTTTAACTCACTTAATAGGGGTTAGGGGTAGGGGTAGGGGTAGGGGGTAGGGGTTAGGGGGTAGGGGTAGGAGTTAGGGATTGAGGGTGGGTTAAAATTCTTTGTGTAACATTCACTGTTCCCCGTTCCCTGTTCCCTGTTCCTTTTAATTACGAATTATGAAAGTTTGCCCAATCTTGGGGTTTGAGGAAGGTTTCGTACAATTCGGCTTCAGGAGAATTGGGTTCGGGTTGGTAGCCGTATTCCCACCGCACTAGGGGTGGAAGTGACATCAGGATAGATTCGGTGCGTCCGTTGGTTTGCAGCCCGAAAATTGTTCCTCTGTCATACACCAAATTGAATTCTACGTACCTTCCCCGGCGATACAGTTGAAAATTTCGTTGGCGATCGCTATATTCCATCTTGTGTCGCCTTTCCACAATTGGCATGTAGGATGGTAGAAAAGCGTTACCACAATTTTGTACAAAAGCAAACAGTTGTTCCCAAGAGCGTGGTGCCAATTCCCCAATTTCATTGCTGTAAATAGCAGCTGCACTGTCTTTATAGGGACCGCGATACAAAGCTCCGCGTCCATCTTGGTAATCAAAAAATAATCCACCAATACCGCGTGTCTCTTGACGGTGTTTTAAGTAGAAATATTCGTCACACCAACGCTTGAAAACCGGATAATACTCTGGGGAATTGGCATCGCAAGCCTGCTTGAGTGTTTTGTGAAAATGAGATGCATCTTCAGCAAAAGGATAGTATGGTGTGAGGTCGGCTCCGCCTCCAAACCACCAAACGGGTCCTGCTTCAAAGTAGCGGTAATTTAAATGAACTGTTGGTACATAAGGATTGCGAGGGTGTAACACCATTGAAGTGCCTGTGGCATAAAAACCATGCCCTGCCGCTTCTGGACGTTGAGCTATGATAGAGGGCGGCAAGTGAGAACCCCAAACTTCTGAAAAATTTACACCGCCTTGTTCAAATATTGCACCCTCACGCATGACACGAGAGCGTCCACCACCCCCTTCTGGGCGTTCCCATGTGTCCTCTTGAAATTGTCCCATGCCATCGAGTTCTGCCAACGTTTGAGAAATTTGGTCTTGTAACTGTTTCATGAACTGACTGACTCTGGTTTTAGCGTCAGTTGGCAGGGTATGTGTCGGTTCTGCTGGCAAAGTAGGGATTTGGGCGTTGGTCAACATAAACTCTATACAAGTGTTTGGCATGACTACAGTTTAGTTATTTTCTCTCAAATGCGTGTAAGCTTGTATGTTTGTTTATTTTTCTCAACTTATTTGTGGTTGCGTAAAGTTTAAGTATTGTTTCGACCATTTGGCAAACCCCTTTGTATTTCATACTTCATCCTTCAGATGGCTTGCTATGTATGGGGAAATTTTGAGAAAGTTAAATGCGAAGTTTAACGACAGAACAGATGTGTACTGTGTCAAAGTTACCAGTTGTAGCGTGTAGCGAGGAGGAAGACTAGGAAGATGCTAAGTTGTTTATCCAAATTCGTCCGTCGCAAACGTCGTCTGTTTTGCGCTTCTCTGGTACGAACGTATCGAGAGATCAGTTCTGCTTCTGTAGATGAATTATGGCAAAAAGTGGTTGATATAGCAGATGTTTCCTGGCATCCACTGCTTAAAAGTACTAACGTCCCCTATGGCTTAGTCCCGAAACCTGGGTTAATTTATCAAGCAGTCACGCGCTTGTCTCCCATTCCCATCAGAATTTTTGTTGAGAGTGTTAATCCAAGAGAATTATTAAGTATACGAGTGCTAGCTATTCCCGGAGTTGAGGAACGAGTCACGTACAAAGTTGAGTCCACAGTCTGTGGTACTTGTTTATCTTACTCTGTGACTTTACGTGGTTGGCTATCACCTTTAATTTGGCCCTTTTCCCGTCCTTATGCAGTTCGTGTTGCAAGAGCTTTAGTTGAAGCGGCTGAGGTGTCAGGGCAAAGAAAATCTATCAAGGATAGTTGTTTTGGTTAGTGGTTAGTGGTTAGTGGTTAGTGGTATAAAAGTACTAACAACTAACAACTAACAACTAACAACTAACCACTAACAACTATACAATTAAAAATTGTTCGGTATTAGGATAACAAAATACTATGTATGATGTGCTAGATTCTCGTTCAGTTTTAGAAGTATTGCGTCCAGTACAAGATCCAGAACTTCGTAAAAGTCTGGTAGAAATGAATATGATTCGCAATATTAAAATTGATGGCGGTCAAGTTAGCTTTACTTTGGTACTGACAACTCCTGCTTGTCCTTTACGTGAATTTATTGTTGAAGATTGTCAAAAAGCTGTTAAGCAGTTGCCAGGAGTAACAAATGTTTCCGTAGAGGTGACAGCAGAAACGCCTCAGCAAAAAAGTTTGCCGGATCGCAATGGGATTCCTGGTGTAAAAAATATTCTTGCAGTTTCTAGTGGTAAGGGAGGAGTCGGTAAAAGTACGGTTGCCGTTAATGTTGCAGTTGCGCTAGCACAGACAGGAGCAAAAGTTGGGTTGCTTGATGCCGATATCTACGGTCCTAACGATCCCACTATGCTTGGACTTGGTGATGCTGAAATGGTTGTCAGGTCAACACCAAAAGGCGAAATTCTAGAACCTGCTTTCAACCATGGTGTCAAACTCGTCTCCATGGGATTTTTGATTGACCGGGATCAACCTGTTATTTGGCGCGGTCCCATGCTGAATGGAGTGATTCGTCAGTTTCTCTACCAAGTAGAGTGGCAAGAGTTAGACTATTTGATTGTAGATATGCCTCCCGGCACGGGGGATGCTCAGCTAACGTTAGCACAAGCAGTTCCAATGGCAGGGGCAGTGATTGTCACTACCCCACAAACTGTGGCTCTGTTGGATGCTCGTAAGGGTTTGCGGATGTTCCAGCAAATGAACGTTCCAATTTTGGGAATAGTAGAAAATATGAGCTACTTTATTCCACCAGATATGCCAGATAAACAGTATGACATTTTTGGTTCCGGAGGTGGTTCTAAAACTGCAACTGAATTGGGCGTACCATTGCTAGGATGCGTACCTATGGAAATTTCTACCAGAATTGGTGGCGACAGTGGTGTTCCCATTGTTGTTTCTGACCCAGATTCAGCAAGTGCCAAAGCTTTGAGCGCGATCGCACATGCTATTGCCGGTAAAGTATCAGTTGCTGCTTTGACCTAAAATTGTCAAAATTTGTCTGGTTAAAGTACGGGCAACACCGAATACCTATGTCAGATATTTAATTTATTTAAAAACCCACAATGTTGTTAAAACGTTCGCTTCCTAGAGTTCGCTGGAAGTTTTGGTTTAAACCTTGGCAGCAAGTAGATTTGTTGTTATTTATATTACCAGTCGCGCTTACCGTATTTGGCGGTGTCATGATCCGCAGTACAGAATTGAACCAGGGTCTTACGGACTGGTGGTGGCATTGGCTTATGGGCGGTATTGGTCTCGTCCTAGCCCTTTTCATTTCTAGATGCCGTTACGAAAATCTCATTCAGTGGCATTGGATAACATACGCCCTAACAAACGCCAGCTTAATTGCAGTTATGTTGGTTGGTTCCAGCGCTAAAGGCGCACAAAGATGGATTAGTGTTGCGGGCTTTAACGTACAACCTTCAGAATTCGCTAAAATAGGTTTAATCATTACCTTAGCAGTGATGTTACACAAACGCACTGCTTCTAATTTGGATAATGTGATTAGAGCTTTAGGAATTACCGCAGTGCCTTGGGCATTGGTGTTTTTGCAGCCAGATTTGGCAACATCACTTGTATTTGGTGCGATCGTATTGGGGATGTTGTATTGGGCAAACGCTAACCCAGGTTGGTTAATACTGCTAGTTTCTCCTATTTTTGCAGCCATTCTGTTCGGCATACACTGGCCTTTCTCCATTGCGTTATTTGGTGACTTCACTTTGACCCCTTTGGGATTGCTGTGGTCATTTGCTATGGGATTGCTTGGCTTTTTAACTCTTCCCTGGCGTCGGTACGGGCTTGGCGGTATAGGTGCTTTGTCTCTAAATCTTTTAGGTGGGGAATTAGGCATTTTTGCGTGGAATCACGTATTAAAGGAGTATCAAAAGGATAGATTAACAGTATTTGTTAATCCCGAACACGATCCTTTGGGAGCAGGATATCACCTCATCCAGTCCCGTATTGCTATTGGTGCAGGTGAATGGTGGGGATGGGGTCTTTTTAAAGGTCCCATGACTCAGTTAAATTTCGTGCCCGAACAGCATACAGACTTTATTTTCTCGGCTGTAGGTGAGGAATTTGGTTTTATTGGCTGTTTGGTCATTCTATTTGCCTTTTGTTTGGTGTGTCAGCGTCTGCTGCACGTTGCCCAAACTTCTAAAGATAACTTTGGTTCGTTGCTAGCTATAGGCGTTTTATCCATGATCGTGTTCCAAATGGTTGTAAATATTGGCATGACGGTTGGTTTAGCGCCAGTTGCGGGAATTCCCCTTCCTTGGATGAGTTATGGACGTTCTGCCATGCTGAAAAACTTTATTGCTCTGGGACTTGTTGAGTCTGTCGCAAATTTCCGCCAACGGCAAAAGTATTAACTATAGCTAATGGCTAATGGCTAATGGCTAATGGCTAATGGCTAATGGCTAATGGCTAATAGTCAATAGGGTGTAGGTAGGGCTATGCCATATATTCTAATGTTTGGTGGGCTGTGTTCCCTACCTATTACGGAGTAGCAATTAGCAATTAGCAATTAGCAATTAGCAATTAACTAAAAACTCGTAGTAAGCTAGAGGTAGGAGCAAGCAAGGGTAAATAACGATGATTCTTCTGCCTGGAGCAACTGTTCGTGTTAAGAATCCTGCAGATACTTACTATCGCTATGAAGGTCTAGTGCAACGGGTGAGTGATGGAAAAGTAGCTGTTCTATTTGAAGGTGGTAATTGGGATAAATTAATTACATTCCGTCTCTCAGAGTTAGAACTCGTAGAAACAACAGCACGAAAGAAAAAGTAGTTGTTTGTCATTAGTCATTTGTCAAAAGTCCTTTGAAAAAAAATAAATGACTAATGACACTTGACCAATGACACTTGACCAATGACTTATTATGCGCCTTCCCCTACCACAGTTTGATAGAAGCAATCGTCATCCCAACCACATTGCTGAGGTGATCGAAACGGCAACTTGCGAGTTTTTAGCTCAGTGTTTGGAACCGGAGGATTTAAGTTTTCCCTCAATGCCTCCTTTTGGTAGCTGGGTTCGTTCTCTGGATGAAGAGACTGGGAATGAAATTTATGGGATTGTCTATCACGTAACAACTATGCCTATAGATTCGGTGCATCGAGCAGTGGCTTTAGGTTTATCACTAGAGGACTTGCGCTCGGAGCAACCTCAAATTTTTGCTATGCTCAAAACCGAGTTTCGGGCTGCGATTGTGGGGTTTCAACAACCTGGAAGTGATAATACGTTTGTCAATGGTAGAATTTACCAATATCTATCACCTCGTCCACCTCAAATCCATCAAGCAGTTTACCGCTGTGAACCAGAAAAAATTATTAAATTCACCGAAGAACTGGATTTTTTACAAACATTGCTTTCTATCAGTGGTGCTCCAGTAGATTCTTTAACTGCAGCAGCTATTAGAGATGTATATCAGCTACGCAAAGCCGACAGACAATGGCTTGTGAAAGCAGGACGTACTCTTAGTGTACTGCTTAAAGAGGATTACGATCGCCTGCGATTTATCTTAAGCCAAATCCACCCATAGGTCATTAGTTTTGAGATAATCGTTTGGGTAGTATAAGGAAAATTTTTATTTTTTTTCAGGGTATGAAGTTGCTGTCTCTAGGTCTAAAAAAACCTTGTAAGTGCAGACAAACGGAATCTACTCAAATTTCTTTAAATTTAAATTAACGGTAGATTTGCAATTTGTTAAGTTTTACTAATCTAAGAAAGACCTCAATTGAAGCCCCTCTAATGCCATTTCTGCGTCCTACCTATGGAACTCACATTACAAGTTCTTGCTTTGGAACCAGCTTTCCCAGTTCTTAGCAAGGAACCTATTGTTCCTATTGCTATTCTGTTGGTAGTCATTTTAATTGTACCAATCCTGTTTGAGCGGCTGCGATTGCCAGGATTAGTAGGATTGCTTCTCGCCGGGTTAGTCCTCGGACCAAATGGCTTCGAGATTTTGCTTAAAGATTCTGCCCTCATAAATCTATTGTCGGATATTGGGTTAGTTTACCTGATGTTTGTGGCAGGGTTACAAGTAGATATACAACAATTTCGTCGTGTAAAAAGTCGTTCGTTAGGATTTGGATTTTTTGCATTTATAGTTCCTTTACTAGTAGGAACTGCTATAGGGCGGATTTTTAACTTTGACTGGAATGCTGCTATTTTGATTGGCTCTTTATTGGCTTCCCACACTCTGGTTGCGTATCCCGTAATTGCTCGCTTGGGTGTTGCCAATAATGAAGCTGTGGCTGTTACTGTCGGAGCCACTATTGTCACCGATATTGGTGCTTTGCTAGTATTGGCAATTAGCTTAGTCGTTCAAAAAGCAGAACAGTTTAATTATAGCTTATTGATAGGATTAATTAGTTCTTTAATTGTCTACTCAATTGTAGTTCTAGTTGGTTTTGATTGGTTGGGTAAAGAGTTTTTTCGCCGTTCTGGAGACGAGGAAGGCAACCAATTTTTATTCGTGCTTCTTGCTGTATTTATGACTTCTGTAGGAGCGCAAATCATTGGAGTGGACAAGATTGTAGGAGCTTTCTTAGCTGGTTTGGCTGTTAATGAAACAGTGGGAGAAGGTCCAGCTAAAGATAAGGTATTATTCGTTGGCAACGTATTATTTATTCCTATCTTTTTCGTTAATCTAGGTTTGCGGCTCGATTTACCTTCTTTGGTAAACAATTTTCAGACTTTATGGTTAACGGTTCTGATTGTTGTTGGTTTAATTATAAGTAAATTTATCGCAGCTTTTTTAGCAAAGATCGCTTACCGCTACACTTGGCAAGAAGTGCTCACAATGTGGTCGCTGTCAATACCGCAAGTAGGTACGACGTTAGCAGCAGCATTAGTTGCTTATCAAGCTAAATTGCTAAATATTCAAACTCTAAACAGCGTTATTATTTTGATGCTGCTGACTTCAATACTGGGACCGTTAATAACGAGTCGCACTGCTGTAGGGTTAACTTCTCCACCGTTCAAAGAGCAGAAGGTTATGGTTCCTTCTTACCAAAAGCCAGAGGAACGAGATAGCCAGTATACTATCATAGTCCCCGTTTACAATCCCCAAACACAGCAACATCTTATTGAAATGGCGGTTCTGCTGGCACGACAGACACATGGAAGAATTGTGCCCCTAGCGATCGCAACGGCTTTTGCTCATATGGATGCACCTCAGTTGGATGCTTCCGTTGAACGGAGCCAACGCTTGCTAGCAAAAGCAACGGCACTGAGTAAAGTTTTGGGTGTAGAAGCTCAACCGTTGATGCGAATTGATGATGCCTTTGCTCAAGGAATTAGTCGAGCTGCTCGAGAACAAAAGGCAAGTTTGATTGTCATGGGTTGGGGTAAAAGAACTGGGTTAAAAGCACGTTTGTTTGGCAATGTCATTGATAACGTTCTGTGGTCTTCTCATTGTCCGGTAGCTGTAACTCGTTTGGTGGATTCACCAAGTAAAATTCAACGGATTTTGGTTCCATTAGAAAATTTAACGCCACCTTCATTGCAATCGGTACAGTTTGCCCAAATATTAGCAGAAGCAAATCAAGCACAAGTGACAGTACTAAACGTCTGCGAACGTCGTACCAGTTCACACAAGATTGCTTGGCGGCGATCGCAACTCTCACTGACTGTATCTAAACTTGGGACACCAAATCCACCAGAGATTCAGATCGTAGCTCATGAGAATACCGCTCAAGCAATTTTACAGGCAGCCAGATTGTTTGATTTAGTCGTATTGCCTTTTGTCCGCAATCGTACTAGCCCCGATAGGTTGGCAATTAGTGATGTCACGACTGAACTGGCGAATCAACTCACCTGTTCCATCGTGATGCTTGGAGAACCCCAACGCACTCAAACAGCCGCTGTACCTGCGGGTGTTCCTACGACTACAGCAGCCATGTCTGAAGGAATTGTATAATTACTGAGCAGTGACAAATGACAAATGACAAATGACAAATGACAAACTTTATTTTTATAAAGATTTTGTAAAATCTAGGTTAAATACTAACAACAGGCAGAGAATGTCTGTTATTTTTTTTATGACTTGTTAAGACCCGCGAGTACAGAGATAACAAGCGCTCATCCAGGGGCAACTAACTACATCCATCCATCACTCTTTCGAAAAGTATATTTCTTCTGCTGTATTTTTGTTTAAAGCCTGGGTAATCTAAGTACAAGCGCAAGCGAAGAAAGCAAACATCTGTTAGTAACTGGGAAACTATGAGAATTTTGGTAACAGGCGGTGCTGGGTTTATTGGCTCCCATCTTATCGATCGGTTAATAACCGATGGAAATGAAGTCATTTGCCTAGACAATTTTTATACAGGGCACAAACGCAATATTTTGAAATGGCTGGATCACCCATATTTTGAGATGATCCGTCATGATATTACCGAGCCAATTAGATTGGAAGTCGATCAAATTTACCATTTGGCTTGTCCTGCTTCCCCAGTACATTACCAGTACAATCCCGTAAAAACAGTGAAAACCAACGTCATGGGTACGTTGAATATGTTGGGATTGGCTAAGCGAGTCAAAGCAAGATTTTTGTTAGCTTCAACAAGTGAAGTATACGGCGATCCAAACGTTCATCCTCAAAGCGAGGAGTATTGGGGTAATGTGAACCCTATCGGAATTCGCTCTTGCTATGACGAAGGAAAACGCATTGCTGAAACTCTGACTTTTGATTACTACAGACAAAATAAAGTTGATGTCCGAGTTGCAAGAATATTTAATACCTACGGACCTCGAATGCTGGAAAACGATGGTCGGGTGGTTAGCAACTTTGTAGTTCAAGCGTTACGAGGGACTCCTTTGACTGTTTATGGAGAAGGTTCGCAAACCCGCAGTTTTTGCTATGTCTCCGACTTGGTAGACGGTTTGATGCGTCTCATGAATAACGAATACGTCGGTCCGGTCAATTTGGGAAATCCAGATGAGTACACAATTCTTGAGTTAGCGCAAGCAGTGCAAAACCTAGTTAACCCCGACGCAAAAATTCAGTTTGAGCCACTACCTTCTGACGATCCGCGTCGCCGCCGTCCTGATATTACAAGAGCAAAAACTTGGTTAAATTGGGAACCTAGCGTTCCTTTGCAAGAGGGGTTAAAACTGACTGTAGAAGATTTTCGCGAGCGTATTAAAAATGGTCAGTAACCAATAGTTAGAAAACTGCTGGCGTTGGGAACTATCAATTTATAACCCTTTGCTCCCACTGAAAGTTTCTTCAAACAATTACCCCATAAAACGAGGAATAAAACGAAATGCGTGTTTGTGTTATAGGTACAGGTTACGTCGGTTTGGTTACAGGTGCGTGCTTAGCTCATATTGGTCATGATGTTATTTGTGTAGACAATAACGAAGAGAAAGTCAAAATTATGAAGTCCGGGCAATCACCAATATTTGAGCCGGGACTGTCAGATATTATGCAATCTGCAATTAATGCAGAAAAAATTGAATTTACCACCGATTTGGCAGCTGGCGTTGCTCACGGGGAAATTCTGTTTATTGCAGTCGGAACACCGCCTCTACCAACTGGTGAAAGCGATACTCGCTACGTTGAGGCTGTAGCCCGTGGTATTGGCGCTCACTTAAATGGTGGTTATAAGGTTATTGTTAACAAGTCTACAGTGCCTATCGGTTCTGGTGACTGGGTACGGATGATTGTTTTAGATGGTATTGCCGAACGTCAAAAAACACTTGTAACTGCAGGTGGAGCTTCGGAATTAGAGAAGTTACCTGAAATTACAGCTGAGTTTGATGTGGTGAGCAACCCAGAGTTTCTACGGGAAGGCTCAGCGGTATATGATACTTTTAACCCAGACCGGATCGTTTTGGGTGGTAACAGCCCAAGAGCGATCGCTTTAATGCAACAACTTTACGCTCCCATTGTTGAGCGTAAATTTGCTGAAGACCAATCTTTACCTCCAGTACCAGTGTTGGCAACAGATTTGAGTTCGGCAGAAATGATTAAGTATGCCGCTAACGCTTTCTTAGCAACTAAGATTAGTTTTATTAACGAAGTTGCTAACATTTGCGATCGCGTTGGAGCTGACGTGACTCAAGTTGCCAAAGGTATCGGTTTAGACTCCCGTATTGGTAACAAATTCTTGAATGCTGGTATTGGTTGGGGTGGTTCTTGTTTCCCCAAAGACGTTGCAGCCTTAATTCACACTGCTGATGACTACGGTTATGAAGCTCAGTTAATGAAAGCAGCTGTGAGCGTTAACGAACGCCAGCGTTTAATTGCAATTGAAAAACTGCAGCAAGCCCTGAAAATCCTCAAAGGTAAATCTGTTGGATTGTTAGGTTTAACCTTTAAGCCCGATACAGATGATATGCGTGATGCGCCCGCCCTCAATATTATCGAGCAGTTGAACCGCTTGGGAGCAAAAGTTAAAGCCTATGACCCCATTGTTTCCCAAACAGGTATGCGTCACGGTTTGACTGGCGTGTTAGTAGAAACCGATGCAGAAAGACTTGCTGATGGCTGTGATGCTTTGGTGTTGGTAACTGAATGGCAGCAGTTCAGAAACTTAGATTACGCCAAAATGGCTACACTCATGAGCCATCCAGTGATGGTTGATGGTCGTAACTATCTCGATCCTGAGACAATGATTCGGGCTGGTTTCCAATATATTGGCGTTGGTCGGTAGATTTTAGATTTTGGATGCGTGGATGCGTGGATTTTGGATTAAAGCCAAAATCCTGTATCAATCTCTCGTTCCCAGGCGGAGCCGCCTATCTCGTTCCCAGGCGGAGCCTGGGAATGCCATCTTAGAGGCTCCGCCTCTGTCACCCATCCAACCCAAGCAAGCGAGCGGATTTCGTTGCTAGAAAAACCGCTCTCAACACTTGGTTGACCGTTATTGGTTATGATAATTAGCTCTTCAATAAGAGGATATTTGTAGAGTTTACTTGTTATATTCAGATTCCCCTAACTCCCTTAAATTGGAACCATGATAATTGTTACAGGTAACTGAAAGAAGGGAAAAAATATTTACTTAGCTCCAAAAAAAAGGAAAAAAATATTTACTTAGCTCCAAAAAAAAGAAAAAAAATATTTACTTAAGTCCAAAAAGAAAGATTGAAAAGATTGAAATACTAGATTTTAGTTGATAAATTTTAATTTAATTGGTAAAGAAGGCAGAAGTACGCTCGTCTGACGGCAGAAGGTTCCCCACGCGCTTATTGCGGGGGATTTAATAAAGTTACGGAGCATTTATTTGTCTCCATAACTAAGGTAGGGGGCGCTACACCATCTGAGGTGATGGCACAGAAGACTTATTTTTGTATTAAAAACTACAATATTCCTTCTGCCCCCCGCAGGAGCAAACGTGCCTTTCTTCTGGTAAAACTGCTGCTAAGCTAATTCAACTGTTGATGACTATTTAAGTTATAAAGTAGTATTTTTTGTGGGAGAAAAAAATGGCAAGCATTGAAATTAATGAATTGCGTCCTGCAGGCGCTGAACTGTTTCATGATTCTGAAAGCTTTCTTGATGAGCTAAGCGATAGGGAAGTTTGGGGTGGCGCAGCGAGCGCCTCTGCTCCTGCCACCTTAGGTGCGCTATTAAGTCCCACATTAGGAGATGGCAGCATAAATATAACGGGAGGAAACGGCAGCTTACCCATAGACATAACAGGAGGACCTGGCAGCATACCTCTAACGGGATCTGACAGCATCGGTGACCTCTTCGGTAACACCCTCGGTATAGTTCCTGCACCTAGAAATTGAATCCAGTAATGCCAAAACTCCGGTTTCTTTGTGTTTAACCAACGAGAACTCAAGCTTTCAGTGTAGAAACCGGGGTTTTAGCCTTGACAAATCGCTCATTGTCTGAAATGTTCATTCATAACAGGATGCCCAACAAGGCTTTCCTAAATCCAAAATAGAAACAATTCGCAAAAAAAGTCAAAGAAATGGATAAATGACGATCGTGGCATTTCTTTATTGGTAGTGAGAGAATACGTGTAAGTAAAAACCAAAGGCTTGATGGTACATTATCAACATCATGGGCAATACTTTTGGGCATTTGTTTCGCGTGACTACTTTTGGTGAATCCCACGGAGGCGGTGTGGGAGTCGTTATCGATGGTTGTCCTCCAAGACTGGAAATTTCTACAGAGGAAATTCAAGTAGAACTAGACAGGCGGCGTCCCGGACAAAGTAAGATTACCACTCCTCGCAAGGAAGCTGACGCTTGTGAAATTCTATCTGGAGTGTTTGAGGGTAAAACTCTGGGAACGCCAATCGGAATTTTGGTGCGTAACAAAGATACCCGCTCTCAAGACTACGATGAGATGGCTGTTAAGTACCGCCCTTCTCACGCTGATGCAACTTACGATGCCAAATACGGTATCCGTAATTGGCAAGGTGGAGGTCGATCTTCAGCACGAGAAACGATTGGACGAGTCGCTGCAGGTGCGATCGCGAAAAAAATTCTCCGTCAAGTTGCTAACGTGGAAGTCATAGGTTACGTTAAGCGCATCAAAGATTTAGAAGGTGCGATCGAGCCAAACACTGTGACTTTAGAACAAGTTGAGAGCAACATCGTTCGTTGTCCCGATACTGAATGTGCAGAAAGGATGATTGAACTGATCGAACAAACCGGGAGACAGGGAGATTCCATCGGTGGCGTCGTGGAATGTGTGGCGCGAAATGTACCTAAAGGTTTGGGCGATCCAGTTTTTGATAAGTTGGAAGCTGAGCTTGCTAAAGCTGTCATGTCCCTTCCTGCTAGCAAAGGTTTTGAAATTGGTTCTGGTTTTGCAGGGACGTTGTTAACGGGGTTTGAACATAACGACGAATTTTATATTGATGAAAATGGTGAAATCCGCACCACCACAAATCGCTCTGGGGGAATTCAGGGAGGGATTTCCAACGGTGAGAATATTATTTTGCGTGTTGCCTTTAAGCCGACAGCAACTATTAGAAAAGAACAAAAAACGGTTACCAATGAAGGAGAAGAGACAGTTTTAGCAGGTAAAGGACGCCACGATCCTTGTGTACTACCTCGTGCTGTACCTATGGTGGAAGCAATGGTGGCAATTGTGCTGTGCGATCGCTTATTGCAGCATTACGGGCAGTGCAAAGTTTTGTAGGTAAGTTTTACTTTATATGAAGTATTAGTACGAGGGGGGACACCCGTATCACAACTCTCACCTCGTTCCCAGGCTCCGCCTGGGAACGAGATAGTGCTAACTAGAGGGGGTAAGATACTAACTCTACCATTTTAATGTCAGTGCTGTTATAGTAGCATTAGTAACAAAAATATAAAGTATATTGTACTAGACATTATTATGGAAGAAGAGTTTCAGAATCGGGTCAAACACTTTACAAGCTTGAAATATAAATATAAAGCAACTTCATATCAAGATTCAGCCCCTTCTAGCTTACTGTATCTTATTTTGCAAAAAATTGATATAGGAATTAAACTAACTCAAATTGAGTTGGATTGGTTAAAAGAGCACAAGCTTTTTGAAACTGTAGAAAATTTCCTGAAAGAGGAACAGCGTAAAGCAGAAGAAATCATAAAACTTGAAAATGAATTTTATCATCTCAAGTCTCAGTACAAAATTCCCAACTACTGGAATAGTTTTAAGAATGATATTTCAAGCCCTCTATTTGCAATTCTTTGGAAACTAAACTCAGAAAATCAGCTGAACTTTGAAGAGATTGAATGGTTAAAGGCAAATCAGCTTTTTGCTACAGTTATAATGATTGAGGAGATGGAACTGCAGCAGCAGTTTATTGCGTTAAAAGAGAAATACCACGCAACCAAGTATGAGGACTCATCTCCCTATAATCCATTACACACAATTCTTAAAAAACTAGACACAAAAACACGGCTAGAATATAGTGAAATTGAATGGTTGATTAATCATGGGTTAGCTGAAACCGTAGCAATTTTTCAGCAACAAGAAACAGAAAGAGAGGCTGTCTTCGCACAACTTAAGGACAAGTACAAAGCCAATAAATATACAGAGGTCTCTACAGCTAGTTTATTATACCTGATTTTACAAAAGCTTAATGCCAACGAAGATCTGATTTACTCAGAAGTGAATTGGCTGGAGCAGCATGGGTTAACTGAAACAATAGCTATAGCTAATGAATTGGAAAAAGAACGAGAGTTTTGTATTTTAAAAAGTAAGTATAAAGCAGAGCATATAGATGAATTTTCACCATCCAGCCAATTATACAATGTTTTGAAATTAATTGATACAGACAATGCTTTACAAGAGGACAATATTGAGTTCTTGAAAAAGTACCAACTTTATGGAACCATTGCCATTGCTAACGAAAAGTATGCTCGCAATCTAAAATCAAAAGTCACATTAGGATGGACTTTAAGTCAGTCAGAAATTGATTGGTTGGTGAATAATAATCGACATGATATTATTACTTTTGCTCAGCAACATCACTTTATAGAGTTAAAGAGAAGGTTTGGCATTTCCGACTCAAAAAATCAATTACCTTTTGAAATATTTTACAAAATTCTGTTGAAACTTGAGTCTAAAGAGCGTTTGGATTCAATATCAGTAGCACATCTTGTAGAGAGAGACTTTTTATTCAACTCTGGAAAGATAGCGAATGTATATTATACACTGGAAGCAGAATTTTATGAAAAAGAATTCGCTCGAACTCAGGAACAATCACATATTCCGACTGCTAGCAATTACTGGCGGAAAGCAGGCGAGCTACAAAGAGCATTGAATATACTTACAAATATAGAGTTAGAAAAAATTTCAGACAACCATATCAAATCAGCTATCCTACTTTCTAAAGGTGCTGCTTTGAGAGATATGTTTGATTTAATAAATGCAGAAAGTTCTGCTATAAGAGCAATAGACTATAATTCTGAAAATTATCAAGCTTACATTTTATTAGGAATTATATCTTACGATAGAGGTAATTATTTACAAGGGGACTATTTCTTTGAAAAAGCAATGATGCTGGGCCGTCAACCCGAAGAAATCGATGACGAAATTAAGCAAATTTTGAAAACAATGACAAGCGATCGTCACAGAAAGAATACTGTTGACCACTTACTTAAAAAAGATATAGAGCGTTATGCTTGGGCTAAATTCTATCAAAAGAGAGTGAAGAACAAGGATATAAAATAAAAAAGTTGTCAAAAGGGTGCATTCCATGGATTTTGTTATGATTTTAGGCTTGCTCGCTGCCACGATTACAACATTTTCCTTCTTGCCACAAATGTTGAAAACATGGCACACAAAATCAGCCAAAGATGTGTCCTACATTATGCTGATTTCTTTTAACACGGGTATATTCTTATGGTTGCTCTACGGTATTGCTCTCAAATCCTTGCCAATTATTCTTGCAAACAGCATAACTTTAGTTTTTAACCTGATAATTCTATGGCTTAAAATTAAATATAGATAAACCTGTTATTAATTAAACACCTGTGACATCTTCTGTATTTTCTGCGGAACGCCTTTTATTTGAAAGAGCTACTTCCGCGCCGGACGCTATTCCTACTGTATTTGCCTTTCCCAACGAGTACGGTGTGGGCATTACAAGCCTTGGATATCAAGTGGTATGGGCTACTCTGGCTATGCGTTCCGATGTACAGGTGAGCCGTTTATTCACTGATACTCGCGAACAACTTCCCAGAACTCCTGAGTTAGTCGGATTTTCAATGTCGTGGGAGTTGGATTATGTCAATATCTTGAACTTGCTCGAATCTCTGACAATTCCCATTAGAGCAAATTTTAGAGGCGATCGCGACCCTATTGTTTTTGGCGGGGGTCCCGTGCTCACAGCCAACCCCGAACCTTTCGCAGATTTCTTTGATGTCATTTTGCTGGGAGATGGTGAAAATTTATTAGGGAATTTTATTGAAGCGTATAAAGAAGTTAGAAACGCAGATCGACAAACCCAACTGAAAGCTTTAGCACAAGTTCCTGGTGTTTACGTTCCTAGCTTGTATGAAGTGGAGTACCATCCCTCAAATGGAACAATCAAATCCATTCAACCTACTTCTACAGAAATCCCCAGTACACTACACAAGCAAACCTACCGGGGAAATATCCTCTCAGCATCCACAGTCGTTACAGAAAAAGCAGCTTGGGAAAACATCTACATGGTAGAAGTGGTAAGAAGTTGTCCCGAAATGTGCCGTTTCTGTTTGGCGAGTTATCTCACACTTCCTTTTAGAACTGCTAGTCTGGAAAGCTCGTTAATTCCAGCAATTGAAAAAGGTTTATCAGTGACTAACCGCTTGGGATTTCTCGGAGCTTCAGTTACCCAACATCCAGAGTTTGAGACTTTGCTAGATTATATCAGTCAGCCAAAGTACGATGACGTGCGTCTCAGTATTGCCTCAGTAAGAACCAATACAGTGACAGTACAGCTAGCACAAACTTTAGCAAAACGAGACACAAAATCGCTGACTATTGCTGTAGAAAGTGGTTCTGAAAAAGTGCGACGTATTGTTAATAAAAAGTTGCAAAATGACGAAATTGTGCAAGCAGCAATCAATGCTAAAGCGGGAGGATTATCTGGGTTAAAACTTTATGGGATGGTCGGTATTCCCGGTGAAGAACCAGAAGATTTGGATGCAACAGTCGCGATGATGCGCGAACTGAAAAAAGCAGCTCCGGGACTGCGGCTAACACTGGGATGCAGTACTTTTGTCCCGAAAGCGCATACTCCCTTCCAATGGTTTGGGGTCAATCCTCAAGCAGAAAAACGACTGCAGTTTTTACAAAAGCAATTTAAACCAAAAGGGATAGACTTTCGCCCTGAAAGCTACAACTGGTCAATTATTCAAACTTTATTGTCGAGAGGCGATCGCCGACTTTCCGAGATGCTGGAACTGACGCGAACATTTGGAGATTCCTTAGGTAGCTACAAACGTGCTTTCAAACAACTGAAGGGAAAAATTCCCGACCTAGATTTTTACGTTCATGCCAATTGGTCAACGGAACAAATACTTCCTTGGAATCACTTGCAAGGACCATTGCCTCAGTCTACACTACTGAAACATTTGGGAGATGCCACTACACTTTAAACGGTCATAAATTGAGCTTTTTTAAAAGTCTGGAATTGCAGAGTAAGTAAGGAAGTTAATTCTTTTTTATGTGTTTGGTGTGCTGTATTTATAAAATTAGTCATGGCTGCTTTAAATTCAGAAAACTCTGGATAATACTTGGAGTATAAACATTGTTGCTTATAGTTGTTCGTATGTAGTAAAACCCTTTAATTTATCAAAAAATATTTCCGCAAGAGTTCTATTAAAACCAGAAGTTCCTTGTTGCAACCCAATATACTTCACTGTTTTGCACGAATACTTTATTCCCTCCTCTTTCCTAAAACCGGCAAACCTGAGAACTTTCAAGCAGTTTTTTTGTATCATCAGCTTCCCTTGTTACCCATTCTGCAATGACACTTTGACCGTTTTTGTATGCACCAAACAATAGCGCCTACAGGAAGAGCGAAGATAACTCCAATTGCTACATGAAAAAGCACGTCAAGAAAATTGTAGTAGGAGAGGTATGTGAGGGAGACAGCTAAAGGGCTGTCCGAGGAATTAGAGGGATTATCTTTGGCTAATTTAGTAAAATGATGTTTTTAACAGGTTCAGAAGCAACCTGAGAAGAAACACCGCTAACTGCTAAACCCGTAGATACGACACTAATTAAAAGCTCCGATCTTTCTTGTCGTTTTTCAGCCGCTGTTTGCTGTACGCGATCGCTTTCGGCTTGTTCAATTTCTACAATACCTCGAATAGTAGCAATCATTTCCTCAAATAGTTGTTTGGCTGGGGTAAGGTAGCCTAAATCCACGCGAATTTGTTCCTTAATATTATATTCTGTGCATTTAAGGAATTGTTCGCAAAATTCTAAATAAAATAACTATCTCCCGTGTCCTTCATAACAAGATAGACTTGAAAAAACACCAACCATTGCAGTGAAAGTTCCCCTGAACTTTACCTCTCGGCGATCGAGCGTGTTGGCAATAGATTTATGGTTATCGGTTGGTGTTTAATATTAAGTTAGAACGAGCAAACCGATAAAATTAAGGAGTGCTTATGGTTCCTTACCGCTCAAATACCTTGTCCAATAATTATTACAGCCACTAAGTTAATGCAAACAACAGCCGAATACTATTGTGCCTTTTGTGGCGAATCGAACACAACTTTCGTAGACCTAAGTGCAGGCGGACAGCAATCTTACGTGGAAGATTGCCAAGTTTGCTGCCATCCCAACATTTTGTACGTGAGGGTAGATGAAGATACGCTTGATGTAGAAATAGATACAGAGTACGAAGAATAAATAGATGAGTTGAATTGATGAGTTGTGACCCCAAATTTCATGGCACAGTAAACCTGCATATTAACCTATGTTCCCCAACTAATGATTTCTTACCCATTGAGTCAGGAGTAAACTCCTTATTTATGTCTTCCCGATCTACACTACTTAATTTTGTCCATGTTGTTAAATCTTTGGCTATACTGGTATCAAAACCATTATTAAGACAAATCCCGGTAAGATTGCTAATAAGATAGCGGTCGTGAAAATCATCCCAGACGGGCCAGAGAGCCGAGTTTTGCAGTCTGCCATTTCATCCTACTGCCTCCACATCGTGTAGTAGCTTTTCTAACCCAGAGGCAATTTCTCGCTCAATTTCCAATACTTCTCTTATCAACTCCGCTGGATCGTCATCAGAAACAGCCTCAGTTACTTTTGGTTTATAACGCCCAGCAGCTAAATTATAATTATTCTCAGCAATAGTATCCAAAGTTGCCCACCAACACCGGGGTTCCTCATTTCCCAACTTCAACAGCGTACCCGTTTCCACACCGGGCGGCACTTCAAAACCTGATTCCTTATATACTTTCCACTGCTTTAACAAATTAGGAATATCATTTTTTTCTGGTGTTTCCGGTCTACCTCCAGCCGTAATTTTATTGGTTTCATAACCATCATTATCATAGAATCTCTTAACACAAAAATTATTTATTAAGAATTTTTTTTAAAGAAAGTATAAATATCCAGGACATTACACTGTTCGGGATTTTTTTTGTCTGATAATAATTAAAGTCTTACATCCGTTAAAACACTGAAGTCAAGTACCTCTTTCACAAAACTGTTGCGGATTTTACTGTTTCTCATTGGAAAAATATGAAGTTATTTGAAAGTTCATTAAAATACGTAAGTATAGGGAATCTAGTGTTAGTAACAATCGCAACTTTATTATTACCGATAATTGATGCCAAAGCGCAAGAAAAGATAACAAGGCAAATAGAACTGACAAACAACTCAACCAATTTCCCATCTTTACCAGCCCAAGAAAAAGTTTGCCCATCTTCTAGATTGCTACCAAAACGCAGTTTTGAAACAACCAAATATTTAGTATATATTTGTAGGGGAGAGAAAGCAGGTTCTCTTGGATACTATGTTCGGGTTTCCAAAACAGAGGGCGGTAAAACAACGATACCCGTGACTCAAGCAAATGGAGAAACTTATATTGCTGTTAAAGAAGAGTTAGCACACGCCATAAACCCTTACGAGCTGGTAGTGATTAAAAAGGGGCGTCTCATTCTTAAAGAAAAAGTCAGAAGTGCATTTAAAGGTGACGGTCAACCTTTAACAATTAGTAGATAGTGGTTAGTTGTTAGTAGATAGTTGTTAGTAGATAGTGGTGAACAACCAACAACTAACCAACAACCAACAACTAACCACCAACAACCAACAACTAACAACCAACAACCAACAACTAACAACAAACAACAAACAACTAACAACAAACAACAAACAACAAACAACTAACAACTAACAACTAACAACTAACTAAACTGTAAAAAGACATACATTCTTAAAGAAAAAATTAAGCA
>NZ_WJFC01000109.1 GCF_009725235.1 Scytonema sp. UIC 10036
GGGTTAGGGTGGGGTAAAAAATATTTGATACATCAATCATGACTTTTCAAACATCCTCTAAGAATTGCATTCACCTTTTCATCCTCTGTTGTTATGTTACAAATAACATCAATTTCTATTTTTTACGAAGTTACTTAATTCTCACTTTTTTTTCAAATAACCAGAAGAAAAGTCTTACATAAATAGGAAAAAGTGTTTTTTTAGTTTTATCAAAAAAAACAAATTAAGATATGAGAAAATATACGGAAATAATCAACTGATAAATTTAACTTAATGAGTTTTTAATCAGTAATTTCGTAAAATAACTCATTCCCAGACTGAAATTCAACGGACATGGGAGTATTTGCTCGCTCGCAACGGTGGTAGCAGTACACCCTAGGAGACGGTTTACCAGCTCGCCATCTTCTCAAAATATCGATTTCTCAGGATGAGTTCAGTATGGTTTAAGCTAAGATAATTTCATTCCCTTCATTCTCTAAAGATTAATTATGGTGTTGCACCAGCCTGCCCGTTCTACGCCTATTCCACCCTTAGAGAGTGGCGATCGCCTGACTCGTGCTGAGTTTGAGCGCCGCTATGAAGCAACCCCAGAAAAATTCAAAGCAGAATTGATTGAAGGAGTGGTTTACGTGGCATCCCCTGTACGAGTCTTTCATAGTAATCCTCATTTCAATTTAATTACCTGGCTGGGAGTATACAGTACGGCTACTCCGGGTGTAAGCGGGTCGGATAACGCCACAACTAGGCTGGACTTGGACAATGAACCCCAACCGGATGCCCTACTGCTGGTTGAAATTGGTGGTACCTCGACCATCAGTGAAGATGGCTACATTGAAGGGGCACCGGAATTAGTAGCGGAAATTGCGACCAGCAGTGCAGCAATTGATTTAGGGACTAAGCGAAATGTCTACCGCCGCAATGGCGTGCAAGAGTATTTGGTGTGGCAAACCTTTGAAAATCGCTTCAGTTGGTTCCGGTTACAATCAGAGGAATTTGTATTAATTGAACCCGATGCTGATGGGATAATTCGTAGTAGCGTGTTTCCGGGGTTGTGGCTCTTGGTGTCGGCTTTATTAGAGGGCAACATGATGGAAGTGCTAAATGTGCTGCAAGCAGGTATTGGTGACCCGAAACATCAAGCGTTTGTTAAGGAGTTAGCAGGGCGATTGTAACGCTCTCGGTAGAATTGAGAACATTATTAATATGCGTCTTTACTTTTTGCAGTTCCCTTGAGCAAAAGAGGTTCCTATGCCAACAGCTACAGCGTCTATCGGAAAAATACGGTGGCGCATTCCAATAGTTCTCGCTGTCACACTATTCGTCAACTATTTAGACCGCAACAATCTCTCGCTAGCACTACCACAAATTGCTCGCGACTTTGGCTGGAGCGATCGCGAAATTGGTTCAAATGGTGAATGGCTGTTGGGCGCGTTCTTCTTATCTTATGGGTTGTCAAACATGCTCCTCAGCCCACTTGCCGAACGGTTTAGTCCCAAACGCAGCACAATCGCAGCCATAGCAGCATTTTCTTTATTCACAATTCTGTGTGCGCCGTTGGGACAGTCCCTCACTGCGCTGATCGTTCTGCGCTTGCTGTTAGGGCTTGGTGAGGGAGTTCATATCCCGATGCTGAGTGCAATGACCAGCCATTGGTTCCCAGACACGGAGCGATCGCGAGCCAATGCGATTTGGGGTCTTGGAATTATCCTTGCTACTGCATCGGCTCCTCTACTTATCGTTCCGTCGATTCACTCCATTGGTTGGCGTCCTACCTTTGCTTTATTAGGTGCTGTCGGGATGTTAGTGTCAATTCCACTCGTTTGGTTTTTTGTGCAGGATGAGCCACATCAAAACCATAGTGTGAGCGATATGGAGTTGGTATATATTCGTACAGGAAGGGGAATTGCTGAGAATGCAGGAATGAGAATACCAAGAGGAAGTTATATACGCGATCGCCGATTTTGGTTGGTGGTTTTAGGCGGTACCCTCAACGCCTTCTGTGCCTTTGGTATACTCAACTGGTTACCAACTTACTTCAACCGTGCCAAAGGGATTGACTTCGAGCAATTGGGTTGGCCCCTAGCGTTCATTTTTGCAGCAGGTATCGTAGGTATTGTTGTGATGGCATACTTGGGGGATAAACTACAGCGCCGAATACTGCTTGCAAGCGTTGGTTTTCTGATTGCTGGTGTTATGGTTTATATTGCATCAAGTGTTAATACGTTAGGTCTGTTAGTGGTATTCTTTGCGATCGCAGTCTTCTTCCAAAGTGCCTATGGTGCTCAAGAATACGCAATTGTTCAACGTCTGTTACCGACTAACCGAGTAGGTGCTGGTACAGGGCTATACAACGGTCTTTCCGTTCTGTTTGGAGGTGTTGGTGGTTCGCTGATTCCTGGTTCAATCGTTGCAGCAACTGGTAGTTTTGACGCAGCAATTTTAAGTATTGTTATCGGTGCTTTGCTAGCAGCAGGCGTAATGTTTTTGTTAACACGGATGATTAAGTACTAACTTAAGAAGTTAGACGCCAAGGTATCGAAACGCGTATCTGAGCGAGTTATCTTACGACGCAACTCCCATTACTGGCAGTAAGATGCTCGGGAAAATCAATTGCCTTGGAAAAAATAGTGAAATTCGGTGTTTAAATCTTGTCAAACAATCTAAAATGCTTGACCCTGATGTACAAAAAAAATTTCACGATCTCATCTGTCCTACCTAACCTGGTACTCGGAAGATTGTAACTTAGTAAACATTTAATGCAGTAACTCCTCCACCTGATGCTGGCTCCATAATTGTCTATAAAGACTTGGTTGCTACAAAAGTACCAGTTGCATTCCTGTCTGAACAATCTTGCCTTTATCCATCACACATAAGATAGGAGCATCAACTAGTAAGGCTCTAGACAAAGAAGTCCGTTGACGCTATCCCCCAGATAAAGTTATGCCGCGTTCGCCAACTATTGTTTCGTACTGTTGGGGAAAGTTCATATTTTCTGGATGAATTTGTGCCTGAATTTACAAAAATCCCTACTTGCTCGCACGCATCTATAATAAGAATATGGAAAATGATAGGTAAAAGTAGGTGTAATTATGCAGGCTATTTTTTGGACTGTAGAGGAAGTTGCCCAAAGAGCCAAACAGTTTTATGAGGATGGGATTCGGCAACAGGTCGAGCATAGCGATAATATTGGCAAAATGATTGTTATTGATGCTGAAACTGGCGAATATGGAATTGATAAAACTGTTGTAGAATCAGCATTAAGCTTAAAGCAGAAGAATCCAAACGCCAGATTATTTACTATACGAATCGGTTATGATGTTGCATTTAGTTTTGGCAATGCTCCATTGAAGCGTACAGTTGAATGATTTACGGAAGATTGATTGACCACAAGGCAATAGTTCCAGTAATTTTTCGTTTACCACAACAACCGGATTTTTCTGTGGATTTTGCCATCGATACTGGATTCAACGGCTATCTTACCTTACCACCACAAGCAGTCAGTGCAATGAATCTTCCTCTATATTCCAGTACACCTATAAGGTTAGCTGATGGTAGTGAAGCTTTATCAGCTATACACTTAGCGACTATTGTTTGGGATGATGTAGAAAAAGTCATCCTAATTTTAGCTTCTGGTTATAAACCTTTACTAGGAACTGCGATGATGGCAGGATATCATTGAGAGATAGATTTTGAAGACAATGGTTTAGTTTCGTTAGAAAAAATACAATCTCCAACGTCATAAGATTCTTACTTAGATAAATATCATAGCAATTGTCCTATCAAAATCAAGTTAAAGAAATCAATGCGATCGCTCTCCCCAAAAAACTAGAATTCTCCCTCATACTTATATATTTATTTTTTCGATAGTGATGCACTTTTTACTGGTTAAGTTTAGACTGTTTCTCTAAATGTTGGGACAGGCGATCCCCCTTAAAAAAACTACCCCATCACACAAGTTAGATTTACCCCCCTTAATCCCCCCTTATAAAGGGGGGAAAGTGGTAATCCCCCCGATGGATTGGGGGAAACCATATTTCCAATTCCCTCCCCAATCCATCGGGGAGGGTTAGGGTGGGGTAAAAAAGACTAAAACCTCTACCTCTAATGCAACAATTCCTCCACCTGATGCTGGCTCCATAATTTTTTGTAAAGCCCTGGTTGCTGCAAAAGTTCCAGTTGCGTTCCTGTCTGAACAATCTTACCTTTATCCATCACAAAAATTCGGTCAGCAGCCGCAGCAGCAGACAGCTGATGAGTGATAAACACAACTGTTTTCTTTTGCCTGCCGCTAGAAAAATTATTTAAAATTTTTGTAGCAGTTTGGTTATCAACACTAGAAAGGGCATCATCTAATACTAAGATAGGAGCATCAACTAGTAAGGCTCTAGACAAAGCAGTTCGTTGGCGCTGTCCCCCAGATAAAGTTATACCGCGTTCACCAACTATTGTTTCGTACTGTTGGGGAAAGTTCACAATTTCTGGATGAATTTGTGCTAGTTTTGCTGCTGATTCTACTTCTACTTGTTCGCTAATTGGATCGCCATAACGAATATTGTTCTTAATAGTGGTGCTGAAAAGAAAACTATCTTGGGGAACGAAAGCAATAGCGCTTCTTAAATCTCTCAATGCTATTTTAGTAATATCTACACCGTCTAAAAATAACTGCCCCGGTTCGATATCTAACAGCCTGGGCAAAGCATTTGCTAAAGTGGATTTTCCCGAACCAATAGCACCTACAATTGCTACCAATTCACCAGGAGATATGTTAAAGTTAACGTGATCGAGTGCGGGCGTAGAGTAACCGGGGTAGGTAAAACTTAAATTTTTAGCTGTTAGTTGTCCTTTAACTTCCTCTTTTGGCAAATGAGTAGCATCTAAGCTGTCTTGAATTTTGGGTTGAACGGTGAAAATTGTTTCAATGCGGTCGATACTGACTTCACCCCTCTGATACGTCGTGATGGTAAAGCCTAACAATGCTGTGGGAAAAACGAGGCGTTCAACATAGAGTAACAGTGCAACGAAATCCCCAACAGCAAGAGTTCCGGCAGCTATCCGGGTTGCCCCCAGCCAAATAATAATCAAAGAACTGATAGTGGCTAAACCACCAATCAGTGGAAACAATGTATTTCTGATTTTTGCAAGGTTTAAGTTAGCTTGCAATAACTGTTCGTTTCTCTCGGCAAAAGCACGGCGTTCATTTTCTTCTTGAGCGTAGATTTTTATCAGGGCAATACCGCTCACATCCTCTTGAATCAGTTCGCTAATATTAGAAAGTTTCTCCTGTACAGCAAGTTGTTCGTTGCGAAGGCGAGCGCTAAACAAATGAACTAACAAAAACATGAAGGGGTAGATTGCCAACGACGCTAATGTGAGATCCACACTAATAGCTAGCATCACTGGTAAAGTGAGCGTGTAAGCAAACAGGGTATTTGCCAGACTGAGAACTGCAAAACCCAATAACCGACGGATATTATCTACATCGCTTGTTGCCCGACTAATCAGATCCCCAGCAGTGTTTTTGGCAAAATATGATGGTTCTAACTTCAGTAAGTGCTCAAAAATCCTTTGTTTCAGATCAAATTCAACCTGACGCCCCACACCGAATATCCATATGCGCGAAGCCATACGGATCAGCCACATTGCTGAAGTAAACAATACTATTCTGATAACAAAATATGATACTTGGGTCGGAGTAAATTCTGTAGAGAGTTTATCTATGGTGTCACGGATCAACAAAGGGATGTAAACACCCAATCCGTTGACGATTAATAAAGAAATAATCCCTAAGGTTGCATCCCGCCAATAAGGACGCAGGTATGCACCAAGTTTAGCTAGCCGTCGTGATTTTGCCATTCCAGCCCAGAAAGCAACTTTTTTATCTTATCTCTAACCCAAATATAGCCGTCTTCTGACTGTGGGGCAATTTGAATAAAGTTTGAAGGATGAAGGATAAAGGATGAATAAAGAATCGTATTCCGACAGAATCCCCTAACCCAATTGGTAGGGTGTACTTTATACTTCATACTTCATACTTTATCCTTTTAGGAAAAATTACCTTCCACCACGCAAGAAGCCTGAAATATAGTTGAGGTAAGTTTCCCACACTCGCGATGTTAGCGCCAATGTTTCGGCATTAGGGACGAAGTCTTCAAGCCGCAATCCTCGTCTTACAGTGTCGGCTGGGGTTTGCGCCAGATATGGTGCTCTGGCAATAACCGCATCTCCAACATCTGACACAACTGCTGTTGGACTGTATGCTGATGCTACAAGTGTTTCATATCCAGAAGTGGAAGGATCTGCCATAGAAGCAGTTAACCGCCCATTTTGGTACATAACCTGACTGGTGATGGATGGATCGACAACCATCGCTGCTACTGGCGATCGCACCAGAAAATAAGCAACTGCTGGTGTACTTGCCAACAATAAAATCACCAATGCCCAACCCAGTAAATATCCTCCTGGTTGTTTTAACCCACCTTTGTCCATATTTTGGGCTGCAAGAATCATCAGCAAAATCGATGCTCCTAGAGGTTTGAGTGGGAACGACACTACTCTCCATAAGGAAGCAATAGCAGGTTCGGTGGGGTTGACGAAAGATAGCAACACCACAACGAACAGAACCACCAAGAATAATCGAGCAACGAAATTGCCTTGAGGATAGAATCTCTGAAACAGAGAGTATATGATGGCTCCCACAAGCAGCCACAGTAATACTCGGCTTAACAGTACAAACATAGATTGACTCTCAAATCTGAATTTTTCGGTCAGCCTCAGGTTTTAGGTAGTGGGGTTATTGTACTGCCAAATTGTAAAAGCACTCTTACTTGACATAAAATACCTCACATCCACAACACAACGACTACCGTCGTAGTGATTTTAGAGCAAAATCTTCCAAATGAAACAATGAATCTGTAATTTTCTTCATCAGTAATTTGCCTCCTGTAGACTAAGTTAGTTTAGATAGTAGTTTCACGATACGCAAGGACAAACTATGTCTCATGGAAAACCCACCATTTTGGTGACAGGCGGAGCAGGATACATTGGTTCCCACACGGTGCTTGCCCTCAAGCTTGAGGGTTTTGACGTTATAGTACTAGATAATTTGGTTTATGGTCACCGCGATTTGGTAGAACAAGTTTTACAGGTCAAACTTGTGCAGGGGGACACAAACGACCAAGCACTTTTGAATGATTTATTTAAAACACATGACATTGCCGCTGTGATGCATTTTTCAGCCTACGCCTACGTAGGAGAATCGGTCACCGATCCTGCAAAATACTACCGCAACAACGTTACTGGCACTCTCACCCTGTTAGAAGCGATGCTAGCCGCATCTGTTAAGAAATTTGTATTTTCTTCTACTTGTGCAACTTATGGTGTACCCCAAGTTGTACCTATTCCTGAAGACCATCCCCAAAACCCTATTAATCCTTACGGAGCAACAAAACTCATGGTAGAGAAAATTCTCTCTGACTTTGATGCTGCCTATGATTTTAAATCAGTAAGATTCCGTTATTTTAATGCTGCAGGCGCTCACCCAGAAGGTTTGTTAGGAGAAGATCACAATCCAGAAACTCATTTGATTCCCCTAGTGCTCCTAGCAGCTATGGGTAAACGCGACTCTATCTCCGTTTTTGGAACGGATTACCCTACTCCCGATGGCACTTGTGTTAGAGACTACATTCATGTTTCCGATTTAGCAGATGCCCACGTTTTAGGGTTGAAATACTTATTAGAAGGAGGAAACAGCGAAGTGTTTAACTTAGGAAATGGCAATGGTTTTTCAGTAAAAGAAGTGATTGACACTGCCAAGAAAGTTACAAGAAAGGACATCAAAGTCGTGGAATGCGATCGCCGTTCGGGCGATCCACCATCACTCATTGGAAGTGGTGAAAAAGCTAGAAAAATTTTGGGCTGGAATCCACAGTACTCATCTTTAGAGAACATTATTTCTCACGCTTGGCAGTGGCATCAGAAGCGGCATAAGTGAGGAGACAAGGGAGACAAGGAGGACAAGGGAGACAAGGGAGACAACGTAGAACTTGCTTCCTTGTCTACCTTGTCTACCCCCTCTTCCTTGTCCCAATTCCCTAGTCCCTCTTTCTGCTTCGCAGTACTGCAAAAGATACACCTAAAACAGCAAGGGCTAATGAAGCGATCGCCCAAATTGGTGTACCTTGGGACTGGCTGGGGTTAACATCAGAACTGGGGTCTTGTACTTGTGTATTATTTACTGCTACAGGTTCTGTAGTTGCTGAACCTGCAGCGACTGTGACGGAAAACTTTAACTCAAAGGGCTGAAAACTCCCTTCTTTTTTTGGTTTGCCACTTAGCTGTAATAAATAAGCCCCTGGTCTGGGAAAGATAATCTCCGAGCCTGGTATGCCTTTATACTTTTCTGCTACTACAGGTTGTAAAGATGGTTCTAGCAAAGGAGGTTCTTTCTGAGAATAAGGTTCAGCGTAAACAGCTAATTGGCAATTGCACTCAGTTAAAGGAATAACCTTTCCCCCTCGGCGAGTGAGAGCAAACCAGGTTTTTGTTGCTTCCCCAGCACGAGGATTATCATTTGGTTCTAAATGGAGAGTCGCACCCACATCTGCTGCAGTTTTCACCTTGTGAGCATGGGCAGTAGAATTTGGGAGAAAAATAAATACAAAAAGTATTATATTACACCAGATAACTTTCTTAACCAGCAGAGAATGGGGAGTACTTTTGCTTAACTCTGGATGAGAAGAGAGAGAAGGAGTGGAGTTAACGCGACTTAGTAGAGGAAACATAGTATTTTTGTATAGATAAAATTGACCAAAAAAAGCGCCAACGTACCAACAAAACACTCAGTGTTACAACGCCCAGAAGCAACACTGCTAACTTATTCTCCCAACTTAACCGTAAAGCACCTAAGTAATGAGAACCAATTGTCACAGCATGAAAAGTACTTAACAGTAAAGCAGGCAAACTTAATAAATGAATTAGTCTCCAAAACTTGCCCAGGAACTTTTGCAAGGAATCAAAACTAGTGAAGGCAGCAGGAGTCATCAAAACCAATGCTACAGAACCAGCCACCATTCCTAACTGATACTCTTGTGGTAGGAAAAAGAAGGCGGCGAAGTTCCATTGTAGTGAATGTTCCATCATGTGAGTTGTATGAGCTAATGACAGCACAAAAGCACCAACTCCCAAAGCACGACGGTAACGTAGAGGTTTTGCCCACAAACCGCTAATGGGGCGAGCAATCAGCGCCAGTACTAAAAACACCAACGCAATATGCCCACTGTAATCTACCATAGTATCACCAGTTCGCAAAAGTGTTAGTACACCTATAGTGAGAGTCACCCAACCACCCAAGCGAAATAGCTGACTGCGCCTATCTTTACCGATTAAGGCTGCAGATACGCCAACACCCAGCATTGTGGGTAAAGTGCCTATGCCAAAAGCTAGCATTGTGGCTGCCCCCATCCACCCGTTACCAGTTTCAGCCGCTTTAATCTGGGCAGCATAGAGGAATCCGCAGGGCATTAAACCCCATGTTATCCCCAAAAGTGCAGGTGTCCACCACTTAGTTTGTAGGGAAAGCTTGACCATTTCTGCACTCAGGCGGTTATGTAAATTGCCTTGCAAAAAAGGATGTAACACTGGAAGACTGGGCAAAAACTCTGGATTTATTTGTCTAATACCAAACCAAATCAGCAGAATACCGGTTATAGTAGCCATCCATTGGCGTAATTCACTACCAATTCCTGCTAAATGTCCGCTTTTGAGTAACACAGCACCTAGCGTACCAATTGCAGCACCAACCAGAGTATAACTTAACATTCGCCCCAAGTTTAACAATAGGTGAAACCGGAATTGCTCTTGCCAACCGGGTTGCCCAGATCTCGCACTTCCTGTTTCTGAATTATGCGATAGAGAAAATGCCACTGAAAGAGGACCGCACATTCCAAAGCAGTGTCCAAAACTTCCAAGAAACCCCAGGGTTGTGATGAGCAACAAATGTAACATTAGAACTTTCAATAATTGAAGAAGGCTTGGCTTAGTACAACACAATTCTTACATAGCTGCCTCCTGTCTCCTGATTTGCCCGAAGGGCGATAAAATTTTTGGAGCATCGTATGTACTTTGACAACCATATGGGGAACTCTAGATGAAGTTGGTGCTTCTGTCAAAAGACAAAGTGTCAAACAAGAGTGGTGACAACGTCTGATGTCGGAAAATTAGGACACTCTCAGGCAGCTCGTTACTTTATTAGCTGGAGTGACGATAAGCCGGGTACGGCGGCGCTGCCATGCGAACGCTGTCCGGTGCAAAATAAACAAGAAAGGGTTTATTTAATGAAAGCAAAGAAAAAATGGTTGTGGTTGTTGCTGTTGGCTTTGACAACAATGGTTTTTGTACTGGTTGCTAAAGGATTGTTTCCACAGCATCAGGAATCGGTTATTTATAGTATTAGAGTTGAGAATTCTATTCCTGTAAAGAAAGATGTGGTTAATAAGAACACGGGGAGCCCTCAAGTCACTGCCTCTTCTCCACATCCGTCTTTACAAGAAAAGGCAGATGGAGAACAGACAACCAGTACCCCACAAGTGTCTGGCGAGCAGCTGTTTTCTCATCTTCAAAAGTTAAATTTTATACGTCATACTCCCGTGGAGCGATCGCGAGCACGCTCTTACATCAGTTCGGAACTCAAGAAATTAGGTTGGCAACCCCAATTTGAGGAATTTACTGAAAAACAGTTAGATACAACTAGAGAAGGCATTAATATTTTTGCGGAAAGACCCGGTACAAGTAAAGAAGCAGGTTCTATCCTAGTAGCAGCACACTACGACACCGTTTTCTTCTCCCCTGGTGCTGATGATAATGCTAGTGGAGTTGCTGTTGTCCTGGAACTTGCACGACTCCTCGGTTCGCGCCCTACTGCCAAAACTCTACAGTTAGCTTTTTTTGATTTGGAGGAAGCAGGGCTTTTAGGTAGCAAAGCGTATGTCAAAAATAAAGCTCACTTAGAAAATCTAGAGGGCGTTATTGTAATGGATATGGTGGGTTATGCTTGCCATACTTCCGGATGTCAGAAGTACCCATCGGGTTTGCCTGTGACGACTACCAGCGACAAAGGTGATTTTGTAGCAGTCGTTGGCGATGCCGAACACTTGCCAATTCTCAATGCTTTTCACCAAGCAAATGTTTCCCAAACTGCATTCAATAAGGAAGCCCAAAAGGTAAAGGGTGAAATCACTTCTTCTCCTACATTGCCATCCGTACTGACTCTGCCAGTACCTCTCAAAGGTTTGCTCACACCCGATGTATTGCGTAGCGATCATGCGCCGTTTTGGTATCAAGGCATTGGTGCTGTTTTGGTGACGGATACAGCTAATTTACGTACTCCTCACTATCATAAACCCACTGATGTCCCAGCGACTCTTGACCGTGAGTTTTTTACGGGAACAGCACAACTTGTTGTGAATGCGGCAAGTAAGTTGTTGGAACGTGGTTAATGCACTGCCCCCACTCTCGTTCCCAGGCTCCGCCTGGGAACGAGATGAGACTAGGTATCATAATTTTTTGCCATTAGCTCCATCGCTTGCAGGCAATGACAAGCGATGGCATTTTGTGGGTCAAACTTGAGTGCTTGTTGCCAAGATGAGCTCGCTTCTCGAAATTCTCCTTGCAATGCTGATAATTTACCCGCCAAGGCATGAAAGTCTGCATTGCCGTAATACAAAGCTAGAGCTCGATCGTTATGCGCTGCGGCTTCTGGATAAAGCCTTTGTGCCAATAAATGTACTGCTTGTTTGTGATACCAGATGGCTTGGTCGTGCAGACGGACCAAGTCAGACAAATCCGCTTTACAGCGTCTGCAACTTGGGGAGGAAGAAGCAGTGCTAAATAAGGGAGATTCTATGCTTCCCTTTGGTGGACGATAAACTGCACCACAGACAGGACATTTCATATTTCTCACCTAAAAACCTCTGGGAGAGGGGAAGCCGCGTAACTTTAGTTCGCGGAGGAACCTCGACACGACCCGATTTATCGGGCGTGAAAAAATCCTAAAATGCATAACTGTAGCCATCTTTTGAGTGAACAAGTTCGCAGTATTTGTGTGAGATGCCTTGAACCAGTCCATTGTTGGTCGAGATGTTGAAGTTCCCAGTAGCACGAGTTGCGATTCTACCAACATATCGACCAATCTTTTTGCCATTGGTGACAACCGCTTTGACAATATCGCCAGTTTGAAAACCAAAGTGGAACTTGGTTCTGGAGCGATGACGAGTCGGGAAACCGTATTTATCGGTGCCGCACATCTGCCTCGTGCCGTGACCGTTCGCTGTGATTAGTAAAGGTCTAACCCCTTTGGTGTTCAATGTTGGAGTGGACTGACCAACACAGGCAGCGTCAATAAGCGTGAGTTTTTGGCAAACCTTGTTGGGTTTCTTGATACGTTGCCCATTCAAATGAGTTTGTGACAGTGCAGTTTTTTGAGTAGAAAATGTAATGAACGCTCCGCCAGCATTTTCAGCTTTGCGTTGCAATTCAGATTGTACAAAACAAGAGTGACTTGGCGGCTATTGCTTTACCATAACGTTTCTGCCAAGCCTTTACAGATACTTTTTCAGCTTTAATTACATTGCCATGTCTTAGGATTTCATTGACAACCGCACGATTTTTAGACTTGGCGTAAGCTTGAAGGTCGTAATCGGAATACCTATAAGCTTGACGTGCCGCACTAAAAGCATCTGTTCGTTCTTTTTTGTTAGCTCTTGGTATTTTCTTTGCGGTTTTAAATAACTCGGAATTACGTACTAACTCCATTCTGACTATCGCTTCATTCAGACAAGCATTATAGAGTTGCCTAGAAGCTTCAAATTTAGACAACAACTCTTTTTCTTGAGTGCTGTCTACTATCAATGGAATCTCTGTAATGAATGATGGAACCTTTTTCCGAGCCATTTACAATCACCTCCTTGTACTGTTAAACTCTATAGAGTATAACTAATGGTTCTAGATATGTCAACAGGTAAAGGCATAAAAAGAGTAAAAAATAAACCAGTTCTATATGAAGGATTGAAAAAGATGCGTGGCGTTTATTTGACTGATTTATCTTGGAGCTTAGTTCAAGAAACATCAGCTAAAAGTGGGATAAGTTGTAGTGAATACCTTGAGCAATTGATAAGAAAATGTCACGCCCGATAAATCGGGTCGGGTCGCGTTTCCGCCCCGATATAAATAACATACGAATCTCAATTCATTTAATTTCTTGAGATTCGTATTTCGGGGCTACCACGCTCCCTCGTATTTTAGGTGTAGTAAAGAAAATCTTCTAGTTCTTCTTGTAACTGGGGTAATTCTGCACTATCGTTAGAGATCGCGTTTTTAATCTGGTCTAATAAATCTTGTAATTCCTCTGCTTGTTCTGCATCTACGGTAAGAAGTGCTTGTTGAGCACGCTCTAAAAGTGCTGCTAATTCTGGTGAGATTTCTACGGGATCGCTGATATCTTCTGAGGAAACTTCAACTGTTTCATCACTTTCAAATAATGCCTCTAAATCTGCCCTTGCTTGCTTTAATTCATGGCTAGAAAGTTTTTGTATACCAGCATTATTGACTACTAATGTCCCTTGTTGCCCTTTATCTTTCTCGGTGGTGGTAACAGTGAGAATACCGTTGAGATCGAAGTCAAAGTGAACTTCGATTTGAATGCTTCCTGCTGGTTTGGATGGTAAGTTTTCTACTTTAAAGGAACCGAGAGGAACATTTTCCTCAGCCACCGCATTTTCACCCTGAAAAACTTCAATTTCTACTGCTTCTTGTTCGTCAAACACAGTGGAATAAACATGAGAGCGAGAAACGGGAACAACGCTGTTGCGAGGAATGATGACACTAAAAAACCCAGGCATAATACCCATTGGTGTAGGTACAGCCACAGCAATACCCAAAGAATGGGGAATGACATCTACAAGAATGGCATCCACAGATTCCCCTGTCCTTACCCCAGCTTGCAAAGCGGCTCCTAACGCCACGCAAAGGTCTGGTTGAATACCATCAGTGGGAGTTTGCCCCAAATGCTCTTGTATCATTTGTTGCACTATAGGAATGCGTGTGGAACCACCAACGAGAATAATGCGATCGATGTCTTTTGGTTCCAAGTTCGCATCTGTGAGAGCGCGGTCAATAGCCTCTAAGGTTTCTTCTAATAGTGGGCGAATCAATTTTTCAAAATCTGTTCGCGCTACTTCTATCTCTAGATGTAGTGGAGTTTTGCCTTTACTACCTAAAAAAGCCTCTCGAACTGTGGCAAAAGCATGGGAACTCAAGTCAATTTTTAACTGCTCTGCTGCTCGCAAAAGACGTGCCTGGGTGGCAGCATCATCTGGCACATGCACACCATGCTGTTTGCGGAATAAATTTGCTAGATAGAGTTGCAAAAGCCTGTCAAAATCGTCTCCACCCAAGCGGTTATTACCATGACTGGCTAGTACTTCTGTGACTTCGCCAGTAATTTCCACAACAGACACGTCAAAAGTACCGCCTCCTAAGTCATAAACGACAACCCGTTCTGTCTCTTCGGAGCGCAAATCATAAGCTAAAGCCGCCGCCGTTGGTTCGTTGATAATTTGCAGTACCTCCAAACCAGCTATCTCGCCTGCTGTTTTAGTTGCTTGCCGTTGAGCGTCTGTAAAGTAGGCTGGAACTGTAATCACTGCTTGGGTAATTGTTTCTCCCAAAGCATTCTCAGCCCGTTGTTTCAAGGCGCGGAGAATAATAGCAGAAACTTCATGAGGTAAGTATTCTTTATCTCCTAAAGTGGTTTTGTGGTCAGTTCCCATCCACCGCTTAATTGACTTCACGGTGCGTTCGGGTGCTGCTGCATACTGACGGAGTGCTTCACGTCCTACTAGTAGTTTTCCCGTATCGCTAAATCCCACACAGGAAGGTAAAATTAGGTCGCCATCTTCTCCTGGCAATACCCGCACCTGTCCGTTTTCGACAACTGCCACTTCGGAATTTGTTGTGCCTAAATCAATACCAACTGCTTTCATAAAATTCAAAATTTCTAAGTTAACTGTGTTAATTTCTCCAGTCCCCAGTCCTAATCACCAGTTCCCCGTACCGCCACAATCACCTGTGCTTCCCTAAGCACGCGTTCGCCCCATAAATAACCCCGTACTACTTCCTTAATCACAGTATTTTCTGTAACGTCTGTTTTTAACTCACGTCCCACAGCATACATTGTCTGGGAGTCAAATGGTTTGTCCCGAGCAGCAATGGGAACAACACGCCTTTGTCTCAACACCTCTAAAAGCGATCGCCTAACTAACTCCACACCCTGTTGATTGCTGCTTAAAATTTCACTTAAGGATTCCGACATTTGTGATTTTTCAGACACCGTAGATTGAGGCTCTTTACCAGCAAACCACTCTTTTAGCTTTTTCCAAAAGCTTTTTTGTGCCTCTGGGGCTGGAATGGAAGTAGCAGATAACACTTTTAATTCTTCTTGCCAGTAAGTACAAGCCCGATCTAAAGCATCCAGGATACCCAGCAAATCTTTTAGTAGTTTCTCTTGCTGTTGCTCGAATTGTCCCAATGCCTGTTTTTGGGTTTCTTCCAGACGTATTTGCAGCTGTTCTCGATCTGCGCGAGTTACTTCCAATGCTTGCTCCAGAGCATCTTGAGTTGAACGCAGTAATTTCCCCTGTTGTTTGAGTTCATGGCGTAGGGCAGTCCATTCTGCCACCATTTGATAGGGATCGAAAGAATTAGCAGATTCTGGTGGTTCACCCAAATACTCAGGAGATGATTGTTCTGATTGTAAATAATCTAAAAATTTGGCAAATAAAACTTCTTTATCATTAGTCATTTGTTATTTGTCAATAGTTAGCGGGTCTTAGAAAAATCAATAACTCACCACTATGAATTATAGTTTAAAATGTGGCACGAATTAAATCATCTAGATTAACTTCTAGTTGAGCGATCGCTTTTTCTTCCACCTGTTTTAATATTTCTGGGTTCAGTTCTGCTTCTAGGGGACGAATGTTCAATAAATCATCTCTTTGAGTTGTCTCGCCTTTGCGAAGTGCTTCGTAAGCTTCTCGAATTGCCTTAAACTCTTTTGGATGAGTGTGAGCAGGAAATTCCCGCAACTTAGCATGATATGCTGCTTTAATTTGGGCGGGAGTAGCTCCTGGAGAAATTCCTAATTGTTCGTAGTGGGAAGTCAAGTCGCGAGTGCTCCAATTCGTAATTCGTAGTTCTTTAAAAAACTTCTATTTCTTTTACAAGAATTCCTGGAAACCTCTTTTTTTCTTATTTTTTTGTTTTCTAGACGCAGGCGGTAAGTTTCCAAAGATAAAGTCTAAATCTAGTTCATCATCATCATCATCCTCCTCCTCATCTGAGAAATCAGGCATTTTGTTTAATATCTTTTGCTTAAGTTCTGGAAGCATCCTTTCAAACTCAGCTTTGGGAATTTTGTTACCAAATAATTTTTGAAGCATCCCTTCTAATAAATCGTCCAGATTTGACACATTCTGATTCTCCAATTCCTCTGGAGTCGGCATGATGCTAACCGCTTCTCGAGCAAAGAGAAACGCCTGTTCTTCCCGAAATGCTTGTAATGCTTTGGCATCTTGCAGGCGACGGGCTAATTCAAATCCCTCTTGCTTCAATTCTTCGTATTTTGGGTGCTCGACATGGTAGGTAGTAGCTCTAGCTAGTAGTAGCAATGGGTTTTGCGGTTCTCGACGTAGTGCTTCCTCTAAGGCAGGAACGAGTGTGGTTATGCAGCCAAAACGACGGGCATGAAGTTGAATGTTTGCTAAAGCATTACCTGGTTGGGGCATGGTGTCAAGGTAAACGCGCAAGGGAAACTCTAGTTTTTGAGGACTATTTTCTTTGACAGCTAAGACAACTAAATGGGCAATTCTAGCTTCTGGGTGTTCTGTTGATAGGTTGAACAATTTTTGTACATACTGATTTATTAAAGCGGCGATGCCTTTTTCCTTTTTGGCGAAGAGGTTGATAGAAAGAGCGATCGCCTGCAACACAGGAATTTGCTCGCTTCCAGATAATTTTTGCAGCAGACTATCCCATGCTTCGACTGCTGCTTTTTGGTTCAACGAAACTCGACCGCCGGAATTGACTTGACTTTGTACTGCATTCGCGAATATCTGACAAGCACGTATAGCTGGATCTTTTTTATCTTTTGCCTGCACCGAACGACTAAATAAGGGATAATTTAACGTAGATAAAGCATCTACCCAAGGTAATCTTTCCACCTCAGTCTCAACACTTAGGTCACCAAAGTGTTTACCAAAACGGCGACGGGTTTCATTACGTGCTTGTTTATCTCCCAGTTCATCCAAACAAGTCAGTAAGGTATCGTAAGCTTCTTTATAACGACACCCGCCTTCAAGAGCTTGGGTAATCAGTGAGATCGCTTCAGTATAATTTCCCTCCATTGCCGCGACTAATCCCTTGCGCCCCAATAATTCTGGCGATGTGGGACAGATGCGTTCTGCTTGTTGCAAAGCTCCTAAAGCGGCGCGTTCGCGATGTATTGCCATGTAAGCATCTGCCATCCAGCAGTGCAGATGAGCTAAGGTTGGTTTTAAGCGTGTATCTGGCCATTCTTGCGGTTTTTGTTTCCCTTCGAGCTCCAGCCACCGCAACAATTGAGTTAAAACACTTTGGCGTTTTTTGTCAGAATCATTAGCATTCAAAACTTGTAACAGGTTGACTGCCAACTGGGGGTTGAAGGGTTTTTCTGATAACAAAGGCTGCCAAAATAGCTCTGCACACTCTGTTTGTCCTTGGTTCAGTGCCTGTTGACCTGCCAGGGTTAACAGAGGTATCCGCAGGCTTTCTAATTCCGGGAAGCGAGTTGAACGCCGTTCTCTTCGTACCAAGACATGGGCAGCATCGTGATGATTTCCTGCATTAACGAGTTGTACAATCGTCAAGGTTGATACTGCGTCTTGGATAAATGGATCTTCTTGCTCTAGATTCTGGGGTTTTAGGGGGAGTTCTCCTGTCTTTGCCTGCTGGGCAATTGCCAATCGCTCTAAAATTGGATTTTCTAAATACTTTGGTCTGCCGACGATCTTTTTAGATGACTGCAACCCCAACAGATTAGCAGCTGCATTCCAATTACCGCTCATTTGCTGGCTGTAAATAATCCAAGCATTTGGTAAATCTCCTGGTGTGATGGGGCGCTTAATTTTTTGAAAGGATGTCAAAGCGTCTTCTGGTTGTCCTTGCTTGAGAGCCAGCACACCGCGTATCCAATGGAGTTGGGCTGCACTAAACCTTTTGGATTGTTGCTTGATTAACTGTTCAACTGTGGCAGTATCTCCTTTAAGTAATAGGAGCTTGAGATAACAGATGCTGTAGTCTTTGATGAGGTTGCCTGCTTCAAAAGCACCTCGGAGTAAATTTAGAGCCACGTCCAATCGATTCAATTCCAACAGACATTTAGCTTGCCAGTAGTAAATATCTCCTACCAGACCTAATTCTAGAGCGCGTCCAAAGGATTTTTCTGCTTGTTTAAAATCGTGCTTTTGAAATTCCTCCTGACCCCGCAAAAACCAAATCTCTGATTCTTTGGGAGTAAATTCAATTTCAGGGTGCGATCGCTGAATTTTTTTGATTTCTTCCAATGCCTGCCGATATTTTTTCTGCTTCAGCAATTCTTGCAGTTGCATCTCAAAGGATTTTTCAGTAAGCTCTGTCCCTGTGCTAGAGACGTGTCTTTCGGAGCGGTGTTTGGACTGATGTTTAGCCACTGGACTGTCTTCCTGATTGTTTTCAGATTTTCCCCCTTAGAGGAAAGGGTAGCTTTAACGACTCTGTTAATTTCAATATTAGTATGGCAATCGCATGAATTTTACAACCCTCTGTAAAGTTTCCCTGCCCATGAACTACGTAAAACTTGACCAACCAAACTAAAAAAAAGCAAGAATTTTCCAAAACCATTCAAGGATTAGTTACGTATTATATTAAAACACCATTCGTCATCCAAAAGAGAGTGAGCGATTTTTGGTAGCTTGGTATTACAAACTACATAAATTGTTACTTTTAGAGCAAATGCCGCAGGCCATGCCAGCAAGGCTTATATGCCAGTCGCCAGAGCGCGGGAAACCAACCTGCACCGCTGGACTAGTTACAGTCACTAGTTAGAAGATCTTCTAAGATAACAAATTTAGATCGAAAATTTCCAAATAAAAAAATATTCCAAAATTTTGTGTGTGCTGGAGAAAAGCCTGTTACTAATAAAGGACACACAAGGATATGTAACGCACAAGATGGGATAATTTATTTTTTGACTTCTTTAACCAATCAATCCTACCCATTGATTGATTTCAGATGTGCTTTACAATGTCAAACTTAAATTACTTAGCCAGATGTTAGAGGCGATTGCTCACAAACCGGGCATAAAAATAATTCTTTTCCCATACTCAATGACGCCCGGAGCTATCTCAGTCGCGGAGACGCTTCGCGAACAACTGGTGGTAACCAGAGGACAGCGCTGCTATTCGTGCAACGCACTGGCTCCCCAATGCCCTATTTTCAAGAGGGAATTTTTATGGTTATTCTTCAAGGCACTACACGAAGCGATTATTTAGAGGGAACGCAAGACGATGATTTCCTGATTGGTGATTTAGGAGATGATATTCTCATTGGTCTATCTGGTGATGATTTTTTGGAGGGAGGAGAAGGTCGCGATCGCATAGAGGGGGGTGATGGAAATGATATGCTCTATGCTGGGCTAAGTCATTTATCTTATACACCGGGATATGGAGCAGATCCACAAGGTGAGAATACGTTGTACGCAGGTAAAGGCGACGATTTACTCTTTGGCTCTTTTGGAAGAGATTTTTTATATGGTGAGTCTGGAAATGACATAATAAAGGCTCTTTGGGGTGATGATTATCTGGATGGGGGTCATGGGAATGACAAATTAGATGGCGGTTTTGGTAATGATAACCTCATCGGTGGTGACGGAAACGATGTGTTATATGATGGCAGTTACAAAACAGGCTATGGGGATGATGTTCTTGATGGTGGAAATGGAGATGATGTTCTTGATGGCGGGCAAGGAAACGATCGCCTTTTTGGTGGAAACGGTGACGATCGATTGACTGCGGCTGGCTTTATCCCCTCTGAGACTGGTGGTATCTTTGGTCTTAATGAAAGAGATATCCTCGTTGGAGGGCAAGGGAGAGATACGTTTCAGTTAGGGGGACGAAATGCTGCTGGGACTTTTTCTGTTTACTATGACGATCTCTATGAAACAAGCGCTGGTCATGATGATGACTATGCCGTAATTGCTGACTTTAAACCCAATGAGGATATTATCCAGCTAGTAGGAAAAAGTACTGACTATATTTTGGGATCGTCTCCGTTTGGTTCCTCAGAAGGGGTGGCAATTCATGTTGTGAGTGGTAATTTGCAGGAATTGATTGCGATCGTGCAAGGTGTATCAAGTTTAAATCTTGAGGACGATTACTTCCAATTTCTGTAAAGAAAGCAAACTCAGATAATTTTCCCCTCACTAAAATTTTTAGTGAGGGCAATACTTGTCGGTTAAGCTTAAACAATGAAATTACGTAGGTTGGGTTGAGGAACGAAACCCAACATTTACAAACATTTGTTGGGTTTCACACAAGGGTTTACCCAACCTACAAAAACTCGAGATCCCTTGCAGTATTGTTAGTGAGGGGATTTTGATGATTTTTGATGGCTCATGTGCTTACCAGTTCTCCGGACATATATTTGAGTTTTCAGATCTGGAATGCCAATCTTACTTTTTATGAGTAACTGGTGAAAATAGATGCTAACCAGTAGCAAGCCCTAGGAATGATGTTGTGAATCACGCAATTTTACTACTTGACTTTTTTCTTGGCAAGCAAGCCACTTAAACCAAAGAAGGCAAGCGCAGCGATTGCACCTGGTTCGGGAACTTGAGTTGTCTTAGAACCATGAGGTATGCCACTATCAGGCTGGCTAGATTCTAGGTTAACACTGGGTGGATTTGAAGCCACAGGAGCACTGACTTCAGGATCTGGAGTTGGAGATTCAGGAGCACTGACTTCAGGATCTGGAGTTGGAGATTCAGGAGCAGTCGGTTCCGGGGCTGGATTTGAAGCTACAGGAATGGTGCTGCTACCAGTAGGATATTTCTTGTAGTCGTATACTGGAGTGTTATTTTGATCCGCTTGAGTAGTCGGCAGTAGAATACCCTCTAGACTCTTATCGATAAAAACTGGCTTTCCATCGCTTGTATCACCAACTTTATTGTTTCCTGCTTTGACTGAGTAAGCTATTAGTTTAGAATCTGAATTCTCGCTCAAAATTTTAGTTGGGTCGTAACTCATAATCCCGTCAGGAAAACCATCAATTTTAACTCTGCTAATTGTTCCAGAAGGAGATTGTAAGAACAGAACGATATGTGATATTGAATGTGTGTTTGGAGTATTAATAGTCACAGACTGTACCGCAGCAAGAGAGTTACTAATCGATGAAATAATTGTTGCTAAACCAATAACAGATCCTGCTGTTGAAGCAAGCAAAAATTTACTTACTGTGCGCTTAATCATTTTTCACTTCCCATTTATTTAAAAAAAGTTTTTAGTTGATATCTCTCAACTGCCTAAAGACTAACATTGCCTAAATTGTTTTCAAATCGGCACAATAACTGAATTTTTGTTATGTCATCAATGCCATAAAAATCTTTGATAATCAAGAAAGAAACTGTAAAAAATCTAAGTATTGAGGAGCGCTTATGAAGGAAATATGAAAGTAGCAAGGTTTAACTTGCCTGAAATATTTTCTTTATATGAAGGTTTTTTGCAATAAAAATTTATATGATAATGTATCTTATATTACTAAAAACTTGAAAAAAGTATGTATGTAGAGAAGTAAGTTTTTTAGAAATGAATCTTTAATCCGAGCGCTTGTGATTATTATTATATTTATTTTTTGTCACTACTAATGTTTTTTATTTTTTTTTGTGCTTTTTTTTACAGGATAATTTTTCTATCAAAGATTTGAATAAAATTATTCTAAGTAATTTCTTGGCTTCTAGAGCATTCGTACATTCATTAGTTTGTTAGAAGGGTTTAAACCTAATTCATATTCACTGACCCCAACCAGTAATGCAACTTTTGCCATCCTCAACTCCTATGCTTTCACATACCTGCGCTGCTTAAATGGTTGCTATAAACAATTGCCAAGCTGGCGATTGTTACTTAGAGCTTGTCACCCTTTACCTGTTTGTATTATGAGAAATACTTAGCCACAACCTTTATCTACCAGAGAATATTTTCATTTTCCGGATAGAGTAACTCTATTGTTAATCTACATAACACAAGATAATATAGCGTTTTTTAAAAGATGAAAATAGGTATCATCTCATGGTGCTGAATTATACTAATAATGAATTTTGTCTACGAGTTAATAAAATGTTTCCTTTTTTATATAGGTACTATGATGCCTGCCAGTACCTATTTAATAGGTACAGTACCTATTTCTTTCGCCAACGGGCATCTGGACCTCGTCCCAAACATTCCAGCCTCCCAGCATCTCGTTCTTGGCGGAGAATACGGCGAATCAAATCGATCCCCACTGTAGGACATCTTTCTTGTACATCTTTGATAGAAAAATCTCCGGGTATATTGCTGACAGCATCTAGAACCATTGCGGTTTTGGCACCTTTTGCAGAAGTTACCAATCCAACCCGTTTCTCGAACTCTCGATATGCTGACAATACCACGACTCCCAGAAAATATTCCCACCAAGGAGATAAGCTGTGCTTTCCTGTATGCCAATTTTGTGAAGATTGGTAAAGCGTGTCATAGTAGCTTTCCTTTGTACGTTCTACAATTCGTTCCAAACTGATAAACCGACCAACTTCGTAACCTGCTTTGTACAGAAGCAGTAGCGTCAGCAGGCGAGCCATCCTTCCATTACCATCACTAAAAGGATGAATGCACAAAAAATCTAAGATGTAAGTAGGAATTAACAGTAATGGCTCAATCTCTCCAGATTGCCAGAGAGTATTAAACCTTTCATGTAAGCTTGCCATCGCTAACGGCGTTGCAGCAGCTTTAACTGGCTCAAATCTAACAATTTTTGTACCATCTGGATAAGTTGCGCTAATAACGTTATCTACTGACTTCCACCGTCCACCTTCACCAACAGTAAACTGGTAAAGGTCGCGATGCAGCTGTAAGACTACCCCAGGAGTAAAGGGAATGTAAGCATAGCTACCATGGATAGTATTTAGCACATCTCGATAGCCAGCAATTTCTTGTTCGGAGCGATCGCGAGGCGTTGTTTTTTCAGAGACTAGTTCTTTAATTCGTTGTAGAGGTACTGTAATGCCTTCGATCCGGTTAGAAGACTCGGTACTCTGAATAATTGAAGCTTGGCGTAAGGTTTCAAGAACTTGAGGCGATTGTTCTTTAAATAACTCCTGCTTCCCTTTGTACTCTCCAAGAAGACGGATGGTACGCAGTAAATTTTGAGAAATTGGTTGGCGCTCAATAAAACCTGGTTCAAACGATTGCATGAAGTGACCTTATCTCGGTTAAATAGGTACTACACAGTTGCTCAGTACCTATTTAATAGGTATTTTACATATTTCTTGAGCAATTTTAGCAGCTACACCGTACCTTTGCGAATCATCTCAAAACCATATACATAAATATCTGCAAACTTGTAGCGTTGCTCTTTTTCACGCCACTCAGCAAGACCAATTTCGCTCAAGAAAATTGCGAAGTTATCAAATGATGATATGACATCTTGTGCTGATTCCCGCCATATAGTTTGCAATTCTTCTTTTGACAATAGAGCTGAGACATCCTTGAGAGAGTCAAAAAACCTACTCAAATTAGGATATTCCTCTTTAATCGCACTACAGCGTTCTTCGGATGCTTTCTTCAATCCGATTTCCAGAGATTTTCCTCTAAGTAATCGATCTGTGGGCGACTTTATCGATGTTTGTCCTCTGTAGCTTAACTCTTGCTCTTTTGCTCCTTGAAGCAAAATGCTTAAACTTCTAGGAAAAGTAGTACTACTGGAGTCTGTTAAACGTTCATAAACCCATCTAGATACATATTTAGCTTTGTCACCACGTCTTCGACGACTTCCCCAAAGCAATTCCAAGGCTCGATCTATCGCCTCTTCGCTAGCTTGATCGATACTCTCAACTGGAGAGAATCTATCAACCAAATTCTTAAATTTTGTTGATTGAATTGCTTGTCGAAGTGCTAATCGCAGAAAGTCAATTCTAGTCCATTGCAAGAGAATATCACGCCCATTAAAATGACTTTTATTGTCGAAACTCAGGCGATTCCAAATGTCTTCTCTTAAGAATATTTTGAACCGAATTGCTGTCAATCGACGTGCATCACAAGATTGGACAAACTGGAACAAACCTGTTAAAGCTTGCTGTCTAACCTCACCTTCTTCCGGCAAATCTTCATCTAAATCATCATAAAGAAACCAAATTATCTGAGATTGTTTTCGAGCCTTTTCATTAATAATATCTATTGCATCTTTGACTATAAGTTGCAACCGAGGTTCAGTAGATAATTGCACTAGTGCTTGAGTGTGTTCATATTGCCATCTTTCTTTAGATAGATTATTTATAATTTCTTTAAAATCACTAAATTTTTTACCTTGTTGACCTCTGGGAAAACTAAAATGTTCTTCCTGAAAAGCTCTTAGAAGTAAATAACCTCTCCAAAAAGCTTCCCAAGACCCTCCTTCTTGTAAACTCCTATGAATTACTCGAAATTCATCACGAGATGGGCGACTCTCATAAAATCTACCGTGAGATGAAAAGCAAACTGTATTATCTAACCGACCACGAGCTAATTTTTGAGCCACTTCACTATGTTGCAGCAGAAGCCAATAAAGTGCTGTTTTGCCAGTTCCTTTCCGACCTCGTATGAGACAAGTAGTATCATCTAAAAATCTTTCAAAATCAGTAGTTCGCTGAAATAGTAGGCTGAGATTTTGTCTTGGATCGGCAGCATTTACTTCAGGAAATTGAAGATTTTCAATAATCTCCCAGCGATTATCTGTGCTACTTAAAACGGTTCTTCTTTGTAAATCGTCTGTTTCCTCATCAATGAAATTAGCAATTCGAGTGTAGTAATCTACCAACGCTGGTACAGGATAGTTCTCTGCCAAAGCAATTGGTGATAGATAAGGAACTACCAGAGGATCTGCAACTTCAGACTGAGGCTCATCTAAATCTAATCCACTACTATAGGTTTCATCTTCATTTCTTTCATCGTTTTCATATGTTATTTTATTAATCTTTTCATACAAAGACTTCCAAATCTTTCTCACTTTAGCCATCCCAACTTCAGTTACATCTGGAACTGGTGTGAAAACGAAGTTGATTGAAAGATTTTTTAAGACTTGAAGTGATTGTAGAAGCAAATCAATTCCTTGTCGGTTTTGTTCATTAGGGAATAGGAATATAATCACTTCATCAGCTGCTTGAAGCAAGGAAAAAGCTCCCCATTGATTAATTCCAGTTCGTGAATCAACCAGGAGAATATCAGGCTTTAACTGTTCTATAATTTCACTGCTAAAAACAGACCAAAGATTGTCACCACTACCAATAATGGTGGTAGCCCTCAGGTCATCAACCTTAGAAAGATAATCAAGATTTAAATCACCAGCAGGGACAACAAATAACCTTCCTGTAGCATTAGGTATTCTAACCTCACCAAATATTTGAGAAACTGAAATACTAGGACTACTCCCCTCCGGTAAGTAAGAACGCTCATAAAAATAGTCAACAATCCCGTACTTTGGTTGCGGATTTAGGTTCAATGCTGTACTTAACCCAGGTGCTTCTAAATCTAAATCAACAGCAACAACCTTGCGACCGCGCATCGCAAGAATCCAAGCGACATGAGTTAATGCAGTCGTTCGACCTACCCCTCCTTTAAAGGAATAAAATGTCACTGTGCGGGGTACACGAGGTTCTCGCACTTGTGCTTGAGATAGATTTTGAGGGTTTGCTGCACTTATTGCTAAATCTTGCCATGTGTATATCGATGCTTCATTAATAACTTGTGGACGCGAAATATTAAGAGATTCAGCTTCTTGAAGCGTATATAAGGAGAAAAAACCAGGAGAGAAATGAGGAACCTGTGATTGGTCGAGGAAACTCAGCACTTGCTCTTTGCGCTGAGGTATGGATAAACCAACAAAGCGATTGCTCACAATAGTCAGATTCAACAAGCCTGATGTAGAAATATTCATCTCAAGCCACTCTTGAGGATTATTCACAAATTGTGCTGTAATTAGCTGCTTAAGCGAGCCTTGCCTTGTTTGTTGCATTTTCATCCTCCTTACAGTGAAGTGGCTTGCTTTTGTAACCACTTTATGAGACGCTGATATTTATCTAACCAACGTTTGTAATTTTCATCGTCAGGCTCATTGCAACAATAACGCATATCAATGAAATGTTGGCTGGGATTTTCAACCTCATCGAGCCATTTTCTTACTTCTGGAAACTTATCTAATCTGGATCTTAGCCGATTGTGTCGATTCAAAGCCTCAGTGTAGCTATGTCCTGGGTTCGTGATAGTATGTCCGGGATTATTCGATTCTGTCTTCCATTCCTGACTCGCCCCTTTCGGTAGAGTGGCAAAAATCATTGACTTTAGCAGACACTCAATAGTAATACCACCGAAGTGCATAGTAGCTATTTTTCTTCCAGATCGATGTAGTGTTTCAGTATCAATATGACGATGCATAAAAGCAGACTGATAATCTTCCATACTCAGTAAAATATGCAGGTTTACTGTAATTGAGGGACTGGGATAGCGCCCCCTTTGTTTGTATAGCCCCAGAATTCTATTCTGAGGGCATTTTGCACATTTTGGATGCTCGCTTCAGAATCAATTTGGTTAGGTACTAGTAGTCTGTCACATCAACTTTGCTGGGTAAGACACTTGGGTATAAGCGCTCCATCTTTCTCCGTGCATCAGTAGTCTTAAAGCGCCAATTTACACTGGCATAGACAGCATTCCGTTGTTGTTCCCAACTAGCGATTTCCTGCGACAACGTTTGTACGTCTTTGATCCGTCGCTCTAAACACTGTCGGGATAAAACAGAAAATTCAATTTCAACTTGATTTAACCAACTGGCGTGTTTTGGTGTGTAGTGAAACTCTAATTTTTGGATAATTCGACGCGCTTCTTGTGGCTCAAAAACTTCATACAAAGAGGCTGGATTATGTGTATTCAGATTATCAAGTACTAGACGAATAACTTCAGCTTCTGGGCAATAAACATCTACTAAATCCTTCATTTGTTTTGCAAAATCTACTTTTGTCCTCTGTTGTGTCACTTCCATATGTCGCCAACCTGCTAATGGTTGAAAGAAAGCAAATATATTGACACTACCATTTCTTTTATACTCGTAATCATATCGAAGATGTTGTTCTGGCTCGGCTGGTAAAGGTTCTCTGACATCTTCTAACAATTGATATGGACGTTCATCGAAACAAACTACCGGACGTTTTGGATCGTAAGGTTCGCCATATAAATCTAACAAATCTTCCATCCGTAAAACATACTCGGCATCCACCCTAGGTATACACCACTGTTCCTTTAGCCACGGCTTGACATCGTTTTTTTTAAATAGGAACGCACAGTTTCATAACTAACAGTATCCACAACATCTAAACTCACTATCCGGTCTGCTAAAAGCCGTAGTGTCCATCTTGTACGTCCATCCGGAGGTTCTGAACACGCTGTTGCAATCAGAAATGCTTCTTGAAAACCATCGAGTTTTCGTGGTTTGGGTGGATGCTCGCGATCGCTCAGCGTAGCCTCAATTCCACTGTTAACGTACTTGGCGCGGGTGCGCTCAACTGTCGAGATGCTGACTCGCAATCTGTCTGCGTTAGCGAAGCTCCTCCGCCTGGAGGCTCGCTTTGTCTGTCTCTCCCTCCCATGCCATCAAAAGTATATGGGCGCGGGTAATACTTCTGGCTTTACTTTTGCCGCACCTAATTAGCGATCGCAGTTTTTCTACTTCCTCCTTAGTTAAATTTACAGTATATTTTTTTGCCATGATGTCACCTTGACCACTTTTGTAAATAGCTTACCATAACATCAGCGCCACCCAGCAAAGTTGATGTGACAGACTACTAGTAGTCCACCACACCAACTTTGCTGGGTGAAAAAGATGGATATAAGCGTCCCATCTTTCTACGTGCATCAGTGGTTTTAAAGCACCAATTGACACTTGCTTTTTCTTGGTTACGCTGTTTTTCCCAAGCGGCAATCTCAAACTCCAGAATCGTGCGATCGCTAATTCGTCGTTCTAAACACTGACGAGACAATACAGATAATTCAATTTCAACTTGATTTAGCCAAGAAGCATGTTTGGGGGTGTAGTGCAACTCTAATTTTTCTACAATTCTACGTGCTTCTTGGGGTTGAAAAACTTCATATAAAGCAGCGAGATTATGGGTGTTTAAATTATCTAATACTAGACGAATTACTTCAGCATCTGGAAAATATATATCTACTAAATTTTTCATTTGCAATGCAAAATCAGCCTTAGTACGTTGCTCAGTCACCTCAATATGTCGCCACCCAATTAACGGTTGAAAGCAAGCAAACAAGTTAACATTACCATTGCGTTGATACTCATAATCATAGCGTTCTGGCTGTTTAGGTTGAGTAGGCAAAGGTTCTCTAACGTCTTCTAAAAGTTGGTATGGACGCTCATCAAAACAAACTACAGGACGTTTTGGATCGTAAGGCTGGCTATATAAATCCAACAAATTTTCCATTCGTAAAACATACTCAGCATCCACTTTGGGGATACACCATTGTTCCTTTAACCACGGTTTAATTTCGTTTTTTTTAAAGTGCGACGTATCGTTTCATCGCTAATTAAATCGATAATACCTATGGTTACTAATCGGTCTGCTAAAAGTTGCATTGTCCAGCAAGTTCTGCCATCAGGTGGTGCTGAACATGCTGTCGCAACTAAAAACGCTTCCTGTTCACCATCTAATTTCCGAGGTTTGGGAGGATGTTGGCGGTCAAATAGCGCTTGCTCGATTCTTCCTTGGGCATACTTTGCACGGGTTCGTTCTACTGTCGAAATATGTACTCTCAAGCGTTCCGCAATCGTTGTGTCTATCTCGCCTTCACTTGCCATCAACAGTATGTGAGCGCGGGTGATGCTTCTAGCTTTCGCCTCACCCTTTTTGATTAGCGATTGCAGCTTTTCGACTTCCTCATTACTCAAATTTACGGTATACTTTTTTGCCATGATGCTACCCTCAAAGCCTTAAACTAAGGGTATCATAAAATCTGCCTCACCCAGCAAAGTTGGTGTGGCGGACTACTAGTGGTGCAACTTTTAATTTGATGGGTAAAATGATTTTTCCTCTCTCGATCCGGTGGTTCTACCACAAATGCAGTCTGCTCGGTAGAGCCTCGCATTCGGGAGGCTGAGCCTCCGGTAAGGCATTCCCAGGCTGAGCCTGGGAACGAGGTGACAGCCCATCGAAATTTATGTGGTAGACCACTAGTTCTTCACAACTTCCTCAATTTTGGCTTCTAACTTAACAAGTGAGGCAAGTGAATATTCCACAAATATTTCACAAAGGACACAAACAAACTATGAGAGTCACAAATCTCGAAGAACTAGAACAACTTATCCAACGCGTCAAAGCGGCTCAAGACGTCTTTGCCACCTACACTCAACAGCAAGTAGACCACATCTTCAAAAAAGCGGCTCAAGCTGCAAACGCCCAACGCATACCCCTAGCAAAAATGGCGGTTGCGGAGACAGGTATGGGCATTGTAGAAGACAAAGTTATTAAAAACCACTTTGCGTCTGAATATATTTATAACAAGTACAAGCAAGAACGCACTTGTGGCGTCATTGAAGACGATAAATCTTTTGGTATTCAAAAAATTGCCGAACCAGTAGGAATCATAGCCGGGATTGTTCCTATCACCAACCCGACATCAACCACTATCTTCAAAGCCCTCATTTCTCTCAAAACACGAAACGCCATTATCTTCTCTCCTCACCCCCGTGCGCCTCGTTGCACGATGGAAGCGGCAAAAATCGTCCTAGATGCGGCTGTAGCTGCGGGTGCGCCTGAAGATATCATTGGTTGGATCGATGAACCTACTGTGGAACTCTCCAAAGCATTGATGCAACACTCTGAAGTGAAGCTGATTTTGGCAACAGGCGGACCTGCAATGGTGAGGGCTGCTTATTCATCGGGACATCCATCACTAGGTGTAGGTGCTGGAAACACTCCTGCTGTCATTGATAGTTCTGCAGATATTCAAACGGCGGTGAGCTCCATTATTCTCAGTAAAACCTTTGATAATGGCATGATTTGCGCTTCCGAGCAGTCTGTCATTGTAGTGGATTCAGTATACGAGCAAGTTAAACAAGAATTTATCCGTCGTGGGGCTTATCTTCTCTCAGAGGAAGAAAAAGAAAAATTAGGCAATTTAGTGCTGAAAGATGGTCGTTTAAATCCAGCGATTGTTGGACAATCGGTTGAGTCTCTGGCTTCTTTGGCAGGAATTGATTTGAAACGGGTTGCGATCGCAAATGGTGAAGAACGAGCATATTGTCCATTACCCACCAGTTACAAAGTTTTAGTGGCTGAAGTAGAAGAGATTAGCAGTAGCGAACCTTTTGCTCATGAGAAGCTCTCGCCAATACTTGCTATGTATCGAGCTAGCAATTATCACGAAGCCGTTCAAAAAGCTCAAAAATTGGTCGCTTTTGGCGGTCCCGGACACACTGCAGCACTTTACACAGACCCAGCGAATTTAGATGATATCGTCTACTTTGAGAATACTCTCAAGACAGCAAGACTGCTCATCAACACTCCTTCTTCTCAAGGTGCGATTGGCGACCTTTACAACTTTAAACTCGACCCCTCTCTGACTCTAGGTTGTGGAACCTGGGGCGGTAATACAGTTTCAGACAACGTCGCTCCTCACCACTTACTTAATATTAAAACAGTGTCAGAACGACGGGAAAATATGCTCTGGTTCCGCGTACCGCCCAAAATTTACTTTAAGTACGGCTGTTTACCTGTCGCATTGCGCGAACTAGCAGATAAAAAACGAGCTTTTATTGTCACTGACAAACCATTGTTTAATTTAGGCATCCTGGATAAGGTGACTAGAGTTCTAGATGAACTCGGAGTCAGTTACGATATCTTCCATGATGTTGAACCCGATCCCACTCTCTCCAATGTCAATCAGGGGCTGGCTTTACTCAGAAACTATCAACCAGATGTGATTATTGCTATTGGCGGTGGTTCACCAATGGACGCTGCTAAGGTTATGTGGCTGATGTACGAACATCCAGAAGTAGAATTTGAAGGATTGGCTATGCGGTTTATGGATATCCGCAAGCGAGTTTACGAACTCCCCGCATTGGGTCAAAAAGCAACAATGGTAGCGATCCCCACAACTTCTGGAACGGGTTCAGAGGTAACACCCTTTGCAGTGGTTACAGATGACAGTGTGGGAGTGAAGTATCCTCTTGCCGATTATGCCTTGACACCAAACATGGCAATTGTCGATCCTGAGTTAGTGCTGAGTATGCCTAAGAAACTCACAGCTTACGGTGGCTTGGATGCTCTGACTCATGCTCTTGAAGCTTATGTATCGGTTTTAGCAACGGAATTTACAGAAGGATTGGCGCTTGAGGCAATTGGGCTACTGTTTAAGTATTTGCCACGTTCTTATCAGAATGGTGCTAAAGATCCAGAGGCAAAAGAGAAAGTCCACTATGCAGCAACAATTGCTGGGATGGCATTTGCGAATGCTTTCCTGGGAGTTTGTCATTCCATGGCGCATAAGTTGGGATCGACTTTCCACGTTCCTCACGGGTTGGCAAATGCACTGCTGATTTCTCACGTGATCCGCTACAACGCTACAGATATACCCTTTAAGCAAGCTATCTTCCCACAATATAAATATCCTCGTGCCAAAGAACGGTATGCAGAGATTGCCGATTATCTGAAATTGGGTGGCAATACTCTTGAGGAAAAAGTGGAGAAACTTGTGGAAGCTGTGGAAAATTTGAAGCGGGAAGTTGAAGTGCCTGCCACAATTAAAGAAACTCTTAACGAGACAGAACAAGAGTTTTATGCCAAAGTTGAAGAGATGGCGGAACGTGCTTTTGATGACCAGTGTACGGGCGCAAATCCACGTTATCCTTTGATTGGCGATCTCAAGGAATTGTACATCTTAGCTTACTTGGGCTGTCAGAAAAGTGCGGCTCCATTTCATGAAGAATCGTATGCAACACCTACGACTGAATTAGCAGCAAATTAGGGCTCCTGTAAAGACGCGCCGTGGCGCGTCTTTACAAATCTTAAATAAGGAATTTCAATCATGCAACAGTTAACGGAACGCACACCAGACCGCGCCTACGATATTCTCCGCGCCGAATACCGCCCTCTAGATACTATTTTTACACCCAAAGCGATCGCAGTCATTGGCGCAACAGAAAGACCTGGTAGTGTTGGACGTACCTTACTTTGGAATCTCATCAGTAATTCTTTTGGCGGTACGGTTTACCCTGTCAATCCACAGCGTCGTCATGTTTTAGGAATTAAAGCATATACCAGCATTGCGGAAGTCCCAGAACAAGTGGATTTAGCTGTCATTGCGACACCAGCCCCCACGGTTCCAGGGATTATCAGTCAATGTGTGGATGCAGGAGTCAAGGGCGCAATAATTTTATCAGCCGGCTTTAAGGAAACAGGGGCGGCTGGAGTTGAATTGGAACAGCAAGTGCTTGAGCGAGTACGCCAAGGCAAGATGCGACTGATCGGACCTAACTGTTTGGGTGTCATGAATCCCATTACAGGTTTAAATGCTACCTTTGCTAATGGCATGGCTCGACCCGGTACGGTTGGTTTTATCAGTCAAAGTGGAGCGCTTTGTACTTCTATTTTAGATTGGAGCAGACGGGAGAATGTAGGTTTTAGCGCCTTTGTCTCCATTGGCTCCATGCTGGATGTAGATTGGGGCGATCTGATTTACTATCTCGGTGATGACCCGCAGACAAAAAGTATAGTTATTTATATGGAGTCTATTGGGGACGCCCGTTCTTTTCTTTCAGCAGCACGGGAAGTTGCCCTCACCAAACCAATTATTGTCATTAAAGCAGGTCGTACTGAAGCAGCTGCAAAAGCCGCAGCTTCCCATACAGGGGCTTTGGCTGGTAGTGATGCTGTTCTAGATGCAGCTTTTCGTCGTTGTGGCGTACTGCGAGTTAATAGTATCGCTGACTTGTTTGATATGGCAGAAGTGCTGGCAAAGCAGCCCCGTCCAAAAGGACCCCGCCTTACAATTATTACCAATGCAGGGGGACCGGGTGTTCTGGCAACAGATGCCCTAATTGGTAGTGGTGGAGAATTAGCAGATTTATCTCTCGATACACACACAGCTCTAGAAAAGATCCTGCCACCGCATGGCAGTCACTGCAATCCTATAGATATTTTGGGTGATGCTGACCCAGAACGGTATATTAAAGCACTGGAAATTGCAGCAGGCGATCGCAAAAGTGATGGATTGTTAGTCATACTTACCCCTCAAGCTATGACTGACCCAAGCCAAACAGCCAAACAGTTTCAAGCTTCTGTAGAGACTTTAAAGACAACATCCCTGCGCGGTAAGCCGATTCTAGCAAGTTGGATGGGTGGAACCGATGTAGCAGAAGGAGAAGCTATTCTCAATCAAGCAGGTATTCCCACTTATAATTATCCTGATGCGGCGGCTCGGACATTTAGCTATATGTGGAAGTCTAGCTATAACTTAAGAGGGATTTACGAAACACCAGTTTTACCGTGTGCTTTTGGGGAAGGTGTACTCAACCGCACTCAGGTTGAAAAAATTATTCAAAATGCCCAACAGGAAAACCGGACTCTGCTCACTGAGTTTGAATCAAAACAGGTGCTAGCAGCTTACGGTATCCCTACCGTACAAACGTGTATTTCAAGAAGTGAAGAGCAAGCAGTTGCTTGTGCAGAAGCTATTGGTTACCCTGTTGTTGTCAAACTGCTTTCCAAAACGATTACTCACAAAACTGATGTTGGTGGTGTGAAGTTAAATCTCACCGATGCTGACGAAGTCCGGAGTGCTTACCGTTCTATTCAATCTTCCGTTGCTAAGTGGGCAGAGACAAGAAAGCAAGAAGATGAAGATAATTCCCCTCTCTTTGAAGGAGTCACCGTGCAACCCATGGTCAAACTGGATGGCTATGAGTTAATTATTGGTAGCAGTATAGATCCGCAGTTTGGTCCGGTGTTATTGTTCGGTACGGGTGGTCAACTTGTAGAGGTATTTGGAGATCGTGCGATCGCTCTTCCACCACTCAACAGCACTTTAGCACGTCGGATGATGGAACAAACCCGAATTTACAAAGCACTCCAAGGAGTTCGGGGACGGGAATCAGTAGATATGGGAGCATTAGAGCAACTGCTCGTTCGATTTAGCCAACTTGTTGTTGAGCAACCATGGATTAAAGAAATTGATATTAATCCCTTATTGGCAAAACCTGTAGAAGAAAATAGTACCTCCCCACACCCCTCTCTCATTGCTTTAGATGCTCGCATTGTTCTGCATGATGCGGATACCGATCTAGAGCAACTTCCCAAGTTAGCCATTAAACCTTATCCCACCCAATATGTAGCTCCATGGACATTAGCAGATGGAACTCCAATCGTCATTCGCCCCATCCAGCCAGAAGATGAACCTTTGTTAGTAAAATTTCACAAAACTTTATCTGAAGAAAGCGTTTATTTGCGCTACTTCCACATGATTAAGTTGAAATCCAGAGTAGCTCACGAAAGGCTCACGCGGATGTGTTTTATTGATTACGATCGCGAAATGGCACTCGTTGCTGATTATACCAATCCCCAAACAGGAGAACATCAGATTTTAGCAGTGGGGCGGTTAAGCAAATTGCACGGCAAAAATGAAGCAGAATTTGCCATGCTTGTCAGCGATCCATATCAATGTCGCGGATTGGGAACGGAGTTAGTTAGACAACTGATACAAGTTGGTCGCGATGAAAAGTTAGAGCGAATTTCTGCCGAAATCTTGGCAGAAAACTATGGAATGCAACGAGTTTGTGAAAAACTAGGTTTCCATATCTACCGCAGTTCAGAAGCTTCTGTAGTGAAAGCGGAAATACGTTTATAATGTTGTTGGTTGGTTGTTGTTTGTTGGTGGTTCGTATCTAATAACCACTAACCACTAACCACTAACCACTAACCACTAACCACTAACAAAATTAACCAAACCAATGGGAAGGAGCAAAGCCAGGGTCAAGTTCTTCAGGAATTTGATGGCTAAGCTCTTTTTCTTTTTTATGCCAAACATTTTCAATTTCCCGATGAATCAAGTCTTTAATACATTCTTTTTCGTCCAAAGAACAAGGCAATGAATTAAGGGTAATGAATAGTTTTTGAGTATGATCGACAACGACATAGCAATTAGAAATTTGACTGAGAACATGAGCAGTCAGTTCTTGACGTAAGTCGGGAATCGAAAAAGCTTTTTGATAGGGATGATGGGGATAAGTTTCTAAAACCTCTTCAATTTCCCTAGCAACAGCAGCCAAAGTTAAATTAACAATAGTTTTCATAATGCCGTCTCCCTTACCCTACAAACCTTTTATTGGGACTTGTATACAGGTTCTACTTTTATGCTCTCAATGTAGATAATCAATATGAGGAACTTGTGAGGGTGGGCTATCGCAACCGTAAATCTATTGAAATTACTATTAAGTTTTATAAACTTCCACCTGCCACTTGTTCCGCATACCTCTCGTTCCCAGGCTCTGCCTGGGAATGCAGGTTGCGAGGCTCTGCCTCGCACTCCAGGTACGATAGAGTACAGAAAGTCTTTCCCAGGTCAAGACGCGATCGCAACTGGCTGCCGAGCGGTGGGTAAGGTAGAGCACAGGAGGCGGAGCCTCCCGGTGAGGCATTCCCAGCCTGAGGCTGGGAACGAGGTGGGAGCGAGTACTAGTTTATTTCACCACTGTTAATTGCTTCACCATGATTGCTAGTGCCAATGCACCTAGGAGAATCATCAATCCCGCAGGCATAAACTTCCGCGTTTTAGCTAATCGGAATGCGAAGAAAACGACTAAAACAGCAGTGACGACAGATGCTAGCATTACTCCCCAACTTTGTCCTTGAAATTGGACAAAAGCCGCGAAAAGCAATAATACGCCGCTTAAACTACCACTGACAAGCGAAATTGTACTACTACTTTTAAAGTAGCCAATAATACCACCAATGACGACTAATATGCCGTAGGCAAGCGCTGCAACAATACCTAAAGTCATTGTTAAAACCTGGTAGATTTTGATTTTGCTGCAAGCATTGGCAGACCATCTACAACAACTCTTAACCCACATCACTTTAATATACCATTTGAAGAATGCTACAGATAATTGGGTGAAAATAAGCCCTAGCAAGGCTTTATCAATCCAAAATCTAAAATCCAAAATCCAAAATGGTATGAATTGATGGATAATCAAGTAGTTGCAAAGGTTCAGTTCCTCCAACGTCAAGCGGCATCACTTTTACTCTACCAATCTGTTCTCCAAGGCGAAGCGGGGAAAGCGTTTCTTGATTTGTTGCAAGCTATACGCTATATTGATGCGGATGCGCGAGGTTGTCTTCAAGCCTACGGCAGTTACTTCAGATGCTTAGCTGCAAGAGGTCAAAACTGGGAAGATTATCTCGTGACTCAAATCCTTAGAGATGACAATCCTTTCTCTCGACTTGCTCAAAAGCAACAATTCGAGAAATTGCCATATTCTTTGATAGCAGCAGCAGAGCACGATTTACAAGCACTGCAAAGTCTTTATGAATGCAGCAGCGCGACTTTAAGCGAGTGGGTGCAAACAGGGGCATATTTACCGATATCACCAGTCGTGTGGTATGTGGAGCCAGAGGAGGCGGTGGGAGATAATGAATTACCCGTTATAAAAAAACTACAACATTTAGAAACTTGGGCTGACGCAGTAGAAGAATTAGCTGTATATTATCGTAAATCCGGTACTGGTTTGTTTGCAGAGTGTCAAGCTTTGCGCTGGGAAGCAGGACAGTTTGTTGGAATATACCATCCCGATCCAATTCGTTTGAATCAATTGACTGGTTATGAGGCTCAAAAGGAAGCTTTGTTAAAAAATACTGAGTTTTTATTGTCAGGACAGGTAGCTTTGCACGTACTACTGTACGGGAGCCGTGGTTCGGGCAAATCTTCTTTAGTCAAAGCTTTGTTAAATGAATATGGGAAACAGAACTTACGTTTGGTGGAAGTGGCAAAATCTGAATTAAAAGATTTACCAAAAATTGTGGAACAGTTACGGGGTTTACCACAAAAATTTATTATCTTTGTTGACGACCTGTCTTTTGAGGAAGATGATGATGCTTTTAAAGCACTCAAAGTGGTGTTAGAAGGGAACTTGACAGCAAGACCTCAAAATGCAGTCGTATATGCCACATCAAACCGCCGTCACTTAATTCGAGAATTTTTTGCCGAGAGACCATCTCCTAAGGAAAATGACGAAATTCATGCTTGGGATACCATGCAGGAAAAACTGTCTTTTAGCGATCGCTTTGGTTTAACTTTGACTTTTGAACCAGCCAATCAAAAAACTTACCTGCAAATTGTCCGTCATCTTGCACTAAAAGCGGAAATTGAAATATCTCAGGAGGACTTAGAACGTCAAGCTTTACAATGGGCAACCCGTCATAACGGTCGTTCTGGAAGGACAGCACGACAATTTGTTGACTTCTTAAAATCAGATTTGGCACTATCTAAATCAGTGACCAGTGACCACCTGACCAGTGACCAATCCCTTTTTTAATAACTTGATTATGTTAAAAATTACTAGTAACCAATCAACTATGAATAGTAATCGGTTCATTATAGGTATAATTGCTTTTTGTGTGAGTTTTGCTCTCAGCCTCTTCCTGAGTTGGGATTTTAATAAAGCTTTTCTTACAGGTTTAGTCACTGTACCTGCAACCTATCTAGCTGCATTTTTTGTAGATAAACGACGCCGAAATCATGAAATGCTTGTTTTAGATTCTCTCCAAAGGAGAATTCAAGAACTTGAGGGGCTTAAATTTCGCATTTTTTCAGAAATTAAGCAACTTGAAGCACATAATGCTCTATTATATTCGGAATCAAGTAAATTACAAAATCAGCTTGTAGAACGGCGCAATCAGAGAGATAGTCTCCATCGAGAGCTTAGCTCTTTTTTTATAGAAAAACAAAAGTTAGAAGCAGAAATTAATTATCTTCAAAACGAGTTACAAACTTTGGATAAAACAAAAACAGATTTGAACCATTCTTTCTCTGCTCTCAATTCTGAAAAGCGCCGTTTAGAATTAAATTGTAATGTATCTCGTGCTGAAATCGCCAATTTACAGAATCAGCTTCTTGAACTTCAACAACAGAAACAAGAACTAGAAAGTAGTATTACCCTTCTTAACAGACTCAAGCCGCAACTTGAAGAAAAATTATATGAGTTGCGGGTTGAAATTCACGAGATGGAAGTGAAAGAACAACAGCAATCTCAGTTACTGACAGCTAAAAAAGCTGAGCGAGAAAGCATAGAAGCGAGCTTAAATTCTTTACAGGAGGAACTTACGGAGCAACGTCGAGAGCTAGAACAGTTACAAGGACAAGTTTCATTACTTCTTGAGGAACGCGACCAATTACAAAACCAAGTCTGGGAGTTGCTCCAACAAATGGAAACTTTAACATCCGATCCTTCATTTGATAACAATGAGCAAAACAGAGAAGCAGAGTTTTTCCCCTTCTCTGAATTTATGGATTCTTTAGAACCAGTAAATAGTTTAGCAGATAATTCGGAAGATTCAACTGAAGAATGGGCTAAATTTGTCGAACAGCTACCAAATTATGAAATTCAGGTTTTAAAAGCTATACTAGAACAAGAGAATCCCAATCCTACAATCAAAAAGATCGCGGAAGACAACATCACAATGCCAAATTTGCTCATTGACTCTATCAACGAACTCGCTAGAGATACAATTGGTGAACTGTTAATTGATACAGGGTCGGAAAATCCTGTAATTTATCAAGAGTACATGACAGATGTCAGAAAAGCGATCGCAATCCACCAAGATATAATGGCTAGGCAAACCTCAAGAAAATAAAGGCATCTACATATTTATATTCTCGTCACTGGAGCTAAGCCAAACAACGAGAATAGAACGAGGTGATTTACATGGCAAAGCTGAAAATATCAAAAAAAGTATCCACTGCTTTAATGAACTCTCTGGGTGCAGGGGTAGTACCAAGAGTAGGGTTAGAACACATAGCAGTAGGGAGAGAAAAAGAACTAAAAAGTTTATTGCAAAATCTTGATGATATAGCCGAAGGTGTAGCAGCATTTCGCTTTGTAGTTGGGAACTATGGTTCTGGAAAAAGCTTCATGCTACAGTTAGTTCGCAGCTATGCGATGGAGCAAGGTTTTGTCGTTGCTGATGCCGATTTATCCTTAGAACGTCGGCTTGCAGGAAGTAACAACGAAGGCTTGGCAACCTATCGAGAATTAATGAGCCACCTCGCCACAAAAACTCGCCCTGATGGTGGTGCTTTAGTTTCCATTTTAGAAGGATGGATTAACAAAATCCAACAAGAGGTCGCAAAAGACACTGGAATGCGTCCCAACGATGAAGGTTTTGATGACAAAGTTGAAGACAAAATTCGAGAAGTTGTTCAGTATATCGAAGATTTAGTTCATGGTTTTGATTTTGGAAACGTTATTGTTGCTTACTGGCGGGGCTATCGTTTGGATGACGATAATTTAAAGAATGCTGCCCTCAAGTGGTTGCGGGGAGAATTTGCCACAAAAATTGAGGCAAAAGCCGCCTTAGGAGTTCGCGTCATTATTGACGATGAAACTTGGTATGACTATGTTAAGTTACTAGCCAAGTTTGTTGCTGAAATTGGTTATAAAGGGCTTGTTGTTCTGCTTGATGAAGCCGTGTATTTGTACAAAATACCGACTACAGTCACCCGTGAGAAAAATTACAACAGATTGCTGGGGATGTTTAACGACACCATGCAGTGTAAAGCAGAACATCTTGGGATTATTATTGGTGGAACCACAAGATTTTTAGAAGATCCAAATCGGGGACTTTTTTCTGATTCTGCTTGGCGAAGACGTACCAAAGAAAGTCGTTTTGTGTCACAAGCAGGTGTGCAGGAATTTCTAGGTCCCGTGCTGCGGCTGAATCCGCTTGAAGAAGAGGAAATTCTCATGCTTTTGCAAAGGTTAGCTGAGATTCATGCTTTTAACTATGGTTACGAACCAACTTTGACAAATCGAGACTTGAAAGAGTTTGTCAGAGAAATTGTCAGTCGGTTGGGGGCTGAAGCCTTACTGACTCCAGGTGAAATTGTCCGAGATTTTATCAGTGTCATGAATCTTCTCTACCAACATCCTAGTTTTACTTTCAAAGAACTCATTCATGGCAATGAATTTAAACCCACTTCTGGTAGTAAAAATATAGAGATTAATTTGGATGAAGATGATGATGTTGCGGAAATAAGTTTGTGAAATGAGAGAGGCTATTTTTTCTAAACTTGCCCCCTTTATTCAGGAATATATTTACGATCGCAACTGGACTGAGTTAAGACCCGTTCAAATCGAAGCCTGTAAAGCGATTTTTAACACGGATGCTCACTTACTGGTGACGGCTGGAACTGCTTCTGGAAAAACGGAAGCAGCTTTTCTGCCTGTTTTGACTGAATTATATGAAAATCCTGCGACTACAATTGGCGCTTTGTATATTGGTCCTATTAAAGCTCTGATTAATGACCAATTTGAACGCTTGAATGACTTGTTAAAAGAAGCTGAGATACCTGTTTGCTGTTGGCATGGTGATGTTTCTCAAAGTCATAAAAATAAGCTTTTGAAAAACCCTAGAGGAATTTTACAAATTACGCCGGAATCTTTGGAAAGTTTGTTGATTAACAAGCACAATGAATTGTTTCGTCTGTTTGGAGATTTGCGGTTTGTCATTATTGATGAAATTCACGTTTTTATGGGTTCGGAACGTGGGGGTCAAATTCTTTGCCAGTTGGCTAGGTTGGAGAGGGTGATTAAAAAAGAACCTCGAAGAATTGGTTTATCGGCGACGTTGGGAGATTATTCCATGGCTGAGGAGTGGTTGCGTTCTGGGACTAAAAGAGCGGTGATAACTCCAAGAGTGGAGGTGGGTAAGCGTCAAATTAAATTGGCTGTGGAGCATTTTTATATTAGTGGGATGAACCGCAGAGGCGCTGAGGGCGCTGAGGAAAGAGAGGAGGAGATAAGTGAGTGTGAGAGGTATATTTTTAGTTTGAGTAAAGGGCGAAAGTGTTTGATTTTTGCTAATAATAAGTCTCAGACGGAATCGGTTATTGGGGCGTTACGTAAAATTGCTGGTGAGGAGGGGGAGGAGGATATTTATTACGTGCATCATGGGAGTATTTCTGCTCGTTTGCGCCAAGCGGCTGAAAGTGCGATGCGGGAACCGAATCGTCCGGCTGTGACTGCTGCAACTTTAACTTTGGAATTGGGTATTGATATCGGTTATTTGGAACGCGTGATTCAGTTGGAATCTCCTCTTTCTGTTGCGAGTTTTTTACAGAGGTTGGGGCGTACTGGGAGAAGAGGAGAAGCGGCTGATATGCGTTTTGTCTGTGCTGAAGAGGAGATATCTTCGGAAAAGTCGTTACCAGAACAAATCCCATGGCAACTTTTGCAGTGTATTGCGATTATTCAACTTTATTTAGAGGAGCGTTGGATTGAGCCAATTAAGACTCCTAAATATCCTTTGAGTTTGTTGTATCAACAAATGATGAGTATTTTAGTGTCTGAAGGGGAAATTTCACCTGCTTACTTGGCAAAACAAGTTTTAAGTTTGCCAACTTTTGCCGATATTTCTAGAGATGATTTTAAAATTTTCATAAATTATTTGCTTGATATCAATCACATTCAATTAACTGAGCAAGGGAAAATTATTCTTGGATTGGCTGGAGAAAAAGTTGTAGGAAAATTTCAATTTTATGCTGTTTTTGCCGAAGAGCGGGAGTATAGTGTCAAACAAGGAAATACAGAAATTGGTAGTATAGTCAAACCACTTCCTGTAGGAAATACCTTTGCTTTAGCGGGGAGAACTTGGGAAGTTACAGAAGTTGATTTCAAGAAAAGAATTGTTTTGGTAAAACCGGGAGAAGGTCAATCGAGTATTTACTGGCGTGGTGGTAGTGGCAATATTCATACAAAAATTTTGCAAAAAATGCGTCAAGTTTTGTGTGAAGAGACAGAATACAGCTATTTACAAAAAAATGCCTTACAACGGTTGCGATCTGCTCGCAAATTGGCAAAAGCCTCTGGATTAGATACAAGTTATATTGTGCAATTAGAAAAAGGCAAGTGTTGCATTTTTCCTTGGATGGGAACAGTTGCTTATCGAACTTTAGAAAGATTGCTAAACTCTTTTTGTCGGGAATCTCTAGAAATTAAAAGTATGAATGGGAGTAATCCTTATTTTTTAGTTATAAAACTAGCGCCAGAAAAAGTAAAATATTTACAATCAGAAATCATGTCTTTATGCGAGCAAAGAATTCCTAATGAAGCTTTAGTCAGTACTTCGGAAGCGCCGCAGATGCAAAAGTACGATGAATTTATTCCTGACCCACTTCTACGGAAAGCATTTGCTAACGATTACTTAGACATGATAGAGCTTAGAGGATGTTTTCAAAGTCATGATTGATGTATCAAATATTTATTACCCCACC
>NZ_WJFC01000110.1 GCF_009725235.1 Scytonema sp. UIC 10036
AGGAACGAAACCCAACATTTATCGGCATTTGTTGGGTAACGCTTGTGCTCAACCCAACCTACAATTTCTCTCAGCCCTTGCAGTATTGGGATCGGTGCCTACTCTTAAAGTATATTTAAAAAATTTTGGATTCAGATCGTTCATTCTGAATACGGGAGGCGGAGCCTCCTAAAAGGCATTCCCAGCTTGAGATGGGAACGAGATGACAGATCTAGGTATACGATACTTGCACCATTATTTATTTGTGTAAAAAATAAATTCTTGCTTCTAATTCCCTACTTTTAATTATGAGAATTAACCGATCGCTGTTTCAGCGTTTTTGAGAAAAGAAAATTGTATAGTAAACAGACGGATCAACTCGATCTGTGAACCGATTGTAATAATATTGTTCTTTAGTAGAATCCACATAGTCTATTGTGCCTTGAGACTCTTGTTGTGCTGCTACTTTATTCTTCACTTGACCTCTGTCCAAAAAAGCAGTTATTTTTGAGCGTGCGATTAAAAAGGGATTGCGTTGTAATTCTTGTTCAGTACCACCTAACCGAATCTCTTTTATGTTAGAAGGCAACAAGTCATGAGAATTATTGATAGTCTTGGACATATTACATTTTTCTCCTTTCAAATTAAGTGTTACTGAAAACTCTGTGATTCTTTTACGAGCGATCACCATCTATTTATATATTAGGTATTACGTACACCCATTTATGCATTCTTAAATATAATTTAAAACGAAGAAATTAAAATTTTGTCTGTAAAAACTTGCTTATATAATGAAGTTTTATCCTTAAACCCAGCTTCTGCATCAGATCTGAACTTTTCAGAAAGCCACTCCTTGAGCAGAAAGCACCAGTTAATTTGAGCAGTAGGCGATCGGCTTGCCATTGACTGAGATAATTCGATTAGATCGAATTTCAATACCATTTTTTAATCTAAGAAAGTCAGCTTTATTTGCTGCGTAAACATCCACAATCCGGTCTTGTATCTCCACAACCTCATCAGCCGCACCCCGATAAATAATGCAGCATGGTTGGCGCAATGTTGCCAATGCCTCTAACTCATTATAAAAGCCGCAATCTACTAGGATATACTCATCCATTCTTAGTACCTCATCTTATTATACTTATGTCCTTATTGAAGAAAATTTTGTATTGTGTATATTCTTAAAGTTTTATTAAGTTAACATTAATTATGCTAAATACTACTTTTTCACTCCAATTTTGATAGACAAAAATTTCTTCCAGTAAATATTAACTTGAGAATTGCCAGATTAACTCAATTTATCACTTCTGACTTGGTTATTTGTCTAGCAATCCTAAATCATTTGTAAAATTCTCTCTTCTCTTTGCGCTCTTTGCGTCTTTGCGATTAATAATTTTTATAACTCAAATAGGACTCAATACTACAAGGGCTGAGACATAAATTCCAAAACACGTAGGTTGGGTTGAGGAACGAAACCCAACATCTAGAAGCATTTGTTGAGTTTCGCGCTTCCTCCTATACTTCCTGAACCAAACGATTTTTATGATTGCTCCCTCAACACTTTTTCTTATCTATCTAATCTCTCCGCGTCCCCTAGTCTCCGCGTCGCACTTCAAGCGTGCCATTCGTTTAAGACCGCTCATGTGGTATCATCTCGTTCCTAGCCAGAAGTACAGAATACAAACTGCGAGGCGCTCTTACGCCACATAGGAGGCGGAGCCTGGAAACTTTTTAAACTCCACTTCCGAAATCTTAAAATTTAAGAAAATAATAGATTAAGTCAAACATTATTTTGACTGTCCTAAATTTCTCTCACGAAAAATGAGTTATCCCTTCCTAGAACGCTTGCATAGCCCCAATCGCCCAGTTATCGTCTTTGACGGTGCAATGGGAACTAACTTGCAAAGCCAAAACCTGACTGCAGAGGACTTCGGTGGTGCTGAGTATGAAGGTTGTAACGAGTACCTCGTTTTCACAAAACCAGAAGCAGTCGCAAAAGTTCATCGTGACTTTCTTGCAGCTGGTGCGGATGTCATTGAAACAGATACCTTTGGCGGTACTTCTATTGTTTTAGCAGAGTACGACTTGGCTTCCAAGGCGTATGAACTGAGCAAAGCAGCTGCGGAACTCGCAAAGAGTGTGGCGGCAGAATTTTCTACCCCTGAAAAACCTCGCTTTGTCGCAGGTTCCATCGGACCAACTACCAAACTGCCAACTTTAGGGCATATTGATTTTGATACCATGAAAGCTGCTTTCGCCGAACAAGCGGAAGGGCTGTTTGATGGTGGGGTCGATCTGTTTATTGTTGAAACTTGCCAAGACGTACTGCAAATTAAAGCGGCGCTGAATGGTATTGAAGAAGTTTTTACGAAGAAAGGCGATCGCCGTCCATTGATGGTGTCCGTTACTATGGAATCCATGGGTACTATGCTGGTAGGGACGGAAATCAACGCCGTACTGACAATTTTAGAACCCTACCCAATTGACATTCTCGGTCTGAACTGTGCAACAGGTCCCGACTTGATGAAACCGCATATAAAGTACCTTTCCGAGCATTCACCGTTTGTTGTTTCCTGTGTTCCGAATGCTGGTTTGCCAGAGAACGTTGGCGGTCAAGCACACTACCGTCTAACGCCTGTAGAATTACGGATGGCATTGATGAATTTTGTTGAAGATTTGGGTGTCCAAGTGATAGGGGGTTGCTGTGGGACACGTCCGGAACACATTCAACAATTAGCAGAAATCGCCAAAGACTTAAAGCCAAAGGTCAGACATCCTGAGTTAGAACCAGCCGCAGCGTCAATTTACAGCACACAAAACTACACTCAAGATAATTCCTTCTTGATTGTTGGGGAACGACTCAACGCCAGTGGTTCTAAAAAGTGCCGCGAATTACTGAATGCGGAAGATTGGGATGGCTTGGTTTCAATGGCAAAGGCGCAAGTCAAAGAAGGCGCACACATCCTTGATGTGAACGTTGATTACGTGGGGCGCGATGGCGTGTGTGATATGCACGAGTTGGTATCGCGATTGGTTAATAATGTGACACTGCCATTGATGCTTGACTCCACTGAATGGGAAAAGATGGAAGCAGGGCTAAAAGTGGCAGGTGGTAAATGTTTGTTGAATTCGACCAACTATGAAGATGGAGAACCCCGTTTTCTGAAAGTGTTGGAACTGGCCAAGAAATACGGAGCGGGTGTTGTTATTGGTACAATTGACGAAGAGGGGATGGCGCGAACAGCAGATAAAAAGTTTGCGATCGCCCAACGTGCTTACCGTCAAGCTGTAGAGTATGGGATTCCAGCCACAGAAATATTTTTTGATACTCTTGCCCTCCCGATTTCTACTGGTATTGAAGAAGACCGTGAAAACGGCAAGGCGACGATCGAAGCCATTCGCCGCATCCGTCAGGAATTGCCCGGTAGTCATGTTCTTTTGGGAGTATCCAATATCTCCTTTGGTTTAAATCCTGCAGCGCGAATCGTGTTAAACTCAATGTTTCTACACGAGGCGATGGCAGCAGGAATGGATGCAGCAATCGTCAGTGCTAATAAAATTTTACCCATAGCAAAAATTGAAGAACGCCATCAAGAAATTTGCCGCAAGTTGATTTATGATGAACGTTCTTTTGAGGGAGATATTTGCACTTATGACCCCTTAGCAGAACTCACAACAGTTTTTGCAGGAGTCACAACAAAACGAGACAAAGGTTTTGATGAAAGTCTACCTGTTGAAGAACGTCTCAAGCGCCATATCATTGATGGCGAACGTATTGGTTTAGAGAAAAACCTAGCAAAGGCTTTAGAAAATTATCCTCCTTTGGATATTATCAACACCATCTTGCTAGATGGTATGAAAGTGGTAGGCGATTTGTTTGCTTCCGGACAAATGCAATTACCCTTTGTATTGCAGTCTGCTGAAACCATGAAAGCGGCGGTTGCTTATCTTGAACCTCTCATGGAAAAGTCAGAATCTGGTAACAATGCTAAGGGTACGTTTATCATTGCGACAGTGAAGGGAGATGTTCACGACATTGGTAAAAATTTAGTGGATATCATCTTGTCCAATAACGGTTACAAGGTGATTAACTTGGGAATTAAGCAACCAGTGGAAAACATCATTGAAGCATACGAGAAGCACAAAGCTGATTGTATTGCCATGAGTGGTTTATTGGTGAAATCCACTGCGTTTATGAAAGAAAACTTGGAGGTTTTCAACGAAAAAGGAATTACGGTTCCTGTCATTTTGGGTGGTGCGGCGCTAACTCCCAAGTTTGTCTATGAAGATTGCCAAAATACTTACAAAGGTCGAGTAGTTTATGGCAAAGATGCATTTTCTGACTTGAATTTCATGGATAAATTAATGCCAGCGAAATCTGTTGGAAATTGGGATGACATTCAAGGGTTTTTGGGTGAATTTGCTGAAGCTGCTGAAGTGTCAGGAAATGGTCACAAAAATTCAAAAGAGAAAGCAGTTAAAGAAAAAGCACCTACTGAACCAAAAGAAGTTGATACCAGACGTTCTGAAGCAGTGGCGGTGGATATCAAACGTCCGATCCCACCTTTCTGGGGAACGAAGATTCTTCAACCAGAGGATATTTCTTTGGAGGAAGTGTTCTGGTATTTGGATTTACAGGCTTTGATTGCTGGACAATGGCAGTTCCGCAAGCCAAAGGAGCAATCTAAGGAGGAGTACCAGGCTTTCTTGGATGGGAAGGTTTATCCAATTTTGGCGGAGTGGAAGCAGCGAGTTGTTCGGGAAAATCTATTGCATCCGCAGGTGGTTTACGGTTATTTTCCTTGTCAGTCTAAGGGAAATACTCTGTATCTTTATGATGTGAATCACCAAGATGCTAAGGTAATAGCTGAGTTTGAGTTTCCAAGGCAGAAGTCTGGAAGGAGATTGTGTATTGCGGATTTCTTTGCACCGAAGGAGTCTGGAACGATTGATGTATTTCCAATGCAGGCGGTGACTGTTGGGCATATTGCTACTGAGTTTGCTCAAAAGTTATTTGCAAATAATCAATACACTGACTATCTGTATTTTCACGGTTTAGCCGTGCAGGTAGCGGAGGCGCTTGCTGAATGGTCTCACGCTCGCATTCGTCGTGAGTTGGGCTTTGGGGCTGAGGAACCGGATAATATTCGGGATGTTTTGGCACAACGCTACCAAGGTTCGCGGTATAGTTTTGGGTATCCGGCTTGTCCGAATATTCAGGATCAGTACAAGCAACTGGATCTGTTGGGATGCGATCGCATTAACTTATACATGGATGAAAGCGAACAGCTTTATCCAGAACAGTCCACAACGGCGATTATTACCTATCACCCTGTAGCTAAGTACTTTAGCGCTTAGTAACTTTTCGCCTTCTCCGCATACGGGGAAGCGACGGTGTACACACAAGTTGAATTACCCCACCCTAACCCTCCCCTTAGAAAGGGGAGGGAACTAGATTTCCTGTTTCCCCCCTTTCTAAGGGGGGATTAAGGGGTCCTTTGATGCCGTAAACTGGATATGGCGGGGCTTAAATTGTATCCGGGTCAACGCCCATTTCTCTTAGCCGTTCTGCCAATCGAGTTGCCCGTTGTTGTTCGTTCTCGGCTCGAAGCCGTTCTTGCTCAGCTCGTTGTTGTTCTTGCTCAGCTCGTTGTTGTTCTCGCTCAGCTCGTTGTCGTTCTCGCTCGCTTAATTCTTTTCCTGTTGGAATGACATCTCCCTTGACATCGCACCACCTCAACCACAGCCCTGGTTGTTCTTCAAACGTGCCTGTCCATAATGTTAAACCTATCCCGACTGTTTCTAACCAGAAAGGTGATTCTATTTCTACATATTTTCCTGCTGTCAGCGCATATACCCGCAATAGTGCGCCGTTCATTTGCAGAGTCTCTTGAATCTGTTGCAGGGGGTCAAACACTGCATAATATGCAATTCCAACCCGAGCATAATCTTCTTTCTTCGCCCCCAATTCTTTGCCTTTGCGGTTGGAAACTATTTCAATCGCCACTTCTGGTGCTTTGCCAAACTCCCACACAAAGTAACTGCGATTCTGCTTTTGACTCCAATCTGCTGGCATTTGCACATTCAAACTGATAAAAGCATCTGGTACAAGTGGTTCTTGCTTGCGTGAGTAGAATAGTCCTACATTTGCCCCTGCTACGAAAGGAGTTGTCAGCACCGAGTTAGTGTAAAGTGGTTCTACTAGCAGCCGTTGTTGCTTTTCACTTTGAAAGTTATCCACTGGTTTGTCATCCTCGATTTCCAGTTGGCTAATGTCGGGGATAGCAATTTCCTCTGCATCTAGAAGCTGCTGTTCAGACATAAGTTACGATTCTAACCCAAAGTGATGACATCCCTTATATTGTAAGCTCAAATCATGAATATCTGCTGTTGTGCGTACAAATTAGCTGCGATTCGCCTCATCCGAAACTGAAACATCTCCCTCAGTGATTTTTTGATAATTTGTAATATTTCACACTCACTGTTAGTGCGTACAAGTATGAGGGAACTCTATAAAATAGCCCCTTTAGATTTGATGAGTTAGGGCTATGTTGTCTCGCAAAATAAAGCTTGAGGTACTTTGTGGCAAAGATGTTTCCTGAAAACCTGCGTTCAGATGTTAACAGCAAGGCAGAAAAGTTTTTATATCAAGCATTTCAAAAACAATTATCAGACAATTTCACTGTCTTCCATCAAGTTCGCTGGCAAGCCCGTAATATTCGTAACGGAGCCAAAGATGGTGAAGTTGACTTTGTGATAGCTTGTCCCAATTTAGGTATTTTAGTCCTAGAAGTCAAAGGAGGCGAAATTTGCTACAACGGCAGAGAAGGCAACTGGTATAGCAACCAAACCCGTATCAAAGATCCTTTTCAACAAGCGTGTACTAGCAAACACAATCTAATTAATCGCCTTAAGGAACTGTCTTATTGGAAGAGTCTTTGGATTCCTATAGGACACGCAGTCGCATTTCCAGATGTTGAAGTCAATGGTAGCTTACCTTTAGATGCTCCTCGAAACATTATACTCGATCGCCCCCAGTTAAACAATTTATCAGGTTGGGTGCAGGAAATCTTGAACTATTGGCATGGTGAAAATCCACCAACAAATCGGTATAGGAATAGTTTCGATGCAAAAAGTATTAAAGACCTTATCAAAGTAATTGCACCAAATTCTCGCAAACTACCACCACATCACGATGATAGTGCTTTCATAGAGCTAACCGAACAACAAATCGGTATGCTAGATTTTATAACAAGTTATCGACGTGTAGCTATCAGTGGTTGTGCTGGTTCAGGCAAAACTTTATTGGCACTGGAAAAAGCCCGCCGTCTTCAAGAACAGGGATTTAGCGTTTTACTAACCTGTTTCAATAAAAGCTTGGCTCAATTCATGGCTAAGACTCTTGGTTGGAAACCAAATCTACACGTCTACAACTTTCATGGATTATGTGAAAAATTATTTCATCAAGCTGCTCTTGCTCCAAATAAAGAACAGTTTTCTCAAGAGCAACTTTTTAGAGAAATTTATCCAGAGCGTCTTATACAAGCTGCTGATAAAATAAAATGGCATGTAGATGCAGTGATAGTCGATGAAGGACAAGATTTTCATGAAAATTGGTGGTATGCACTCAAGCTGTTACTTAATGAACCAGACGATGGCATTTTCTATTTCTTTTATGATAGCAATCAAAACATTTATAATGCTGGTTGGAAACCTCCTTTAGAAGAAGCTCCCTTTGCCTTAAACAAAAACTGTCGTAATACTCAAAAAATACACGAGTATGTTCTAAAATTTCACCCAGACCCCAACTCAATCGCATCTTTATGCCCAATAGGGCAGGATGTAGAAAGGTACCATTATACAGGCGATACTCAACTCAAAAATATACTTAGTCGCCTTCTTCACCATCTAGTTATTGATAAGGGTTTTGCCGCCAAGGACATTGTGATTTTAACAACCAGACGCAAAGCCTCGCTACAAAATCAAATGGTAGGACAATTTCGTATTAAAGCAGAGCCTGACACTAATCGAAATGAAATTCTTTGCAACACCATCTATTACTTTAAAGGGCTTGAGAGTAAAGTAGTTATTTTAGTAGAAACCGATCCCAATAATTCACAACATCAGAAATTAATGTATGTAGGTGCTTCTCGTGCTCGTCACCACTTGATTGTTCTCCAAGCAAATGTTTAAGAAAATAACGTTTTAATTAAACGCTATAGGGGGTGCGTTAACACTGTGTAATGCACCTTCGTACTTTATCCGGACTTATGCAACCGATAAACTGCAGTTAACTCAAGACATCTACACTACTAGTTGCCTGCAAATATTGTCATAAAATTCACACCTTTCGACTTACTGAATTAGTATGAGTTTGTTAGTTACTAATAAAATCTCGCCACATACCCGTCATAGAGTAGGTGTCGCTAATCTTAATGGAGCAATATTTTTCAAAACCATGGCGTTCGTAGAAGGAAATATTGCGAGAACTGGAGGAAACAAGATAACACGGATGCTAGTTTTTATCTGCGTAATCGAGGACGGGTTTGAGTAAATTTTGACCGATGCCCTTTCCCCGTGCGGATGGTTTCAACCCAATAAAAAACACTTCGCAATGGCTTTGTTGCGGTTCGTTATTACCGACTTGTTCGATCAGATGTTGAAAACGTTGAGCGGATTCTTCTCCTGCAAATTTGGTAATGTTCTTAATAATTTCCATCAACACTTGCTCAAATTGTTCGTTAAAAATTTCCACTTCCGCTGGATACCAAATACAAGCACCTTGCGAATTGGGTGCCATGATAATTTTGCCGCGTTTGCTGGCATCAGCCACAAGTGGTTCGAAGAAGGCATACATAGCCGATAAACGATTGGAATTTTGATCGAAGACAAGGTTAAAGCTGGGGTTATCACTAAATGATTCTGCCAAAACCTGGGCAATGGTGAAGATGGGGGTAGAAGAGTTTTCCAACATCAAATTATTACTCATCATTACTGTGCCACTATTTATGCTGAATCTATTTAGATATAGGACTTTGGTTGAATTGCAACCCATCGCCTTACTTGCCGTTGAGTGGCAAACATAGGTATTAGTCCATCGCTTTCTGTATCAAATCAAAGATCGGAGTTCATGCCCGAAGCGAAAGACTCTTGACGGCATCAAGTTAACTATCTGAGTATGGTTCAATTCACATATAGGTGTGGACTCCAGTTATACAGGGTACCAATAACATTGTAACAGAAACTCCGTATGTGTTACAAAAATAATACATAAGTTTTCAGGTGCTCCTCATGGTTAGCGATCGCACATCAATGCTGAAAGTATATTAGGATAGCATAAAGCAAATACAGGTTGTGCGAAGATGAGCCGATAGTGAGGCGTCAAGAGTATTTGCAAAGTTCTTTTTCTAAAGGATGGGTTGATTTATGGAGTGGTTAGATGTAGAAGATATGCGTGGGCGTGTTGAATTTATTTAAATTGCTGCCACCTTACAAAAATCTTGCAATTACTTGGATAAAAAAACAACTCTTTAGGCAGTGCATTAAGCTAAACTGTCAGCAAGCTCTTGTAAGTCATACCTAAGGCGGCTTTATAGTTCCTGCATCAGTCACAATGGAAAACTGGCAATTTCTCATTCAGCAACAAGGCGATCGCTCGTGGCGTCCATTGGAATCACCCAACGAGGAGATTATCGAGGGGCGCTACAGAATTGTCGCTCGCTCGAACCGTACCAGTATGGATGTGGAGGTACGCATCGCTCATACCTCGACTTTAGAGATGCCACCCAAGCGGCGCATCCAAAGGCGATCGCGTCGCATAAATTCTGATGGCTTAATGGCAGTGATTCCTTTTACCTATCTTAAGCCAGGAATTTGGGAGTTGCGTTGTTCGAGCGATCTGATGTCAGAAGTTCTCGGTACATCTTGGCAACAGGATGTTCGGTTGCAAGTCCTTCCTAAGGTAACAATTGGGCAAGCGGGACAAGAAAGTAAGGAGGTACTTGCTGCTGATAGTGAGAGCGAACAGGAGGAAGATATTCAGCCTGTTAACCCGGTATGGCTAAAAGGAGAAACAGCAGAGCAAATTTTAAACAATTTGATTGAATTAGCTTTACCAGATTCGGAAGCAGTACTAGAGGACGAAGAAACTGCTGACGATACTTTAACCTCTGTACTCGAATGTCCCCTTTCTCTGACTCTGGATAAGGAAATCTACACTGTATCTTGGGGGCAAACTCTTACAGTTAATGGGTGTGTCAAGTTAAAAGAATCAACTCATTATGAAAGAATTTATAGCGGTGAAATTAGAATAGAACTATACTCACCCCAAGGTTCTGAATTAATCAGAAGAGTGCGTCAGTCTTTACCAGAAAAGTTGTTACCCTTTCATGTAAGATGCTCTGTTGAAATTCCTCTTGAATGTGCATCTAAACTGATTTTAGCAGAAATGAGTTTGTATGGCACAATTTCGTTGGGTAGCAATACTCTACTGTTAGCCAGAGAGTCTTTTACAATTACAGCAGATGTGGCAGATTTATTAGCAATAAGCGCTGCATCTTATAAAGAACGAGACATAGTAGAAGATACTCAAGAAATTGAGTTGCTTGATACATCTGAAGCTAAAAAGTCAAATAAACTTATAGGTTTGGAATTTTTTAATCTCGTTAAAACAGGAAAAACATCTGAGCCTATTGCTGTAAATCCCATTCCTAACAAAACTCTACCACCAAAAATTAATAAGGATTCTAGCCGCCAATCAGCACCTCAATTGCCGAGAATTGCTTCGTTGCAAAATAAGACGATCGCCCCTAGTGCTGCCGTTCCCGCTTTGTCTAGTGCAGATGATATTGGTTATGTAAGAACTCGCAGCACTACTTTTCCATATTTAAGACGAATCAAAGCTTTTATCGATGACGGGCAAAAAGTTGAGAGTAAACCTCTGGAATTATTTAATTTTCAACCACTTAACAATCAACAGGCGCTGGTTGAAACTCCCAATGGAGATTCCGCTCAATTAGAGGAAGGAGACACACAAATTCAAAACGAGCCTTTTGAACAAAGTATCTCTCAACCCATGGTTGAAGAGACACAAGCCCAATTTGAATCTCCAGAGCAAAATTCATCGCCATTGGTAGAAGAAGAGAGAGAACCTCAAAAGCGATCGCTAACAGAAATTTTTCCTGCTTCCAGTTCTGAATTAATAGTCACAGGTGCCCCCCGCACGTCCCCTCTGATTAAACAGTGGATGCAAAGTCAAGGGTATGCTGTACCCGAGCCAATTAATTTAAGAGACCAAGACTACTATGATATTGATACTGTCCCTATCTCGGTAGAAGAGGAAAAGGAGACGCGAGCACAGGAGAACGCCCAGAAGCTACCAGAGGAAGTGCAGACAGAGGAACACCAGGACGCGGAAAACTCAGAAGCGGATACAGTCATACAGCAAGAAGTTGCAACAAATGTTGTAGCAGATGTCGTCGATGAAATATCTGTAAAACCAACGGATAACCTACCCGTTACCACTCCCCATTACAGCAAAGCACGACTAACCTCGTTGGCAAAAGAGATAGTGGTAGACGATGATAATTTTGATGAACTATTGACTGAGAGTTCAACACCCGCTCTTTTACAGCAAGAGGAACAAACCGCATCAGATGTACCTGTCCTATTGTCTGTGGTATCGGCGATCGCACAACCGCTACCAGTTCCCCAAATATACTTACCAAAAGGCGAACTGATTTCTGGCAAATCCGTCATGTTACGGGTGCGGCTAGCGGAACGACGCCCTGAATTAGCTGTGAAGTTCTGGGTAGAAGATTGCCAAACTCGCCAGTTAATAGACGGTCCCCGTTGGTTGATAAATTTCCTACCTCTGATTTCAGGCGGTATGGAAGAACTCATTCATATCAACGTTCCTTATGGGTGTCTGGACATTCGGTTAGAAGCGATCGCAGTAGACATGGCTACCAAACAAGAGAGCGACAAAGTTTCCATACAACGAACCGTTGTTCCTCCAGACTTACCCAATTTCCGTCCAGATGAGCTTTTAGGAATTTGAACAAATTTGTTTGTGCTCGTTCCTGGGCTGCTTGCTGCCTGGGAATGCAGACAGCGAGGCTCTAACTCGACTCCATTTCAGGAGGTGGAGCCTCCGTGCAGTCATTCCCAGCTTGAGCTGGGAACGAGGGAGGCTGAGGCGAAATTTGTTAAAAATCTTTAGAGTTCAAAAAAACAGGGCATAATTTGCAGTAAGCTCCTAAATGAATTGTTGCTTAATTTAAGAGGAATAATCTGTATGTACTCAGCTTCATACTTGTCTGCCATTTTTGTACCCCTGACAGGTTTTTTAATTCCTGCTGTTGTATCGGCGTTTATGTTGCTATACATTGAACGTGACGATATTGGTTAATTAGCAAATAGATAGTGGTTAGTCGTTGGTAGTTAGTAGTTATTTGTCACAATAAACTACTAACCACTAACCACTAACCACTAACCATTAACTATTAGTTAAATAGAAGAACCGAGACCAGCGTAAGCGCCGTAAAAGAAAATACCTACAACGGTAATTACGCCTAACCCTGCGATTGTCGCTACAACCCATAGGGGAATTCTGCCACTTCCAGACACTGCTTTTTCCTCCCTTAACGAATACACAAGACAATTTCAGACATCCAGCACTCTACGGATAACTTTCGCTCCAGTTAGTTAAAGAAGTAACTGGAAAACAGAATCCCTAGAACAAAGACGAGTAGTAGTCCTAGATATAATGAAGTCCGGTTCAACTCAACCGGCTGATTGTTGGGATTGGTATTTCTATCCATGATTCTCTCCTAGCGTTGAATAAACTGCATCGCAGCAATGGCACCCAAAAAGAAGACGGTTGGTACTGCTAGGGTGTGAACGGCAAGCCATCTAACCGTAAAAATGGGATAGGTAATTGGTTGATTTCCGCTTGTCATAATTTGAAACTACTTTGTATTACTAAATTGCTGTACTTGTTTTTTTGCATCAAAACGGTTATTCACAATGGGCAACTCTTGCCGTACTTGCGTGTAATACTCGTTAGGGCGGGGTGTTCCAAACACATCGTATGCCAAGCCCGTGCTGACAAACAACCAACCTGCAACAAAGAGTGCGGGAATGGTGATGCTGTGGATTACCCAGTAACGAACGCTAGTAATGATGTCCCCAAATGGACGTTCTCCAGTAGTGCCTGACATTTATATCCCTACCTTCAAAAAGATTGCTATTGAGATCATTATCCTACAAAGTTAAGAAAGAGTTACACAATGTAACCTCTTTCTCAGAAAACAGGATAAATACCTAGGCTGCTTCAGACTTGGCAGCAGTTGCAACACTAGAATTATATTTTAGTAAAACACCGCGATCGCCAATTGCAAAACCTTGTTCTGGATTGAAAAAAACAATTTTGTAGAAATTCGCGGGGACACTTTCAACGTCACGGTCTTTTTCCCAAGTTTTGCCGCCGTCAGAGCTACGCATCAAATTACCGCTACCGCCACCCAGCCAAATTTCATTGCTGTCGCGATAAGCTAAATCCAGTAAACCCCAACTTGTGGAAAGTTCTGGAAATTGAGCATCAAGCCACTTTTCTGGGTCTGCTGGGTCGCTAAACTGAATTTGACCGCCCCGTGCTAGCATCCACATTTGCCCATCGCTCGTGAATCCCATGTTTTCGACGCGCCGAGAACTGTTCCGATTGTGAGGAACCCAAGCAGTTTGCCCTGGTTCCCAAGTGGAGTAGAAGTTACCCTTAGCAGAAACAGCAACGTATTTCCCATCTGGAGAGCGTTTCATGTTACGAACCACCCCAACAGCTTGTTCTACCTGAGCTTTCCAATTCAGCCCGCCATCGGTAGTTTTGTATATAGCGCCTACGTCTGTTGCCATTTCAGCAGAGTACTGTCCCAAAGCAACAATCTTAATAGGGTTACCTGGTAGTTTTTCATTAAGAGGAATACGCGACCAAGAATGACCTGCATCCGTGGTATGGAGTAACAAAGAAGGTTCTCCTGCTATCCAGCCCTCCTTGCCCAAAAAACCAACAGTGTTAAAACGATAGCGTTGGTCTTCGAGCTGTACTTCTATAGGTTGCCAAGTGGAACCACCGTCTTTAGTTTCCAACAGAGTAGCATTGCTACCCACCAAAAAACCGTGTTGGGGGTCGCTAAAGGCAATATCTAGGAGTTTTGCCTCTGTTGGCACAGAAATCACTTCCCAAGGGTTGTAAGCAGTTGAAGGAACCTTACTACAACCCACGCACACAAGGATAACTGCAAATAAAGCTAATAAACGCTGCCAAGATTTTGCAATTGAAAACATTTCTATTCGTCAGTTTCTAATCTAAATTTGTTTACCTAATTCTGTGAAAATGCAGACCTAAAGGCTTTGAAGAGCATTTTTACTTTAAGCCATAAAGACTCATAAAAAACAAGAAAGCAATAGCCAAAGCACCAAAAATCAGCAAGTTTTTCTGTCCTGGAGTCAAGGTATTGACACCCAAGCCATATTTCAGGTTCTCTTGGAAGCCCGATGCAGTACCCGCAGGACCTATATTGGTAAAAGCAACTTTCTTGGCACTACAAACCGGACACTTCCAATTGTTGGGCAGTTCCTCGAAGGAGGTTCCTGGGGCAATATCGTGCTTGTCGTCACCTTTCTGGGGTTCGTAAACGTAGCCGCAGGCGCGGCATTCGTACCTATCTAACGCAGTGTTGGCAACAGCTTGTTCGCTCATGGCTCAGGCATTAGTGAAAAGGAAATATTAAACATATGTTAAAAATTATGACACAAGTGTTGGAATTTTCTATCTCAAGCCAAAACGAATCAAATCATCGCGAGTTCTGCCGAGCGGACATTTAGGAAAATCAATATAGATATAATGTGAAATAAGGTTAACAGAGTTAATTGCACTATCAAGCGGTAGAAACTTATTGTGTTTGTCCTCAGCGGTTACGAGTACCTCCTAGGCTTCCTCATTATCTGTAGCCTAGTGCCTGCCTTGGCTCTATCAGCGTCCAAGCTCCTGCGACCGAGCGGTCGCAACCCAGAACGGCGCACCACCTATGAATCTGGTATGGAACCCATCGGTGGAGCCTGGATTCAGTTCAACATCCGCTACTACATGTTTGCTCTTGTCTTCGTCGTTTTTGACGTAGAAACCGTATTTTTATACCCATGGGCAGTAGCTTTCAATCGCCTCGGGCTGTTGGCATTTATTGAAGCCCTCATTTTTATAGCAATTCTTGTAGTTGCCCTAGTTTACGCATGGCGTAAAGGAGCTTTGGAATGGTCTTAGATACAAATATAGAGCAGCAGCAGAAAGAGCGCATCCTCAACCCGATTGAGCGTCCTACAGTCACCCAAGATTTGTCAGAAAACGTTATCCTGACTACTGTTGACGACCTTTACGATTGGGTACGGCTTTCAAGCTTGTGGCCTTTGCTGTTTGGCACTGCTTGCTGCTTCATTGAATTTGCAGCTCTTATTGGTTCCCGATTTGACTTTGACCGCTTTGGTTTGATTCCCCGTTCGAGTCCCCGCCAAGCTGACTTAATTATTACAGCAGGCACAATCACCATGAAGATGGCACCCCAGTTGGTACGTCTTTACGAACAAATGCCAGAACCCAAGTACGTAATTGCCATGGGTGCTTGCACGATTACTGGCGGTATGTTCAGCGTGGACTCTCCCTCTGCAGTGCGTGGAGTTGATAAGCTGATTCCGGTAGATGTTTACTTACCCGGTTGTCCGCCACGTCCGGAAGCAATTATTGACGCGATTATCAAATTGCGGAAGAAAATAGCGGATGATTCCATTCAAGAGCGGAATCGCACCAAGCAAAAACACCGCTATTACAGTACCACTCACAAACTCAACCCAACCGAGCAAATTCATACGGGTCAGTACTTGCTTTCTGATACCCGTGTTGCACCACCGAAGGAATTAACAGAAGCGATCGGTCTCCCAGTACCACCTGCTCTCCTGACAGAAAAAGCGAAGAAGGAGGAAACAAACCGTGGCTGAAGAAGAATCAAAACCAGTACCAGCTGGCGAACAGTCACTGGTAAAAGCAGGTAAAGTATCTCAGTGGTTGACAGAAAATGAGTTCGCTCATGAGTCTCTAGAAGCAGACCACAACGGTATAGAGGTCGTTAAGGTAGAGCCAGATTTTTTACTGCCCCTCTGCACTGCTCTGTATGCTTACGGATTTAACTACCTGCAATGTCAGTGTGGCATTGACTTGGGACCGGGGCAACAGTTAGTCAGTATGTATCATTTGATTAAAGTCAGTGATAATGCCGATCGCCCAGAGGAAGTCAGAATCAAGGTATTTTTGCCGAGAGAAAATCCCAGAGTTCCCTCAGTTTACTGGATTTGGAAAACAGCAGACTGGCAAGAACGGGAATCTTTTGATATGTACGGCATTATTTACGAAGGACACCCCAACCTCAAGCGGCTTTTGATGCCAGAAGATTGGGTTGGTTGGCCCCTACGTAAAGATTACATCTCACCCGACTTCTACGAATTACAGGACGCTTATTAAACAGTGACCACCTGACCAGTGAGCAGTGACCACACACGGTCTCACCCTCGTTCCCAGGCTCCGCCTGGGAATGCCTTTTTTGGAGGCTCCGCCTCCTGTACTTAGGTAGACTTTCCCAAGCTATATTCGTGTAGATTAATGTTTAGATGAATGTGGACAATTAACTCCTACGATATTTTCTCCTTAAAAACACCAGGTAGCGATCGCTTCAGTGAATTTGTTGACTCTCTAATTAGAGCACAAGCATATGCTGAAAGTATGCCTATATCAGAGGTATCAACAAATCTACGGACAAATCTTGGTGATAGAGGAGTTGATAGCGAAGTTCGTCAACCTATGCCTGCTAATCTTATAGGTTGGATGGGTGTAGCTACCTGTTGGCAATCTAAAGCGACGAGTTATAGTAACATAATCTGATTCAGAGCTTTGCGAAGAAATTAATAAATCCTATGCCAAACAGCTCGTTCAAAGAGGTTATGGCTAGCGCTTTTGTATTTGCGACGATCTTCCCCCTGTAAAGAGAAGTGAATGGGAGCAGATTCTTGATAGAGAAGCTAAAAAGCTTAACTCTTCAGCACCACCATCTAGAGTGGTAACTGCATCCGATCTGGCTGCTTGGGCTAGTCAATATCCAGCAGTGGTTATCAAATTTTTTAAACCAAATTTAATAAATTGTTTAACCCTTGAAGATTGGGGAGACAGAATAACAGAACTTACGTCTACATATGTTCAAATAGAAGCATGGGCGGCTGTAAAACAGAGCATTCTCGACCATGCCAATTTTAAGATTTCCTGTAAAGATGCTAAAATGTGGACTCAGATTGATGAGGAGTATATGATAGGATAACTGCTCATTCTAACAACCAAGCAAACAATTCTTTAACTGTCAGTTTTAGCTCACTTGCAAAAGATGGCACGGGAAGCAGAGCATCTGGTTCATCAAAAACCTCTGTTTCTTGCTTGGGACGATAAACAAACACCGTTTGCTCTTCCGGATCGATCAACCAACCCATTTGGGTTCCGTGCTTCAAACAATGAAGAATATTTTTCGTGACTTTTGTCTGGCTTTGATCGGGAGACAAAATTTCAATTGTCCAATCTGGCGAGATGGAAAATGCATTGGCAACTTCCCCGTTCTCATCACGCGGAATCCTGCTCCATACAAAAACTGCAATATCCGGTACGATTGAGCGATCGCCAAAAGTGCAACATAACTCAGGAAATGCACGTGCTAAACGCTTAGGCTTGACTACAAGATTGATGGCAGGTACAAGTTCTCCTTGAATTAAACTATGTTTCCCTTGTGGCATGGGTTTTTGAATAACGTGACCATCAATGTACTCGCTGGCTGGTTTAGTTTCTGGTAGGTGTAGAAACTCCTCCAATGTCAGTATATTGGATGCGGCTTGTACCATATTGGGGTTTGTCTCCAAGACCGTCAGAGCAGTTTCAATCCTTATTTTACCTCTTGATTTCATGGCTTAGATGGAAAAATATTAGTCATATCATGTCTGCTTATATACCCTGAATAAAACTCACGCAAAGACGAGGCAGCGCTAGCTTGTGGTTACCACCAGTTGAAGCGCCTGCCGTCGCAAAGGCGCTAAGAAATTAAGACACTTTTCCGCATGGTTATGCTACCGGGCATGATATCAGAGAGGTAATGTCGTGTGGCAGTTGTGGTGCGGAATAGGGGTTTAATATTGCTAATAACCTCAATCTCTCCCAGCACATAAAATTTACAACCAAGACTCAACAGACAATGTTCTCACTTGTTGAATTCTCTGAAAGTCGCTATCAGCTGATACAATAGTAAGACCGTGTTGTAAGGCTATAGCCGCAATCCAAAGGTCATTTTCATCAAAGCCTAGGTCTGTTACCTGAGTTTTTCTCCGCTTGCTTTTTTCCTTGGGACCAAATTGTCTCATCAAAGCAGCTTTGATCTGACCGTAACGACTAGAAGCCAAAATACATAATAGTTTTTAGAAATTACCGGAAATATCTTACTAACTGTGGTATTATTAAATAAGTAATCCCACAGAAAATATGACAAGATATGTTACACCGCGAGAAGCGATGCAAATCCTCCAAGTCTCGGAAAAAACACTCAGAGACTGGGACAAAGCCGGAAGAATTCGTACAATTAGAACTCCTGCAGGGCATAGAAGATACGACATCGACAGCGTTCTTGACCCAACAAACACAAAACAACGAAAAACCATTCTCTATTGTAGCGTAAATATTAGCCGTGTCCTCTGTTATATTGTAGATGCGTATATCTTCAAGAAATTCTGTCAAAGAAGCGACATTAGTTTCCTTTTGTGCAGAATTTTCCATCATATATGTAAGTTCTCCCTGCACAATTACGCAAGTAGCGATGTTTAATTCTCCAGCCTCAGTTATTCGACGAATGACGTTTGGTTCGCCAAGAATGATAGCACTACAGTGATTTGTATCTAATAAGTACATCACTCAAAAGGATTTAAGTCATCATCGAATTTGGCTTTGCCACGAGTTGCGTAAACAGACTGAAGACACTTATCGAAGTCATCACCTGCCCAAGTGCCTGCGTGTCTGAGGATGGAACGGCCAGAAGCTTGACGGTAGGGTAGTTGAGAACTATCTATCGGGTTTTCTTGTGGTTGATTTAGGGTTTCAGAACCTGCTGTTTCTAGTTGAATATGTGGGTGTTGCGTATCTTTTTTTCCTTCTGCTCGCTGGGTTTTCAAAAAGCGTAGAAAATCAAGAGTTTCTTCTAAGAGAGGCTCCGGTGAGGATTCAATTTCTTGGAGCAGGCGTTCTTTAATCGTCATATAATTAATCCTCTGCTAGCATGACTTCCATTGTAGCTGTTTTGCCAAGCACATCTGGAGAATCAACTATAACAACTGCATCATACTGTCCACTCTTAACTTCAACAACAATTCTTTGGATTCCTTTTTCAGCACTAACTAAGACGTTCTGCACCCAAATCGGCGGAAGAGGGAATTATTTGCCCAAGCAGCGGTGCTAAAAACCCACTCGCCATCAATAGGAGTACAGAAACCAAAGTAGTTTTCGTAATGCAAATCCCGTGGTTGCAATTTCTGTTTTTGCTGCCACACACCTGTTTCTAAATAGAAAACACAAGCGTCTGCCGTATCAATCATTTTGGCAGAATTGGAACGGATAGAATTAACGATCGCTACATCTTTCGCCATCGCTAGAGCGCCTCTTTTCTCAGACTTTGTGAGAAATCCAGTTATACCAGTCTGTTTAAGAGAAAAAACAGTGTCTTATGTTGCATTTGCTAGTTTAGAATTGTAGTGAAGTTCAATACCAGGCTCATCTGAATTTAAATACACAGCCAATAAATCGTTCAAAACTTCTTCACCCAAAATTTCACCATTGCTGATAAATTTTTCTACTTCTATTGAACCATCTTCAAAAAACTCAACCTCCCATCTTTCACCAGGAACAGCTATATTCAGCATGACGGTTTCATCACGATTGTGAGCTAATGTGTAACTAATTTTTTTCTGTTCCAATTGATTTAAAAATTTGATTAATTTGCTAAAACCATTACTTTTCATTTATCAAACCTCTTATCGCTTAATAACTTGCGAACAATTTTAAATCCTGGTTTAGTTGCTGCGACTCCTGCTTCTATATCTTCCCAAAACATTTCACAAAACTCTTCCCAATTTGGTGAGCCTTCTGGGAGCGGCGCTTGTTTTATATTAGCCTTTTTGCTTTTGATGATATCTGATACTTTTTGACCAGAAAATTTATGTACGATTACTGTTTCCCCTTATTACTAAAATTTTATTATTAGTCTCTGTAGCCATCTTAGCTCGTTTGTGAAAAATTTATATCGACATCGCACTATAACCATTATAGCTGCCAACATCGTGCAACAAGAATAAGACAGTGCTCTCCAACAAACACATATGGAGCAAAACCACAATTGGAGTTATTATCATCATCGGTAAAGGAATTAGGGTTAGCATACCTATCACTGAGCAGGTGTTTTATGATGTAGATGACTAGATCAAGCAAAGCGTTACTACTGTAGATGGGAATACCTTTGCTATCTGTAATGAAGCCGAACAAATGTTGACCGAAATGTAGGATGTTTTAGAAGACAAATTTGGTGCCAGGATCGGTGACGTTTTATGGCAATTTAACAGCCCTAGTCGCATCCTTTGCAAAGCAAAGAAGTTGTTCTTTGAATTGAAATCTTATCTCCCCAGCAAAGTCAAACTAAAGTTACCAAAAATATTTTGCATTGCCTTCAGCATGGAACTCAGATGGGATTGGCTAATCGATCCAGAGGAACAATCCGTATTTGTTTACGCGCCAGATCGAAGCGCCACTTTTTACGATGAACCAAAAGCACGTTTGCCAGCGCCAGAATTTGCTGAAGACTTTAATCTTTCTGTAGAGGGCTTGTTTGGTTGGTTACTTGAATGAGTTATGCGATGAAAAGGGTTTCGCGATCGCATCATCATCATGTATCGTACAACTCCTTGCGGCATCATGTCCGGTTAATTACTTAATGATACCCAGATTTTACCGCTTGAGGAACTTCTACTGGAAGCCGTATGAGTATTTCTGTGCCTTTTCCAATTTCCGAATTACACAGCAATTGACCGCCATGTTGCTCCACAATTATAGAGTAACTGATAAATAACCCCAGCCCCGTTCCTTTTCCTACAGGCTTTGTGGTAAAAAAGGGATCGAATATGGAACTTTGAATTTGAGGTCCTATGCCGATGCCATTGTCAACAATCCGAATTTCTACCCATTTTATATTTTGGTCTTGACATTCTTTACTAGAATTGCTTAACTGCGTACAAATTTTTATGACTGGGTGAAAAGGTTCTTCCAAAATTTTTAGCTTCTCCTCTATAGCATCTACCGCGTTGCTTAAAAGATTCATAAAGACGTGATTTAATTGTCCTGGATAACAATTGACTGAAGGAATTTCTCCATATTCTTTCTTCACTTCAATTGCCACTCGGTTGGTTTGTTCTTTGATACGGCTTTGTAAGATGACTAGTGCGCTGTCTAAACCTTTGTGAATATCATCTTGCTGAGTATAAGCTTGCTCGCCACTTGAAAAATAACGCATTGACAAAACAATATCTCGAATTCTTTCTGCTCCCACTTGCATTGACTCAAGTACCTTTGGGAAATCTTGAAGCACAAAATCGAGTTCAGAAACTTGTATTGTGTTTAAAATTTCTGGATGTGGCTGAGGATAATGCTGATTGTATAAGTTGATAATATTCCTTAACACTTTCATGTATTCAGAAGCGTAATCTAGATTGCCATAGATAAAGCCGATCGGATTGTTGATTTCGTGAGCTATCCCTGCAGCTATTCGCCCCAAACTGGACATTTTTTCACTTTGGACAAGCTGTGTTTGAGTCAACTTGAGTTCATCTAAAGCTTGCTGAAGTTGCTGAGTTCTGGCTTGTAATTGTGCTTCTGAAAGTCGGAGTTCTACTTCCGTTTGCTGACGAATTTTCATTTCTTGTTTGAGTTGCTCATTTTGCTCTCTAAGTTGCTCGTTTTTGTGCTGAAGCTGAACTTGCAGAGTCCGAAGTGTCAGTTGATAATCTATTCTTGCTAAAACTTCTTCAATTTGAAATGGTTTGGCGATATAGTCTGCTCCTCCCAATTGAAATGCTTTTGCCTTATCCATCCCAGATACTAAGGAACTTAGAAAAATGATAGGAATATCCCTAGTCTGAGAATTTGATTTCAATTGTTCGCAAACCTGATACCCATCCATTTCTGGCATCAGAATATCAAGAAGAATGAGATCCGGTGGCTGTATGCGTATTGCTCTCAGAGCTACAATCCCGCTAGTAGCTTGTCTAACTTGATAGCCGTGCGATCGCACAATCGTAGATAAAACTCGTAAGTTGGTTGGTTCATCGTCAACAATCAGAATATCAACTTTTGAAGCTATGGATGGGGATTGAGGTAGCATACGTTTATGTTCTCTTTAACAGCCTGCAAGCAAGGCAGTTCTGCTGAAATTTTGCATTTCACAAAGTCCTTCTGATTTGCCTAAATCGCGTTTAAGTCCCCAGACATAATATTTGATTTCTTTTGTATAAAAGAAAATATTATGCGATCTAAGTTTCAGTGTTTTATAAGATTTCATGAAGAATACGTAGGTAGGGGAGTGCTGACAAAGTTTGTGTCAAACGCAAAATGCACATCTTCAGAGACTCGGTTTTGCTAGAGCAACCGGGTTTTTAGATTTAGAGTTAATTTTGTTTTGGCTGCTTAACAATACTATACATTAATGTAAATAAAATTAACATTTTCCCTAATTTCTATTAATTAATTCAAAATATTAATAATATTTTAATTTTTATCGTTACTACCCACCAAATGGTTAAACAACGCCTGTCTACTGGAGTTTCAGGTCTGGACGAAGTTTTGTATGGAGGTCTACTTCCAAACCGAGCTTATCTCATACGGGGCGGACCTGGTGTAGGTAAAACTACCTTGGGATTGCATTTTCTAGCTGTTGGAGTTGCACAAGGGGAAAGCAGTTTGTACATTACATTGGGGGAAGCCGCCGAGCAAATTCGTGACAATGCCAAATCTTTAAACATAGACGCGGAATGTATCAGCTTTCTCGACCTCAGCCCAAATACTGAATTTTTTACCCAAGTACAAACCTACGACATATTTTCTCCGGCTGAAGTTGAACGAGAACCTACCACTAAAAGAATAGTTGAGGAAGTAGAAACGAAAAAACCATCACGGGTTTTTCTTGATGCTGTCACTCAGTTTCGCTACCTATCTAACGACGCTTTTTTATTTCGCAAACAAGTGCTATCGTTTATCCGCTTTCTTCTATCACAAGGTGCTACTGTGATGTTTTCCTCAGAAGGAACTGACACCAGTCCTGATGATGACTTGCAATTTATTAGCGATGGCGTTATCTACCTCAGCCACTCTCGATTAGGTAGAAGTGTTTGTGTGACTAAGTTTCGGGGTTCGGACTTTCAACACAGTTTCCACTCCATGGAGTTGACAAAGACGGGTATGGAAGTTTTTCCGCGTTTGCAACCGGAAGTCTACAAGCAGGAGTTTGTTGCTCAAATGATTCCTTCTGGTGTTCCAGAACTTGATGAAATGCTGCACGGTGGGTTGGAAAGAGGTACCGTCACGCTGATAACGGGTGCAACGGGAGTCGGTAAAACAACTTTAGGTTTGCAGTTTATGAAAGAAGCTGCTCTAAGGGGCGAGCGATCGGTGATTTATACTTTTGAGGAAGCAGAAGATACTTTGCTACATCGTTCTGAATCCATAAATATCCCCTTATCTGTCATGAAGCAGAAAGGTACATTGTCAATTGTAGAGGTGGCACTGTTGCAATTAGCACCCGATCGGTTTGCGCGTTTGGTGCGGCATGAGGTAGAAGAGAAACAAGCCAGAATCGTTATGCTTGATAGTATTGCAGGCTACAGGCTTTCTTTAAGAGGGGAAAATTTAGTCAGGCATCTTCATGCTTTATGTAAGTATTTGCAGAACATGGGTGTCACAGTACTGCTGATTAATGAAACGGAGCATATTACGGGAGAATTTCGTGCTACTGAGTTAGGCATTAGTTACTTAGCTGATAGCATCGTGTTCTTGCGTTACATAGAAGTTCAGGGTCAAATGCGAAAGGCGATTGGGGTCCTAAAGAAACGGTTATCAGATTTTGAAAAAACTTTGCGGGAAATTGAAATCACTCGTTATGGAATTAAAGTTGGTAAACCACTTCATAGTTTGCGGCGAATTCTGAGCGGGACACCAGAATGGGTAGGTCATGACTCGCAATTAAAGTAAAAATAAAAATTTCATCCATAAACTAGAGTTTTTCTTGTTGAAACTGCTGCTAGAATTACAAGCAACAAAAGTTTATCCATCGCGCTCGCACTATTTTAGTACAGGCATTCGGTGATAAAAGTTAGTATGTTTCAACAATTTATAGGAATAGTTCGCAGTTTTCTAGGAGAAGAACTGTGAGACAGATTTTGCTCTTGCTCGAACATAAGGAAAATCGCCGCTTGTTGGCTCAATGGCTGAAAACGAGGTATGAAGTCATAGTGCCTGATGTTGACACAAGTCAAGGGAAAACATCAGCTCTCTGGGAACAGTCTTTTGATTTATGTATTTTATGTGGCGTAACACTCGAAGGTATAGAGCGGCAAATACAAGAGAGAAGAAATGCTGAATCGCCAGTCTTGCTGCCATTTCTCTTAGTCACTTCACGACAAAGCGTGGGGATGAGGACTCGTTACCTCTGGCAAAGTGTTGATGAGTTAATTATTACGCCAATACAAAAATTAGAATTGCTTTCCAGGATTGAAGTTTTGTTGCGATCGCGTCTTCTTTCAAAGCAATTGTTCGCTGCTAACAAAAAGCTCCTAATGGAGATTGAACAAAGAAGATGTTTGGAAACAGAAATTCGTTCTTCTTTACAAAAAGAAAGAGAACTTAATGAACTAAAATCTCGCTTTGTTTCAATGGTATCCCACGAGTTTCGATCTCCCCTACAAGTTATTTTGTCATCAGCACAAATGATTGAACTGTACGGCGAGCAACTGTCTAAAGATAGAAAAAAACAATTTTTTCAGCAAATTAAGCAAACAGTCAAAAAAATGACTCAATTGTTAGATGATGTGTTGGTCATTGGTCGTGCAGATTTGGGAAGATTTAAAGCAAGCCCCGAAATTATGGACTTAACAGAATTGTGTAGGGATTTAGCAGAAGAGATTCTTTTAAGTATGAATAGCAAGCATGCGATTTCTTTTGTCACTTACGGCAATTGCTGCGAGGCTTGCGTTGATGAAGTTTTAATCCGCCACATCTTGAGCAATCTACTTTCCAATGCCATCAAGTATTCACCATCGAATAGCACAATTCACTTTATATTACAATGTGTGGACAACGAAGCTATCTTCAAAATTCAAGACAATGGTATTGGAATTCCTTCAGAAGATAAAGCAACACTTTTCAGCTTATTCCATCGTGCGGCAAATGTCAGAGATATCCCCGGTACTGGATTAGGATTGGCGATCGTGAAAAAGTGTGTAGATTTATACGGAGGAAAAATTGACGTTGAGAGCGAACTCGGTGTAGGAACCACCTTTACTGTCACACTTCCCCTACCACAACTTGCCTTAATTAGCCGTTGACAGTGACCAGTGACCAGTGACCAGTGACCAGTGACCAGTGACCAAGTTTCCCTCGTTCCCAGGCTCAGCCTGGGAATGCCTTAAGGGAGGCTCCGCCTCCTCTCCTCATAACTAAATTTTACGAAAGCAAATATACTTAAAGAACCAAAAAGCTTTCAACATAAAACTTAGAACAATCACTTTGTCATCTACGTAATTTTTGAATCTCAGATTGCGATCGCAAACCTTATTAAAGCGACATTAAACTCATTCAGTAAAAGCCGATTTATATCTACTAAGCTATAAGTGATTTTCAAAATTCACTTAGGTAAGATATTTGAATTTAAAGATTGTATGTATTGTCTATTACTAACGATACGAAAAGCTAAAGTAATAAAAGAAAAAATAGCAGGTTTTTTATCTTATGGGACAGTTCTTTTTTGCAGTAGCTCCTAAAATACTGGAATTAGGAAATACTTTATTGATAAGTCACTTTCAACAGGTTTGTGCTACCAAGTGTGCTGCTATAGCAAAAACCTCGTATGCAGTAGGGCTTCTTCATGGAGCAGGAGGAATGCTTTTATTGGTTGTGGTAGTGGGAACAACGATCGTTGTTATTCAGCAAATACAAAAATCACAAAAACCACCATACGCGATCGCATAAGTCATTTAGTTGGTAATTGTTCCGTGCATTCTTCGTTCCCAGGCTCAGCCTGGGAATGCCTGACTAGAGGCTCCGCCTCACCACCTAACTACATTCATAAAGTAAAATAATGGGACGCAGCCGCTATCAAGTACTAGGAACTCAGCCCCATTTTCTCACATGCACCATAGTCAACTGGATACCCTTATTCAGTCAAGTAGAAATTGCACAAATTATTTTAGACTCTCTTAAATTTCTCCATCAACGGCAACGATTAACTCTTCATGCTTACGTCATAATGGAGAATCATCTTCATTTAATTGCATCTGCTGCAACTTTATCAAAAGAAATATGCAATTTTAAATCATTTACGGCTCGTTCTATTATTGACTTACTTAAGAAAGATAATAACAATTATATTCTTAATCAGCTTGAGTTCTACAAACTTAAACATAAGCACGACCAAGAATATCAACTTTGGCAGGAAGGTTTTCATCCTGAAGCTATTTTAAACGAGGCAATGTTCAGACAAAAGTTGGATTATATCCATAACAATCCTGTGAAGCGTGGTTATGTGGATGAACCTGCTCATTGGCGGTATTCTAGCTATCGGAATTACATGGGTGAGGAGGGATTGTTGGAGGTGGCGATGTTGGGGGAGGCGGAGCCTCTACTAATGCATTCCCAGGCTCAGCCTGGGAACGAGGGGTGAGCTGGTGGGATTGTTGGGGGAGGCGGAGCCTCTACTAAGGCATTCCCAGGCTGAGCCTGGGAACGAGGGGTGAACTGGAGAGATGTTGGGGGAGGCGGAGCCTCTAGTCAGGCATTCCCAGGCTGAGCCTGGGAACGAGGGGTCAGGGCGCTGGGAATGAGGGGTCAGGGCGCTTCACAATTCTTAATGTTGAAAAAGCAATTTAGGGACAGTATATTGTTGGCATCATTACCAGTTCTTAAATATCAACCTTTATCCTGAGTCTTGTGGATAATTTCAAGGTGAAAGTTAATTTCTTTTCCCTTGCTCCTAACCCCTAACCCCTAGGATTTAGCGCTTCGGTGTCTGGCATCGTATATTTCTGAATTAGCTAAAAATTTATGTATCAATTCCAGATTATTGCACACACGCAAACGGGTGAATCTATCGGTCTCGTCGGTTCTACTCCCGAATTGGGATTGTGGAATGTTACGAAATGTGTTCGCCTTCGTACAAGTGCCGATCGCTATCCATTGTGGTGGACGGATACGGAAATCGATTTTGGATCTCTTCTGGACTCTGGCGATCCCCCGATTGCTGCGGGACGAGTGTTAAGCGATCGCCAGAAGATTGAGTATAAATACGTGCATTTGGATTCAAAGGGCAACGCACGATGGGAGGCTCTTGGAGTAAACCGTTGGGTGCCGATTGACAAAGGCGATCGCTATAGCAGTATTGTTGTGGATGATGGCGCATTTGGTTATTTGCAGCCGTATCCCTTTGGTTATGTTAAGGAACCTGCTGTTGAGATGTCTTTGCAGAAAGTCTCTGAAGGACTAAAAATAGTTCTTATTGGCAGTTCCGTTGCACGAGGTCATAAAGCTTGGTTGTTGAAAGGTTGGGCTTGGTTGTTGGGACAGGCTTTGCAACAAACATACGGACACCAACTTGTGAATGTATCTGAGGTGGGGGCAAATGTCAGCCGAACGATCCAGCGGTTTGCGTCAGTCGTTACGCCAGAAAAACCGGATGTCGTAATTATTGCCCTGTCTCTGGGTAACGAAGGGTTAGCTTATTGTCCCCCTCACGAACGACGGGCTATCCAACGGCGATTTGAAAGTGGCTTGCAGAAGCTTGTGAAAATGACACGGGAAATAGGCGCACGTCCGATTCTGGGAGGGGTCTATCCCCATGGCGACTATTCCCAGGAACATCATTCGTTGCTCAAGGGGACGCACAACCGTATGCTAAACTGGGGCGTTCCGGTACTGGATTGGTTGGCAGTACTAGATGATGGGCAAGGAAATTGGAAGGCGGGGATATCTTTCGATCCATCTCACCCCAATACAGTTGGTCACCGCCTCATGTATCAGGCAATTGACTTGCGCTTGTTTGAGATCGATAAAGAGGAGTTGGCAACAGAAAAACAAAGTTTCCAGCAATTGGACAAAGCCCCTCTCTACCTTGATAATGCGGGCTTCCAAGTTTCTGCCTGTATTGAAGAGAAGTGTTTGCGGATTGTCAACCCATCACCGTACAGCTACACTATCGCTCCCTATTGGAGGGAACTGCAAACTACACTGCAAAGTAAGGCAGGATTGATACCGGGTATTTACATCGCGAAGCCCATTCAGCAAGGAGTACTTCCTTTCTTTGCTGTGCAAGAGGATGGCACTATCGAAACGACAGTCAATATTCCCCCTGGTGCTAATCTGGAGTACGGTGCTGCCTTCCATCTTTTTTCGCTGCCCAACTCACAAGTTTTGTTCCACAACGAGCAATTGGGAATTGTGCGAGAGGACGAGCAACGCCTCTGGGTTATTAACGAATCAGATCACGACTACAACATCCATCCTATGTGGCAAGAGGTGCGTAGCGTACTGAAAGCTATGCCAGGAGGTGTCTATGAAGATCCGTTTCATCCCGATATCCCTTTCCGTACCATGATGATAGGCACCTATGGGTTGGAAAGCCGGGTAAAAATACCGCCCAAGTCTGCTGTGGTTTTTCAATACAAATGCAAATTATCGGATATCAGCCGTGTCGCAATTATTCCATTAGGCGATCGCTGTGCTGTGCGGATGATGTTATACAAGATGGAGTATGATGGTCCCGCTTTTCCTTTCGATCTAACACGCACTACCAATATTGCAGATGTTGCGGATATGATCGAAAACCGTTTCTATGATATGTGGAACCCTCGCTTCCTACATTACAATCCAGAGGCAAACAGAATCTACCACAGTAAATGGACGGGTTTGTCCTTTGCTCATGAAGTAGAGGATACAGACAACCCCCTTCACGATTTGTCTCCTGTCTTTGAACGGATGCGCGTTCGTTACACGGCACGTTCTGAACGGTTTTGGTACACGATCCAAAATTGCGATAAGGCGCTTTTCGTCCGCACGGGTATTGCTAACCGAGGTGGTGTTATGGATCTCGTTTCCAAGCTGGAAAAACAATGTCAGGGAAAGCCATTTCACCTCCTGCTCCTTTCTCCCCAATCCAGTCATGAGTTTTCAGACCTCCCCAACGTGCTACATTACAATGTGGAGTTTAATCCCGACCGGATGTATGACGATTTGGGTCACTGGATGTATTGCACACAGGTGATGCGAGGAATTCTTGAATCCCTTGGGGTGTCCAGCAAAAACTCTTTTGGTGTCCGCCTAAACCTCCGGTAGGGAGTAGGGGGTAGGGAATAGGGGTAGGGAGTAGGGGGTAGGGGGTAGGGAGTAAGGGGAAGAAATTTTCATTTTTCATTCCCTCGTTGTGGGCGCTTGCCCATGGGTATTGAGCTGAAATCGGTAAAAAAATATGAATCTTCCATTGATAGCCCGTGCTGAAGAACACAACGAGAACATAGCGATCGTCACAACTGAAGGAGCATTTACTTACCGGGATTTGCTCCACACCTCTAGTCAAATTGCAATAAGTTTGCTTCAGAATGCAGAAGATTTACAGGAGCAGCGAGTTGCCTTCCTCATTCCGCCTGGGTTTGAGTATGCAGCAACTCAGTGGGGAATTTGGCGGGCAGGGGGAATTGCTGTACCTCTGTGTATTTCCCACCCACGTCCCGAATTAGAGTATGTAATTACACATTCTGGAGCATCGACACTCGTTGCCCATCCAAATTTTGAGGGTATATTGCGCCCCATCGCTGAATCACAAAATTTGCGATTTCTTCTGACATCAGAATTGCTATTATCTGATGCAGGTCGTCTTCCAGAAGTGGATATCAGCAGACGCGCATTAATTCTCTACACGAGCGGTACAACAGGTAAACCTAAAGGTGTGGTGACAACTCATGACAATATTCAATCACAAGTGAAAAGCTTGATTGTTGCGTGGGGATGGACATCAAGCGATCGCATCTTGCACGTACTCCCATTACATCACATTCACGGGATTATTAACGTACTGACATGTGCTTTATGGGCTGGGGCGGAGTGCCATATCCCGAGCAAATTTGATGCTGATATCGTTTGGGATCGAATTTCTCAGGGAGACTTAACCCTATTTATGGCAGTTCCTACAATTTATGTCAAGCTAATTGCTGCTTGGGAAGCGGCTTCTAGCGATAAGCCGGGTACGGCTTGCGCCAAGGGCGAACGTCAAAAAACGATGTCCGAAGGCTGTGCCAAAATGCGTCTGATGGTTTCTGGCTCAGCAGCGTTACCAGTTCAAGTTTTAGAAAAATGGAAGACCATCAGCAACCACTTTCTACTTGAGCGTTATGGCATGACTGAAATTGGCATGGCGCTGTCAAACCCTTTACACGGTCAAAGGTATGCGGGATATGTGGGAACACCTCTACCGCAAGTAGAAGTCAGATTAGTGGATGAAAGTGGAGAGTTAGTTCCACCAGGGACACCAGGAGAGATCCAAGTTAAAGGACCTGGAGTGTTTCTGGAATATTGGCAAAACCCGGAAGCAACCGCAAAAGCCTTCCGAGATGGGTGGTTTTTGACAGGGGATCTCGCCGTAGTTGAGAACGGTAACTACCGCATCCTAGGACGAATGAGCGTGGATATTATCAAAACAGGAGGGTATAAAGTTTCCGCACTGGAAATTGAGGAAGTATTGCGAACCCATCCAGACATTCAAGAATGTGCGGTGGTTGGGATTAAAGATCCAGAATGGGGTGAACGAGTTTGTGCTGCGTTAGTCTTGCAACAGTCAGAGCGGTTAACATTGGAAACTTTTAGGAGTTGGGCAAAAGAGCGATTAGCGGTTTATAAAGTCCCAACCCGAATTCTGTCAGTTGAAGAATTACCTCGCAACGCCATGGGAAAAGTCACTAAGCCAGCAGTCGCTCAGTTATTCACCTGACCAGTGACCAGTAACCACCCTCGTTCCCAGGCGGAGCCTGGGAATGCAGTCCGCGAGGCTCTGCCTCGCAAAACTGAATCTTCACTCTTTGCGCTCTGGTGCGCCCTCTGCGGTTCGATAGTAATTTATTTAACCGCCGAGACGCAGAGTTCGCAGAGGTAAGAGGAGAGAGCGCTATTCATTTCTTGAAGTTTTTATCTACTTTGACAGGGCTAGCATTTGCCCACCCTACTTTATCTTTTTCACGATTGGTGATGAAAATTTTTTCATCGCGACTCCTCGGTACAAGAAAGCTGAGTACGGGAGGCTCCGCCTCCTGCTATGCATTCCCAGGCTGAGCCTGGGAAGGAGACAACTGCTTACTGGTCACTGTTTTTTTCGGATCTGGGTTGAGCGTCATCGTATACAGATAACGCTAGTCCTGCAATTGTTATGTTTTAGTTATTATGACTTTGTTGCAATCCTCTCAGCCAACAAAAGAAAGAGATATACGTACTGTTGGGCGGTCATTACAGCCCTTGTCTTTTATATTACTAGCTTTATTATTAGTTACGGGTATTGGTGCTCGCTTGGCATACTTACAAGTTCTTGAAGGTCCAAAACTTCGGAAAAGAGCAGAGTCAAACCGGGTGCGGATGATTCCGAAACAACCAGAACGAGGTAACATCTTCGATCGCAATGGTAAAGTCATCGCCACAACTCGCTATCCCCGTTCTGTGTACTTATGGCCAATGGCACATACGAAACCAGCATGGTCGGTTGTGAGTCCGCGCTTGTCAAAAATTCTCGATATGCCTGAAGAAGAAATTGTGGATATATTAGAAAAGGCGGGTGCCAATTCTTCTCTCGTGCGGATTGCTCGCGACCTCAGCGAAGCGGAAATCACTGCTTTAAAAGAGTATGAAATCGAACTACCTGGTGTAGAAGTTCATACGGAAGCAGTCCGTTTTTATCCTTACGGACACGCTTTGGCTCACGTATTGGGTTATACACGAGAACTCACAGCCGAACAGTTGGAGGAAAGGAAGAAAGACGGTTACCGACTCGGCGATGTTATCGGTCAAATGGGAGTGGAAAAGGCTTATGAAAAAACATTACGAGGTGAATGGGGCGGTCAGCAAGTAGAAGTAGATAGTAGAGGGCGATCGATACGTGTATTGGGAGAAAAACAAGCTAAACCAGGTAATGACCTCCATTTGACGTTAGATCTCAATGCACAATTAGCAGCCGAAAAAGCGTTAAAAGGTCGTAACGGTGCTGTTGTGGCGCTTGACCCCAATACTGGGGGTGTTTTAGCAATGGTATCTCATCCCGGCTTTGATCCAAATATTTTCTCCAAGCAAACACTCTCGAAAAAAGATTGGGAAAGCGTGCAAGGTAAAGGCTTTCCTTTGCTCAATCGTGCAGTCAGCAGTGTTTATCCACCCGCCAGTACTTTTAAAGTTGTGACTGCAACGGCTGGGCTAGAGTCAGGAAAATACTCTCCCAACACAGTGCTACAAACTTTTGGTTCTCTCACTGTTGGTGGGGTGACTTTCGGTGAGTGGAATCATAAGGGATTTGGTCCTTTGGGATTTGCAGGTGCTTTAGCATGGAGTAGTGACACTTTCTTCTACCAAATTGGACGGGGCGTTGGCGGTCGAACTCTCATTGAATGGACTCGCAAATACGGATTTGGGGAGAAAACAGGTATTGAGTTTGAAGCCGAAGAAGCCAAAGGTAACGTTCCAGACGAAGCATGGAAGCGAAGAGTGTGGAAAATGCCTTGGACAGTAGGTGACAGTATCAATATGTCTATCGGTCAAGGTGCTTTACAAACGACACCATTACAAGTTGCTGCGATGTTTGCTGTTCCAGCTAATGGTGGATATCGAGTCAAGCCCCATTTGCTCAAAGATAACGATGTAGCATCTAACTGGCGCACATCTTTAAATATGAAACCATCAACAATCAAAGTTCTCCGTGATGGATTGCGGAAGGTGGTATCTGAAGGCACTGGTGGTGCTCTTAGGGTAGAAACAATTCCTCCTGCTGCTGGTAAAAGCGGTACAGCCGAAGCATGGAAGGGACGCGAGAAAGCCAATCACGCTTGGTTTGGAGCATATGCACCGGCTGATAAGCCAGAGATTGTGGTGTTGGCATTTGCCGAACACTCTGGTGGAGGCGGCGGTAGTGTTGCTGCTCCAATAGTGTTGCAAGTGATGGAAGAATATTTTCACAAGAAGTACCCAGGGAAGTACCAAAAACCCAAGGTTGAAAATTCACAGCAAAAAACTCCAAGCACCGCAAACAGGCGGCGAAATTGAGGAAGAGACGAGGGGCTAGGGGAGAACATTCCCTTGCCTTCTTAATTTTGTGTAACTTACAGCGATTTTCAAGTAAATAGACCACATTGTAGGGGCGCAAGGCCTTGCGCCCCTACAAGTCTGTAATGACCATTATCCATCAATGCATAGGATGGTCAATTTGTACAGTGCGTAAGTCCTACTGGAATGGTTTGAGGGTTACGCTAGTCTTAATCATCGCCTTTCTATTGTCAGTACTACTGTCAAATATTAGTGCGAGATCGTCCCCGACTTCTCTTATGGCACAAGTCCCGATGCCGCAAAGGGAGTCCAATCCCTGTAGTGCTTTGACTCAGAGAGATTTTACATCCCTTCAAGATGCGCCCACTGCACTTTTTTCTGCTCAAGTCATTCCTGCTAAGGCTCAGACTCCTGAATACTGTGAGGATGGTGAGAGCGATCTCGACCTATTCCTACAACCTAGATGAACCACACCGTTTATAAGGGCGCAATGCCTTGCGCCCCTACGACTGTGGTCTATTTACTGCTAGGTCATCTGTAGAGCAGTATTTTGAAATTGTTTGTCTAACTGCCAAACACCGCTTGTTTGTGGATGATTGACATCTGAGCCAGTATTTAGAATTTGTGGTTGACAAAACCGATATATCGCAATATATTGAATTTATAAATAACGATATATCGTGATATATCAAAAATACAAGGAGTTACATAATGTTTAGACAATTTCATCCACGTGTTCCTGTACCAGTCCATGCAGGAGTTGGATTTGGCAATCAATCTTTCATGCGTGGGCGACACGGACACAGAGGTTCGTCTGGTGGTGGCTGGGGAGATGCGCCTCGCAGCCGTCGCGGTGACATCAAATTTATGCTGCTTGGGCTTCTGTCTGAGCGCCCCCAGCATGGTTATGAATTGATTAAAGAGCTAGAAAACAGTCGAGGAGGCTTCCGCCGTCCTAGTCCTGGCTCTGTCTATCCAACACTTCAGATGTTGGAAGAAGGCGGATATTTGACTAGTGAGCAAATCGATGGTAGACGTGTCTTCACAATCACAGAGAGTGGTAGACAATTGTTGAGCGATCGCCTAGAGCAGTCGAATTCCAGAAACACAGAAGACAGTTTGACACAAAGCAAGCCTTCGGAATTGATTGAGTTGCGGCGTACTTTAACAGAGTTGAATGATGCAGTCACACAAATTGCTCGCAGTGGCAATCTAGAGCAAGCTTTGCGAGTACGCGATCTGCTTGTTCAGGTAAAGCGTGAGATTTACAAGTTTCTTGCAGAGCAGTAACACAGAGGTGACGATCGCTAAAATCTTCTTTTTGAGTGTTGAGGTCATTACTTTAGCTTGGTAAGTATAAAAAACTTTAATGTTTGTAGTTTATCGAACTTTCTTATTACAAAGAAATTGATAACTTATGTTAAAGATTTTTTCAAAATCCGCGTAGGCGGACTTTGTTTGTGTAGTGGTTAATTTTATTCACCCAAAACTTTTTTATTAGCCTAAACGAATAGAATTCGTAGCTATACAATCAAAACCCGCCTCTGCTTTGTTATTTTTATAATTAATAACCATTATGCATGAGTTAGGAATTACTCAAAACATTGTCGCTATTGTATCCGAACACGCTCAAGGGAAAAAAGTGCAGCGAGTTTTACTAGAAATTGGCAAACTTTCTGCCATTATGCCTGATGCTGTGAGATTTTGTTTTGATGTTTGTACTCAAGGAACTGTTTTAGAAGGTGCAGCTTTAGAAATTCTAGAACCTTCGGGATTGGCACGCTGTTGCCAATGTGGCTTGGAAATTCCTCTAGAAAAGCCTTTGGGAAGTTGTCAGTGTGGCAGCATACATTTAGATGTAATAGCAGGTACAGAATTAAAAATCAAAGAGATAGAAATTTAATTTTGAAGTTTTGATTTTAAATTATTTATGTGTGTAACTTGTGGTTGTTCTGACGATGCTGAAGTCACAATGATTAATCCTGAAACAGAGGAAGTACAAGCAATAAGTAGTAACGGGAATGCTCATCCGCATTTTCACACTCACACTTTACCGGATGGAACAGTTATCTCCCATTCTCATACCCACGATAGTTTGACAGAAGCTTCTCACATTCATGCGAAAACTCATGGCACAACAATATCATTAGAGCAAGATATCTTAGCAAAAAATAACCTAATAGCAGCACAAAATCGAGGTTGGTTTAAAGGTCGAAATATTCTGGCTTTAAATCTCATGAGTTCTCCGGGTGCAGGAAAAACAACTTTACTCACTAGAACTATCAATGATTTGAAGCATCAATTAACCATTAGTGTCATTGAAGGCGATCAAGAAACTGCTAACGACGCTAAAAAAATTCAAGCAACAGGTTGTAAGGTTGTACAAATCAATACGGGAACAGGCTGTCACTTAGAAGCAGCAATGGTAGAACGAGGACTACAACAACTCAATCCTCCGTTGAATTCGGTTGTGATGATTGAGAATGTAGGTAATTTGGTTTGTCCCGCTTTATTTGATTTAGGTGAAAATGCCAAAGCTGTAATTCTTTCGGTAACGGAAGGGGAAGACAAACCAATCAAATATCCCCATATCTTTCGTGCAAGTGAGGTCATGATTCTCACTAAAATTGATTTACTGCCTTACGTACAGTTCGACGTTCAGCATTGTATAGAGTACGCCCAACAAGTCAATCCTCATATTCGCATTTTCCAAGTTTCCGCATTGACTGGTACAGGACTAGCTAATTGGTATAGCTGGTTGTTAGATAAGGTTTCAAATATAGCAATCTTAAATCATTTGTGAAAAGTTAGATCCCCAACAACCCCCACCTCGTTCCCAGGCTCCGCCTGGGAACGCCTAAGTAGAGGCTCCGCCTCCTGTTCCAATCTGTAACGCGGGGTAGAGCCTCGCAGTTTGCATTCACAAGCCTTGGGTGAACGACAAGAAGTCACCGAATCTGACCAAACCTTTAGTTATACTAACTACCAGCATCAAAAACTTGTCTTGCCGTTAAAGTCAGCCCAGGAAACGTTGGAGACACGATGCGGTCGTCACCTCTAAACTGGTTAAGTTGATAAATACCCTCAACCAATGAGTAAACTGAAATAGTTTTTTGCTTGGGATTGCCAATAAATCGCCTACCACCAAGAGCAAGGTAATCCACAATCCAGTATTCGCAAATGCCGAACGATTCATATTCCTCTAATTTCAACGCGTAATCATCTTCCCAGTTAGTTGAAACTACTTCAACTATGAGTCGAATAGAATCGCCTCGTGTAATGATAGACTCCTTTTTCCAACGAGATTCATGATTACCAACTTGTTGTTTATCTAAAACAATGATATCGGGTTCATAACCACCATTGTCTCTTGGTTTAATAACACATTCTTTGGGAATGAAGTAAGGTAGTGAAGAGCGACGAATTTCTATAAATAACTCACCGTTGAGCAACCCTGCTACTTCTGAATGCGGTCCTGTTGGTTTAGGTACTTCAACAATTACACCATCATGTAATTCGTATTTATGTTCTGAATTTTCTGGATACCATTCGATAAATTCATCAAATGTTACTGTTTTTGATAAAGCTTGGGTCATATTCTACTCTCAATCAACCTTAAGTCATAGTTTCAATAGGAGCTACGAGAAACACCTAATCATAGCATTCAATGGACTGTGAGCGGCTGAGTTTCTGTAATGTTGTCTGTACATCTCATGTCAGAATTCTATGGGCTTTCAGTGTCATGCCTGTAAGCTGGCAAATGCGCTGAAAATTAATTGCAAGATTTTGATAGTCACGCAAGAATTGTATAGTTGGATGCAGAGCATTTTCCTAAACTGGTTTCAATTGCTTCACGCCCCACATACAGTCCTAAATATTTTGTCATGACTTTTCTCACCGATCGCTCTAATATTCGGACTGAAATTCAGGAATTTCTTAAGCTTGCTATCCCATTAGTCAGCGCTCAACTTGCCCAATCTGTTACGGGTTTTGCCGATACTGTCGTTATGGGTAGATTAGGACAAGACACTTTAGCTGCAGGTGGATTAGCCTCCATAACCTTTATGACGCTGTTAAACACTGCAACTAGTATGGTGTTAGGAGTCAGTCCTCTCGTAGCAGCAGCGCATGGTACAGGAGATAAATTACAAGTTACGCAAATAACACGTCAGGGATTATGGATATCAGTAGTCCTGGGAATATCTTTGATGCCAATTGTCGGAAATTTGGATGCGCTCATGCTTCATCTCGGACAAACTTCTAGAACGGCTTTTTTAGCAAATGAATACCTAGATGTAGCACTTTGGTGGATATTTCCTGCTTTGGGGTTTACCGTACTGAGAAGTCTAGTAGCTAGTGTATCTCAAGCTCGTCCGGTAATGGTCATTGCGATCTCTTGGACATTGTTTGATATTGTAGGCAATTATGCACTAGGGCTAGGTATGTTCGGTTTTCCAAAAATGGGATTGGTGGGTTTGGCATTGACTAGTGCTCTCAGTTTTTGGGGAAGGTTTTTGTCTCTAATCGTCTACATTCTCTGGCACAAACAACTTAGAACTTACTGTATTTTTCTCTCGTTACATCAAATTAAACCGTTTATTATTCGGCAATTGCTTTGGCTTGGTGCGCCAATTGGTATAGCAACAGCTATAGAGTACGGAATGTTTAATATCGTTACATTCTTAATGGGTGCTTTGGGAACTGAGATTTTGGCAGCACACCAAATTGTTTTACAAACCGTAGGCATTTTTTACATGATTCCATTGGGGATGTCGTATGCTACAACGGTAAGAGTCGGTCAATGGTTCGGACAGCGAAATATAAAAGCAGCCAAACAAGCTGGATACATTAGCATGGCTTTAGGTGCAGGAGTGATGACACTCATAGCGATCGCAGTGTTAATCTTTCCTCAACATATAGTAGGATTATTTATCGATTTGCGCGACCCTGCAAATGCAAAAGTTTTATCAATTGCTGTTCCTATGCTGTTTGTAGCAGCTTCAGGAGAAATTGTAGATGGAGTACAAAGAACTGCTAATGGCGCACTGCAAGGGCTTCAAGACACTCGCATTCCAATGTTACTCAGCTTTTTTGCTTACTGGGGAGCTGGTTTGACTAGCGGCTATCTGCTAGGTTTCCACTTTGGTTTTGGTGGCGTGGGCTTGTGGATCGGACAGTCAATTGGGATAGCGATCGCATCTATTGCTTTCATCTGGCGGTTTCGCCAACTGTAAATCTCACAACAATAACCAGTAACCTAGAAGGCGATCAAGCAACTACTAGCGACGCCAAAAAATTGGTATAGCTGGTTGTTAGATAATTTGTTAATGTACAGAGGAAGTTGTTAGGGAGGTAAGAGCGATGGCTGAGGTTCTTATCCAAGATTTAGAACCAGCGCTGCTGGAGAAGTTAGAAATGCTTGCGAAGCTTAATGGGCGATCGCTACAAGCACAGTTAAAGCACATTTTACAAGCAGCAGTTCAAGCCGAAAAGCTAGAGCAATCTGAAGCTTTAGTAGTTAGTAAAACACCAGAAGAATTAGGTTGGAGTCCGGGTTTTTTTGAGAGGACTGCTCTTAAGTGGGAAGGAGAACTGCTAACAAGAGGGGAACAAGGAGAATATGAACAGCGACTCTGGGATTTTCTGTGATTTACCTGTTAGATACTAATACATATATTCAATATATAACTCGTTTTAGTCTCTATAATGCAACCGCTGGTATAACTCTTCCCAAAGGAGTACCATCAAAATCAGCATCAAAGCTAACCAAACGCAATCCCCAACGTTCAGCTAAAACATACTGATAAGCATCATCAAAGTCTAACTTTAAATTCTGAGCAACTTCTGGTAGAGCATCTAACTCGTCTAAATTTAGCCTTACTTGACGCATACCTACCTTGACATCTTGCAAAAACAAACGAAATACTTCTGGCATCTGACGTCGTACTAGAATGATGCCAATTGAATAAAGACTAAAATCACTAATATGAAGACTGTCAGCAGGCGCATTTAATAAAAATTTCCGCGCTTCGTCAGCCCTTTGCTGCTCCAAAAGCACCTCTAAAAAGACATTAGTATCTACGAGAAACACTTAATCTCCCCATGTCTCTAAAACTTCACGTTGTAAATCTTGAGCAGAAAGGTTTTTATGGTTCCGCAATGCCCCCGCCCATTTTAACTCTAAAGGTTTAGTCGAGGCGCGGTGTTTACTAAGCAAAAACTCAGCAAATTCTCTGACTTGCTGTTGTGAATCTGGTGGCAATTCATCTAAAATTTCTTGTATAACGTTAGTGTTACTCATACTAGTATTCGACTTATCTCTATTTCCCTAATCATAGCATTCAATAGACTGTGAGTGGCTGAGTTTCTGTAATGTTGTCTGTATTAGGAATGTCATACACTACAACAGTACAAGTCGGTCAATGGTTCGGACAGCAGTACGCAGATCTGAAACTAAAATTATGCTAGTTAGTATCGCGCCTTATTTGCTCAGTACGTACAGACTTATTCAATGTGCTTTCCCTAATGGTGTGGACTCTGAGTCTTACTTTCCACTCCTGGCATTACTTTATAATGAAATGAGCCATCGCTGCTTGGCACAAGTCATGGCTCAATACACTGGAAAAGACTATTTATTGTTCTTAATGATGTGTATGGAGTAGAGTCCGCAGAAATACCATCACCTGAATCAATTGTCAAGGTGAAACAACGTTTGCTTGCTTGTGGTTATGAAGAATGGCTCAAAGAGTAACAAGAAATAGATTTGGGTGTTCCTCCGCAGGCGATCGCGAATCCGAATCCCACAACAATAACCAGTAACCTATTATTATCGGTCACTGGTCACTGGTCACTGGTCACTCGTTAAAGCCAATCTCTATAAGCTGATATCTCATTTACACTTACTTCAATCGGTGCGCCTTTGCCAAAGGGAGGATGAACAGTAATTTTTGCATTACTGGCAAACCTCTCTAGCCGATTTCCAATCTGTGGAATATTACTGACTATATGCCAATACGTGACTATGTCCGGGCAGTCGATAACTAGGGTCAAAATACCATCGTTGGTGGTGATATACCACTGACAACTATAGAGTAGTGCTCGTGTAACGCGATCGCACGCCTCAAAAAAGCATCTACCAGTAGACCTTTCTAATTGCCAACGCAGGATTCTATCTATTTGCGTTGCTTCAGTGGGTGGCATATCTTCCGGGGGGAGGAAGGGTCTCTTCATCATAACTTACCCCTTCTAGCTAATAGCTAAGGTTTATTTAAGTGCCTTAAGTTTATGTTCTAGACGTAGTTCCGCACCTCTTGGTTGTAGCGCGTTAAACTCTCTAGGTTCTTTTGCAAACTAAAAGATGAAGGTTTCAGCGCTAACGTCCCTAAATTAAGTTCATCCTGAAATCTTTTGATTTTATCGCGACAAGTCGCAACATCTCCAATGATGGAGTTCTCAATTAAGTAGTCCTCATCAAAACAGATGTTTGTGCGATCGAAGGGTTTCAGGTTTTGATTTGGGCTGTTCTGTATAACTTGAGCGGTGTTAGCTTTCATTTTCATACTGAATTGGCGGATGAAAGGGAAAGCCTCACTTACGGCTTCATCATAAGTCTTAGCGACATAAAAGAAGCGTGCGAGCATCAAGTCCTCAGTACCGCCAGAATTTAAGGTACGATATTGGGTTACTGTTTTCTTCAATCTTTCTAGGGAAAACGGAGGTCCTCCCATCAAAGCAAAGGAATGTTTTGCAGCGAAAGCAATCGCATCGTCATTACCGCTTGCGATATAAACTGGAACCTTTTTTTGCAATGGTTTTGGGTGAACTGTAATGCGATCGCACTGATAATACCGTCCCTTGAACGATACATCCGTTTCATACAAAAGCTGATGAATCAAAGCCATCGCCTCAAGCATTTTGGGGCGGGATTCACTCATAGGTATGGCGAAATGCTTGTTTTGATCTGGAAATGGTCCCCCTTTGGCGACTCCAAACAAGAGCCTTCCATCACACAGATTGTCTAATGTAGCAATATCTTCCGCCACTCGGATCGGGTTATGAAACGGTAGCAAAACCGCAGCGGTACCCAGTTTGATTGTTGAAGTCACACCTGCTAAATGTGCTACCAACACCAAAATTGATGGGCTGAGATTAAATTCATTGAAATGATGCTCTGAGATCCAGGCTTCTTCAAAACCCAGACTTTCAGCATACTGTACCAGCGTAACTTGCTCTTGAATAGCAAGACGAGAGTTTTGGTGATGGTTTTCGTAGTTACAAAAAAGACCAGTTTTCATTGCAAGCGTCATTTTTTCTTCCTAGGTGGAAACCCAGTGCAAATCCAACCACAAGCGTGGATGTGCTTCTTTCAGCTTGGACATTGGATCGCGTAGCAGTCGCGTTGCATTTAGGAAAACGACTTGAACTAGCCCCATGTTTTCTGCAACTTCTCGGAGTATTTCCTTATGAGATTGCACGTGGTGCATTATATTGTCAGAGCAATAAATTCCTAAATAGAGCAAGCGCTTGGGAGGGCGTCCCCAGTAAGTAGAGATAACTTTCACATAGCAACCGTTTAATAATTCCCCTACTTTTGGGTAATAGTGATTGATGACCCTGAGAAATTCTTGGGTTAGAATATCTTCACTAATCATTAGAAAAGGTGACATTTGTAGGGATTATCACTTTATCTAAGATAACACATTTTGGTTATATTTATCTGATAAATATTGAATGAATTACAAATTTAATAATTTATTTTTTTAGGTTAAATAAAATGTTTTTAGGACAACAAAAAATACTCTCAAATAATTTACCCCCCCTTAATCCCCCCTTTCCAAGGGGGGAAATTAGAGTTCTAGTTCCCTCCCCTTTACAAGGGGAGGGTTAGGGTGGGGTAAAACAAAATCTTAAATCACCAAATATATTGTGGGGAT
>NZ_WJFC01000111.1 GCF_009725235.1 Scytonema sp. UIC 10036
CAACTAACAACTAACAACTAACAACTAACAACTAACAACTAACAACTAACAACTAACAACTAACAACTAACAACTAAAAACTAACAACTAACAACTAACAACTAACAAATGACAAAGTGTTTACTGTTTGTTGTTTTATTGGTTTGGTCTTTACACGTTGCTGGGGTGTTTCAGCAAGATTTAATTAATGCGGGAGGCTGGAATCTTGTTGTCCGCTTTCTCTTGGCGGCGTTTTCACCGGAATTGAGTTGGGAATTTTTATTGTTGACTTGGGATGCTACTCTGAAAACTTTTGCCTATGCTATGTGTGGCACGTTTTTGAGTGTTTTCATTGGGTTTGTAGGTGGTATTTTATCGTGTGAGGTTTGGTGGAGGTCTGTTTCTTTAAGAGGTTTTCCAGTTCCTTGGTTAGTTGTACGGGCAATTCTAGCAATTCCTAGAGCGATTCACGAATTGGTTTGGGGTTTGTTTTTTTTGAATATTTTTGGTCTCGATCCACTGGTTGCTGTTTTGGCGATCGCAGTTCCTTTTGGTGCTATCACTGCTAAGGTGTTTTCTGAAATTTTAGATGAAACTCCTCGTGCTCCTTTATTGGCATTACTTAACAGTGGTGTTTCTCCTCTCAAGGCTTTTACTTACAGTTTGATTCCTCAAGCTTTTCCCAATCTACTTTCCTACAGTTTTTATCGTTTTGAATGTTCGATTCGTTCTGCTGCTGTGTTGGGTATTATTGGTGCGGGTGGATTGGGTTATCAAATTCTTCTCAGTCTCCAATCACTCCGTTACCAGCAAATGTGGACTTTCTTGTTTGCTTTGCTATTTCTAAGTGGTAGCACGGATTTTTTAAGTGGTTGGTTGCGTCAGCGTTTGGGTGTTCCCAGTCGTTTGGATTTAAATTTTCTGCATCTCAAGCAACGGCAAAAGCTAGTTCAAGAACGAGATCCGGTGGTGGCTTGTTCATTGGTGGGTGCTCTTATTCTATTAATCTTCTCGTTCTGGTATGTTAAAGCTGACTTTACAAAACTTTGGTCACCACGTACCGCACAACTACTGACAGAAGTTTTTCAGAATCTATTTCCTCCTGACATTTCTCTGCTCAATCAAATGTTTACCCTTTCAGCACAAACTTTGGCTATGTCCGTTTTGGCTACCACAGGTGCAGGTAGTGGTGGCATATTGCTTTCCTTTTTTGCAGCCAGGAAAATGGGGGTGAAGTCTTTTCGTTCTCTTGTCCTCCCCTTGACTCGTTTCTTACTCCTGTTTGCTCGTGCTGTTCCCGAACCTATTTGGGCTTTAATCCTTCTGTTTGTCATGTTTCCTGGAATTTTACCAGGTGCGATCGCTCTGGCTATCCACAACTTGGGTATCTTGGGGCGTTTGATGGCGGAGGTTATAGAGAATTTAGATGATAGACCATTGCGATCGCTACAAGCTAATGGTGCTAGTCATTCCCAAATCTTTCTCTACGGAACGATCCCCCTAACTTTTCCCCGCTTCCTTGCCTATATCCTTTATCGTTGGGAAGTTTGCGTTCGTGCGACAGTCATTGTTGGTTTTGTCGGTGCTGGCGGTTTGGGTCGTCTTTTGACAGAGCAACTCAGTAGTTTTGACTATAAAGGTTTGCTGACGACTTTAATTGTTCTCATAGTACTTACCTTCTTCGTAGATATGATAAGCACTATGATGCGTCAGTCTTTAAGGTGAAAACACTCACTTCTCGTTCCCAGCCTCTGGCTGGGAATGCAGCACAAGAGACTCTGCCTCGCGTAGTTGGATAGAATACTGGAGGCGGAGCCTCCCGCGAGTCATTCCCAGGCTGAGCCTGGGAACGAGAGGTCTCGAGGGGGATCGAGGGGTTGTAGATGCGGATTTAAAACTTATCTAGCACTTAAGTAATCAGCTAGTGCTTCGGAACCACCAATCAATTTGCCATCCACAAACACTTGGGGAACAGTTGATGCACCTGTCACAGCTTGTAATGTACGAGCTGTCACATCTTTACCCAAAACGATTTCTTCATAATCAATGCTACGTCCAGATAGCATGTCTTTGGCGCGAGCACAGTAAGGACAACCGACTCTTGTAAACAAGGAAACCAACTGGGGTTTCGCGGCGCGAGGGTTGATGTATCTTAGCATTGTCTCAGCATCAGATACTTTAAAGGGATCGCCTGGTTCTTCTGGCTCTATGAACATCTTTTCGATGATGCCATTTTTCACCAACATGGAATAGCGCCAAGACCGCTTCCCGAAGCCCAAGTCGGATTTATCGACCAGCATTCCCATACCATCTGTAAATTCGCCATTGCCATCAGCGATAAACGTGATGTTTTGAGCCTGTTGGTCTTTTGCCCATTCATTCATCACAAAGGCGTCATTTACGGAGATGCAGATGATATCATCTACCCCATTTTCTTTAAAAATTCTTGCCAATTGGTTGTAACCGGGGACATGAGTTGAGGAGCAAGTCGGTGTAAATGCTCCTGGAAGGGAAAAGACGATGACAGTTTTACCTGCAAACAAGTCATTCGTAGTAAGATTCACCCAATTGTGGTCTTGACGTAAACGGAACGTTACATTTGGAACTCGTTGTCCTTCTTTATTAGCTAACATGAGTAAAGCGGCTCCTTCGTAAATCTCCTGATAAATCATACTCATAATGAGTCCGACTTTTCAAGTAAAAATTGACCTACTGACGAAAACCTTTAAACGGATTCACATAAAGTTTATATTGAGACTCCACTCCGACTTCAAACTTGCAATCCGAACGAGGGTAGGCAATGCAAAGAAGCACGTAGCCCATCGCTTCTTGTGCTGGTTTGAGAGCAATTGCTTGACACTGCTCAACCTCACCCTCAATCAAACGTGCTGCACAAGTGATGCAAGCGCCATATCGACAGCCCACAGGTAATCGCAATCCTGCGGCTTCTACTGCATCCAATATGTATCGATCGCCCGTTACCTCAAGAGTAAAGTTGTTGCGGTTAACCAGTGTTATTTTATACGCTTTCATTGTTTCTTGTATGTAATAGCAGCTCTTGTCCGGATGAAATACAAGTTCATCCGCGTGTATCTGCGTGCATCTGCGGTTTTCTAACTCTTTAGTGTATAGTATTCTAGAGGAATTTAGTAAATTTACACAGGGCTTACGCATAGACCCCAATATCTTAATCCGCGATCGCAAGCAAAAGAAAATATTTACTTTTGTGAGTTTTACGCAAGCCAGAGGAACAGCGCATCAGCTATGTTGGAGTTCGATCGGGCTTCAGCATAAAAATGACTTTAAATCAAAAGCAGTTTGATATACTTATACAGAAATTGGAAGTTTTTGCACGCAAGCAACCAAGCGGATATAAATTGCGCGTAGCATTACTAGCAACGCTAGGTTACGCCTATATTTTTGCGATACTCGCTGCAACATTAACTTTGTTAGTAGGTATTGTTTGGTTGATGCTGAATACTAGGTCATTCAATGCTAATGCGATAAAAGCAATTATTTTTCTACTGGCATTTGGGTTGATTTTGGTGCGTTCTTTATGGGTATCTTTTCCAGCACCTACAGGTTTGTATGTAAAACGTAAAGATTTACCTGGTTTATATGCTTTCGTTGATGAATTATCATCCAAATTACAAGCACCGTGTTTTCATCAAATTTTGCTTGTGGATGATTTCAATGCTGCTGTTATGCAAAGACCCCGTTTGGGTTTGTTGGGATGGCAGCAAAATTACCTGATTATTGGCTTGCCTTTAATGTTAGCACTTACAACAGAACAGTTTCGCGCAGTGCTAGCACATGAACTTGGACATTTATCGGGAAATCACAGTCGCTTCGCTGGTTGGATTTATCGTCAGCGTTTAACATGGTATCGAATTGCCGAAGGACTGGGGGCTGGTGGGAATGAAACATCGTGGTTTATTTTTGAACGGTTTTTGAAATGGTACGTGCCGTTTTTTAATGCTTATTCGTTTGTACTCGCACGTATGGACGAATATGAAGCCGATAGATGTGCTGCAGAGTTAACAGGAGCTAAAAATGTCGCTGAAGCGTTGATTAATGTTGACATTAAAGCTAGATTTTTAGAAAATCCTTTTTTCTCTAGTGTGTATAAGCGGGTCCAAACAGAGATTGATGCGCCTAAAATAGTGTTTACAGAGATGAAATCAGCGTTTCTGAAGGAAATTCCTTCTACAGAAAGCAGCTTGTATTTGACACAAGCTTTGGCAAGAAAAACAAATAATGATGACACTCATCCATGTTTGCGCGATCGCTTGAATGCTTTGCAATGTCTTCCTAAAAATTTGGAAGAAATATCTTTACCCGTTACAATGAAAGTGAGTGCGGCTAGAGAAGTTTTAGGAACGGCTTTAGATAAGCTTCTAGAGCATTTTAATCAAATTTGGTACGACCAAATGACAACACCTTGGCGACAGAAGTACGCACAATTTCAGGAGTCACTTGCTACACTTAAAAAATTAGAGAGCAAATCCAAAGAAGACAAATTAAATACTGAAGAATCTTGGCAACGAGTTAAATTGACTTTAGAGTTTAAAGGAGAGTCAGTAGCATTCCCATTATTAAAAGAACTTTTAGATATAGATTCCAATGATATATCGGCTAATTATTTAATGGGGCAAGTCTTACTGAATCAACAAAATCCAAGCGGTATAAAATATATTGAAAAGGCAATGGATCGGGACATACATATAGTCGTTGATGGTTGCCAAATAATTTATTCCTTTTTAATGCAAAAAGGTGATACAAATGCAGCGCAATTATACAAACAGCGTGCAGAAAAACATTACGATAAAATGTTGAAAGCGCAGCAAGAACGGGAATGTATACAAACTAACGATAAATTTCAGCCTCATGGTTTATCACAAGCACAATTAAATAGTTTATATCAACAGCTATCAGGTTATACCCAGATTAAAACAGTTTATTTAGTTCAGAAGACAGTGGAGCATTTTCCTGAAAAGGCACTTTACATTCTAGGGGTAAAGCGAAAAGTAGGTTTTTGGGGTGAAGTAGATACGCCACAGAAAAATTCCAACCTGGTTCAACAACTTTCAGATGAACTTGAATTTCATCACAATATATTTTTCTTGATGTTGACTGGTGAGTATGCTAATTTTGAGAAACCACTACGCAAAGTGCCGGATGCATTGATTTACAAGAATCATCAAAAATGAGAACAGTGGCATTTTATGCAATAGTTTATTTGTTGTAAAGTGGAGTCCAATCTCCAGAAGCAACAAAGCTCGCCCAGTAATTTGGGTGTTGGTATTTTGGGGTCGCCAGCATGGACAATTGTGCTTCTCTCAGTGCTTCATGTCTACCTTTACCTGCTTTGAGTTTTTGATAATATTTCACCATCAAGTCTTTGGTACCAGCATCGTCCACTTTCCACAGACTTAATACTTGGCTTTGAGAACCAGCGATTGTCAAAGCACGACGCAAGCCATAAAGCCCATCCCCAACTCTAATATCACCCAATCCCGTTTCGCATGCAGATAGCACCACTAACTGTGTCCCACGTAAATCTAGTCCCGCCACTTCTAATGATGTAAGTGCGCCATCATCAGCATCCTTTGAAACTGTTTGGCGATTGTTAAAACCAGCCAAAGCCAAACCAGAACGCAGTAGGGGGTTTTCTCCTGAGAATGCAACAGGTGTTTGTAAATCAAAATTATTAAATTTAGGTTTGATTTGTTGGTCAGTGAGAAAGAAGCCATGAGTTGCCAAATGTAAGATACTGGGAGCAGAGAGCTGCTTGATGGCTGCTTCTGTGGCTTGGCTACCAGATAATATTGTTGTAGTCGGAAAAATTGCCTTGATTTGTTGTGCTTCTTCTTGGGTGTTATTTAGTCTTCCAAAGCGCAGACTACTGGCGAGGTCGTTGGAACGTCGGTGAGTCCCACCCCTAGTGGTAGATTTTGATGTAGCGGCGATGGTCTGCTGTTTATCGTAGTCAATATCCGCAAACACGACGGGAGAAGAATTGCTCTTAGCTGTTGATTGAAAGCGCAGTAAATCCCGTCCGGTGGTGAGGTAGGAAAATGCGTAGCGTTGAATCAAGTACTGACCTTTCTCATCAACGAGTGCTTCAAAGGGAATCAGTGTCAGTTGTCCATCGGGAGAAATAATGAGGTGCTTTGCTTCCCCCAGCAGTGGACGAATTGGTTCCATGACTTGTTTATCCAAGGTGCGAGCGAGTTGTTGCACTGAGGGAACATCTTTTTTTTGAGCATTTGGTTTTGATATGATTCCACCAGCGCGATCGCCTTCTGCGCTCAAAGCAATTCGTAAAGATGCGATCGACTTGTTAATAACTGAAGCTTCTCCCAAGTCTACCCACTTCGGTTCTCCAGAGGAGCGTACCACTACTGCTGCATAGCGTGGAGCGCCCCATTGTTCATTGGGCTTTTTAGCTTTGGCGTTGAATAGTCCGTACTGTACTATTTCTACCAAAGCTGCATCCTTGGGTATCTTCGCTTGGATTGCTGCTAACTCTACTGGTTGAATGGCGTTGAGAAATTCTGCACTTTGAGTACTTATGGCTTCTTCCAACTTTTGTCTTTGAGCTTCGAGTTGCTCAAATCTATCTTTATAGAGTTGGGGCGTTGTTTTTTCTCCATATACGAGTGCGGATTGCTGCTGTAGAACACTTGACCACTCATCAAATAACTGTTTGAGTTCAGGCTGATTCGTCAATTGAGAACGTAGAATTTGAACACTGTTAGCCACTGCATCCAACACTCGTCCTTTGCGGCGCAGTACAGTGGTGAGTGCGAGTTGGGTTGCTCTGGGGTTATTGCGAGCTTTTTGGAGCGCGAGAGAAATGGTAGTATCAGTTGTATGTGTAAAAGTGTTTATGTAACTTTGTTTGCGCTGTTCAGAGCCAAGAGCAAAGATGAATGCTAGGTTCTTTTCTTCAATTTCTAGCCCACGTTGTATTAAATCAATGCCATGAGCAATATTCCCCTGTGCAAGGTACAGTAAAGCCAAATTGTTAACAGAAGCGGCGACATCCGGATGTTCCTGACCCAGTGCTTTCTCTCTAATTGCCAGAGAGCGTTTAGACAAAGGTTCAGCTTGTTGATAGTTCCCCTGTTGTCGGTACAGATTAGCCAAATTGTTAATAGAAGTGGCAACACTGGGATGTTCCTGACCTAGTGCTTTCTCAAAAATTGCCAGAGAGCGTTTAGACAAAGGTTCAGCTTGTTGATAGTTCCCCTGTGCAAGGTACAGTAAAGCCAAATTGTTAATAGAACTGGCGACAAGAGGATGTTCCTGACCCAGTGCTTTCTCAAAAATTGCCAGAGAGCGTTTATACAAAGGTTCAGCTTGTTGATAGTTCCCCTGTTCTCGGTAAAGAAGAGCCAAATTGTTTATAGAAGTGGCGACATCCGGATGTTCCTTTCCCAGCACTTTCTCTCTCATTGCCAGCGCACGCTCTGCTAAAGGTATAGCCGCATCGTATTTACCTTTGTTGTACAATTCATCCGCTTGTTGATTGAGCCGGTTGGCTTCCTCTAGAGATGCTTGTTGTTCTGCTGAGAGTTGTGGTTGATTTTGCCCAACGACTGACAGAGGAATGCTCGCCACCACACCCACTGCAATGACGATCGCCATTGACAATGACATCCATCTGGTAGTTCTCCTACCCCAAGGCTTTGATTTTGATAACTGTCTCAACACTGCTTTGACTCCCCAATGAGATGAACCATCTGTATCTACCTCCAGAGCCAATAAGCCTATGCAAAAATTTGACTGTGTTTCTCTTGTCAAGCTTACTAGAGCGCCGGTTCAGAAATCAGAATTGGGCATAAAAAACCCTGTTTCTGTGCCTGAAAGTACGAGTTTTTCGTTGTCCAAATTCAAAGAAACCAGGTAGATGGCATTACTGTACCGGCGCTCTAGAACTGCGATCGCAACGTAACGTAAATGTATTTGCTTGATACCGAGCCTCGAACTACTCCCTTCCCGCTAGAAGATTACCAAAAATGTATTATAGTCAAAACAAGAGCACTACAAAACAATCTTTGGTTTCACAATTACTCCCTTCTCTATAAGATTACCAATCTGCTTTTCCTCTTGTCTTCGTGCTCTTTGCGTCTTTGTGGTTCATTTAAATAAGTAATCCTCAGGCGGAAAGGAAGTAATTTCTGGAGATATTTACAGATTACATAACTTTTCTGGCACATCTTTTCTTATTTGCAATAACTCGCCAGAAGCTTTGGGAACGGAATACACTTGCTGCAATACATCAGACCATAATTCTTTATCAGCGAAAAATTGTGCTTTTTCAAGATCGACTGTTTGCTCATCTGCTTTTTTTGCTTGCAGTTGTTTTTCCAAAATTTTGAGTTCATTAGTTATTACCTGGCGTTCTTGCTCGTCCATGATTTGAAAAGTTGAGAATATAGTAGGATTATCACCGAGGAAGCCTTTCCACTCATAGCTACTTCCCGGTTGTAGTGTTTCGCCTGTATAGATTGCTAAATTTTTTTGCTCAACATCAGATAAACTCCAAAAATTATTATCGCTGCGTACCTTTGACACAGCTATTTTCTTTAAATTACCCTTCCATAGAAAAAGCGGCTGAGTACTATAAATTTTTTCATTAGGAGTCACAAGGCATAAACTTCGTTTCGGATCGCGTGAAATAGGACGTTGTTTTTTCCGTTTTACCAACCAATGAAACACATCTGACCAAGAGGATACGTATGTTCTTGTTTGACCTATGGTTATTTCTGGTGTGATTAGCAAAGCAGGAACAACTGCTATTAATGCTAAACCAACCCACGTCAAAAAGCGAATTCTAGCGCTCTTATTTATCATTGTGATTCCTCAATCCGAATAATGCATAAATCCAAAATGTCGCGGATGGTAAAAATAAAGGTACTAAAAGGCTTGCTGATACATACATTTGCATCGATATCAACGCATAAATTCCAGTCCCACCCGCAAGTGAAGTCATAAATAAAGAACAACGGCGTTTGGTATGCTGATGTTGAGCCAGCAACAATTGTACATATTTTCCCAAAAATGCAGCAATACCAATCATCCACATGTCGGGAATTGGAATGATGAGGTGTTGTTTGAGCAAATTTTGAATCATGTAAGCATTGATTTCTACCCCTGTAAAATCTTGAAGAAAACGACTGGAAGAATTTTGCGATCGCCAATAAGCGACTCCCATTGGTAACGGAAAAGTATCGCTGTGAAACTTTGATAATCCAGCTTCTTCATATCCACCAGCGCCTATGAGTACAACTTGCTGTTTTAACTTGTCTTGGTTGAGAGTCGTATTATCTTTTCGGAGAAAATCTTTGGCATTAATAACCTGATAAACTTGATTGGGTGGTAGGGAATAGTCTATAATTGGATACAGCCAAAGTTGACCCAAAGACTCAGAAAAGTTTGTGAATCGTGAAAGACGTAATTTTTGTAATTTTTGCGTAAGGGATGAATTTTCTGGAAGTTTTCCCAAATCCTTAATTAAATCTGTACGTAAATCATTATTTCTTGATAATTGTGGTTGTAGTAGATTTTGGGTTGTTTTTTCTTGATTGAGCAAAGCCACTAATGCTGTTAAGTAAGTAAAAGGACAGCTTTGTATACAATCTGTACTTCTACTGACTAATGATAAATACCCAGGAGATTTGTCAACATAACCTTGTAAGGCTTGATTGAGATTAGCAACGCTCTTATGTACACCTTGCTCTTGATTATTCTTAACTTGGGCTCCAAATATAAACCAAGTCCCATTTTTGTTGATAGAGTTTTTCACAGACGTAGCTAAGATTGTATCGTCATCTGTTACTCTATCAAAAAGATAATCAACACCAACAACTTTAGCAGGAATTGTTGTTAATTTATCGATGATTTTTGCAAAGTAACTACGGTCTATTGGATTAAATTTATGAGCTTTAGTACCTGCTTCATTCAGTGATGCTTCATCGATATGGATGAGTAAAACTGGTGGAGAGGTTTCTGACGGTAATTGTTTAGTAACATTGCGATAAACAGCTTGCATTCCAACTTGGAAGTCTAGTAAAGCTTCTTGTACGGGTGGGAGAAGACTTAAAATAACTAATGTTCCTAATGCTAGAGTTTCACGACGTGTTGGTAACCAGTTTATAATTTGATGCTGAATGCCAAATGGTTTTAAGCGGAATAATTCCGCATTAGGATGACGAAATAAGGAAGGAATCAGGTAAGCACTGGGATAAGTAAGATTTTTTTCAGTTTTGAGGTAATCAGTTGCTGCTAATAATGCTTCGTGGACATCTTTATATTCTTTAATTGCATTCAAAAATTGAACAAAAAATTCTCCTGCTACACGGTTATGTACCTTTTCTCGCATAATTGCTACTTGGCTTAAACCCAAATCAATGAGTTTGTTAGCTATACTTAAGCCATCACAAGAATTAAAAAGAGCGAATTGTAAGCCATTTGCGATCGCGGTACTTAAAGGTTTTTCGATTTCACTTAAAGCAATAGTAACATTGGGGGCGATGGATAGTTGACCGCCAGTGAAAGTAGTTTCATTACTGTGACCTGCAAAAAAAACTATATCCCAGTTTTGAGTTGTTAGAAGTGTAACGATTTCATTTTTGAATTCATTAATATCTTGGTTTGGTTTCCAACGAAGGACTTCAACTGAGGCTTGTTTTTTGAGGGATTCTACAGATCGTAATTCTTCTTCAAAGCTTAAACCAGTTTCGTCTCCAAAGATAGCTAAAAATCTAGCTTTTCTGGGGCTTTTTTTATTTAAGTTAGCACCTTCTTGACGGATATTGAGCGGTTGACGCACAATGCGGAGGTTACCAGGTGCGAATTCAGTGCTAATCTCCCATGCTTCCCAAGGTAAATGCTCTAATTCGGAACAATTACAACTGATAAAAATATCAATGGTGTTTAAAGAATTATCTTTGACGCTCTTGTTAATCTGTTCCAATGCTTGCTTACTGAGCTTTATCCGAATGTCGTGCAATTCTTTACTGCGTAACCATTGATGAAATTCATATAAAAATTTTGCCTCTGCTTGGACTAATTTTGCTTGCAAATCTACAGGAGGTGGTGCAATAATTCCTTTATTTACGACTTTTCCACGCAATTGATTGCTGTAGAAATTACAATAAATTTTATGCCATTCATTGTGGGATAATATAATGTCTTCAGGATAAAACAGTGCAGCAGTGATGTGCTGATTCTTACCCCACGACAGTTCAAATAAACAAGTTCTATCAACTTTTTGAATTTTGAGATAAAAGTTATTCATTAGTTACTTATTATTTGCGCTCGACCTCTGCTCTTCTCTCTGCGCTCTCTGCGCCTCTGCGGTTAAAAACTAATTTATTGAACCGCAGAGGACGCAGAGGACGCAGAGGAAAGAAGAGTTTTGTTAGTTTTTCAGTGTCTCTTATTTCTCACCCTCTAGGGGGTATGTAGTTTCTGCGATCGCTCTATTTCGTCAAATCGAAGGCGAATGGTGGTAAAGTTAGCTCTATACCATCGCCTAAACTTGCAGTCACAATAAACTTTTCGTCCCATCCGCCAACGACACGAGTATATAAATACGAGCCGCGCTGTTGTGGACTCAGTTCCTCTTCTACCAAAATACCAGTTTGGTCGCTCACTCGTAACTTCAAATTTTCAGGTAGAGCATTTGGTAAAGGCGTGGCTAAAATCAATAGCAAGCTCCATGTATTTGGGTCATCTCCTGTGGATGAATTCCATGTAACTGCATATAATCTTAAGGAGACTCCTGCTAACAAAAAATTTTGGTATCCACTTCTGGCTACCAATGATATTTCTATACCTTGTGCTTGTAGTTGCGATTGAATTGCTGCAAATTCTTCTGTGGGGCTTCGCATTGCTCCAGCTTCTCTAAATCTTGGTAATAATGTCCACGAGAGCTGCTGTCCGATTTCATCTAATTCATCCCATAACCAGCGCCCTACATTGATTGCTGGTTGTGTTATTATTTTTATCAAGTCAAATAAATGCTTTTGTAGAGAAGCAATTTGTCTTTCTACTTCATTGTTGGTTTGCAGGTTGTATATCCAATCAATTAATTCTGGAGTGGTTAAAACGACGCTTCCCTGTTCCCATGTTAAAATCTCCCACAATTCTCTTTCTGGCGTTTGTAATTGCGGGAGTAGGGAGACTAATTGACTGTCTATGCTGGATAATGTTGGCTTGGGGTTAGCTGATACAGTTGGTAAAGAAATTCTTTCTGGTTCTAAAGCACGTAAATACAATAATAAGCGGTTGGGATCGTTGTCAAACCAAGTTAAAGGGATTGGATAATTCCAATCTGCTTGCGGATAATATATTGCAGGTGAGGCATTGATATTTGCTAGCAATTCTAAGTAGGAGATAAACCCTCGAACTACCCCACACTCTTGTTCTTCTAAAACTTCTACTAATACATAAAAATGGGGGATAAATTCGCTTAATTCTACAATCGCTCTTGGTAAATACACTTGTTCTTCAAAGGAACTACCAAGGGTTATTAAGCCCACTCTAAATTTACCAACTTGTAAATTAGTAACGGTAGGAATTAGGTTTGCTAGCCCTGGTTTGGCAATGGTACATCGGGAATAATCTACCATTAGGTTATCATCGCGTTCTTCTAACCATTTTTTAAAGACAAACAACGCTAAACTGTTTAAGTAAGTTTGCCATTGACGCCCATGACTGGGGATTTTGCTACTTCGTTCTATCGCTTGCGTTATTTCATGGGACTCAAGAACAATAGCTTCTACTGATAAACGTTCAAATTCAAGAGACATGGGTAAACTATTCATAACTATTTTCTTAGAGAAATAAGGGAAGAGGTAATTATCAAAGGTTGAAGTTTGAAGAAGTTGTTAAAGTATTTTTTGTACGTTTAGTTCATGGTAGCGCTCGTGTTAATTATTTTGATTTGTTCAGTTTCTAAATTATGACATAGCCTTTTAGATAATAAACTCATTTCTAAATGGCTTTGCATACTGGCAGATTCTATTTCTGCTTGTTCGATCAAATTCTTCATTTGTTCATCAAGTGCTTCAGCAATTTGCTTTTCTAAAGCCACCAAACTTTCAACTGTCGTGTATTCTTTTGCCAAGTTCATAACACAGTCTCGTAATTTCTCTAATGTCTTCTGTCCTACATCAGCACGAAATTCTTTGAGTTTTAACAATCGAGTGACTTTATATTGAGCTTCTAATCCTAATTGTTTGGCAATTTGACTCATGGTTAATCGCTGACAATGAAATAAGTGCAACGCTTGCAGGAATTTAATAGCCTGTTCTTCGTGTTGTCTCTGAAACTTTTTTACTCGGAATTTTATCACCTCATCTAACGCTTTATCCAAACAAGCTAACATTTGTTGTCGATAGGATTTTAAAAAATTTGCTGTGTCATCAGTGTCTGTCATTATATTAGCTGTTTCGGGAGCAGCAACTTGCTCAATTAGAGCGTAATTTTCATTTAAATGTGCATCTAAAGATTCCGTGGGAAATAAACCACTTCGTACATGAGTTCGGTACTGTCGCAGTTTGTCTGCAAGAGTTTGTAACTGTAGCATCACAGTTTCAGCAGATAAGTAATGAAGTCCTTTTATCTCTAGAATTTTAGCCATTTGTTGTAATTGTTGAGCGGTGGGTGGATTGCACTTACCTCTCGCTCCTTTGGCACGTTGTTGCCAGCGATCGCTACGGTATATGCTGTGGTATGCTTCAAGAATTTTTTGTGCTTGCTCGATTTCTCCTAATGTGAGAGAATAGAATTCATGAAAAATCTTTGGTAATTGTTGGGGTCGGGTATCGTTGAGAATAGCCCAGTCGCTTACAAGGTACAACCCGCACTCTAAGAAGAATCTATTGAGTTGTTTGTGCTGCTTGACTTTTTGACTTACCCAAGTACTGAGATGGCTTTTTTTACTATCGAAACTTTGTAAAATTTCTCTAGCAAAGGATTGATAGGTGGTTGATGGCTGTAAGCTACCATCATCATCAAGAACATAAGGCAATAAATCGCGATGTGTAAAACCGTGAAACTCACCAAATTGTCTTGCAAGCTGTAAGCACGCTTGTTCAATTAGCCAGGAAATAAAACAGAGCAAACAGCGCTTGGCTAGCAAGCTTTGTTGACTGAAAGCATCGCGAGAGAATTCTAGCAATCGTTGTTGTATTGCTGTATCTGCAATTTCATTGAGATTGGTGACATCCGCGAAGTTATCAGCAAAAAAAGACTTGGCGTTTTCGAGTTCTCTAGTTTTGCGATCGCCTGTCCCATCAAGTGTGACTAATGTCCAGTATTTTAACTGAGTCATTGCTAGTTGTTCATTTTCTCATCTCCTCACTATTTCTATTGTTACCTCACCACTTCTAAAGTTACAGACATGGCTGCGAGTTTCGTTGTATCCACACCCCGCACTCCAGGTGGTAACTGTGTATCTCTAGCATTTGTCCCGCTACGAGTAGCTGTGTCTAAATCTGATAGTAATTTCTCTGTGACATCCAAAAACTCGTCATTTGTAGAGAATGCCCCTCGTTTGGGACTATTCTGTTCCGTTGCAATTCTTTGGAGTGCTTTGAGGGATTCTCGCAATGGCGATGTGCTGGTGATAATCAGTGCTTCAGTCATTCCTAATGGTTCGCTGATAGTAAGCGTCATCTCATCATTGTCAGGAATAGTTCGCTTTTCACCGGGTGGTAGCAATACTGCATTTTCTACTGAAACAAGTTGATTATCAGGAAAGATAACTGCCATGTCACCCGCAGCATCGATAACTAAAATGCTGAGGTAAAGAGGAATAGAGTCTTGATTTTCAACTTGGAAAGCTACTTGCGTACCAAGAGGTAATTTAGGAACACCATCTATAATATTGACGGGTTTTGCAAGTTGTTTTGTAATACCACCCCGAACTGTAAAAGTTTCGCTGACAATTTTTTGGCTTTTAGCAATGTTCATCGAAGCAGTCACTTTTAACCGAGATGTATTGGTATTGCTTAGCATTTGCTTGACAATTCGCGCTGCTAATAATGATTTAAATTTGGATTTTAAACGCTCTACTGCTGTAGTGACAGTTTCATTTGCATCGGCAAAAGAATTAGGAATGATTTGGTCAAGAGATGGCAAAAATAAACCAAGACTCCCTACAGCAGGGATATTTAGTGTTTGCATTTTTTGGAATTGTTCGTATCTTTCTTGAGTCATGCGACCAAAAATATATTGCACCTCTTGTTGCCTTAATGGTAAAGGCACAATGCGATTGAGTGCTTGTAAAGCTTGCTTTGCCTGGAGTGTAGTATTGCGATCGAAAAAGTCATCCAGTCCAATTTTTAATGTTATGTCACTGGGAATGCCACGAAGACGTTCTTGTAAAAGCGTTCCCGGTGTTAATGGTATGTTTCTCTGTAAAGCTGACGTTAATTTACCTTTTGCAACCAAGCCCCGACGAGATTCTAATTGGATAGTGCCTCCTTCTTTACCGTTGGCATCAATAATACTAAACACAGCATTCTTTTTATCAAAGGCATCAAGAGACTGGGGATCTACACCACCCAACCACAACTGTACTTCATTACCTTTAATTTCAGTTACGACTGCATCAGCATAGGATTTTGAAAAAGGAGTAAAATAAAGAGGTGGATTAAAACCTTCTTTGAGGTTGGCTTCTAATTCTGGATTTTGAATGGCAGAATTATTGTATGCCAGACGTGCGGTAGTGCGACTGACATCAGAAAATACATTTTTTACAGGCTCATTGGCTGTTTTTTGCCATAGAGACTGAGTCAAAGCATAAGTAAAGGCTCCTGCAAAAAAACCACTGAAAGAAGCATCAACCGCAAGCTGATCGCGTTTAGCCGAAGCCAACACAACCCCTTTCGCAACATTTTGACGGCGCAACCTGATATATTCTGATTTTTCCAGATTCAGCCGTTTCAACCATTGGCGCTGATATTCAAATTCTTTTGGCGTAGCTTGGAACTTCTCACCTCCAGAACGGGAACGGACTACAAAATTCCCCCGTGTTGCACCACCAGAATGGCAACAATCTAAAACAAAAGTGACGTTATCTGTTTTTAATGCATACATGAGTAAAAACAGCGTGTGACCCATGATATCTGGCACGATACCACCTTGAGAAAGATATCCTTGGGGTAAACTGGAATCAACCGGAACAAGCGTGCTGTTGAGTCCATCTTCGTTATCTTTATCTGGATCGACTACTCGCGAACCGTGTCCGGAAAAGTGGAACACAACCACATCACCAGGTTTTGCTTGCTCGATTAAGTGTTTTTCAAACTCATTCAGGATATTTTGGCGTGTAGCTTGAGCGTTGGTAAGTGTACGAATATCATTGGGATTAAAACTAAAGCGATGAACCAGCAACTCTTTTTGTAACAGGACATCATTAGCGCAACCTTCCAGTGGAGAAATACCATTTTTGTATTCGTCAATTCCCACCAGGAGAGCCAGTTTGCGCTTAGAATTTTGAGCGAGGACTTGAGCGTATCTATCCCCCTGCTGCATCATATCTAACTGGCTTAAACCAATTGTCGCCAATGCAGAACCTGTAAATTGCAGAAATTGACGGCGTTTGATAAAAGACATAGGTTTTTGATTATGGATTTTATATTTTGGATTTTCTGGTTATTTATAGCTCTGGCGGTGTGGGAGGGTATGCAAGAACTTGCGATCGCTAAATTATATGGAGTTGCATTCAGGGAGACAAGGGGGACAAGGGCGACAAGGAAGACAAGGGCGACGATTTGCATACCCCCATAGCAACTAGAGATATACTGTTTCGTATATGAAAAATTTTAGTATAAACACCCATGATAAAGCATAAGAAACTCCCTGCGTTGGCTTCTCGCGCTGTTGCTTTATTTGTGTTCCTACTCTTGCTATCGAGAGCTAAACTGAATTCTGCCTCACAATGTGCTGAAACAATGCAGTTTGCCAAAAATGAAAAATTCAAGAAAATCTACAGAAGTTAGGGCTATGGGAATTGAAGAAATACTATTACCTTTTCGGGAAGAAATTCTAAAAATTGCGGCTAAGTACGGCGCGTAGAATATACGAGTGTTTGGTTCGGTAGCGAGGAGCGAAGCAAGAGATATGTGCGGGTAGATTATGATGATGTTTGGGGAATTATTGAGCGTGATTTATCTATGTTAAAAGACAATATTCAGATGATTTTGCAAGATTTAGAAGCTAGATATAGCAGTTTTCAATTGAGTACAATACATAAAAAAGTTATAGAACCGCAGGCTGTAGCAGATGAACGCGGATAAAACCGTACTTTATTCAAGTGAAAACCGCTATAATAGTTCTCTCTCAATGCTCATCTGCTGAACAACTTGCCATGTTGCTATAGTTGAGATGAGATTAGCCCTGAGTCGCACGCTAAAAGAGCGACGATAAAAGCTGATGACGCAGGCTGAACTAGCAGACAAAATTCACTCCAGTCAACCACGTATTGCCAAGGCTGAAAATGGTGATACTTCAGTGTCTATTGAATTACTGATACGAGCAATATTGGCTACAGGTGCAACTCCTCAAGAAATTGGACAGGTAATTGCCAGCACAGGCTCGATACTAGCATAGAGGTAAGGTATCGCCAATAGTGACCAGTGACCAGTGACCAATGACGACCTACTTCCCAGTTGAAGTTTTAGCAAAACTGCATACCCGGTAGAACTCTGGAAGTATATTGACTTGTCAAAAGCAAAGTTTTCATACCTCTAGATTAAAAAATCACAAGCTGAACCATGAACAACAAGCTCATCAGTAAAAAAGTAACTGCACTATTTATTGCAGGTCTCACCAGTGCGATCGCGTTACATCCTTGGCTGAACGTTAATGCTCAAACGGATTCATCACCAGCAACCACACCGAAATTTACACGGTTGCAAGATGCCAAAAATTTCCGGCTCAAAGGAAATGGCAAAGCTTTTCAACCGAATAATTTGCAACAGTCAACTCAGCCAGACCAACCTGATGACAAACAATTTCGCCGCCGGGGAATCATCGGTTGGGATGACCGAATTCCCCTTTTAAGCCGAAAATATCCTTGGTCGGCGATTAGTAGAGTACGTTAGTTGTTCAATGTCTCATCTCCTCACTATTTCTGTTGTTATAAGTTCTTAACTCTGGGCGAATTGGGGGTATGCAGTTTTTCGGAGGTTAGATCGGGAAGGAACTGATAAATACCCAGTACGGGATGGGGAGCATTAGTATATGATTCTTTTAGGTAACTCTGCCGTGTTGCCTTGATATGAAGCTACCAGATGCATTGCAGGTCGGAACAGCTTTAGTAGTGGGTTGTGATGCATACCCCCTTCACTTTGAGAGATAAGAATCTCTAACACCCCAATTTAGAGGAAATCTTTGTGAAGCGTCATGTCTGTAGCGTTGTTATGACTGGCTATTTTCTCGGTATGGGAAGCTTATCCTTTTTACCCTTGCTACGCCAAGTTAGATCGAGTCCACTGAATTACTTATTAAAAAAGTTGCGTCTTTCTTTGCGTCTTTGCATGACCTTTAATAATTTTGTTATTGAAAGCACATAATTCTTTGTGTAGTTTAAACTTCATCCTTAATACTTCACACTTCATCCTTTAGTATGCGTTTCCAGAACATTGGTTTGAGTTTCCTCGCCCTAGTTATAGCCACTGCTTCAATACCGATAACTTTAACCTTTCCAACATCACCAGGAGAGTTAGGAGCACTGGCGCAAACACCAGAGGCGCGAAAGGCGAAAGCAGATAGACTGCTTAATCAAGGTAATCAGCAGTTTCAAAAAGGTCAATTTAAAGCGGCTTTGCTATCTTGGGGACAAGCACTGCAAATATACCGACAAATTAAGTATCGTGTTGGTGAAGGTCGTGCTCTAGGTAATCTGGGAGCTGCTTACCGTTCCCTAGGGAACTATCAAAAAGCCATTGAGTTCCACCAACAAAGTTTAGCGATCGCCAAACAAATCAGGGATCGCAATGGTGAAGGAAAAGCACTGGGTAATTTGGGAGTTGCTTACGATTCCCTAGGGAACTATAGAAAAGCTATTGAGTTCCACCAACAAAGTTTAGCGATCTCCAAACAAATTGGCGATCACTTTGGTGAAGGAAATACGCTGTATAATCTGGGAAATGCTTACGATTCCCTAGGGAACTATCACAAAGCTATTGAGTTTCACCAACAAAGTTTAGCGTTCTCCAAACAAATCAGGGATCGCAATGGTGAAGGAAATGCTTTGAATAATCTGGTAACTGCTTACAATTCCCTAGGTGACTATCACAAAGCTATTGACTTGTTCCAACAAAGTTTAGCAATTGCCAAACAAATTGGCGATCTTGCAGGTGTTGGTCGCAGGCTGGGTAATCTGGGAGTTGCTTACAATTCCCTGGGGAACTATCAAAAAGCCATTGAGTTCCACCAACAAAGTTTAGCGATCGCCAAACAAATCAGGGATCGCAATGGTGAAGGTAGTGCGCTGCGTAATTTGGGAATTGTTTACCATTCTTTAGGGAACTATCAAAAAGCCATTGAGTTCTACCAACAAAGTTTAGCGATCGCCAAACAAATCAGGGATCGCAATGGTGAAGGAAATGCTTTGAATAATCTGGGAACTGCTTACAATTCCCTAGGTGACTATCACAAAGCTATTGACTTGTTCCAACAAAGTTTAGCAATTGCCAAACAAATTGGCGATCTTGCAGGTGTTGGTCGCAGGCTGGGTAATCTGGGAGTTGCTTACAATTCCCTGGGGAACTATCAAAAAGCCATTGAGTTCCACCAACAAAGTTTAGCGATCGCCAAACAAATCAGGGATCGCAATGGTGAAGGAAAAGCACTGGGTAATTTGGGAGTTGCTTACGATTCCCTAGGGAACTATAGAAAAGCTATTGAGTTCCACCAACAAAGTTTAGCGATCTCCAAACAAATTGGCGATCACTTTGGTGAAGGAAATACGCTGTATAATCTGGGAAATGCTTACGATTCCCTAGGGAACTATCACAAAGCTATTGAGTTTCACCAACAAAGTTTAGCGTTCTCCAAACAAATCAGGGATCGCAATGGTGAAGGAAATGCTTTGAATAATCTGGTAACTGCTTACAATTCCCTAGGTGACTATCACAAAGCTATTGACTTGTTCCAACAAAGTTTAGCAATTGCCAAACAAATTGGCGATCTTGCAGGTGTTGGTCGCAGGCTGGGTAATCTGGGAGTTGCTTACAATTCCCTGGGGAACTATCAAAAAGCCATTGAGTTCCACCAACAAAGTTTAGCGATCGCCAAACAAATCAGGGATCGCAATGGTGAAGGAAAAGCACTGGGTAATTTGGGAGTTGCTTACGATTCCCTAGGGAACTATCACAAAGCTATTGAGTTCCACCAACAACGTTTAGCAATTGCCAAACAAATCAGGGATCGCAATGGTGAAGGAAATGCTCTGAATAATCTAGGAACTGCTTACGGTTCCTTAGGAAACTATCAAAAAGCCATTGACTTCTACCAACAAAGTTTAGCAATTGCCAAACAAATTAGCGATCGCAATGGTGAAGGTCGTGCTCTAGGTAATCTGGGAGCTGCTTACCGTTCCCTAGGGAACTATCACAAAGCTATTGAGTTTCACCAACAAAGCTTAGCAATTTTCCAACAAATCAGTAATCGTGATGGAGAAGGTGGTGCGCTGGGTTATTTGGGAGTTGCTTACGCTTCCCTAGGAGACTATCAAAAAGCCATTGACTTGTTCCAACAACATTTAGCGATTTTCCAACAAATCAGTGATCGTCAAGATGAAGGTAGTGCGCTGGGTAATCTGGCAAATGCTTACGGTTCCCTGGGGGACTATCAAAAAGCCATTGGCTTGTTTCAACAAAGTTTAGCTATCGCCAAACAAATCGGCCATCGTGATGGTGAAGGTATTGTGCTTACTGGTCTGGGAAATACTTACCGTTCCCTGGGGAACTATCAAAAAGCCATTGAGTTCTACCAACAGCGTTTAGCAATCGCCAAACAAATCAGCGATCGCAATGGTGAAGGTGTAGCGCTAACTAATCTCGGACTTGCTTTGTTCAAATCTGGCAATTTTGCAGAAGCCCAAAAAGTTCTAAAACAAGGGATTGAGGTTTGGAAGTCTCAACGGGGTAGACTAGGTAATCGGGATGATTTTAAAATTTCCATTTTTGAGGAACAAGCAAGCACTTATCGTACCTTACAACAAGTGCTGATCGCTCAAAAGCAAACTGATATAGCCTTAGAAGTAGCGGAAAGTGGACGCGCAAGGGCTTTTGTGGATTTACTGGTTAGTCGTCTCTCTCCTAATAGTGATGTTTCCTCTTCCATAGAACCAACAATTGCTCAAATTAAACAAATAGCTAAAGCACAAAATACCACTCTCGTTGAATATTCAATTATTTATGATGAATTTCAGGTTCAAGGTAAACAAGAAGCAAAGGAATCAGAACTCTATATTTGGGTCATTAAACCGAATGGTGAAGTCACCTTCCGCAAAGCTGACCTCAAACCCTTATGGCAAAAAGATAATACAACTTTAAATGAATTAGTCATCGATAGCCGAGAGTTAATAGGTGTGAGAGGTCGTGGTATTGAGGTAACTTACAACCCCAATACACCTAAAGCCAAAAACCGCTTTAAACAACTTCACGAACTACTCATTAAACCAATTGCCGACCTCCTACCGAAAAATCCTGATGCGCGAGTCACATTTGTACCGCAATCATCTCTCTTCCTTGTCCCCTTTCCCGCGTTACAAGATGAGCAAGGTAAGTACCTAATTGAAAAACACACTATCCTGACTGCCCCAGCTATTCAAGTATTAGATTTAACTCGCCAACAACGGCAACGGGTTTCCGGTAATCAAGCCGTAGTTGTTGGCAATCCTATCATGCCCAGCGTTTCTCCCAAAATTGGCGAACCACCAAAACAGTTAGACAACTTACCTGGTGCAGAAACAGAAGCAAAAGAAATTGCTCAACTTTTCAACACCAAAGCCATTACAGGTAAAGACGCCACCAAAGCCGCTTTTATCCAAAGATTACCCCAAGCCAAAATCATTCATCTTGCTACTCACGGTTTACTTGATGATTTTAAAGGTTTGGGTGTCCCTGGTGCTGTCGCCCTCGCCCCTGATGGTAAAGATGACGGTTTGCTCACCGCCAATGAGATTTTGGATTTAAAGATAAATGCCGAACTGGTTGTCTTGAGTGCCTGCGATACTGCACAAGGTACAATCACAGGTGATGGTGTCATTGGCTTATCTCGCGCCTTAATTACTGCAGGTGCGCCCAGTGTCATCGTTACTTTGTGGTCAATACCAGATAGCCCTTCTGCACTGTTAATGAGCGTATTTTACCGTCAGTTACAGAAAAATCCTGATAAAGCCAAAGCACTACGCCAAGCAATGCTAACAACCATGAAACAGCATCCTCACCCTAGCACTTGGGCTGCATTTACCCTCGTTGGTGAGTCACAATAATCTGTGCTCAAAGTTTAAAGCCATACCAGACAATGTAATTGAGAATTGTAAAAAGCGACTGAGCAAGTGTGACTTGGATAAAGAGGAATAGCGTTATGGATCGAGATAAAAAAGAACGTTTGGAAGCAAAAGGTATCGCCAATAGTGACCAGTGACCAGTGACGACCTACTTCCCACTTGAAGTTTTAGCAAAACTGCATACCCGGTAGAAATCTAGAAGTATATTGACTTGTCAAAAGCAAAGTTTTCATACCTCTAGATTAAAAAATCACAAGCTGAACCATGAACAACAAGCTCATCAGTAAAAAAGTAACTGCACTATTTATTGCAGGTCTCACCAGTGCGATCGCGTTACATCCTTGGCTGAACACCAATGCTCAAACGGCTACATCACCAGCAACCATACCGAAATTTACACGATTGCAAGATGCCAAAAATTTCCGGATCAAAGGAAACGGCAAAGCTTTTCAACCGAATACTTTGCAACAGTCAACTCAGCCAGACCAACGAGAGAGTTTTTACTTAAGGCAGGAATTGAACCTTAGAGACTCAGTTACACATTACAATTAATTACTATTATAATTATGATGATTTACAAGGGATATACAGCCAGTATTGAAGTAGATGTAGAAGCCAGAATCCTTTTTGGGCAAGTACTAGGTATCAATGATATCGGAAAATTTTTATTGCCGATTCGTTTAGTCATCTATAATAAAAAAACCAAACGCTAGCCAAATAACGGTTATGCTATCACCCAATCTCAAAGTAGGCTTACCAACAACAGATCAACTAGCCAGTTCAGACGATACACCTGTGGATAACGAAGACCAAAATTTTCTGCCTAACGTTTTACTGTTTTTGCTGTCGATGATTTGGGCGAATCGCATGGATTGGTTCTTTGGTGTAGATATGGCAGTGTATCACACAACAGGAGTCAGTCCGAAAGTGCCTGTGGTGCCAGATGGCTTTCTGAGTTTGGGGGTAGAACGCAAAAAGTCCGGAAAATCGCGCCGAAGTTACGCAGTCTGGGAAGAGAAGGAAGTCGTTCCAATACTCACATTGGAGATAGTATCCCACACACCAGGGGGTGAATACGATGAGAAGCTAGAGATCTATGAGAAGCTGGGTGTGTTGTACTACGTAATTTACAATCCCGAGTATTGGCGACGCGACCAACATCAACCGTTTGAAGTCTATAAGTTGGTAGATGGGCACTATCAGCTACAAATAGGTGAACCGTACTGGATGAGTGAAGTGCGCTTGGGAATTGGACGACACCGAATGGTAATGGGTGGCATTCCACAGGAGCTATTGTTTTGGTACAACGAACAGGGCGATCGCTATTTGACAGCAGAAGAACTTGCACAACAAGAACAATTACGGGCACAACAGGAACAATTACGGGCAGAGAAGTTAGCGCAGTATTTGCGATCGCTCGGCATCGATCCTGACAATTTACCGGGTGAGCAACCTGAGTAGTTGAGCTAATGGCTTTTGTTCAGTGGAACTCTTGATACCTCCCTCATTTATAGAAAACGATGGTTTACGCTAATACAATACTTTAAAAAGAGGTTTAAAACATGGACGTAATTCATGTCAATGACGCGCAACAGCACCTTGATGCTGTCATTAACGCTCTTTGTAAAATCTCACACACCAGTCATTATCACTGGTAATCAAAATCAAGCAGTACTCATTTCTCTTGAAGACTGGAATGCAATTCAGGAAACATTATATTTACTTCAAGTGCCTGGTATGCGAGAGGATCTCGTCGAGAGCTAGGGAATACAACCTAATTTCAATATGGAGTTGCACCGCAAATGCGCTTCTAATTTCAGCCTTCTGCGGACGAAATACTCCTGATGATGGAATATTTGTGCAGTTGCTCATCGTCGTAATTATACTATTTAGCCTTGCGTGTAGCGAGTTCTTGGCGTTGAATGGCGATAGTTGAAGCAGAAGGAAGATTGACAATTTCGTGGTTCACAAATAGCGGTTGGTAATCTAACTTGTTCTGCGGTGAATCATGATTTTGACAGGTACTAATACCGCCACCGACACAGAAAGTATCTTTTTGTGTGTCTTGGGAAAGACTAACCTCTTTCTCAGCCCCAACCTGGTTAGGAGAGAAGACTTTATCTTTCTCCCTCTTACCCTGTAAGTTAGGTTGTTGGGGTGTTAAGTCAGCCAACGCTGCAAAGGGAACATATTGCAAAGCTCCATCCGCGACAATAACTAGGCGTTTTGTTCCCAATTTATCCTTTACGGGTGCAAGGATGAGTTGACTGAGTTCCTTTGCTGCGACATCAATTCGCCGAGTTTTGATACGAGCACAGGGATTTTCTTTATTTGTGACAGAAGGTGGTTTAGAACTGTTATAGCTAATGAGGCAAAATAAATTAACAGCGCTTTTCTCTATCTCTTGTTTTTTAGGAAGAGAGTAGGTGTCGAGAGAATTGGGACTCACCACCCACAAAAAGCTACGTTCCTTACCCAAGGAATACTGTAACAACAGGGTATCTTTATCCCCCACTTGTTGCCATAATTTTAGCGCTTCTTCCCATTTAACAATTGCCCGTTTCAGCGATCTTACTGTTCCTTGCTTGTAAAAAGCCATACCTTCATCCAAGGCTTTTTGTGCTGCTGCACGAGTTGCATTTTGGCTGATTGTTGCTGGCTGTTGTGCAATTCTCAACCCATAATTTCCCACGCTTGCAGCTGTTGATTTTGATAGCAAGAGTAGGAAGACAAATAAAGTTACAGCGCGAGAAGCCAACACAGGGACTTTTTTCGGCTTTGTCATGAGTGTTTATACTATTTTTTCTTATACAAATTAATATATTTCTGGGCACTATGGAGGTATGCAGGTTTACAAAACTTTAAATAAAGGTGGGTAAATATCAAGCGAGAACACACTAGATGTGTCATGCTTCTTGTTTGTTCTAAAATTTGATATCGCTATAAATAAAAGCTTGAGGGTATCAAAAATTTGGTTTGTGCTTGAAGGTTAAAGAAACCGGGTTAGAAACAAAAACTTTGAAAACCCGGTTGTTGTATAGAGTGGTACGATCGCCTTAACTATCCTGTATTTTCTGAATCGCGTTGTCGGCTTTTTGAGCGAATTCTAGTTCTCCTTCAAGTTTAAACAGTGCGGATGCTTTCTGTAAATCCGCGATCGCTCCCTGCTTGTCTTTTAAAAAGTAGTTGGTTAAACCTCGGAAAAAATGGGCACAGGCTATATTAGGAGTGATTTCTAAGGCTTTGTCCAAATCTGTCTTGGCGGCTTGATATTGTTCCAAGAAAAGGCTAGCAGCCCCTCTACCGACGTAAGCATAGGCATTGTTGGGTTCAATGTAGGGGCGCAAAGCCTTGCGCCCCTACTTTTTCTAGAGACAGGATACCGTTACGCGAGCTTTCTTACTTCGAGAAACATCCAAAAACTCTTTCCAATTTTTCTCAGATTGATGTGTCGCGATCAAATTTTAGATTTGCCATAAAGCTTATCGCAGACTAATGATGGCATACTCACATCGTTGAAATTAGCTGGACTGAATTTGCATGGCACTCAGTTAGTGGTACTGTCTGCAACACGCAGAGGTTTTGCTGTCTTCCCCTTGATGTTTCTATCGTAACGAAATTTTAACCGATCATCCTGCACTCACCATCCAAACGAGAAAGCCCAAAATTTGCTCAACTGGCGGGAGGGGGTAATCTGTCAGGTCAATAAACACGCGTTGCCCTTCTAACTTAAGAAACCGCCAAACTGTACCACTACTCACCGTTCCGTAAATTGTTAAGATAGGTTGTTGCTTTTTTTTGTTAAAGCGTTGAGCAGCAACCATTTCTGCAAGGCATTGCCCTAGGGCTGGTTTTAAGTCTTCCTTCTTGGCTTCTACAAGAACAACCGCAGGGGCTTTAATATATAGCTGTTCTGAGGAACGACTGATGAGAAAATCAACAAAGCCCGTAAGTTCAGCTTCTGGTTCTACATTGAATTCTTCGCCAGAAAAAACGCTAATCTGTCCTTGAAGTTGGCGTTTAACTTCCAGCAATACGGGATTGATAATGCCTTCAGAACGAGCTTTCTCACTACTGACTGCTATCGCCCAGGGGAGTGTTTCTTTAAGAATATCTTGAAGTAGAGAAGTCGGAGTAACTGGGGGAATTTCTGGTAGGAAGCGACCCCCTTCAACGATTGTTAGTTGAAAATCTTCCACAGCTTTGCTAAGAGTGAATTTACTGTAAGGCATAGGGCGAGCGTTCTTAATAAAGTATTGAGATATGTTTATTTCAAAGTATAGTAGTTAATGCGATCGCACTGTATTAACTATCGGTTTTTCCAAAGTTTATTCCAAATTTATATGTGTATTTTTCCGAACAATGTCTGTTTTATTTAGTTCAGGAATATATTCAAGGGAAAACCTAACTCAGATGCTTGAAACTTCTGGTGTAGTCAGCGAGACTGGGGTGAGGGAAATACTCAAGAGTCTATTGTATGTTCTCAGCTTTGTCCACAGCCGAGGAATTATTCACCGTGATATCAAGCCCGAACGTCTAATTCTGGGAGAGTCGGATATGGATAAAGGAGCAGTAAAATCTGTGAGAGAGTTTTTACATTAGTTTAGTCATCTATAATAGAAAAGCCAAACGCTAGCCAAATAACGGTTATGCTATCACCCAATCTCAAAATAGGCTTACCAACAACAGATCAACTAGCCAGCTCAGACGATACACCTGTGGATGCAGAAGAACTTGCACAACAAGAACAATTACGGGCACAACAGGAACAATTACGGGCAGAAAAGTTAGCGCAGTATTTGCGATCGCTCGGCATCGATCCTGACAATTTACCGGGTGAGCAACCTTAGTAGTTGAGCTAATGGCTTTTGTTCGGTGGAACTCTTGATACCTCCCTCATTTATAGAAAACGATGGTTTACGCTAATACAATACTTTAAAAAGAGGTTTAAAACATGGACGTAATTCATGTCAATGACGCGCAACAGCACCTTGATGCTGTCATTAACGATAGTGTACAATCTCACACACCAGTCATTATCACTGGTAATCAAAATCAAGCGGTACTCATTTCTCTTGAAGACTGGAATGCAATTCAGGAAACATTATATTTACTTCAAGTGCCTAGTATGCGAGAGGATCTCCTAGAAGGGATGAATACTCCTGTTGAGGAATGTGTCACTAAGGAGAAGCTTGATTGGTAGTCTGGGAATTACGCTTCACCAAACGAGCACAGAAAGATGCGAAGAAGATAGCCACAGCAGGACTCAAGTCCAAAACGGAAGAGCTTCTGGCAATTTTGGAGCAAAATCCCTATGAAAATCCTCCTTCTTACGAAAAGTTGAAAGGAGATTTGCAAGGAGCATATTCAAGGCGCATTAACATCAAACATCGGCTTGTATATGAAGTTCTTGAAAAAGAACGAATAGTGACTGTCTTGAGTATGTGGACACACTACGAGTAACAATCTGCTATGGTTACGCGATCGTTCTTCTTGTAAGGGAAGCATTGATTACGTGTCCCGACAATTCTCACCAGAGTATAACGATCGCACCCCTGCTCAAGCCACTAACACTATAGAATAAGTTGCGATCGCTTCGGCGCAAGCTGTACTCAGCTTATCGCAAAAGCAAAAGCTTGAAAGCATCAAAAATTTGGTTTATCCTTGAAGGTTAAAGAAACCGGGTTAGAAACAAAAATTTTGAAAAACCCGGTTCTTGTATAGAATGGTGCGATCGCCTTAGCTATATATTGATTTTTCGGTTTTGGTTGAAGTCTGAAGGTGGGTAATTATAATGGTTAGGCAATTTTAGGGAAATCTGGATATGTCTACTCACCAGAATGCTATCAGGAAAATTGATGTTATTTTATGACTTAGTATCAAGTTCAATCCCGCGACTCAGCGCGATAAAAGCTGCCCACAAGAATGTAGCATTATCGCTCATATTTTTACGTTGTCGGAGTTTGTGCCCAGAAGTGCAAGATGCAACTCTACTGATATTGATTGCAATAGACTTGCAGATGAAATGCTTGGCTCTCAATGCTATCAAACCAATACATTTGCTCTACCTATGTGACTTGTCCTGCTACACACAGTATGCCTGATTTGTCAATATCTTCTACTAAATCGGCGCTCTAGGACTTCGCTGTTGTCTGCCAAGTTTACAGGGAGATCGTACAAGAACGGCAACCCCAGCAAGGGAACTGCTTCAGGTGGCAAACATAGATAGTCAGTAAAGCCTGTGTCTATCACGAACTCAATCGGGAAAGTTGAGCCACTTGGGAGAAGAAATGTTAACGCAACGATCGCATGTCTATCCGTCACAATACCAGAAATCACTTACTGACACGCTCCATTACACCACCCAACGAAGCAGCCACATTGTAACCAATACAAATGCCAAAAAGTCGGGCATACGGATGCTTTGCGCTCAGATTGCGTGCCGCTTTCAGCCCAGTTTCATCAACTTCGTAGTCACCTGTCTCAATGTCGATAATCACCATCTTGCCGATGTTTTCTTCTACCTCCACTTGTTTGCGGATTTCACTTTCATACAGTTGCTTTGCACGTCGTGCAACCTCTTCACGGCTTAAAAGGATTGCTTGCATACTTTGACTCCCAATCACAGAGCTACTTCTGTTAACTTCTTCATAATATCTTGTATCTACTGATTTGAAATATGCCATATCATCCTGCATTCACCATCCAAACGAGAAAGCCCAAAATTTGCTCAACTACTCGGATAAGCCTCCACGAGTAGGTTCGTGATGCAATGGAGTTTGTAAAACTTTTGGACAAAACTCTTCCCAGTACGATCGCGTATAACTCAAATGTAAATGCCAAACTCGATCGACCTGGTCGGATGGCGTGACTGGAAGCCCTCAAAGATAAGCTTCGTCTTAAAAAACACATCTCATTACAGTAAAGTTCGTAGGAGTTAGGGAATACAACCTAATTTCAATATGGAGCTGCACTGCCAAATGCGCTTCTGATTTCAGCCTTCTGCGCGTTAATTTATTAGAAACAGCTAATCTATAATTAGAGTATTACGTTTCTCTCTGAGTTGACATGGCTATCAATATTCCCATCAATGAGGCTCTCATTCAAGAAGCCCTAGCTGTTGGAAATCAAGAAAATGAACGGGATGTAGTTGAATTAGCACTGCACGAATACATACAGCGTCGCAAGCAACTCAAAGTGATTGAACTGTTTGGTACAATTGACTACGATACTGACTACAACTACAAGCAGCAACGGCAGCAGTCATGAAAGTTGATGAGTAATTGGAACGTCAATGTATTTGCTTGATACTGATACTCTAACCCACCTCTATGCTGGCAATACAAATGTTATTGCCCGGTTAAATGCTGTTGAAAATTAAGAGGTGGGAATTACCATAATTACAAAAGCAGAAATGCTGCGCGGACGCATTGAGTATCTGCTTAAAGCAGAAACCGGTGAAAGTTTATTAAGGGCACAAGAGCTTTTGTTTCGCACAGAAGAATTATTAGCAGAACTTTTAATTGTTCCCATCAGTCAAAGCGCCGCAGATGAATTTGAGCGTTTACGTGCAGTATCAAAACTCCGCAAAATTGGACGAGCGGATTTGTTAATTGCAAGTATTTCCTTAGCCAATAGAGCTACATTGGTGACAATAGCTAGTAGCAAAAAAATTGTCAGTGAAACCCTTCCTACTCGTGGTTTTACAAAAACATTAGGTGCAAGCACAGCAACTCCTGCAAAACCAATTAATATCAAAGATGGAGAAATTCCCAAATTACCACTCGCTACGCAAGTTATTTTTGAAGTAGAAAACAAAGAATCTGTTCCGCTTTACATCAGCATTCTCGTCATTGACGCCGCAGGCGAGATGGCTGTCATATTTCCCAATGATTGGTCAGCATCTGAAGATGCGGCTTTATTACCAGCAAGAGACAAGCAAATAATTCCCGGAGAGAATGATGGCTTTAAACTGACTATCGGTGAACCATTAGGAATTACAGAAGCACTTATTATTGCTAGTACATCTCCACTGCGAACTTCACTCAAAGTTCTTAAAGAAATCGCCACAAGAGGAAACACCACACGCGGACCGCTCTCTGCAAATAATGACGAATTCTTAGATGTTACAGATAAACTGCTCGAAGACTTAGATGCAGGTACTCGTGGGGGGATTAATGTTGAAGGGGTGCAGCTTGCGGCGAACGTGCGTGGTGTGGATACAAAGAAACTTGCAGCAATGGCGATCGCATTTGAAGTGGTTAGTTGAAGATGCTCGCTCATGTTCAACCTCCACCTCCTCAACGAAAACTCCTAACTAGGAATGACAACCATGCCTTATAAAAAACTCTATTTAACTGCTATCACTCTGATTCCGATCATCTCACAACCACGCGCCAATTTACCGCTCTTCTTCTTAGCGCCTTTGCGTCTTTGCGTGAGTTTTATTTAGGGTATATAAGCGGACATATTATGACTCCCTTGCTCTTTGCGTCTTTGTGGTTCATTTAAATTAGGTAATTTTTAGGCAGAAAGGGAGTAATCTTCTACCTTTACATAGAGAAGAAGCGTGACCAAATTTCTCTCCAAAAGAATACGTACTTCCAAAAAGTCTACCAGTTGGATTAGCTAGCAATAGCTAGCTAGAGATGGAAGGGATTTTTATCACAGGTTGACAAAATGAAACCATCAGATCAACCTTGGCTTTGTTATGAAAAGTATCATTCTTGGTAGCTTATCCCTGTTACTGCTATCTACCACAGTTGCACCTATTGTTAAAGCCGAAAACAGGGCGGCAAATACCAATGTGTTAAGCGGTACATCACCATCCGCTACTCAGATAGAACCTTTCAATCTCGTTCACTTAGCTTATCAAGGATACCTTAAAGACCAAGGCATTCCTGGTTACGGTGCTCTGATTATGGCTTACCAAGTCAAACAAGTTAGCGCTGAAGATATTGTTCGGAGTGCTGTTAAGTCAAATATGCTGTCACCACAGGTAATAAACGATCGCGCATATAACAACGCTGTTAATCTTCAATTAGAGAATTTGAGAATTAGATAAGCAAAAAAAATATCCCAATTTTTTCTTGTGGGATGGGCATCCTTACCCATCCCTTTTCAAACTAAACCCAAATATCAGAGGTGCTATCGCCACCCGGATAGCGCATTTCGTGGGCGCGAGACGGACCTGCGGGTTCTTGACCAAAATCAACGTAGAAATTCTCGTTGATTCTTAATCCCCCGTTTTCAGTGTCACAGTCAATTTGTAACAAATATGAACCTGCAATGTCAAAGTTTTCATCTAGCAATAGAAAACCACCAGGACCGTTACCTTCGCGATCGCCAAGCATGGAAACCATAACATGACCATCGGCTAAGCAGTGTACCGTATGGGGAGCAGTGAGGTTAGTTTTTTCGCGAATTTCTTCAGGTTCAATGACTTTATGGATTTCGGGTGCTTTGGCATCTGCCGTGTCAACAATGTAAATTCTGCTAGAACGTATACCTGGGATCACCAAAAACCGACGCGATTTACTTGTGTCATTGTGGCATGAACTACAAGTGTTCCAACCAAAATGATGCAATTCATCTCCAATATAAGGCATTGGTAAGCGATGAATAACTTGAGAATACGTAGAAGAATCTGGATCGACGTCTATAGTTGCCAAGTAATCTGGTTCTTCAATTCCCGTACCTGTATACAGTGCGATGGTATAGAGAATTTTTTCGCGTTCTGCTTTCATTGCTACTTCTGGAGAAGCGTAGCCGGGACCGCAGCAAGCATGAGCCATATTTTTATTTTCTCCAACAAGTGACTTGACAATGTCAATGAGTAAATATACTGTTCATTTCAGAGCAGTCTATTAAAAATTACACCATTACAAGTCATCCAGGTGAAAAAATACGGTAATTATATAGATTTACGTTTTAAAAATACGAATGATACACATAAATAATTTTTTCTACCTAAGATAGATGATATTGCAGTAGAATTGCCACACCTTGTACATATGTGGGGGATAGTGTTGGGTAAAGAAAGGAGAGGAAGAACTTGATTGGTCAACTGACTTCACTTCTGGCTGCCCCCAGTCGAGGTTTTGTAAGGGTTGCAGGTGCTTTAGTTGTTAGCGTTGGGTGTTTGGTACTAATAGGTTGGGTTTTAGACATAGCTGTTTTAAAAAGTGTTCTACCTGGTTTAGTGACTATGAAGACGAACACTGCTTTGGGATTTGTCTTAGCTGGAACTTCATTATTTCCATTGGCACAACCAACATCTCGGAAACTGCGTCTTATTTCTCGTCTATGCAGCTTCATCGTATTCCTTATCGGACTAAGTACACTTAGTGAGTATTTGTTTGGATGCGATCTGGGTATTGACCAGTTGCTCTTTACTGAAGCTCATAGTGCAGTCGCCACATCTCATCCAGGAAGAATGTCACCACTCACTGCCTTTAGCTTTGTTTTGGTAGGCATTGCTTTATGGCTCGCTGGAGGAACAACAGAGAGCAAGGCATTTGTACGCCAGAGACGTACTGCTCAAGTTTTCGCTTTGTTGAACAGTCTCATTGCGGCTCAAGGGTTTGTCGCTTATCTTTATCAAGTCCAACCAATTATTAATCTGAAAATGTATACGCAGATGGCAGTACACACACCCATCTGCTTCCTTATGCTGAACTTGGGCATTCTCTTTATTTACCCCCAACAAGGATTAGTGCGCGTTATAACATCTGAAAGTATTGGGGGAGTTATTGCGCGTCATCTTATACCCACGGCAATTGTAATTCCATTGGTCTTAGGGTGGTTCAGAATTTTCTCCGAACGCATAGGTCTTTTTCAACCAGCATTTGGAACTTCAATCTACGCCGTGCTCATGGTTCTTATCTTGGTGACTGTTATTTGGTGGAATGCTAATTTACTACATAAAATTGATCTTCAACGCCAAGCAGCTGATAAGGCACTGCAAAGAGCTAATGATAAGTTAGAAATTCAAGTTTTGCAGCGTACTGCAGCACTTCGAGAAACGAACGCTCTCCTAACTCAGGAAATAGCCGAACGTCAGCGTACAGAAGCAGCATTGAAAGAGAGTGAATCCCGCATGCAAGCTATTTTGGATGAAACAACAGCAGTCATTTTTCTCAAAGATACTGAGGGAAAGTTTATTACAGTCAATCGAACTTTTGAGCGGTTGTTTCATGTTTCACGAGAACAGATGCGAGGTAAGACAGACTATGATTTTTTTCCCTCTGATGTTGCTAAGGCGGTGCTGGAGAATGACCGAGAGGTACTTGCCTTAAAAAAGCCGATTGAGCGGGAAGAAATTATCCCGCAAGATGATGGGTTGCACACTTATATCTCTATAAAATTCCCTCTGTTGGATGGGAATACACCTTATGCAGTATGTGGCATTGCAACAGATATTACCGAGCGCAAAAAAGCTGAGGAAAAAATCCGCGAACTGAATGAAACTCTAGAGCGTCGGGTTGAAGAACGTACTGCTCAACTTGAAAAAGCCAATGAGGATCTCGAAGCTTTCTCGTACACTGTTGCTCACGATTTGAAAGCACCTTTGAGGGGAATACAGGGTTATGCTTTAGCTTTACTAGAAGATTACGGGGATGGACTGGATGAAGTAGGAAAAAGTTACATCCAAAGTATTTTTACTGGTACGGAACGCATGAGCGCTTTAGTTCACGATTTACTCACTTATAGTCGTTTGAGCCGTGAAGAAATTAAACTGGTTCCAGTCAATTTGCTACAGGTAGTTGAAGACGCTAAAACCCTGTTAACATCGGAGCTACGCAAACGAGAAGCCAATCTCAAAGTTGAACAACCATTACCTGCTGTCATCGGTCACCATGGTACTGTACTTCAAATAGTTGTTAACTTATTATCAAATGCTGCTAAATTTGTGGCGGTTGGGGTCAAACCTCAAATACGTATTTGGGCAGAAGAGGAAGGTGAACGAGTGCGCTTGTGGATTGAAGATAACGGAATTGGAATTGAGCCGCAGTATCAGGAGCGGATTTTTGGAGTTTTTGAGCGGCTGCACAGTTGGGAAATTTTCTCAGGAACGGGAATTGGATTGGCTATTGTGCGGAAAGGTGCAGAACGCTTGGGAGGATGGGCTGGAGTGGATTCAGTACCCAACCAAGGAAGTCGTTTTTGGGTTAAATTTAAGGCGGTGAAACAGTGAACAGTCCAAATAATGTCACAATTTTACTTGTGGAAGATGAACCGGCTGATGTTTTTAGATTGCAAAGAGCTGTACGTAAAGCTAATTTGCCGATCGCTCTAGAAGTGGTTAACGATGGGGAACAGGCAGTGCTTTATTTAAGTGGAGAAGCGCCTTATGAGGATCGCTTGCGCTATCCCTTACCCGTGCTCATGTTACTAGATCTCAAACTCCCCCGACTTTCTGGTTTTGAAGTTCTTGGTTGGCTGAGAGAATCAACAGTCAAGCACTTGCCGGTAGTAGTCTTGACATCTTCTGAGGAACAAGTAGATATAGATCGTGCGTATGCTCTCGGAGCTAATTCTTATTTGACTAAGCCTATTGACTTCAATACTTTACTAGAAATGATCCAGGCAATTGGAACTTATTGGGTTACCCTCAATCGATCACCCTATGCTAGAGCCGATTAGCAACAAAATGTGGCAACCTTTACTGAGAAGGTATTAAGGTGAGCGGTCAATGGCAGGGATAACATTACAGAAAAAGACTGTTTTAGTTGTAGAAGACGAATTGTCTGACCAATTTCTCCTTCAAAGAGCATTTGGTCAGATTAATCAAGAAGAATTTGCTCTTCATGTTGTCAAAACAGCAGAAGATGCAATCTGTTATTTGCAGGGATCTGAACCATATCAAGAACGAGCAGTGTACCCCCTACCCGTTTTGATTGTTCTGGATTTAAGACTTCCCGGTATGTCAGGTTTGGATTTGCTTAAATGGGTAAAAAAACAACCACAATTTAATGATTTACCCATTATAGCTCTGACTGCTTTTGGCAATCGGGATTTGCCTCGTGCTTATGACTTGGGCATTGACTTTTATTTACTCAAACCTGTCGAGGCAAATACTTTAGCTGAAGTTTTGTCTGGACTTGGCATCTACACTCATGGTGCTGAAAAATCAGAGAACTCTTAGTTTCATAACGCTAAGCGATCGCTGCACCGTCCTTGATGGCGTTGTTGTAATTTATACATATGGTGAAAGAGACTCCAGCAATACTCTTCTGGTAAGCCGCAAGTGACAGCACCCCGGAGGACGATATTAAAATACCAGTCGTTAGGAGCAACTTCTTCTGAAAGCTTATCAACGACAACATAGGTACGGACATTTTTGTATACTTTTCCTTCACAGTGAATATCCACATATTCGTGACGGTAACCACCTTGTGGTACATCTTCTCGCTTATCCAAGCGATCGCTCAAGCGCCAAGGTAATTGATAAAGCACACCTCTAACACTAGTTTTAGAGTCTTTTACCACATCCAAAACACCGCAATTGCGAGTTGGAGACACGCGATAAAACCCCAATCGATATCCCTCTAATATACCAGGACCGATCGCATAGGGATGCGTTTTTTCACCAAGAGAGCGTTTTAAATCAACAGGACACATACACGAACCATAAGCAAAGTAATAAAACGTTGATTCGTTCGCTTGTACCTGTTGCGGTACCGCAGCTATATTGTCATAATTATAAGTCTGTACCCAACTGTAATGAACGTGTCCAGATTGGTTGCTCATTTTTTCAAGTATTATTAACTATTAATATATTATGTTACCCGATTCTACTTAATTCTTTACATATTTGATAGATTAACCGTATTTTGCATACTCAGCATTCTCGTTCCCAGGCTCCGCCTGGGAATGCCTGACCGGAGGCTCCGCCTCCAGTCAAGTAGGTAGGGCTAAAGCCAATCAACCTTAAACGTGCAGTATAGCCCACCCTACCCTCTAGGCGTCAACTACCCACACTGACAGCCTTCGGGGTACAGTGTGGGCTTGCCGAAAACCTGAACTTGGTTCAGGCTTCCAATAGGCAGGGGTAACAGTTGGTTACGCTCACTTGGGAGAGACAAAATCTCGTTATGACCAGGTTCTGAGTTTCAGTAGTTTGCTACCTCCGAATATTTCCCTAGTTCGGATGACATAGCTGGCTCTTGTGGAAAAGAGAAATACGCCTACTGGAATGAGCAAAGGGACTTACGAAGGTAATAAATACAAGCAATTGGGTTATCTCCATGAAGCCAAAAAAGAAAAATCAAGTAGTAACTCGCGTCCCAGTTGTGTCACCAAATGGCTTGCCCTTAATGCCAACGACACCAGCGAGAGGGCGTAAATGGATTCAGTCTGGAAAAGCAGTTGGTAAGCGCAATCAAGTAGGGGTATTTTACGTTCAATTGTTATGCGAACCATCTGGCTACAAAACACAAGAAGTAGTAGCAGGAACTGATAGGGGGAAAGCGTTTACAGGTTTAGCTTTTCAAAGTAAGCTAGCAACCATTGCCATTTTTCACGTTTGTCTGCCTGGTTTTTATAAATCTAAAAAGAATAGTAAAGACCGTCAGTCAGTAACCGGAAAGATGGCAAAGCGTGCCGAACTAAGACGCACTCGCAGAGGTCAAAGAATTGACCGCAAGAAACCTTTTAAGCTGAGGAACCATCGCCAGAAAAGATTCTCTAATCGCAGACAAAACAAGCTCCCACCTAGTGTAAGAGCTAACAGAGAAATGGAGCTGAGGATTCTCACAGAAATGTCACAAATCCTTCCCATTTCAGAAATTAGAGACGAAGCCTGTGGAGGCAATACCAAGAAAAATGGTAAAGGCATTTCACCTGTGACCGTTGGGCAAGAATGGTTCAGAAAGCAAGCTTCTAGCATTGCCCCAGTAGTGGAGGTTGATTCACGGGATACTGAAAAATACCGCAACCAATTAGGGCTTGTAAAAGATAAACTAGACAAGTCTAACCAAACTCCTGAGACTCATGCAAATGACGCTATTGCCCTTGCATCAAGCGCTTTCATAGAGTACAAGAAATTTCATACTACTAATACCTACGGGCATCATTGGGTGGGCGAGTGCGTGATAACTCCTGCACCATTCTTGGTGATGACTCGCCCGAAGTTGTTCAGACGAAAACTGTATCAAGAAAACCGTTCAAAAGGGGGTGTATTAACACGTCTTGGCGGAACAATTACGCCCTTTGGGTTTAGGTCTGGCGATTACGTTAAAACTACTGACAACAAGAATGTCGTTTACGGGTGGATAGGTGGTTTTACAAATACTGGTAAAACAAAAAAAGATCTATCTATGACCACAATTGGTCACGCATCGGTCAATTTTCTCCGTCCTCAGTAACGCTTGTAAGAAGGAGTACGCGTTTATGTGTCGTAGCCCTTTCATTGTCCCCTGAAAAAAGAGCCAGCCTTATTACTACAGGTACGCGACTATGAAGACAGATTAACCAACCCAAGGCTGGCTCTTTTTTCTACGTGTCAGACCCAAACCCCGGAGATTGTTTAAATTGTCGCTGTCCTCCTCCAAGTTCTCAATCAAGTTGGAATTCAGTCGAAGGACGCAACAATTTAAACCGGGCATTCCTCCCACACTGATTCGAGTACAGAATTCAGTCTGGGACTCCTGCCCGATCTAGTTGAGGCAGAGCCTCAAAAGATGCATTCCCAGGCTCAGCCTGGGAACGAGGGATACGCAACGAAGTAGCAAAAAATCAGTAAACCCGATTCATCTGAGTCCAAGCCCTAACTACAAGCCGTAAATCTTCAGGCAAACTGTTTTGAGAGATGTCACTATACCGTACAGAACCCCTAGGGCTAGTCAAAGTATAAGTAATGTAATCAGCACCACCTCTAGTTGCTGGATAGTCCAAATTATTGAACACATCCCTTTCTTGCCTGAGTAACTGCTGAAACCTCCGTACCTGTTCCAAAGGAATGCGATGGACGCTACGTTCGGAGTCATTCGCATCACCAATCCGAACGCGAATTAAACTCCCGTCATCCAGTAAAACTGTTTCATAGGTTCTACCAGCGATACCACCAGTCGCAATTTGTCGGAAAACAATACCGCGTTCCAACGGTCTTGGCAATTCACTGCGTGGTATTGGAACGGGTTGAAATCCATTGTTATTAGCAATTGCGCTCGCTCTTTCATCAAAGATTGCAGTACCAGATTCCCCAACACGGTAAATCAAAACCTGTTGACCATCACTCACAGTGACTCTCCAACCAGGTACAATAGTTGCTGCACACAAAGCAAGCGGGTCTGGTATACCCAAACAACTATCAGGCCACTGCTGTCTATCAACTTCAACTATCCGCAACTGTGAAACTGGTAATCCAGAACGCTCTGATGCTCTCACTAAAATTCTCTCAGCAAGACGTCTTGGTAGATTAACATTGGGTGTTTCACTGTACTGTTGGTTGTCTAGCCTAACTTCTCCTCCATTGGGATGAGCATGGAATACTAAAGTTTCTCTACCAGTTGCTACGCTCACTTTCCAAGCTCTTATACCAACTTCGGTACAAGTCTCACCAGGACGAGGCAGATTCAAACAACCATCAGTCATCACTTGTTCGGCGTTAACAATGCGTAGTTGAGAAATTGCCAATCCTGTATAATTCGACGCAGCTTCCAACACAACATTGCTGACTCTTTGAGGTAATCTCACACCTGCGATGTTGCTTTCCCTTTGATTGAGCCTAACAACAGAACCTGTTGTATTGGTATGATAAACCAACCTTTGTTCTGCTGCATTCACAACTAAACGCCAACCAGGTACTACAGCTTGAGCACAGGTTTCACCTGACCTTGCTAAATTCAAACAACCATTGTCCCAAGTTCTTTTGTCAACTTGAACAATTGCCAATTCCTCAACTGGTAATTCCAAGCGTCTGGATGCAGTTTGTAGAACGGCATTTTTGACAGAATTTGGCAATTTACTTTGAACTTGCTTTGCCAAACGGATGTTACGCCCGGTGCTATTGGTGTGGTAAGTCCAGTTTTGGTTGCCATCAGAAAGGATGACTTGCCAACCAGGGACTCTGGCTTGGGTGCAAAGTTCATTAGAGGTGGGTAAATCCAGGCATCCATTACGCCAAATACGCGGGCTGTAATCAATGATTTCTAGATTTTTAATAGGGATGCGATTTTTACTGGCGACATCTCGCTTAACTGCGGAAGCTACTGAAGTTGGCAGGTCGTTATTTTTAGTATTTTGCTTTAGAGATTTATTTGATTTTGCTACAGAAACCTTTGCTGGAGACGCAGTTACACCTTCAGGCACTGCGATCGCTCCTCCAACAGACAAAATACTAGATAATACTAAGGCAGTTACAATCTGCCCTTGTTTCATGGTATTATAAATTTTAGGGATGTGTCTCATGGTAGTATTCGAGCAATAATCATTGTCGAGACGTTTCACGTAACGCCTACTTGCTTTTATGTGGTTATTAGTCAAAAAGCGCAAACTAATAACTGGTAGCTATCAGTTGAAAATCCAGACATCTCACAGCAGCGCTCTTGGAGATAGCAGTATTGTTTATCTTCTCAACCAGATATCGCTATGGACGCAAGGGAACTTGCTATTTGTTCCTTACGTTTTTCAGTTATCAATTACAGCCCAGCCAACCAACCAATTCCCTACAGTTTCTCGGTTACTGCTCGTCAGGTAGATCGAATCTAATGGTGCAAGCTGCCCAATTTTTCAGATCCGGCGCAAGCCAAACGAGCTTTTGTAAAATTTCATCATTAACCCACAGCACCAAGGGGTATTGAAACCGTTTTCGCAACTCGTCTCGCATTATGTTTGTTGAAACTAGTAGTTGATCGATCGCAACCACCGATTCTAAACCTTTGACTATCAAAGCTTGAGGTCGAGCAGAACCAAGTAGCTCGGTCACAGTTGTATAAAATGTTTCAGAAGCAGGTGGAAGAGCGATTTCTTTAATTTCTGTCGGGCAAAATTCTTTTAATAAATGGAGTATTTGTGTCTGCTTGACAGTGGAGTGACAGCAGGCTAAGAGCAATAAAAACTCTCCTTGAGAAACCTGAATTGCTCTAACAAGCCTCTGAATGGGAACTGTAACGTTTACTTTATTGTCTTGTGAATGAGCTAAGCCGATCATTGACTGTTCCAAATTGTGTTTTAATAAGCTAAATTTACCAGTAAAATATCTCAACCACATTTAGGTAAGCACTGAATATTTTGTATGAAAAATAACGTTATAAAAGCGTAAATCTTCCTAAGGTTTAAAAAAAATAAGCACAGGTGTTAACCTCATACACTGATTCAAATTTATGTTGTTACAAGCTTAAAATACACAACAGAAATAAGGGATTTCGTAATAGGAACAAAACTTAACAATTGATAAAAAAATAATGGTTAGTAGAAAATCAATGAGAAACAACTTTTTAATTAACTCGTGTAATACAGTATTTATACGGTTAAAGTCGTCTCGCATAAACCGAGGACTATTTTCAGTCTTAGTTGCTTTAAGTGTCGTAACGGTGGTGATGTTGTCAGTTCCCGCATCCGCTCAAAATAATTTTCGTTCGCAGAGATTTGAGTTACGTGGTGTTTGGTTAACTAATATAGATAGTGACGTGTTGTTCGATCGCAATCGGCTTCAAGGTGCTCTGCAAACTCTGAAAAACTTAAACTTCAATACGGTGTATCCTACTATTTGGAATTGGGGTTACACCCTGTATCCGAGTAAGGTAGCACAAAAAGTTATTGGGCGATCGCTAGACCCAGTCCCCGGACTGCAAGGTCGAGATATGCTCGAGGAAGTTGTTGAAGGCGGTCATAGAAAAGGCTTAACAGTCATTCCCTGGTTTGAGTTTGGCTTTATGGCACCAGCCGATTCACAATTAGCCAAAAATCGTCCGCAGTGGCTTACAAGTCGTCGAGATGGCAGCAAGATTTGGAAAGAAGGCACCCATGACCGAGTTTGGTTAAATCCCTTTCTTCCAGAGGTGCAACAATTTACACAAGATTTAATCGTTGAAGTCGTTAAAAACTATGATATTGACGGCATTCAATTCGACGATCACTTTGGCTTACCATCGGAATTGGGATACGATCCCTATACAGTGGCATTGTACAAAAAAGAGCATAATGGAAAAGCTCCTCCAGAAAATTCAAAAGACCCTGAATGGGTACAGTGGAGAGCAAATAAAATTACTGACTACATGAAACGCGTTTTTACAGCTATCAAAGCAGCTAAGAAAAAATGCTTGGTTTCAGTAGCACCAAATCCCCAACGCTTCTCTTACGAATTTTTCCTAGCAGATTGGGCGCGTTGGGAAAGGATGGGGCTAGTTGAAGATTTAGTTATCCAAGTCTATCGCAATGACCTAAATGTCTTTGTTAGCGAATTAGAATACCCAGAAGTCAAAACAGCCCGAAGTCACATTCCTGTAAGTATTGGAATTATTACTGGATTGAAAGGCAAATACGTTCCCTTGCGACAAATACAGACTCAAGTACAAAAAGTGAGAGAACGCAAGTTTGCTGGAGTTTCCTTCTTTTTCTATGAAACCCTCTGGAACATGGCTAGTGAAAAGCCGCAACAGCGACAGTTAGCTTTTAAAAATATCTTTCCTCAACCTGTTGCCTACCCAAATTTGCTTGCTGGGTGGAAACCATAGAAATTATGAATTATGAATTATGAATGCTGAATGAGAAATTAATGGATTATTAATGCTGAATTATGAATATACAATTCATAACTCATAATTCATAATTCATAACTCATAATTCATTATTCATAACTTATAATTCATAATTCATAATTCTTACCCATTTCCCAAACGTCAGGCTAAAGCAGGAGTTAGGGG
>NZ_WJFC01000112.1 GCF_009725235.1 Scytonema sp. UIC 10036
CCCCTGTCTCCCTTGTCCCCCTTGTCCCCCTTACCTCCCCTGCTCCCTCTTCCCAAGGTGCAGGTTTACGTACTTGTTCCCATACGGGACTATGAAGGGCTTCATCAAGTTCTCGCGCCATTTCAACCATACCCGCATATCCCGCATAAGGATGGTGCCGTTCTTGATTGATATCTAAAAATGGGATGCGGGCTTTGAGGGCAGTGTATTGATTGCGACCACCAGCAATCAACATATCAGCTTTTGTTTGAGCGATCGTCCGTAGCAGTTCTTGGGCATTGCCTTTTTCCAGCATGATGCCATCTTTGCCCAGTAATTCTCTGATGCGAGCTTTATCCTCCTCCGTACTTTTCTTTGTGCTAGTAGCGACAACTTCCATACCTAAGTCCTTTGCAGCAGAAATAATCGACCAACTTTTCACACCTCCTGTATAAAGGACAACGCGTTTACCTTGAAGACGATCGCGATAGGGAGCTAGGGCAATATCTAGAGCAGCAGTTTCTTCTGCAATTAATTTCTCTACTCGTTCTTGCAAATCGCGTGCAGCGCAATTATCCCCAAGAAACTCACTCAGTTTTGCAGCGATATTCCGCAAACAGCGATTCATGTCCTCTACACCGTAGAAAGATTCTTCAATGTAGGGGATACCATAGCGTTCCTCCATCTTTCTCGCCACATTGATTAAGGCTTTGGAGCAGATCGTGACATTGAGCTTGGCTCGGTGAGCGTAGCACACTTCGTTGTACTTAGCATCACCCGTAATTTTGGCTAAGACTCGAATACCCAATTTCTCCAGTAAAGGCAGAACTCCCCACAATTCTCCGGCAATGTTGTACTCACCAATCAGGTTAATATCATAAGGGGTGGTCAATTCTGGTTCGGCAGTGCCGATAACGTATTCTAGTAAGGCTTCCCCACCCACTCGATTACCAAGATTTTTACTACCAATAAAACCAGGGGAATTGACAGGGATAACGGGTGTACCTGTTTTCTTAGCAGCGGCTTCGCAGACTGCATCCAAATCATCTCCAATCAGCGCAGTCACGCAAGTAGCGTAAACAAACACTGCTGCAGGTTGATAGCGTTGCTGTACTTCTAAAATGGCTTTGTACAGCTTTTTTTCTCCACCAAAAATTATATCATTCTCATTCAAGTCAGTCGTAAAACCCATTTTGTAGAGATGAGAATCAGAGGAAAGACTGCCACGACTACCCCAAGAATTTCCAGCGCAAGCAATAGGTCCGTGGACTAAATGAGCAACATCAGTAATTGGAACTAAGGCGATTGATGCTCCATCAAAAGCACAACCTCCTTGAGCAGCACCTGGTTGGGCTTGTTGCTGACAAGACTTATTTTTCTTCTGCCCGTGCTTGTGGTGATTGTGTTCGCATCCTGGCTCACTGAGCAGTTCGTTAATTTTGCCTTGGGTGATTTTCATCGTATTTGTTAGTTGTTAGTTGTTAGTTGTTGGTTGTTAGTTGTTGGTTGTTGGTTGTTGGTCGTTGGTTGTCAAAAAGTACTACTAACCACTAACCACTAACCACTAATCACTAACAAATATATTTCGTAACATCCTCACCACAATCATTTGAGAGGTAGGACAGGCTGCGGAAGCGCAATCCTACAAGTTCGTCATAAAGTGGATTTAATTTGCAGAGTGCGGGAATGTGGAAAGTATGTCCTAACAATTTAAGATCTCGTTCAAACGGGCAGCAACAAGGAATGAGTCGGCAACATAGATGAGCAACACGACGATCGCATACTTGAATTTCATTGACCCATCGGCGTAGGGGAGAGAGAAGATCGAAGCCTGGAGTTTTTTCAGGAATTAGAGAGCGCTCGTCGGTTTGGGTGATGGTAGTCATGGTAGGCAAGATAAATTGAGCATATACTTGGGAAAAGGTAATTGGCAATTGATAAAATCTCCTTTCTACCGATTACCGATTACCCTGTCACTATCGAATTAAGTCGTAGGAAATATCAGTCTTAGACGGAATGATTGTATTGCGATCCAACTCATCTAAAATTGTGTTGACAATCCAGTTAAGCAAGTTGATAGTACCTTGGTAGCCGTAGGTAGCGTAGCGGTGAAGGTGGTGGCGATCGAAGATCGGGTAGCCAATCCGCACTATGGGGGTTTTCGTGTCTCGCCAGAGATACTTGCCGTAGGAATTGCCGATGAGCAAATCAACGGGTTCCGTAAACATTAAAGAGCGCATATGCCACAAGTCGCGCCCACCGTGAATGGTGGCACCTTGACTAAAGGGGCTAGAGTCGAGCAGTGCTCTCAGTTCTGCTTCAAAGTGTTCGTTGCTATTGCTGACAACGATGTGAATTGGTTCTGCACCGATTTCTAATAAAAATTGAGTCAAACCAAACACCAGATCGGGGTCACCATACATCGCAATCCGCTTGCCGTGCAACCATGCCTGAGAATCAGTTAATGCATCTACTGCACGTCCCCGCTCATCCTCCAGTTCTTGGGGAATCGGTTTTCCTGTCAAAGCAGACAACTTCATTAAGAACTCATCGGTTCCACGAATCCCAACTGGACGGGTAACGTAGGTCTTTTGACCCCATTCATGTTCGATGTAGTCGCGAGTTTTGGTAGTGGAGTATGCTTGGAGTGCGATTGTTGCTTCCGCATTGATCGAATCAGCTGCGTCTTCTAGCTTAGTACCACCAGGATACATATTGTATTCCCCATTATTGGGAGAATCTAGGTATTCTGAATTATCTGCCAACAGAGTATAGTCAATTCCCATCAAATTTGCAATCCGCTTAATCTCACGCAGGTTGCCAATGTAGGTTTCAAATCCAGGAATGAAGTTAATCTTGCCGTTGGTGCTGTCTTGCTTCTTACCTTCAGTTAAATTCGACAGAATACCCTTCATCATGTTATCATATCCCAAAATGTGGGAACCGACAAAACTAGGTGTGTGAGCATAGGGTACAGGAAATTCTTCAGGAACCGCTCCTTCCTCTTTGGCAGTTCTGATAAAGGCTTGCAGGTCATCCCCAATCACTTCTGCCATGCAGGTAGTGCAGACAGCGATCGCCTTGGGCTTGTAGAGGTTGTAGGAAACTCCCAATCCTTCAACCAAGTTCTTCAAACCGCCGAATACAGCTGCATCTTCCGTCATGGAAGAGGATACGGCAGAAAATGGTTCTTTGAAGTGACGGGTGAAGTGACTGCGGAAGTAAGCAACGCAGCCTTGAGAACCATGTACAAAAGGTAGTGTTCCTTCAAAGCCAACGGCTGCTAAAATTGCTCCTAGAGGTTGGCAAGCTTTCGCGGGATTAACGGTCAACGCTTCACGAGCAAAATTCTTTTCCCGGTATTCCCAAGTTTTTGTCCATTCAGCAATGCGTTTTACTTCTTCAGGATCGTGTCCACCTTCAAACGCTTTCTTCGTTTGAAATAGCTCTTGGTATTCTTGCTGCTGGAAGAGTTCGGCGTGATCCTTAATTTTGTTTATGTCATTCTGTGCCATTGATGTTCTCCAATTTTGGGGGGGAGGAAAAATTGACCGCTATTTCTCCGTGTTTATCCAGATTTGTTCACTTGTGGGTAGATTTGGGTAGACATTTACGAGCGGTGAGGGGTGAGAGGTGCGGGTCTCTATCTTTTTACTCTTCCCCTCCTTTACCCATCTAGGTGTTGCCATCGCATTACTTTTTCCAAGGCGCACCAATCAAACTCCAGGTCGGGCTGTTGAGTGCGAGATCCATGTCACGGGCAAAGATTGCGAATCCGTCGTAGCCATGGTACGGTCCGGAATAGTCCCACGAGTGCATTTGACGGAAGGGAAGCGCCATCTTCTGGAAGACGTACTTCTCTTTAATACCAGAGGCGATTAAATCGGGTTTGAGTGCTTTAACGAACTGCTCAAACTCATAAGCAGATACATCGTCATAAATCAACGTGCCGTTCTCGACATAGTGAGTCGTGCGTTTGTAGTCATCATTATGACCGAATTCGTATCCCGTGCCAATGAGCTTCATGCCGAGGTCTTGGAAAGCAGGAACAACGTGACGAGGACGCAATCCACCAACCATCAGAGCAACAGTTTTACCTTCCAAGCGCGGACGATATTTAGCAATGACTGCATCGGTTTGAGCTTGATACTTGGCGATCGCGTCTTCAGCTTTCGCTTGAATGGTTTCGTCAAATTTGGAAGCAATTTCCCGCAATGACTCAGCAATCTTCGTAGGACCAAAGAAGTTATACTCCAACCAGGGAATACCATACGCTTCTTCCATGTGGCGGGAGATGTAGTTCATAGATCGGTAACAGTGAACCAGGTTCAGTTTTACACTAGATGTCAGCATCATCTCGTTCAAGGTGCCGTCTCCAGACCACTGAGCCACAACCCGCAAGCCAATTTCTTCTAGTAGAATGCGGCTAGACCAGGCATCTCCACCGATGTTGTAGTCACCGATGATAGCAACATCGTAAGGACCGGGTTCAAAACCGAGAGTACCTTCTTTCTTGGCTTTGTCAGCTTTAGGGAACACCCAGTCACGAATAGTGTCGTTGGCAATGTGGTGTCCGAGGGACTGAGACACGCCCCGGAAACCTTCGCAACGCACCGGAACAACAGTCTTGTTAATTTCTTTAGATTTTTTCTTCGCAACGGCTTCGATATCGTCCCCAATCAAACCAATCGGACACTCGGATTGAATGGAAATTCCGCGATTTAAAGGGAACAAATTTTCAAGTTCATCGATTAACCGAGCAAGTTTTTTGTCTCCACCAAATACAACGTCCCGTTCTTGAAAGTCGGAAGTAAACTGCATTGTACCAAAAGTGTCGATGCCAGTGGTACCAATATAGTAGTTGCGACGACCTGACCAGGAGTAGTAACCGCAACCAACAGGACCGTGGCTGATATGGATCATATCCTTAATAGGACCCCAAACCACACCCTTTGAGCCGGCATAGGCGCAACCACGGGTAGTCATTGTACCGGGAACGGATTTGATGTTGGACTTAACGCCGCAATCGGACTTGCCTTCTTCGTAAACGTTTAAGTGTTTTTCCCGCTTTTTCTTCGATTTTTCGGGATATGCCTCTAGAACTTCTTGGATCAAACCTTTTTTATCAACTTCTGACGTTGCTACCTCAGTAGTAGTTTGTTCTATTATCGCGGATTCGGGAGGTGTCATAGTTTTTCTTCTTGACTATTTGCGATGGAAGTGTTTGGAGAATAGGGGGCAGAAGGTCGGGGGTAGGGAGTAGAGGAGTAGCCCTATCAAGGTGGATAAAAACTTCGGGAAATTAATAGCTCTCTCTTACCTCTGCGTACTCTGCGCCTCTGTGGTTAAATAAATAACTTTTTAACCGCAGAGTACGCAGAGAACACAGAGAGAAAACAAGAGAAATCGCCACCTGAATCAAAATTTTATGAGTCACCTTGACAGTGCTAGGAGTAGAGGAGAAAAAAACTCCCCCATCTCTCCACCTCCCCAGCTTAAACAACAGCAACTGTTTTAACTGCGTCTTCTGCAAGCGCTTTTTGATACTCTTCTTCGCCGCCGAGGATACCGAATTCCACCAGTAGTTCTTCCAGTTCATCCATTGAGATAGGGGTTGGAATAGTTAGCTTGGTGTTCTCTTGTATTTTCTTAGCCAGAGCACGGTACTCATCAGCTTGAGGATGATTAGGAGCGTATTCAATAACTGTCATACGGCGCAGTTCTGCGTGTTGCACCACATTGTCACGAGGAACAAAGTGAATCATTTGAGTATTAAGTTTTTCAGCGAGTGCCTCAATCAATTCAATTTCTCGATCGACTTTGCGGCTGTTGCAGATCAGACCGCCCAAGCGCACGCCACCGGAATGAGCATACTTGAGAATGCCTCGTGCAATGTTGTTGGCGGCATACATTGCCATCATTTCACCGGAACAAACTATGTAAATTTCTTGTGCTTTTCCTTCGCGAATTGGCATAGCAAAGCCACCGCAAACCACGTCGCCCAAGACATCGTAAGAAACAAAATCCAGGTCGTGGTAAGCACCGTTTTCTTCTAAGAAGTTAATTGCGGTGATGATACCGCGTCCAGCACAACCGACTCCTGGTTCGGGACCGCCTGACTCCACGCACTTGACGCCTAGATAACCAGTTAACAAAACTTCATCCAGTTCTAAATCTTCAACTCCGCCGCGCTCAGCAGCTAGGTGTAAAATGGTGGTTTGGGCTTTGCTGTGCAGCATTAGGCGGGTGGAATCAGCTTTTGGATCGCATCCTACGATCATGATCCGTTGACCTATTTCCGCAAGACCGGCAATCGTGTTTTGAGATGTTGTGGACTTACCGATACCGCCTTTACCGTAAAATGCTATCTGTCTAATTTTGTCAGTCATGGTTGTTGTTCCTAAAATAAGGTGTTGGCTGAAGTTCATAGATGCGATTGCGCTTGTTGCCAAGGGCGATCGCTCCTGAGAACGTTAGTGGTGTCGAAGCGCTAAGCCCCGATGGAGGCGCACGCTCAACTGCTAAAACATTTGCAACTAGAAAAGAGAAATTGTGCATATATTTTGGTCAACGGTAATTGCTAATTACCCCTACTCCAGCTAAATCATTGGATTAACTGCTTTTACTAACAAGTTTTGGCTAACACGCTCTTGCAACTTTGCTTCAATGGCAACCTTGAGCGTCGCCGTACTGCTAGAGCAAGAACCGCAAGCACCTTGTAGCACTACTTGGACGAAATCACCATCCACATCGTACAGTTCTACATCTCCCCCATCGGCAATCAATAGGGGTCTAACTTCTTCATCCAGAACTTTTTGAATCAGGGCAATTTTTTGCACGTTCGTCAGCGCTCGTTGGGGTTGCTCCTTAACAGAGGGACTACCTATAGCAATTTTTCCATCTAAATTATGGGGGCTAGAATCGGCAGATACAGATAATTCCTTTGCTACTGTAGCGATCAAGTCATCAATATCTGCCAGACAAGAACTGCACCCGCCACCCGCCTTAACATAGCTTGTTACTTGTTCAGCAGTCGTGAGGTTGTTTTCCCGAATGGCACGGCGAATCTTAGACTCGCTGATACCAAAGCAACTACAAACCAATGTTCCTTCATCATCTTCATGAGCATGTAGCGGAATACCTCGGTATTTGAAAATCGCTGCTTCTAGTGCTTCTTGACCCATTACCGAACAATGCATCTTTGCTTCTGGCAATCCGCCTAAGTATTCTGCAATGTGCTTGTTGGTAATTTTGAGCGCTTCATCTAAGGTTAAACCCTTGATTAACTCAGTCAAAGCCGAGGAAGAAGCGATCGCGCTGGTGCAGCCAAAAGTCTGGAAACGAGCATCAAGGATTTTATCGCTGTCTACCTCTATTTTGAGATGCAGTTTCAAAGCATCTCCGCAGGCGATACTACCCACCTCACCAAAAACAACTGCTACTCCTGGTTTGTTGCTATCTTCTATTGCACCTTGGTTTTTCGGATTGTAAAAAAGTTCTAGTACTCTATCTGTATAGTCCCACATAACCGATTTTGGATTTTGGATTTTGGATTTTGGATTTTAGATTTTGGATTTTGGATTTTGGATTTTGGATTTTGGATTTTGGATTTTGGATTTTGGATTTTGGATTTTAGATTTTGGATTTTGGATTTTGGATTTTGGATTTTGGATTTTAGATTTTGGATTTTGGATTTTGGCTTGGAGATTAGAAATTAATTATCCTCCCTTGTCCCCCTTGTCCCCCTTGTCTCCCTTGTCTCCTAACTCACCACCAGCGCTTGCTCCCGCTCTTGCAGCCAGTCAGCTTGGTCGTTGTTGAAAGGAGAAATAGCCCGCAAGCGTTCGACAATTGAGGGCATTACCTCTAAGACTCGATCGATCTCGGCTTCAGTTGTGTAACGCGAAAGACTGAAGCGAATTGAACCATGCAAAATGGTGTAGGGTAAGCCCATTGCCCGCAAAACGTGGGAGGGTTCTAAGGAACCAGAAGTGCAAGCGGAACCAGAAGAGGCACAAATTCCATATTGGTTGAGAGATAGCAAAATTGCTTCGCCTTCAATGTACTTGAAACCAATGTTAGTGGTGTTGGGCAATCTAGAAGTTGTATGACCGTTGACTTCAGTGTCGGGGATAGCAGCAAGCAAACCTTTTTCCAAGCGATCGCACAACGCCTGTTCCTGTTTCACATTTTTTAAATGTACCTGGGCTAATTCTGCCGCTTTGCCCAAACCTATAATACCGGGAACATTCTCTGTACCTGCTCTGCGTCCCCGTTCTTGGTGTCCGCCTACTAAAAGGGGACGGAACCTCACACCACGTCTTACGTACAGCGCACCCACACCTTTGGGAGCATGGAGTTTGTGACCGGACAAGGTAAGCATATCAATGCTGCTGGTCTTGAGGTTGAGAGGAACTTTCCCCGCCGCCTGTACCGCATCTACGTGAAAGATAGCACCCACTTCCTTCGCTCGCAACCCAATCTGCTCAATGGGGAAAACCACACCGGTTTCATTGTTGGCGTACATGGTAGAAACTAAAGCAGTATTACCAGTCAGGGCGGCTTCCAGTTCCATCAAGTCGATTTGTCCCTTGCTGTCCACAGATAAGTAGGTTACTACATAGCCCTGTTTTTCTAATTGCTTGCAGACATTAAGTACTGCTGCGTGCTCTACCTGAGTGGTAATAATGTGGCGCTTCTCAGATTGCGCTGCTAAAGCTGCCTTGATGGCTGCGTTATTTGCTTCAGTACCGCAACTGGTGAAGATAATTTCAGAATCCTCAGATCCCAACAAGGCTGCGACTTGCGCTCTTGCTTGCTTGAGTGCTTTCCCCACTTGTCCGCCAAAGGTGTGCATCGAAGAAGGGTTACCGTAAAACTCTTTGAAGTAGGGCAGCATCGCCTCTAAAACTTGCTCATCTACCTTTGTTGTAGCATTGTTATCTAAATAAATCACACTCATGTTTCTACACTCACCACTTCTCACTTGTGCTTGGAAAATTTCTTGAAGAATTAGGGATTGGATATTGGGTATTGGAGAAGAATTTATTTAATGCTTATACCAATTTGAACAAAGAATGCGACAGATATTTAACTCGAATCCAGTCTTGACAAGACTTTCTCAATCCAAAATCTAAAATCTAAAATCCAAAATGGTATTATTTCCCATCCCCAGTCCCTAATCCCTAATCCCTAATCCATTGCTCGTAAAATTCTAAAGCAACTTTTTCAATCACATCGTAAGCTTCAACAGTCTGTAAGCCAGCTTTCTGCAATTGTTCTTGAGGACAGTGACCAATTTTAGAAACCAAAACCGCTTTGCAATCGGAAATAGCTTTAATAATATTGTCTAAAGTAGCTTCTTCTCCATATCCACTTTGACAATAGTGGTCAATTTTGCGATGACCGACAAACTTAACACTGTTACCATCCACTTCGTAAACCATAAACTCTTTAGCGTGACCGAAGTGCTGGTTAACTAAACCACCGCCTTTCGTAGCGACTGCAACTAAGATCTTTGGGTTGTTCTGTCGAGACTTGTCATGCAATGTCTCTACGACTTTTTCCTTAACGGCTTTGATTTCTTTCTGAGACTTCTCTATGCCTGCATGGACTTGTTGGCGTTGCTCCAAGTTGTATTCGGGAGTCATTGCCATAAATTTCTCTTTAGTAAATTCTTGACTTCGGTCTTCACCTAACAATCCCACCGCATCGGCACGACACTGACGGCAGTGACGCATCATTTTCATATTGCCCGAACATTTATCCTGTAACGCCTTCAGTTCTTTAGCTGTAGGACCGCGTTGACCTGTCAAACCAAAGTGAGTGCCGTGTTCGGGAGCGGAAATTAAGGGCATAATGTTGTGGAGGAATGCACCTTTAGAACGGATGACTTCATCGACTTCCATCAAGTGTTCGTCGTTAATTCCCGGAATCATGACCGAATTGACTTTGCAAAGGATATCTGCTTCTTTGAGGGCTTGCAATCCTTCCATTTGGCGATCGTGCAGAATGCGAACACCTTCAATACCTCTGTAGCGCTTCCGTCTATAATGAACCCAAGGATAAATTTTTGCCCCAGTCTCCAAGTCTACCATATTTATAGTTATGGTGACGTGATCGATATTGAGTTGTTTAATCCGATCCACGTAATCGGGAAGCATCAATCCGTTGGTTGACAGGCAAAGTTTGATATCTGGTGCTTTCTCTGCAATCAACTCAAAGGTGCGGAAAGTCTTTTCTGGGTTTGCGAGAGGGTCTCCAGGTCCCGCAATTCCCAATACGGTCATTTGGGGAATTTTGCCTGCAATCACTAAAACTTTGTGCGCTGCTTCTTCTGGAGTCAGGAGTTCGCTGACAACACCAGGGCGGCTTTCATTAGCACAGTCGTATTTGCGATTGCAGTAGTTGCACTGGATGTTGCAAGCTGGTGCTACTGCAACATGCATTCTAGCGTAGTGGTGGTGAGCTTCTTCGCTATAGCAAGGATGTTTCTCAATCCGCGCCCTGATTTTTTCATCTAAACCAGTTGTGGCATTGGTTTTGCTGGTGCAAGCACAACTACCAGATTTGGTTTTCGTTTTTGTTTCCGTTGTGGTAGAAGTTAGGAGTCCTGTAGGTGGTGTCATTGAATTTCGCTGCTGTTAGCATTGGAGGTTGGCATTATGGAAATCGCTACAACCTTTGATAGTTATAATTGTCTAGTTTTTGTTTGTTCAGTGTTTAGCGATACTTGTTTTATTTATAGCAGCCGCCTCAAACAAGGAAATTGCCAGTTTTATTTATAGTTTATTAAATTGATTAAGCTTGTACTCAAGAATTAAAGCTTATAATTAACAAGGTTTTAAAAACTTTTAAAAAAATTTTTAGGTATGGGTACTAGTATTTTCTGGACAGGGTACGAGTATTTATGGTGAAGGGGTTCAAGTATTTCTGTACTCAACTTCAACGCAGTACTAGCAATACTTTGAGTGTCATTTGAGCAGTTTTTTGGTTTTTCCTGATTTGTACTCAGATCGCGTTAGAACACTCTTTAAAGCACTTTGACTTAGGTAGTTCGGATATGAAGAACTGGAGTAGTTAACTACAGACTACGCCAGTCGCTTAGCGAAATTCAATTCTGTATCTAAGAATAGCACTTTTTTACTTAAAAAACTAAATGCCTCCAGGAATTGTGTCTAGATATACAGATGGAAACTTTAAAATAAAATAGAGTAAGAGGTCTGTTTTTCCGAAACTTAACAATATAACCGTATATTGTATATGGCTATACAGAAATTTTCTATAAATTTCATCTGCAAGTGCAGAGGAGTAAAAGTTGATATATCCAAGAAATCACTACAAAAATGCCTTCAAATTCTGCTTTGCTAAAAATTTAGTCTTGAGTAAATAAATATTCACTCCCTACCCTAATAAATACTAGTACCCTGACCTGAAAAAAACTTTTTTCAGCTTGTAAATACTGATTGAATCAGGATTGTTAGTAGTTGAGTACAAGCTAATGTAACCAATGGTTTGGTTAGATCCGCTTGATAGATATAAGTAACATATGGCTACAATTGCAAACACAAGAGGCGTTGTGTATATAAATGTGCTCGTTATTAACGACACTACACTACTTGCAAGTGAGTTTAGTTCCATCCCAGAGGTAATCCTATGCAATTAGATGAATTAGAACTAGACTTGCCACCAGTCTTTGAAATTGGTTCAAAAGTAAGAACTCGTAAGCTAATCCGTAACGATGGCACATACCCCGGTCAAGAAATTGGGGCAACACTAGCAAAAAAGGGAGAAATCGGCTATGTCGTTAGTATCGGGACATTTTTGCAAAATTCCTATATATATGCAGTGCATTTCATCGAGCGGGGCTTTATCGTCGGTTGTCGCAAAAAAGAACTAGAAACTGTTGAGGAAATCAAATGAAAGCCATGCTTCGTCAGAATGCTGCGGGACATCTAGTAGTTTATCTTGCTAAAAAAGATCTTGAGGAAGAAGTAGTAAAGGAAACAGAAGGATGTGAGGGTAAAATTTTAACCTTAGCAAATGGTTGGAAGCTAGCGATCCCAAATTTACCAGAACCTTTACGATTACCACAAACGATAGAGGCTAAAAGGTTATCTTAGGCTACCATGACTTATGTAACTGACACAATGCGATAACTTCTCTAAGAGCTTATTGTGGTTTTAACTTTATCAAAGAGACACGGGGCGTAGAGACACACCAGACGCGGAGAGTCGCTTGCTCCCTTGTCCGGGGCGACAGCCCCAAAGGGTCTAAAACCCCAATTTCTATAAGTTGCTTCATTTCAGTTGGGGTTCAATCCCCCTATGTAATGTCTTCGCGTCCCCGCGTCCCACAGTCTCCGCGTCTCTTCCTTGAATCGGGTGTCACGACTAACATCATCAGCCCGGAATTCTAACGCTGTGCATCTTCTGGAATATCAACTAGCTTAGTACAGCTTTGCACAAGTTCGTAGCGTTATTGAGTCCCTGAAAAGTCTTACCAGCAAACCATTCAATTCGTCACAAATTTATGAAATGCTGTACTTAGTCCATAAAGGTTGAATTTCTAATGAATAAGTAACTGGATCGAATATAGGTTTAAATCCATAATGATTGAGGTCATTAAGTACTGTAGGATAGGCAATGCCCACCTACGTGTTTATAAATCAAATAGAATTGCTATATGAGTTACCAATTACCAATTGTCAGTTTCATTGCTTTGTGCTTCCCTTTCTCCATTCTCGTAGCGATCTAACAAGGTTAATGTTTCTGTTTTGCTTACCAGAGCCAAGGCGTTGTTGGAATCTAGAGCTAATGCTTCATCTAATGCCTGAAGTGCTTCTTTGTAGCGTCCTAGATTGCGCCAAGCCTCTGCTTTTCGAAATAGCACCATAGATGTTTCTTGATAAGCTCTGACTGCTTCCTCATGTCGATCTTGGGCTTCGAGAACCTCAGCCAGAGTTCTATGGTTTAGGGGGTCATAGGGATCTAAACGTATGGCTTCTTCCAAAACTTCCTTATTACATTTTTGTACTATTTCGAAACAAGCCTGTGCAATTTTTAGATGACTAGCGCGATCTCCTAAAGGAAATTCTTGAATCAGCTTACCGAAGGTAAATAATCCATGAACAATTAATATGCTCTGACTAGCGTCAACTGTAGAAAAAACTGCTTCTGACCACTGTTGCAGTAATTGCACGAACCGCTCGTCAAGATGATTTAGATGAGTTTTTAACAAAGGATAAACAACTTGGTAATTACCTTGACTGCCAACTGTTGCTCTAAATAGCTGATTCAAGAAAATTAGCGCTTCCACAGGAGTTCCTGCTGATAAAGGATTGTCCAAGGCAGCTGCCAGTTGAATGGCGATTGTTCTTAGAAAATTAGCTGCCTCACAATCACCCTCTTGTTTGAGTTTAGCACTGACTTGTTCTATAGTTTCCACCAAGCCAGTGTCAACTAACTCCTGATTAACATTCAAAAGCTCGCGTGCTCGATCGCCTGAACATTCTACAAGGGCATGAGCCAGATTTAGATAGGCTTGCTGACGTTCTTTGCCTACAAGCCGGGGACTTTTCTCAATCTTATCGATCTTACGAATGGAGCTAGAATTTCCTTGACAAATAAAAGCTCCCCAGTAGAAGGGGTTATGATATTCTCTCTTTATTTCTAACTGAGCGTCACGGAGAGCATCGGCGCAAGGTTGACCCTTTAATATACGCTCGTAAAAGTTTGTCATTAACTCCTGAGTTTGCCGATCTGGCACTGACCACAAACTCACTACTAGTCTCTTAGCGCCAGCTAAGACAAAAGCTCGCCGCAATCCGAAGACTCCTTCACCCGTGCGTATTTCACCCAAACCTGTTTCACAAGCTGAAAGTACAACTAACTCAGTGTCTAAAAGGTCTAAACCGGAAACATCTTCAGCAGTGAGAATACCATCCTCTGCTTCTAGTGGTAGCGATCTGCCTTGAAGCCAAGTATTAACACCTGCTAAAGCCAAACCCGAACGCAGCAAGGGATTTTCTAGCCTATATCCTGATAACCTGTCCATATTACCAAGATATTCTAGGGTTTTTAAGTGTGGATCGCGTTTCTGGTCTTTTAAAAAGAAACCATGAGTGGCAAGATGCAGAATATATGGTGAACAGCAAGCCTTGAGACGAGTTTCTAAAACTTTTCCTTCCAGGATAGGCTCTATACCAAATAAAGCAGCAATTTTTTCCCCTTCAGTCCGTGTACCGGGCAGGTCTTGAAAATAGAGAGTATTCCGCTCTAAATCTTGTGAGTGTCGCCCAGAAAAGGCAGAATTTTCTGTAGCTGTTGTTGATTCTGTAACACAGAGGTTAAAATCTGGGTCGGCAAACACTAAAGGTTCTGTAGGTTGAATGTTAGTTACCCCTTGGAAGTACAGCACGTCACGACCAGTGCTGAGGTAACTAATATGGTATTCGTCAATCAATCGGCGATTTTCATCTAGAGGTAACACCTCAAAGGGTAGCTTGTTTAATTCACCATCGGGAGCTAAAAGTAAACGTTTGCGATCGCCAATTGCTATCAATAAAGGGTCAAATAGAATTTTTCGCAATCTATATCCAATACTTGTGTTTACCTTTTGCAGCATATTCTCAGGTTTAGGGATGGCATTGCGAAATGTTGTGGGTTTAGTTTCAGTCCAACCATATTCCTGCAATGGTTTATAAATTGCAGAACGCAGGTCAGGAAAATCAGTTGTGTTTGCCGCCTGAATAAGTTCTTGTAGAACGTTCTCTGGATTTCGATTTTCAGCCTCACTAGTAATTGATGTTCTGAACTGAGCAATTACCTCATCAATATCTTTGGCTTCACCCAAATCAACCACACGGATATTATTTGAATCTTTAGCAGGCAATACAAACGCTAAGTAACGAGCAGGCTTCCACCATTTCTCAGGTGTTGTGGATACTGTTGGAAAAATGCAAAATTCAGTCCGAATAAATTCCACTAATGCTGTGTCAGCAGGCAGAGCAGAGGATATTGTGTGGATGTTAGCATTTTAACGCACTGTTAAGCGCAATGCTTCAGCATCAATTGGTTTAATTAGATAAAGCAGCAAGAGATTCCACACAATTGCGATCGCTAAAGGAAGTTTGCGGATAAGTTTGAAAGCTTTGGGCTGAGATATGATACCTGTAGTCCTTTAATTCAAACCTCATGAAAATTATTTCTTTACAAAGCCCATAGTTGTTCCTTACAACTTAGGCATTGCAGGGTAAAAGCCAAAGAAGCCGTTTATTAAGTTTTGAAAATTCTAGGAACTTTTATGGCTTAATAACTATAGAGTGATTAACGTCAGCGATTTGGCTCAAAGGTTAAAGAGTATACAGCATGGCTTATCATTTAAAGAATCAAACACAATTACTCACATCTCCTAGCAATACACTTCCTGCCGATTCACGCGCTCGCGTCAAACAATTTATGCAGAACTTACAGGATGAAATTTGTACTGCGTTGGAGCAACTTGATGTAGAAGCCCGGTTTCGGGAAGATCGTTGGCAGCGAGCAGAAGGCGGTGAAGGACTTACTCGGGTGATTCGGGAAGGGCGGGTATTTGAACAAGGCGGTGTTAACTTTTCAGAAGTTTGGGGAGATACACTACCTCCCTCAATCTTAACGCAACGTCCGGAAGCCGTCGGACATGAGTTTTTTGTTACAGGAACCTCAATGGTGTTGCATCCCCGTAATCCCTACGTACCAACAGTACATCTCAACTACCGCTACTTTGAAGCCGGTCCCGTTTGGTGGTTTGGTGGAGGAGCCGATTTAACACCATACTACCCGTTTGTAGAAGATGCCGTTCACTTTCACTCTTTGCTGAAATCTGCTTGCGATGCCTATCATCCGGAATACTATCCAACCTTCAAACGCTGGTGTGATGAATACTTCTACTTGAAACATCGTCAAGAACAACGGGGCATTGGCGGCATCTTCTTTGACTATCAAGATGCGAGTGGAAGGCTTTATGTCGGTTCTCAAACAGATACACCCGCAGCACTCTACAGTCAGCAAGTGGGGACGGTATCTCGTACCTGGGAAGATATTTTTGGCTTTGTCCAATCTTGCGGTCAAGCATTTTTACCTGCTTATTTGCCCATTGCAGAACAGCGACAAGGAATAGAGTATGGCGATCGCCAACGCCAGTTTCAACTCTATCGTCGGGGTCGTTACGTCGAGTTTAATCTGGTGTACGACAGGGGAACGGTTTTCGGTCTGCAAACCAATGGCAGAACAGAATCCATATTGATGTCCTTACCACCTCTAGCTCGGTGGGAATATTGTTATAAACCAGAATCAGGTACACCTGAAGCAAGGCTCACCGAAATCTTTCTCCAGCCCCAAGATTGGGTGAATGGGACTTTTGCCCAAAAATAATAACATTTTCCACTCGCATTGAGGTCACACCTGCGGCAATCTCGGTTAAGGGAAATAAAGGGTAAAATGATGATTCAATTGTGGATGTATTGAAAAATCTCATTCAGGGTTTGAATTCTTTGCAAATCCCTTTAAGAGACGTTTTAAGATACCAACATCTTCATCAATAAGCGATCGTGACAACGAATAGCTGCTACTGTAATAACTCGTTGATTTGAAATTGTTGCAAAACCTTTAGCATCCAGAAATTCCGTCTTTACCCCAGCCCAGTTTCAAACGCTTCACCTGTCGTTGGTTCAAAGAGGCTTCCATCCCGGTTTCTGGATCTTGCACCAGAGAGCTGGAACGATCAACTCCAACTAGCGTATAACGAGACGGGCTAAATCGGTTGGTAAATAATGCCAACACGAGGACTGAAGGCGGTATCTTCTAGATCCTGACGTAAAACACCTGTTACTTCGTTCCCCTTGCCCATAGAGTAATGAGCAATGTTTCCTGAACTGTACCGAGATTTACCGTATATTTGCTCATGTTTTGCTACATATTCAAGGAAAGCCTACAATTCCCAGTTTAAATGAATAGACTTCTCAAAGACATGATTCTAATACAGTTTTCGTCGGCCTTTTTGGGCAGCATTACAGCAAGCTGTTTTCGTCTCAAAGTCGATACAGCCGATCGCTTCGGGAGAGCAAGCTTTTTTAGGATGCACAGTACATTTTAATCGATAGTCATTGGTGAAATACTCACAACCTGCACAAGGAATTTGATGCAACATCTTGACATAATTTGTCCCTTTGCTCAAAGTTCGCCACACACTACAGATCGTGAAAAGTAAAATTGCCCAAGTACAAAAGGCACAAAAGATTGTAGTCATGATTATTTATCCTCATATTTGCTAAAAAATGCCCGCAGCCAACTGCTTTTAACTACAGGCATGAGATAATACTTAGCTAATGTTGAATGAACTCAATTAAGGGTTAACCCTTTGATGCGTTCGCCAAAAGTGCCAGATGAAACCTAAGAAAGCCAATACACCCAAGAAGAACTGGATATCTGCCCTTACCAAACGGTTTTGACCGTAAAACTCGATAGGGAAAACTGTTGTGTTAAACCCTACAAAAGCAGCAGAAATAAAACCCATCAAAGCCAACCCAAGCAAACTGTATGAAAGAATTTCGTCGCTATTGTCTATGGGAAAAATTTGTCGTACCCAACTAAAAGGTTGCATAACAATGTGCCATATGCCCCCTGCAACTAGGATTAACCCCACCCAAATGTGACCGCCGATCGCATCTTCTAAATTATCAACACTTGCCATTCCTAAAAGAGTCCAACTACCATCTTTCATGCCAATTAAGTAACCAAAGATGGTTGTGGGGTCTAAAGTAGGATGACTAATCAGACGGACATCTCCCAAGTGAGTGTCATAAATTCCCCCAAAAAACATTGCTTTTAGAACGAGCAAAAAAGCACCAAAACCAAGAATAATCAAGTGATGTCCTAAGATTAAACTCAATTGTTTGGGATCGTTCCATTCATAATGAAATTTTGCTGCCCTTCCGCCAAGATTATACAAAACTGCCGGACCCCGAAAAACATGAAAAAGCCCTCCTGCACCTAAAACGGCGGACGCAACCAAGTGCAAAATCCCAATGACAAAATAGGGATATGTATCAACAACTTCCCCCCTGAAACCTACACCCCATCCCAGAGTCGCTAAATGGGGTAACAAAATGAGTCCCTGCTCGTACATTGGTACATTAGGGATAAATCGTGTCACTTCAGAGACGGTTATTGCACCCGCCCAAAACATAATCAAACCTGCGTGAGCAATATGAGCACCTAAAAGTTGTCCGGACAAATCAACGAGACGAGCATTACCAACCAACCAAGACAGATCGGTGTTTGCAGCAAAGGTTTTATCAGTAGAAATTGTCACAGTTAAACACTTGTTCCTTATCAAAGGGAAATATGGTAGTGAATTCGGGGGAAATATCCCCCAAATTCCTATTTACGACTCGCTACTAATAGCATTGAGTGACCTTTCTACTTGCTTAAAGTCAACACCAATGGCTCGCAGTGCATGCCACAAATGACCTTGCAGGAAGAAAAAAGCTAAGAAGAAGTGGGCATTTGCTAACCATGCTCTAGACGTATGCTCTGCTAATGGTAACTTAATGGTGTCAGCAAAATACGGAGAAACGCCAAATTTAAGTTCCAAAGTAGGACCATAAAATTCCACTGGATAGGCTAAGGTGTTAACCGCACAGAAGTAAGCTGCGACAAATCCGGCTAATGCGATCGCACCTAAAGAATAGGAGAGAATTGCTTCACCAGAGAAAATCAAAACCTTCTTAGCCCATGGAAAAGGTTCTGTCAGAATATGCCAGACACCTCCAGCAATCAGAATCAAGCCCACATAAATGTGACCACCAACTAAATCTTCCAAGTTGTTCACAGTAGCAAAATGAGTTTGATAGCCGTAAATGATGAATGGGTTGAGAGTGGGATGAGTGACAACTCGAACATCGTGAATTGTTGAATCGTAAAGCCCACCCCAAAACATAGCCTTTGCAACAAGCAATAAAGCAGCAACTCCCAAGAAAAGGAGGTGATGTCCTAAGATGAAACTCAATTTTTTTGGATCGTCCCACTCAAAGTGAAATTTACGAGCTTGTCCTCTTGCATCTTGTAAATTTTTAGAACCTTTAAAGGTATGAAACAATGCTCCTGCACCGAGGACAGCAGATGAGATTAAATGTAAAGCTCCAATGACAAAATAGGGATAAGTATTGACAACCTGACCCCCTGCTCCTACCCCAAAACCCAAGGTGGCTAAGTGAGGAAGTAAAATCAGCCCTTGTTCTCCCATTGAGATTTCAGGCTTGTAACGAGAAATTTCAAACCAAGTAAAAGCCCCAGCCCACAAAGTCGTCAGTGCTGCTTGTGCGATATGAGCGCCAAGAAATAAACCGGAGAGATTGGCAAAGCGAGCATTTCCTGCCCACCAATCGTATTTAACACTGGAATAGCCGTATGTCTGCATTGTGTAACTTTTGCCTCCTTAGTCAAGACTATATGCATGGAAGGAAATCATTCCTAGAGCATAGTTCTAGGAATGAGCAGATGCATGGATGTATGGAACAAAAGATCTGAATTAATGTTGTAGTACCGTTCTCAGATCGAGTTCGGCTCATGACTTATGAAATCATTAGCTTGCATTTGCAATGCACACCAAGACATCGCAACGACAAACGTAGTGTCAATGTTTATCCAAACTTGAGATAAATTGTTAACTAACAAGAGATAGTTAGTCTGTTCGTGATGGAGTAAACCCCCTGACTTAATTTGACAACAGTGTTCTAACAGTTTTGCGATCTCTGTATATTCCTAAGTTGTTGCTTGAAGAAACGTTATTAGCGTTCTTTCAAAACAGGATAACTACAGTTCAATAGCAGGATTTGCAAGGATGCTTTATAAACATCCTTCTACACCTCTTCCTTGAATTTATTCAAGCACTAATGAAAATCTATGTCAACTAATTCAACCAAAATAATTAAAGTAGGCAGATATACTAGGGTATTGAAGGGTGAAGAGTGCAGAGCGAGCGCTTCAGAACATTAGACAAAGCCAAAAACGTCAGAATGACGACATCTAGGGTGGGCATTAAGAACTAACAAAGATAAAATAAAAACAAACAGACCCTAGGCAGTGTGTATGGTAACCCAACTCGGTAAAACCAAATTAGCTCATGAACTGGTCATATCGTGGGAAGCGTTGCCCAAAGATTTTCAATTAGAGGATGAACCAGTGGAAAATACAGGTCAGCCATTGTTGGCTGGTGCGTTGCGTGAAAGTTTAGAAATCAGTGGTTTCATCCAACCGAAGATGTTGATAGCTTCCAATTTTGGTCTGTGTGCGACGGTAAACGAGGAATTGATAGTCAAAGCACCAGATTGGGTTTACGTTCCATCAGTCAAGGAAGTCATTGGAGAACGCCGAAGTTACACGCCGAATTTAGAAGGGGATGTCCCTGCAGTAGTGATGGAATTTTTATCTGAAACTCAGGGAGAAGAATATTCGGTCAAGCGAAGCTATCCACCAGGAAAATGGTTTTTTTACGAGCAAATTTTGCAAGTGCCAGTGTATGTGATTTTTGACCCTGATGGTGGGTTATTGGAATATTATCAACTAGAAAATAGACGCTACGAATTGAAGCAACCAGATGAAAATGGGCGGCACTGGATGGAATCAATGAGTTTATACTTGGGAACGTGGCAGGGAACAAAAGAAGAGAGAACGGGATATTGGTTGCGATGGTGGGATCGGACACTTAATCTGCTACCGTGGGCAGTGGACGCCATCGAACAAGAACGTCAACGTGCCGAACAAGAACGTCAACGTGCCGAACAAGAACGCCAACGCGCTGAGCAAGAACGCCAACGCGCTGAGCAAGAACAACAACGCGCCGAGCAAGAACGTCAGCAAAAAGAACGTTTGATAGCTTATTTGCAATCTCAAGGTATCGATCCGAATAATTTGCCCACAGACTAAAAATCATTCAAATCCCCTACTTTAAAGTATGGGGATTAACTGGTCACTGGTTACTGGTCACTGTTATGAGATCGCTCTCGATGAAGGCGTAGAGTCTGGCGTAAACTGCTTTGACTGGAAGATGCAGCCTGTTCTCTTCTCCGGCGGCGAGGTTTTAGGGCTTGGCGTAAGCGATCGCCGGAAGATACGGCTTGTTCTCTTCTTCGCCGCCGGGGGGTAGTGTCTGATGAAGCGGTAGCTATGCGTTGCCTTCTCTGACTCAGGACTTCTCGTAAACGCTGTCGTCTAAATGTACCTGTTTCTACTGAAGATGATGAATTACTTATAACACTTCTGCGACGCAATCGACGACCAAGTGCAGACTCTCCTGAAGTGGAAGAAGTTGCCCATTCTCGCCTGATTCTTCTAGATTCTCTCACTGAGTCCGAGGAGAAAATTGTATTATTTGATGCAATCAACCTGCGTCGGCGTCTAGAAGTTTCCGGTGCAACATTTGTATTGGCTGCTGCGATCGCACGTTCTCTTTCTCGTTCCTCTCTTTGTTTTTTACGTTCTTGAACTTGACGATAACGCCGCGTGCCTTCAATAGCATATTCAGTTGCGATCGTTACACCTTGTCTTCCAGTAGATGAAGGTTTTAATTTCCAATCCCTAGCTTGGCTGAGGTGTTCTTCATCCAATTCACGGTTACCACTAGAGCGAGTGAGACGCACACCAGTTACATTACCCCGATCATCTGTATCAACTGCGACTTCAACCCTGCCTTCGATTCCTTGACGGCGAGCTTTTTCGGAGTACTTAGTACGACATTCTCGACATGCTGCACGACCATCAAGGTTGTTTGAGTTGCTACTTTCGCGTATTCTTGGTGGAGTTGGTGCGTAAGCTACCTGAGAACGGCTTTCTGAAGCATTGCCACCACTTCCCGAACCTATTCCCGAACCAGAACCGCTACCTGTACCAGAAGCGCTACCTGTACCAGAACCGCTACCTGCACCAGAACCGCTACCTAAACCAGAACCGCTACTTGTACCAGAGCCACTTCTTAAACGAGCAATCAAAGCGGAATTGCCATTTCCACTAGGTGTGTCGGAGGATTCCCCATCATTGCCAATAGTCGCCTGACTAGTTCTTGAACTTCGTACCTCCCTTAATGTTTGTCTTAAATTGTCACTTCCTTGTTGTACGTTCTGAGGCTGTGTAGCAGGAATAGAAGGGTTGTTGTTAGATGTTGCAATCGCCCTATTTAATGAGCGGGCTACTTCTGGTTGAGGTTTGATAACTGGCTTAGCAACAGAAGTAGTTTCCCTTGACACGGTTTCAGGTTTTCGAGGTTGAATCTCTGGCTTTTCTTGTACAGTTTCAACGGGCTTTTGTACTGGTGCTTTTGCTACTACTGTTGGTTGTTTTGGCACAGAACTGGATGGAGGTTTAACAGGCACTGGTGGTGTAAAGGAGTTATTTCCGCTACTACTGTCAGCAACAGTTGTCGTACCTGAATCACCGCCCGAACCTGTTAACACTTTGTTAATAGACGATGGTGCGGGTTTTTCTGGAGGTTCCGTCTCTTCTGGTGGTTGTGTTTCTTCCAATTTAGGCGTGTCAATAATCGTCAATTCAATCGGTTCATTTTCTATTTCGGGTACTCTTGCTAAAAGACGACCTAATCCAGAAAGCAGTACTGTGATATGCAGTGCTAAAGACCCAATGAGACTGCAAGCCAGAAACAACTTCAAAGCCTTTGCTTCTTTCTCGCGCTGCTCTATAGTAGTTTGGGAAAAACTCATAATTCATTATTTTGAAAATAGAGATTGGGGGTTAAAAGTTAGGGAAGAAAGATTTCCATTCGCCTCTATACCTTAACTATCGGCTGCTCTTGTTGTTAACAGGGCAGCAACCTATTACAGTTTATTTTGAACAATCCATAAATGGACTTAAAAACTCAATATACAGGAAATTAGTTAGCAATTGCAAATTATTATCAATTTTTCTTAACAACCCTTGCTAACAAGTGCTTAGTCAAAACCTAACAGCAGAGATAAACCAGGCTTCTTACCTGGCATATCTCCAACAGGTCAAAACTGCCATGAAATTGCTCCCAGAACTGTAAACGGTGCGCCAAGAAGCTGGCTTGTTCTTGATTGTGCGCCTTCAAAATATCTTACACCAAACAGGTGAGTGAAAATTCAAGGTAGCAGTTTATAGACAACCTATGAAATTCAAAAGGGTGGATTGAAAGGCTTGGGATTTGTTGCTGGCTTGTTTTTTATAGGTGAAAGGAAAGGAGACTTGGCAAATACGTTCAAGTTGCCAAGTTACAGCAGATTTCAACTTGGTGAGGTACAAAAATTACCCCCCTTTCATCCCCCCGATGCTTTGGGGGGACAGAGGGGGGTGTACTTCATTTAGATGCAAAGCGCTGTATGTACAAACGGATGCGGCAATGTACTACCGCCGTAACAATGTGCGGGTGGGATTGAATTTTAGGAATTTGTTCGATGTGTACTATTTTGAAAGCTCGACTGGTAGAGACAGAGTATTTCCTGGCGTACCGTTTATAGTACTGGAATCTGTGTCATTAGAATTTTGATTCTAAATCTTCAAACTACCACAAACTGAATTGGATAGACGTAAAGATTTCCAGAAGTGAAAAACTTGCTCTGCTACAAGCTGAGGTTGAAAGAAATGAAAGAAATGCTTCCCTTCAGGACATTTCCACAAGCGATCGCCCTCTTTCAAATAAGGTCTCCACCCGTATAGATCGTCAGTTTCTATAATGATGTCGTCTAAACTTCCACAGACCATTAAAGGAACAGGAACTGAACTCGGAGGCAAACTAAATCTTTGAAATAGCGAGTGGGGAGAAAGTGAGGAATTCAAATCTTGCCTTAAAATTTTTGTTAGACGTTTATTGGTACATTCTGTGTGATATCCAAACAAATTATAAGCCATTGCTCTGAGAATTTCCTGGCGACTAGAGAATGGGCGATGAGCATAGTAATGTACTTGCCAATCAACAGCAGCATCAACGCCCACAGCCAATAGAGTGAGAGATTTTACTTTTTCAGGATATTGACGGGCATAAAGTAGTCCTAGCAATCCTCCCGTACTATGACCAATAAGATGTACGGGTTGAGTGCAGGATTGGAGATAATCATGCAACAATACCACTGCAAATGAAAGTGGACTTGCTTCGTCCTGAGTTTGAGAGTAATCCCAACTAGCAATTATCATTTGATGTGACAAATAGGATAGCAGTGGCTGAGAAAAGCATTGCAAACTAGGGCTTGTATTTAACCAAACGACATCTGGCGATTGAAACATTAAATTTGCCTGTAAGTAAATTATGACAAGGATTGTTAGTTGTTAGTTGTTAGTTGTTAGTTGTTGGTTGTTAATTGTTGGTTGTTGGTTGCTAGTTATTCCACTAACCACTAACCACTAACCACTAACCACTAACCACTACACACCAAACTCTTTCTTCAGTTGACTAACCCAAGCTTTAATACGCTGGTCTGTCATGTTAGACTGGTTATCTTCATCCAGAGCCAAACCGACAAATTTACCGTTTCGTAATGCTTTTGATTCACTGAAGTCATAGCCATCGACAGACCAATATCCAACGGTAGTTCCACCACGTTCGGTAATTTTCTCTTCCAAAATGCCCATTGCATCCTGAAAGTTATCGGAATAACCGATTTGATCTCCTGTTCCAAAATATGCTACTTTCTTACCACTGAAATCAATGTTATCTAACTGGGGAAAGTAACCTTCCCAATCACTTTGTAGTTCACCTATATCCCAAGTCGGACAACCGATGATTATGTATTGATATTCTTCAAACTCGCTATCTTCTGTATCTGCAATATTATGTATGGTAACGACACTTTTTCCACCAAATTCTTTCTGGATTGTGTCTGCTACATATTCAGTTTTACCTGTTGTAGACCCAACAAATAGCCCAATCTTCGACATGAATTACTCCTAGATAACGTGAAATGAAAATTTTCAAAGATATATGTTGTCTCTTTATTCAATTGAGGCATTAGCGAATCGCCGCTAAAACATCCAGACTATTCAACGCAAGATATGCAAAGATAGCTCCACCAATTCCACCAATTAAAAAGCCTGCGGTAAATTGGCTCCATCCTTGAGTCGTTTGGAGAGCCTCTGGAACAGGAGGAACTGTATTTCCTGAAGTGAATTGCGGAACTGTTTGCGTTTGATTTTGATAAGAAGCAGTACCGTAAATCGATAAGCCAATAGTCAAAATCACAATTAGACCAGATGCAGCTAACAAACCTATTAAATTAGCCGCTTCGGAATCCCGCAGTGGACCTAATTTTGCAAAAGGACCAATTAACCAGTAACCATGAGCCATACCAATTTCCAGCCCTCTTGATAAAGAAGACAACCCAGGACGATAAATCGGCAAATTCTTCAGAAAATTCAGAGTTAAGTCAGAGGAATTGATTGGGGTTGCGAGATTGCCGTCTTCAGGATGACCAGCAGGCTGAATCATATCACCATTTTGAAAATCAAAACCTGCTTCTACTGCTCTAGCGTGAATGGCATGCCAGATATGACCGAAAAGGAACAACACTCCAAACACAAAGTGGAATACCGCTAACCAGCCGCGAGGTGAGACATTGCCAGCTGAAGCTTCCCACATTTTAAGTGGACCGTAAAAAACCTCAGGATAGACTGTGTTGTTTACGCTGATAAAATAAGCAGCTAAAAAAGCCATATATGCCACATTGAGAAATTTTTGCATTACTTTAATACGAAGAGTCGCAATCTCTGAGAAGAAATGAGAGATTGTCTCATTAAACTGGCTGTGGAATGACAGCATCTTTACTTAAGCGACCTTTGCGGAAATCAAATCCACGCGATCGCAGCGCATGCCAGATGTGACCTTGCAAAAAGAAAAATCCTAACCAAAAGTGTGCGTTAGCTAACCAAGTCCTGGATGAAATAAAATCAGGATCGCTCGACAAAAAGTAAGGCAAAATGTTCTGTTTAATGACTAACGCTGGTCCATAAAAGACTTCAGGATAAACGGTAGTGTTGACTGAGACAAAGAAAGTAGCAATAAAGCCCATTAACGCCAAAGCACCTAAACTGTAAGATAAGTAGGCTTCTCCAGACCAAACAAATAAAGAATGCGTCCAACCAAACGGTTTCGTTAATATGTGGAAAATGCCTCCAAACAACAGCATTCCACCGACCCAAATATGACCGCCCACTACATCTTCTAAGTTATTAACGCTAGCTATCCAGTTTTTTCCAATAGCACCAACCAGATATCCAAAAATGACTGCAGGATTGAGTGTTGGATTCGTAATGACTCGTACATTTTCGATGTTTGGATCGTACAAGCCACCGTAGTACATTGCTTTAGCTACCAGAAGAAATGCTCCCAATCCCAGTAAAATCAGATGGATTCCAAGAATTGTAGTCATTTTGTTAGTATCAGCCCAGTTGTAGCCAAAAAGAGGAACCCGATCTTCGAGAGTTTCTGGACCTCGTAGGGAGTGAAAGATACCTCCAAAACCCAGAAAAGCTGATGAAATGAGATGCAAAGCCCCAATGACAAAATACGGGTAAGTATCTAAAACCTCACCACCCGCAGCCACTCCCCAACCCAGAGAGGCTAGGTGAGGTAGTAAAATCAAGCCTTGCTCGTACATTGGTTTGGTTGGATTAAAGTGGGCGAGCTCAAAAAAGGTCATAGCTCCCGCCCATAAGACGATGAGACCAGAATGAGCGACGTGAGCGCCTAGTAGTTTTCCTGATAAATTTGTGAGTCTTGCATTCCCAGCCCACCAAGGAGCTTCGGTGAGGTCTTGCTCCACCGACAGCGGACTTGTAGAGGTGATCGCCATTTTACCTGATTTACCTTTCTTGAGAATTTAGTTCAACAAATATGAGTAACAGCTTACTATAAAATCTCTATTGATGAAAGATATTTTCATTAAGTCCTCAGACTAACCTGCTCTGGCGATGACTAGATGGGCGGCAACAGCCTATAGTCTGAGAGTTTTTAACTATTGACTGTTGACTTGCAAAAAAAGTTCTAAGCCGAGGCTTGCCAACCGTAATCGTGATACTGATAATCCCAAATGTATAAACCGATCGCAGAATCGAATTCTGGAGCTACACAAACGCTCGTCCGCAAGGCGAGGACTAATTCTTCAGCCTGCTGAGCTTTGCTTTGTTTGTATAGCCGCGATTTCTAATCGCTTGGTATTTTTACAAAATTGGAGTGCTCCCACCATTGAAGTGCAATCACAAACTAGTAGAGTAGCTCCCCACACTCGCTTTGAGGGGTGATAGGAAAAACCGCAAAGGCGCAAAGAGCGCTAAGGGAGAGGAAAATCAGACGACTATGAAAATCGTTGTACTCATCATAGCGCTCTGTAGTAAAAATTACCTGGGATAAATATGTTGTCTGGGTGCTATTCCTGGATTGACGATCGCAGCCAACTCTTCTTCAGACAACTTGCTGAGCTCGGTTTGCAGTTCTTCAACAGTGAAGTCATAGCCACGGTCTTTAGCAATTTTAATAAAAACTTCTGGCTCAGATGTGGCTTTGAGTCTTTCCTTTAATGCTCGATCTTGTTTGACGATACCTAAAAATCGGGTTGCATTGTTCTGTGACATGACAGTCCATCCCCTGTTTTAAATTTCAGATTTTCGTGTAATTATTGAGCGTCTGTCGTTTCGACAAATTTAGCTAGCCCGTTAGAAGCCCCACACTTACCCGCAAGCGGAAGTGTGTGGAGTCATCACTTGGATTGAACGACTAGCTTATATGTGTACTTTAATCTTTAACCAAAAAAGAGAATGTACGATCGATGCGTGACAAAAGTTCACCTTAGGGGACGCCTAAAGACAGTAGTGCTACAAGAAGCAACTAAATCTTTGGTAATAACTGTTGCACAAAATCTGCGTGTTCCCTCGCGTTCAAACCTTGTTGTAGCACTGCTAAGACTACACTCATATTACCTACCAATAGTGCTGTTGTTGCCAACCACAAACCACGAAATACCCTGCTTTTTAACACACCATTTCCATCTGCCTCTAGTAAAACATACTTTGGATTATTCCAGTTCACGTACTCCTCATTGACGTATGCCTGAGTTGAAAGCATTTTGCTAATTCTAGCAAGGAGCATCTTAAAAGTGCAAAAACTCGACTTACCCTCTTTCCCCTAAAGCGATCGCTCCTCACAGTGCTCGCTCTCCACCACCACAAACTTTGCCACCATTGCAGTAGGTGGAAGTCCAAGGGTTCTGCTCGTTGCTATTTTTATTCAATCCACTCCGTTACCGTAGGTGTTGTACGAGTTAATAATTTTCCTTTGGAAATGACATAGCGAGGAAAAGTGCGACAGCGAATAGCATCATAGCGATCGCCTGCATCTAAAACTATCAGCGAAGCTTTTTTGCCAACTTCTACCCCATACTCACTTTCTACGTGTAGTGTTTTCGCTCCATTTATGGTAACCATGTCGTAACAAGCATTGATTTCAGGCACTCCTGTCATTTGACATACATGCACACCCATGTGAGCTACATCTAACATACTACCTGTACCCAAGCTGTACCAGGGGTCTTGAACGCAATCATGACCAAAACTTACGTTAAGCTTTTGCTGCCACAGTTCTTTCACTCTGGTAACACCTCTCCGTTTTGGATAGGTATCCGTTCGACCTTGGAGTGTAATATTAATGAGGGGGTTGGCAATAAAGTTAATTTTAGCTTGTTGCAGAAAACCCATTAACTTGAAAGCATAGGCATTGTTGTAAGAACCAAAAGCTGTTGTATGGCTCGCGGTAACTCGCGCACCTATGTCAGTGCGAATGGCACAAGCAGCAACGACTTCTAAAAATCTTGATTGGTCATCATCAATTTCGTCACAATGAATGTCAATTAAGCGATCGTACTGCTGTGCTAACTCAAATATACGATGAACAGATCTCACTCCATCTTCTCGCGTGAGTTCATAGTGAGGTATTCCACCAACAGCATCAGCACCCATTTTTAAAGCTTCTTCCAAAAGGGCTTCGTTTTCTGGTTTAGAATAAATGCCATCTTGGGGAAATGCTACTACCTGCAGAGTCATCCAGTCTTTGACCTCCTCTCTGACTTCTAAAAGCGCTCGTAGGGCAATAAGTTGTGGTTCGCTGACATCAGCATGAGTCCGGACATATAAAATTCCCCGTGCTGCTTGTTGTTTGAGCATGGCAACGGCACGGGTTTTGACATCTTCTAATGAAAGATTTTGCTTGCGTTCTCCCCAAATTTGGATACCTTCAAATAAAGTACCGCTTTCATTCCAACGCGGTTCCCCTGCAGTCAGTACTGAGTCTAAATGAATGTGGGACTCCACAAATGGCGGCGAAACCAGTTGTCCTCGAGCATCAAATTCTACTGCCGCCGAACCGCTAAGATGAGATGCGATCGCACTAATGTGACCGTCTTCGATGCCAATATCGACGAGTTCTTCAGGTAATCCAATTACTTTACCGCAACGCATTAATAAATCGTAAGTTGTGTTTGTCATAAAGATTTAGCGTAATTGCTGTACAGCTTCAGAAGCCATGTTACTTCATATTTTTCCCAATGGAAGTACTTAGTTCCGATCTGTGCGAATAATGCCACCTGTTGACCGTATATATAAATCAAAAATAAATTAATAAGAACACATCTGACATTTTAGGAAAAAAATCACTGATTTTTTTAACGGTTTAACGCTCGTATTGAGGCTTATATTATCTATATTTACAGACAAAACGACACAATTGCGAGCAAAAAAACATTTTTAAACAGTAAAATCAAAATAGAAAAAAATCATGCAATTATTTCTATTTTTAAATACCAAATGATTGTGGGTGGAAACCGTAATTTGTATTTCCAACTTGAGACTAGGTACGAAAAAATGGACAAAAGGTATGGTGCTCTATGCTTTTCTTACTTTTCTGATTTTTCTTACTTTTCTGATTGTTCTTTTAGGGATTCTTTCTAAAGTCAATCTAAAAGTGAGTTATCAGATTGAATAGTATGATATATTTTTTGCCATTTATAGCAGAAGTTTATCTTTTATTTGAATAATATTCATAAAACATTTAACAAAAATATTGAATTTCTTACTTGCTAAATTTAATAGGAATGATATCTTGAATATTGTCTCCACTTAACTAGGGAGACTTCCTCCACCATTTTTGGTACTACATTATCAGCTTTTACCCCTTTTGAAGGAATGCTGCATTGAACAGACTTAAATATAGAGTGTTTGACCATCAACATGGTAGGTTGTGCTTCAAGTTCTGTTTAAGCTTAATGAGTTAGATAGCAATAGCTTTGAAAAACCCTTGTTAGGTGTTGATTCAATAGCTTTAGTAGTGACACAACTCAAGCCTTCCTTTATCCTTTCAATTTGTATCGGAGAAAACATGGCATACAAAAACAGCATATACATCAAAAAGTCAAGGTTTGAATATCCCATCTTTGAAGACAACACGTTTACAGTAGAACCTCCGTCTAGTTGGCAGTTGAGCGACCCCGATGGGCTATTTTCCATTCCCGATAATGAATCTGATATTGGTGTGTTCAATTCACCCGTAACTAAGTTTTTTATTAAAGCTCGAGATAAAGAGAATACTAGCTATATGTTTCTTAAAGATGCTCCCAGTAAAACTTTGGACGCTACCGTAACTGGCAAGACTCGCTACACCTTTTTAGTTACAGGCACTCAGGAAGCAGAAATCGCAGCACTCTTTGACAAATGGAATGCTGCTTTGCAAACAGGAAACCCTGATGAAGTAGTCAAGCTCTATGCGAAAAATGCTGTGCTCTTGCCAACCCTGTCCAATCAGGTACGGATCGATCGCTCACAAATGAGAGACTACTTCCAGCATTTCCTCAAATACCAGCCTATAGGTACAATCCTTCAACAAAACATTCGCGTCATTGATAAGTCGATCGCTATCAACTCAGGTATCTACAGCTTCAACATCATCAAGAATAATCAGCCCGAAAAGGTTGTAGCGCGTTACTCGTTCGTCTATCACCACGATGGCAACGACTGGCTAATCGTTGACCACCATTCCTCTGCTATGCCTGAGTAGTGCTTGCTTTATCCTATCAAACACGTTAAGTCATCAAGTCTTTACGTTTACCAATGCGTGTTTTCCGGTAGTATGATACAATAGGGCAGTCAAAAGACTACCCTTACCGAAGATAAATATAGTCACAAATTACATTAGTAAAATTTGTAGCTCTGTTATTATTCTTATCTTCTATTGAAGCTCTTGTAAAAGTTGCAAGAGTGAAAACTTTGAGCCGCATAAAACAACCTGGAGCTATTCAATACCGATCGGTTAAAGTCTGTTAGCCAAATTTTCAATGTAGAGACGCTTCAAGTAGAGCGTCTTTACAGGGCAATAAGTTGTGGTTCACTCGCGTACAAATGGGCGTCCTCGCCCGTTTCACGAGAAAATGGCTGCGGTTTTAGACCTTGAAAACTGCTCCCCGTCGTCTGTGCCGTACTGAAGCTTTGCGCCGCATGGTAAGAGAAACCAACTTGACTGTGGACGATCTCATCTATCCGATGTTTGTAATGGAAGGTGAACGCTCACAGCTAAACCGAATATTCAGTTTAGCTGTGAAAATGAATAGCGTACACGAGGTCATCATGCTAGATAAAGCCGATTATATAAGGTTAGTGAAAATACTAGCCCCGATAGATCCGGCTACTCCTAACGCAATCAACAGGTAAGTGAAAAACTTACCAAATTCTGTGTTTTGTCCCAGTGCTTTATCTTCCTGACCTACAGTGAAAAATAATGACCAAGTTTGGTTCGCACTGATTTGCTGAAAATTGTTAAACTCAGGTCGAAACACAACAGGTCCGAGCAAGTCTTTTTTGGGAAAGTCAAAGTCAGTTCTCATCGTAATTCCTCCATATCTTATATATACAGTTGGCAGTTCTAGCCGCAATTGTTTGCTGTTTGTTGATTTATAAACTGGTAAGCCATCCAATCAAACCGTGTCCGGTAAAAACTTCTAGCAGAATGAGGGAGACAAAACCAATCATCGCCAAACGCCCATTGAGCATTTCTGCATACTCGGTGAAGCCGAAGCCTTGGGTTTGCTCTACATACATCTTGGGTTCAATGGCGTAGTTGTTGAGTCGGTTGCCTTCTTCAATTACATAAGTCCGTGATGTCATGGTTTTTTGCCTTTTTTGTTTCTTTGTTAAAAATAGTAACTTAATGTAAACAATTATTTCAATATCTTGACGATAAAAAAATTGTGTCAAAACCATACCTGTTAAGTTCGGAAAAAAGGTATTGACTTTATGAAATATGTATTGTAAGCAATTAGCCATTAGCCATTTGTATTTGGTGCAGCTAGAGTGCTGATTGTCTTTGGATTTTTTTTCTTGGCGTTTTTGTTCAGTTTTTCTTATCAACAGCTTAAATAACAATGACAATCGGGTTTCTCAATGAGTGATTCAACTAAAGCATTTAAGGCAGTCGCAGCCAACAAACCACCTCCTAACGTCCCTTCAATTGCGATCGCACCCACAGATAATTGCATCAGTTGCCTTTTCGCCGCCGGAGCATGACTAAAACCTATAGGCATACCGATGACTAAGGCAGGGTGAATTTTCTGCTTTTGAATAGCTTCACAAACAGATAGTAGTACACTAGGAGCATAACCAACCACGATAATGCAACCATCAGAAACTTGCAGTAGTTTGTCTTGCCATTCCTGATGTTGCCAGAATTCTTTCTCTGCCTCTGTTGCAGAGGTGACATGAGGATTATCAATAAGTATTTCAACGTGACAATTCAAATGAGCTAACCGTGTCATATCCAAAGCAGCCGCTACCGTTGGGATATCTACAACAATTTGACAGCCTGAGGTCAAAGTTTTACGGCTAGAAGCAATTGCTTGTTGATTCAACCTTACGAATGATACCAAGCTAACATCGCCGCAAGCTAAAACCAGTTTAGAAATTAAGTCTTGTTCTATTTCAGAGCGGTTGGATAGATCGGGGAGCAAATGTTGTAACGATTCTTGAAAAGCTTCCGGATGAGCATGAACCCGAGCATCCAATCCACTCCAAAGTTTTTCCAGTCCAGACAAGCCTGTCTTTGTTTCCACCTCCAGTAATTTTAATTGCGCTAGAACCTCAGCTTGCATAATTTGGCAATTGCGATCGCGCCCCAATAACCCCTCCAATGCAGATGCAGTTTGTCGCAGTTGAGAAATTTGCTGCATCACTGACTGATATTGCTGCTGGAGTTGCGCTATAAAGCCAGCACTCATGTCCGTTTCTGGTTCCACTTCCAAAATTTGACGGATGTGGTTGAGTTGAAATCCTTGCTGCTTGAGTGCTACAATGCGTTGCAGTCTAATAACATCTTTGTCAGTGTAAAGACGATAGTTGCTCGAAGAACGCTTTGGTTGTGGTAGTAATCCCAATTGATGATAATGACGTACCATCCGAGGGGTGATTCCGCCACCAACCGCATTGGTAAGTTCTTTAATGGTAAGAGTTTTAGCCATTTGTAGAATTAGCGATAAAAAATACTCTATTCATTCTGAACTGAAAGCGCGATCGCTTTTGTCGCTGTATGAAGGACAAATCCGCCTCAAATCTTCTCTTCTTCAAAATCAACCAAGTCTTGAGCAGTGCATTTCAAAGCGGTACAAAGTTTAGCTACTCTTGCTAGCAATTCAACACCATTCCTGTTGTTCTCTAGGTTCCTAATAGTAGACTCGGTTACACCAATCAAGTCAGCAAGCTCTTTCTGAGTTAAGTTGGCTCGCTTTCGTAGTTCTGCAATTTTAGATACTGGCATTTAAGATTCTTAGAAGATTCCACACCAAAATCTTAGCGTAAATTATTTAACGTTAAAATATTGACACCGTCAAAAGATTAACGAATGTAAGTAGCCAAAAATAAGGATTATTTTGAGTAATTTGGGGTGAATCGGACTTAACCGCACCCCAAACTACACCATTCGCTCATTTGAGCGCTCCCTTTTGGGGTATTGTTTGCCTCGACACAGCTTAAAGGCTTGTCAATGGATTCCGGTGTGTACTGTGTGACGCAGCCATGTTCCTTGTCCGACGCTTGAGACTGGCTAATCTCATTAAGTCTTGACCTTTAAGCGGACTTAAACCCAGAACGGGTAACCTTGAAACTAGTTCAAGGTTGAGTCATGGTGGAGTCAGTAAGTCGAATTGCTCCGATTTACTCTGGATTACTCCAGTTCACTTACTCCTCTTCAGACTGAGTGCCATAAAAGAAAGTATACAGAGCAATCAGAACTTTTTGTCCCTGTACTTTTGTAATTTATTTTAGCGCTTTCCAGGTTACTATCGCTTTTGAGAGTTGAAATCCAAAATAAATTGTATGTCTGCTGAAACTACCGCTCGTATAATCCAAACCATCATTGCTCCTACGGTACTGATTACGGCTTGTGCTATTATCCTCAATGGAATTATCGGACAGTACAATACCATTGGTAGCCGTTTAAGTTCATTGGTACACGAACGCTTGGAATTGTTGCAAAAAAGTGCGTTCAAAGATTTTCTGGGACGAGAGCGCTTGCAGGAGATTGATATTCAATTGCCATCTTTAGGACATCGGTATCGATTATTACAGTACACGGCCATGGTAATTCACACTTCGATTATGATTTTTCTCTTGACAATGGTTGCGATCGCTATATCTGTATCTCTCAATTCTCAATGGTTTGCATCAAGCGCTATCATGTTGTTTTTCTCTGGTATTGTGGTTCTCATTTTGGGGTTAGTTTTGATTGCCATAGAAATTCGTATTTCTCATAAAGCGGTTTGTTACGAAGTCAAAAGAATCTCAGCACTGTGTAATTCTATGGATTGGGATTGACATTGACATTAATGTTAAGGTTTAGCGTGAGAGAGTATATCTGGATTTCACTCTCATGCTTTACCAAGAGCGTTTAACCGAACTTACCAGGGAACATGCAGATACTCTACCTGCAATTCTTTGCGGAGTCTTATTATTTTTCGGATGGTTCGCCCTGCATTTTGGCTTTTTAGGATGGGCGTTGTTGCTTTTACCTGCAGCATATGTCATTGGTGGTTACGAAAGTGCGAAGGAAGGGCTGACAACTCTGATTAAAGAGAAGGAGCTTGATGTCGATTTACTGATGATTGTGGCAGCATTAGGTGCTGCGACTCTGGGATTGTGGCAAAGAGAGTACCACTTAATCATTGATGGAGCTGTCTTAATTCTGATTTTTGCCATTAGTGGTGCTTTGGAAAGCTATGCCATGCGTCGAACAGAACGAAGCATTAAAAGTTTGATGAAGCTTACGCAAGATACAGCAACTGTTTTGCGTTTTGGCAAAGAAGAAGTGGTTCCGATCGCGCAGTTAAAAGTGGGCGATGAAATTATTGTCAAACCAGGAGAGATTGTTCCTACTGACGCATTGATTGTTTCTGGTTGCAGTACTCTCAATCAAGCAGCTATTACGGGTGAGTCTATACCTATAGAGAAGACTGTGGGAGATGAAGTTTTTGCGGGTACACTCAACGGTTATGGTGCGCTGAAACTCCAAGTCCACCAAAAACCTGAAAGTAGCTTAATTCAGCGTGTGATTCGTTTGGTAGAACAAGCTCAAGATTCAGCACCTCCTTCCCAACAATTTGTTGAGGGATTTGAACGGGGATATGCAAGGTTTATTGTCATAGCTGGATTGTTGCTGGCTATTTTGCCTCCATTTATCTGGGGCTGGAATTGGGAAGTGACAATTTATCGTGCGCTGACTTTTCTGGTTGTCGCTTCTCCTTGTGCTTTGATGGCAGCAATTATGCCTACTCTGCTTTCTGGAATCGCTAATGGTGCAAGACAGGGGATTTTGTTCAAAAATGGTGCTCAATTAGAAAAGATTGGTAAAGTCAGAGCGATCGCTTTTGACAAAACTGGTACGCTAACAACAGGACAAGTACAAGTTGCTCGGGTTATTCCTACTAGCGAATACTCGGAAGCTGATGTCTTAAAAATAGCTGCATCTGTAGAAGCTTATTCCGAACATCCAATTGGGGAAGCCATCGTTCAAGCAGCAAGAGAGTTAAATTGGTTACGTGCAACTCAGGTGAGAGCTATTCCCGGACAGGGAATTGTAGGGATACTGAATCCTTTAGGCGGGGCGGAGTTGGAATCTCAAGTCATAGTCGGGAAAGAAAAGTTTGTACACCAGTATGTCTCTGGCTTACCTAACGAATTGAAACAATTAGCTTGCGTTGTTGAGAAAGAAGGGAAAACAGTGGTTTGGGTAGCAATGGTTCCTCAGATGAGTGTTTCCCCCAGTCCCAAAGAACCCAAAATTATTGGTGCGATCGCAATTGCAGATGAAGTCAGAGCGGAAGCAGCAATAGCAATTTCCCGTTTGAGAAAGCTAGGAGTTGAACAGATCGTCATGTTAACTGGCGACAACGAAGCGACTGCATACAGCGTTGCTCGAGCAGTTGGAATTGACCAAATTCATGCAGAATTACTACCTGAAGATAAACTTCACATTATTCGGCGTCTTCAACAAGAATATCAAACAGTGGCAATGGTAGGGGATGGCATCAATGATGCACCCGCCCTAGCTCAAGCATCTGTAGGTATTGCCATGGGAAAAGTAGGTACAGATGTAGCTTTGGAAACCGCAGATATTGTGTTGATGGCGGATAGGTTGGAAAAGATTGAAGTCGCAATCCGTTTGGGTAAACGAGCGCAGGCGATAGTGAGACAGAATATTACGATTGCTCTCACTTCCATTGCCTTGCTCTTATTTGGCAACTTTTTGGGAAGCATCAACTTACCAATTGGCGTGATCGGACATGAAGGTTCTACTGTAATTGTTACCTTAAGTGGTTTACGGTTGCTAAGAAAATTATGAATTATGAATTATGAATTATGAATTATGAAATTTTATCATTCATAATTTATAATTCATAATTCTGAATTTAAGTTTCTTTACTACTAGATTGGTAGCGGTGACGGCGACGGCGTTGATTGCGTAAAGCTTCAGCTTTGCGTCTTCGCTTTTCGATGGGTGTTTCAAAGTGTCTCTTTTTCCGTAAATCCGGCAAAATTCCTGCTTTGGAAACTTGTCGCTTAAATCGACGGAGGGCTGAATCGATCCCTTCCGTTTCTCCCAATATGACTTGAGTCATTGGTTCTCCTGTACCATTGTCTAAATTCGCGGTTTGAGTAATGGCAAGTTACTGACTTCGCCAGATAGTAGAGCTAAGTTGACCTTGAGTTGACCCCCTCAGCCCCAATCTATAATAAAATTTTTTATGACCAGTCACGTATACCCTACTTCCACCATTATTATATTAATGAAAAAAAGAAATCGATTCATTATTCATCTGGTTACTGGTCACTGGTCAGGCGGTTACTGGTCAGGTGTTAATAACGGCTGCGGAAGTTGTTCCTGTTACCACCGAAAGGTTTCTTATCTTCACGTGGTCGAGCTTTATTAACTTTTAGGTCGCGCCCCATCCATTCAGCACCGTCGAGACCTTCGATTGCTGCTGTTTCTTCAGCTTCGCTTGACATTTCTACAAAGCCAAAGCCACGTCGCCGACCGGTTTCGCGATCGGTCGGAATCTGAACGTCTTTGACTGTTCCATATTCTGCAAATACCTCTTTCAAGTCATCTGGTGTAACTTCGTAGGAAAGGTTGCCTACATAAATTGACATGATTGTCTCCAAAATCATCAAGTTGTAGAGAGCAATATTTCGGAGACAAGGCTGTAAAAATCAAGAGGGCGAAGCCTGTAAATTCTAATAACAAACATTGCAACCGAAATGACACTCGCTTATTAGCCTAGCATAACTAAAACTTACAAGGGTCACATTGAGTGCTAAAATCTATGCAAAAATCAGACCCCCCAAACCCAACATCCGCATCAAATGCTTGGGGGATCGTCCTTTGTCTGTTTCATGACAAGACTAGAATGTTTGCCCAGCATAAATTGACCGCACTTCACCGTTACGGCGAATAACAGCTTCTCCGTTGGCAACTTCCACGAGTGTCCAACCACTAGAACCGATTGCTTCACCTACTTCAATGCGTTTAGTCACACCACTAATTTTAAATAATGCGGCAGATTTGTTACCTAATTCCATCAAACCTTCCAAAGTATGAGCACCAACAGGAGGATTTGTGGCAGGGACAGTTGCTACAATTTCTTGCTCCACTATTGGGGCAGTAGCTGTGGGTGATTTTGGTGGTGCAACGTGAGAGGAAGTGACAGATAGTATGGGTAAAGTCGGCTTTGAAACTTGGTGTACGGTAACTGGCTTAGTTTGCATTGCTACTGGCTTAATATCATTGCGTACAGCAGCAAGAGCAGTAACAGCGATGGGCTTGGTAGCTAGGTGCGTTTTGATTGGAGCTTTTTTCACAGGTGCAGGTTTAGAAGTATAACCTAAATTCTTTTTAGGAGATGTTGCAACTGGCACTTGCGGCAAAGCTCTCAGATGGGCAAGCATGGGTGGAGGTGCGTAGCGCATGGGCTGTGGCCCTTGGTATACCGGAATGTAAATTCGTTCAACAATAGTGGTTGAGCGACCGGTGGCAGGAGACGTGTTATTAGCCGTAACAGGTATTGGCAAATGACCAGCAGGGGGTCGATAAGCAATATTTGTTTGATTATATGGAACACCAGCTATTGTTGCTGGTTTAGCAGACCTAAGATTGTTCTTTGCTTCTTGTCTATCAATTGCTGACAGCGCCCCTAGCATATAGCGAACCAAATCTTCTTCCACTTGTGCTTTTGTCGGTAACTTGGACTGAACTGGCTGTTGCAATAAGCTTGTCTGGAATTTTTTGGAAACCAACTGATTGACCAATCCTGAGGTTAACAGCCAAGCCAAACACGCCATTACAGTACCTACACCAACTACCAACCACAGCACAATACTGAGAGAGGAACGGGATTTTGGTTTGCTGGGTTGGTTTGTGGGTTGGTTTGTGGCTGTAGCACCAACAACTACAGTACTGACTGGGTTATGTCTCGCTGTAGAAAAAGGCTGTGTCTGTGGGATTTCTCTCTCTTGGAAGACAATTTGTGGCACTGTAATTGTTTGCACGCGGTGGATATGCCCTCCATGCTGAACCGTTTGGCTGGGTAAAGTTTCTTGTCCATCCAAAATGTTGTCGATCTCAGCAAAGAGTTCATCCATCAAGCCATCAGCGTAGGTTTCGATTGACCAGGGTTGTTCGCTAACTATTAGGTCTTCTGATGGTTCTGGAAGTATGAGATAAGTACTAGCTTTTTCTGTCATGGCTATTTTAAATTGTAGTGGTTAGTGGTTAGTGGTTAGTGGTTAGTGGTTAATGGTTAGTGGTTAATGGTTAGGTGGTTAGTGGTGAATACTTCGAGTTGTCAGCATTTTCCTAATATCTACTAACTACTATCTACGATCTACTAACTACTATCTACTAACTACCAACTACTATCTACTCAACTTTAATCGGGAATTGATGATGCCTATTAAATCATGCCGTCTATCATATCAGCCTCCATAATTTCACCAAAGTTTTCAGATTTTCTGAACGATGAAGGATGACAGTGAGCACCTGAACAATGACCAATGACCAATGACCAATGACCAATGACCAATGACCAATGACCAATGACCAATGACTGAGTTAATTTGCTAATACTGGAAATTCACTTGGGGTTTTATTTTTACGTACTTCTAAGTAGATGAGTAAGGCATTGACATCAGCTGGATTGACTCCGCCAATGCGTGCGGCTTGACCGATTGTCAGGGGTCTGACTTTGCTGAGTTTTTCCCGTGCTTCTTTGGAAAGCGTGTCAATGGCATTGTAATCCAAATCCGCAGGTAACTGGCGATGCGCCTGACGGGCAATTTGGTCGATCTGAGTTTGCTGCCTGTGCAGGTAACCAGAATACTTAATGTCAATCTCTACCCCTTCTTGTTCGCTGCGATCGAGATTGGAGTTTGCTAAAGAGTGCTTGTTAAGATCTACGTAGTGGAATCCCGGACGGCGCAGCAAATCCGCTAGGGTTATGGAACCTTTGATTGCTTGTCCGGTTGCTTGTGCGATCGCCCGCCCAATTTCATCGTGTTCTTTCACCCGTGTTGCGTACAACCGTTCTTTTTCTGCTGCTATGTTCGCTTGCTTGCGAGTAAATATATCCCAACGACGGTCATCAATCAAGCCAATTTCCCGCCCTAAGGGTGTCAACCTCTGGTCGGCATTATCAGAACGCAGTACCAATCTATACTCAGAACGACTTGTCAGCATCCGGTAAGGTTCCCGTAAATCCTTAGTACACAGATCGTCTGCGAGAGTACCGATGTAACTTTCTTCTCGTGGGAAAACAATCATTTCCTGACCTCGAACGAAACGAGCCGCATTAATTCCTGCGACTAATCCCTGAGCTGCGGCTTCTTCATAACCTGTTGTCCCGTTAACCTGTCCGGCACAAAAAAGTCCTTCTAGCTTCTTCGTCATCAACGTAGGATAACACTGAGTTGCAGGTAAATAATCATACTCAACAGCATAAGCTGGGCGCAGCATGGTACAGTTTTCCAAACCGGGAAGACTGCGTAACATTTGCAGTTGTAAATTTTCCGGTAGCCCTGTGGAAAACCCTTGGATGTAAAGTTCGGGAATATCCCGCCCTTCTGGTTCAATAAAGATTTGGTGGCTTTCTTTGTCAGCAAAGCGCACAATTTTATCTTCAATACTGGGGCAATAACGAGGTCCCTTAGCATCCACCCAACCCCCATAAACAGGTGACAGGTGCAAATTTTCCCGAATCAAGCGATGGGTTTCGGCTGTCGTGCGGGTAATATAACAAGGTATTTGTTCCCGTTCTACCCATGCTTGTGGATCAAAGCTGAACCATCGAACGTCTTCATCTCCGGGCTGGGGTGCCATCTTACTAAAATCAACGGATCGCTTATCAACTCGTGCAGGAGTTCCTGTTTTCAATCGCCCTGTTTCAAATCCCAGACGATTGAGGGTTTCTGTCAAACCTTCAGCTGCAAATTCTCCCGCACGTCCGGCTGCCATTGATTTGTTACCAACCCAAATCCGTCCTCCCAAGAACGTACCCGTCGTCAAAATTACTGCTTTGCACTGGAAGGCAACACCAAAGTAAGTCTGAACGCCAATGACTTCATCATTAGCACCCAACACTAAATCTGTGACCATACCTTCGCGAATCGTCAAGTTCTCTTGGTTTTCAACGATCGCCTTCATCACTGCTGCGTATTCTCTTTTGTCTGTCTGAGCGCGTAATGCCCAAACGGCTGGTCCTCGTGAAGAGTTGAGAATGCGCTTTTGCAGATAGGTTCTGTCTGCCATTTTACCAAGTTCCCCACCCAGGGCATCCACCTCATGAGTTAATTGAGATTTTGCCGGACCACCAACTGCTGGGTTGCAGGGTTGCCAAGCAATTTTATCTAAGTTGAGGGTTAACAGCAGGGTACGACAGCCAAGCCGTGCAGTCGCAAGGGCTGCTTCACAACCGGAGTGACCGGCACCGACAACAACAACGTCAAAAGCGTCTTGGAATTCAATGGAAGTGTGCAGGGTCATGGACTTAACAGAGCAGCAAGAACTCATACCTATTCTAACTGTTATCAACAGTTCTGTTGATTATTGGTATTTGAGTTTCAAAGGTTTTCAATTCTGATATGTACTCTTTGGTAATATATACAAGCATGGGTTGCAAGACAAGAGCGTTTTTTCTGATACATTATCTTCTTAATGAAGATTGGAAAAAATTGGCGATCGAACAAAAATATATTAAGATTATATATAACCTTTTAAAGGTATTTGATTGCTAATTGGAAAACCAGCATGCTGAAAATAACAAAGAGTAGGGGCGCAAGGCCTTGCGCCCCTGCGGTAAAAAAAAATCCGAGCCCACCAGACAAAAGAGAATAGGGTTAGGCGGGATATTGGTT
>NZ_WJFC01000113.1 GCF_009725235.1 Scytonema sp. UIC 10036
ATATGCTCCCAGTCCCAATTCTTCACATTTTTTTCTGTTGAAAACAGTATATTTTAAATTGTATTTTTTGGATAAATTCTTTAGATATAAACTTAAAGTATCCGGTTTTTTTAAATTGGCAGGTTTGTTCAGCCATTCCTGACACGCAATTTGTCCGTTGCTCAAAGCTTCCGATTTCCTGCCGATAACATCCAGTTTTTTCTGACTTACATTTTCAAAATGAAGCTCAAATTTAGAATTCCAGAAGGCGTGGGTTTTCTCAAAAGGATAACGGTATGTTCCCAATAGAAGTCCTTTTACGAATTCTTCAAACTGTTTTTCCGTCATAAAATCTGCTACAACAAGCGTTGGAACTGCCATGAGCCTTTCTCTGTAGGTCTGAGAAAATTTAACAGCGATCTGCTGTGCTTCAAAGAGTGGCGAATCTGCCTTGCCTAAGCCAATGAAGTAGGCAATTCCTTCATCCTGAACATTGATGAAAACTTCATTCTTTTTGCCTGTGAAAAAACCGGCAATATTTTTATTGAAATTTTTAGAAGTTCTGATCCATTCTTCTTCCGTAAAAAGATGAAATATCTGGGCGTAATTTTTTATTTTTTTATTAACTTATACTTAAAAAGAATTCTATAGTTCTTTGTTTATTGTCCCTACTCGCTAGGGAAATTAATCGATTGGAAACTGCAATGAAATTTTGCTTTGATTGTTTTCTTCAGTGTCCCTACTCGCTAGGGAAATTAATCGATTGGAAACAATTAAGCGATGAGAAAATTTTGGTATAAAATATTAATTAAATATAGTGAACAGAAAGATTATGCTAACAGCCAGTTGCTCTATCAGGACAGTGAATCAGAAAACGGGAGAAAAGGGGAATTGGGAGTCTACGAAGGTATTAAAATTCCTGAATATTGGATTGTTGACTATTTAGCTTTAGGGAGTAAAAAATTTACTGGCAATCCCAAACAACCGACTATCTTTATTTATTCTTTGATTGAAGAAGAATATCAAATGACGCAGTTTCGGGGACGCGATCGCATTGTCTCACCTACATTTCCAGAATTAAACTTAACGGCGGAAGATATCTTTTCTGCTAAGGGATTTCCAAATTAAAAAATATCCAAATTTTTCTTGTAGCAGTCTGTCGCATGAATTATGAGGGGGTAACGGTCTAAACTAGAAAGATATTCTCTACTTGCTAGGGAAATAAATTGATTGGAAACATTAATCGATTGGAAAGAAAGATTGTCGAATGTCCTTGAAAAGGAGAAGCAGGTGCAGGGGATTGGTTGGGGATTCTTCCATGCCGAATTTAAGGTAGAAGGCACAGGCTTCCTCATCTTTGGCATGGACAAGAAAAGCTCTTCCGCCAATGATTTCCGCTCCTGCTACGGCGCGGCTTAGCGCGTTGCGGAACATGGCTTTGCCTAAGCCTTTACCCTGTTCGCTACTGTCCACCGCAAACCGCGCCATAAGGATAACTGGCACAGGATAACGTCCCTGCCCTTTGATGACACGAGCGGGAGCGTCCTCCGGCGATATAGACCCAGGCGCAAGGCTGTAATAGCCAATTACCCGTTGGGCACGTGTCAGGACGTAGGTTCTGGCTCCGCCGCTTGCCGGATTTTGTAGGGCATATTTGATAAGAAAATTATTAAGCGGTGGCTTACCGCAGTCGAAATCCTCAATTTCGTGACTCTTGGTAAGCAGGACAGGTGCGTTTAACGACTCGCCTGCCATTAGAATGGTTCCGGTTCGCTAAACAGTTGCTGCAACTGTGGAATGACTTTCGGTGGCGCGTCAAGACGTTCGCAGAAAGCTTCCCACTGGTCAGGTGCCAAGCGAAACTCGGTTTGATCCATAAGAATAGCATTCGCGGCGTCAAGCGATGCTTGTAGTACAAACTGGCTGACATTCGTGTGCCGCGCTCGTGCCGCTTGTGCCAGTATCGCCTTTTCCGACTCTGTTGCCCGAATGGAAAGCCGCGTTTCTTTTTGGGTAGCGGCTGCTTTCTGAAACATGATTTTTTCCTGTTACACTCTTTGTATTCCCAATGTACTCCCAATTAGCAGAAACTGCAATTTGTTTGGGAGGCTCCTCAATTGATGGTCAATGCCCACCCCATATCTCATTTCCTAATTTAGGATATACAAAACTTTAAAAAAGTCAATAAAAAGAAAATATCAGTTTGAAATGGAGTTTGCGGCTGAGAAGCTTACTACAAGCCAGTTTGGATAATCAAAATCTTTCTTCAAAAATATTGGCTGTTATTGGACACTTGGAGATATCAATTTTGTTAGAAGGATATGGCAAACGCGTACAGTACTCGGTTTTTGAGTGTCAATTACCTCCTGATTTGTCGATTGTATTTCTTTTTTTGTCCCTACTCCCTAGGGAAATTAATCGATTGGAAACTGCGAGCGCCTATATAATAAAGAAATTAATTAATTGGAAATTTAGCTAATTTCATGGTTGTATGTTTCCTTGTGTTGGTAAGTTTCTACTTGCTAAGGAAACTAGTTGATTGGAAACACTAGACGTAACAGCATCAGATACATTAAGAAAGCATTGGTAGATTAGGTAGAATGCAATGACATAGTATTGGATTATTGACTATTTAGCTTTAGGTAGTAAAAATTTTACTGGGAACCCGAAACAACCAACTATATTTATTTTTTGTTTGAATAAAAATATCAAATACTGTTTGTCTATATGCTATTATTATAGGGCAATTCGTAGAAAAAAAGCTTTGTTAATACTGGTTAAAAAAGCGTCGCACGACAAGAAATATGCGTCCAAACGTTGACGAGAAAAAGATAGAACGACTTATGGAAGCCTTGGGTAGAGAAGCTCGAGGTTCAGGGTGCATTTACTTTACAGGTGGTGCTAGTGCTCTACTGATTGGATGGCGTAGTTCCACGGTTGATGTTGATATTCGTCTAGATCCAGAACCTCCAGGTATTTTTCAAGCAATTGCCAAACTCAAGCAAGAATTGAACATCAATATTGAACTGGCTTCCCCTCAGGATTTCTTACCTCCTCTTCCAGGGTGGCGCGATCGCAGCGTATTTATTGGCAAACAAGGTAAAATCTCGTTTTACCATTATGACTTCACAGCCCAAGCTCTTTCTAAACTATCGAGAGGATTTGACCGTGACATTAACGATGTTCAAGCCATGTATGAGCAGAGATTATTTTCCTTAACAGAATTACGTGATTGTTTTGAAGCTATTGCACCCGAATTAATCCGATTTCCCGCTCTCAATCCCGATATGCTTAGAAGCAGAGTCGAGAACTTTATTAAGCGTTTTGAAGGTAAATTAGAGGAGGATAAATTATGAGTCTTAATGAGTTGCCTGGAGCAGAATTCGTTTTATCAGGAATAGACGATCTTCGCAATGGCGAAATGAATACAGTTGGTTCGCTGTTAGTTGCGATCGCAGCAACGCGCTTAACTGAAGCAGGTTTAGATATCCCAAAAGATTGTCTAGCCCCAGAGCCAGAATTAACCTTGTATGCTCGTCTTCAAGATGAACGGGATGATGCCTACCCCTACTACAATGCTTTGCTAAGGAGACTCAGTAGCTTTTGCGATGCACTTGAACTTACAATCAAAACTCCAAAATAGACACCTGTTGGGGCGTTGGTCCTCCTGTCACAGAGCTACCTGGTTCGATAATTGTCTAATTAGCGGCGAGGGGGTCGGTAAAAGTCTGAAATACTGATTCTTCCGTTGACCCCCTCGCCGCCTTATCTAGTAAGCGTTTCAGCAATTTTTATGATAGTTTTTTCTCCCTTTCTCGTGACAAATTCTGACCCCCTCGCAAACTGCCTCTGGACTCCTTACGGGGTAAGGGTCTAAACTAGAGGGGTCCCTACTCGCTAGGGAACTTATTCGATTGGAAACCAAAAGGAGAGTAATGCGCCTCGCTGATTTTCACTCATCTCGTCCCTACTCGCTAGGGAACTTATTCGATTGGAAACCGGCATAGCCGTCATAAACATCACACTCCCAATACGTCCCTACTCGCTAGGGAACTTATTCGATTGGAAACACTAGACGATGAACGACTTGTCAGCGTGTTTGTAGTGTCCCTACTCGCTAGGGAACTTATTCGATTGGAAACTTTAGTAGGCGTTATCTTAGGCGCAATGATAGAGCGAAGTCCCTACTCGCTAGGGAACTTATTCGATTGGAAACTTACCCACACCATAAAATGCGGTTTTTTCGAGCAAGGTCCCTACTCGCTAGGGAACTTATTCGATTGGAAACCGATCGCACTGGTAGTCAGAACCACGTCTTTTGGCTCGTCCCTACTCGCTAGGGAACTTATTCGATTGGAAACTGGCTAATAGCCCAGGTCTGCCAATGTTGCGGCGAAGTCCCTACTCGCTAGGGAACTTATTCGATTGGAAACCAGTAAAGTAAGTGAGAGATGCTGCCGTTACAAAGAGAAGTCCCTACTCGCTAGGGAACTTATTCGATTGGAAACACCATCTGACAACGATGAATGCAATGAGGAAATGGTGAGAGAGTCCCTACTCGCTAGGGAACTTATTCGATTGGAAACTTGTTAAATCGCTGTCTACTTCTGTAGCGTTATTTTGTAAGTCCCTACTCGCTAGGGAACTTATTCGATTGGAAACAAAACTGATTGATGCTTGGCAAATATCGCAAAAATTGTCCCTACTCGCTAGGGAACTTATTCGATTGGAAACAATCATAGATGTAGCGAGTATGTATTCATCACCATCGTGTCCCTACTCGCTAGGGAACTTATTCGATTGGAAACGCATATCTTTCCAGTTGGTAGTGACACCACAATCCTTAGTCCCTACTCGCTAGGGAACTTATTCGATTGGAAACACCGCTCACTTTAACTATCGCGTCAATAACGAGGTCGTTGCAGAGTCCCTACTCGCTAGGGAACTTATTCGATTGGAAACGCATTCCAACTAGCACTCGCTGCTAGAGAGCAAGACCCTGTCCCTACTCGCTAGGGAACTTATTCGATTGGAAACTCAAACTTAACTAATTCCATCATTATCTGGGTAATAGGGTCCCTACTCGCTAGGGAAATTAATCGATTGGAAACCCGATCGCTCTTAGTTGCTCAATCACGGACTCCATAGCTGTTCCTACTTGCTAGGGAAATAAATTGAATAGAAACAGAAAACTCAAATTTTCTCCTCTTCTTCAAAATCAACCAAGTCTTGAGCAGTGCATTTTAAAGCGGTACAAAGCTTGGCTACTCTTGCTAACAATTCAATACCATTCCTATTATTTTCTAGGTTTCTAATAGTAGACTCGGTTACACCAATCAACTCAGCAAGCTGTTTCTGAGTTAGATTAGCTCGTTTTCGTAGTTCCGCAATTTTAGATACTAGCATTTAAGGTTGCTAAAAGATTCCACAGTAGTATCTTAGCGTTAATTTTTTAACGTTAAAATCTTGTCACCGTTAAAATCTTAACGGATAATAACCCCATGAGGAAAACAAAAACTACATCCTCATTAGGAGGTGAAACATTGACACAAGCAAATCACGAAGCTAGTCGTAATGGGAAAGGAGAACATTTGCCATCCGAGATCTACGAAAACTTAGCGCCAGTTGCTTTCCTTTGGCATCGGTCGAGACGAGCCGCAATAAACTGCTGTTTGATATTGGTGGGCAATTCCCACCTTACGCCCATCCTCCAAAATATAATACATAAAACTTTAAAAAAGTCAATAAAAAGAAAATATCAGTTTGAAATGGAGTTTGCGGCTGAAAACCTTACTGCAAGGCAGTTTGGATAATCAAAATCTTTCTTCAAAAATATTGGCTGTTATTGGACACTTGGGGATATCAATTCATACAATCCATACTGGAGACAACAACTAAGGAATTTGCTGTGTCAGAAGCATACTGGCAAACTAAAATCTGGGGATTACTACACGATCCCGTGCTAAAAGCACTACATAACAACCAATCAGGGCGCGGTGAGAACAGCTTCTGGCAACAATTGCCAGTCATGCAAAATTGGGTTGAAAATGGCTGGAACCCTGAAACATCAGGAGGTACAGTTATGAAACACATCCATCAAGCTGATTGGATTGCCTCGGCGAGCGATCGCGGTGCAATTGGCAGTATCATTCAAAGTGTGAACTACAAGGACAGGGGTTTAGAAATTGCCCACCTACTTTCCGGTGCCAAACTAGACTTCAAAATCTCACAGCACTCAGAACTCCTCAACAAACGGCGCGAGTATCTCCAAAAACAAGAACAAAACCTGTTCGACAAAATCCCCGCCGAAGCAAAGAAAAAAGAAAATTACAAGCAGCTGTACTGGTGGCTGTGGCGTTGTTTGCCAGAAGCTGTCTGCCAAGAATTCCAGGATAAATCCCTCATTTTAATGCCTGCGGAAACCCGCTTTCCAGACAGTTCCATTTGGAGTCATGCCAGTATCACAGCAGCCCTTTCAGGTGCATTAGCAGGATACGATCTTACAACAGAACAACTCAAACGTTGGTCTTCACAGAACACCCTATCCCATCCCTACCTAGCAAGCTTCACCTTCACCCCAGTCCAAGAACTGATAAAAGCCAGTCGCAAAATGCGCGATTTCTGGGCTGGTTCTTGGATACTGCACTACCTTTGTGCCAAAGTCTCTTGGAAACTCGCTTTACAATACGGTCCCGATACCTTGTTGTATCCCAGTCTGTTCCAACAACCACTCATAGACCACTGGTTATTACAACAATTCCCAGATTTTAAAGACTGGATTGATAAACCATGCGATCGCAAGCTCCTAACGGCAGGATTTCCCAACGTTATAATCCTCATTCTGCCAAAAGACAAAGTTAAAGCAGCAATGCAAACGGCACAACAGACAGTCAAGCAAGCATGGCAAGAAATTAGCAACTTAGTTTTTCAAGAACTACAAGACAAACGCCATTGGATGCCAGACTTACAAGCAGATAGCAAAACATGGGAAGGTTGGCTGCAATCCCAATGGCAGTTTTACTGGGCTGCAATGCCCATTGGCAAAGATGAAAAAGGCGTACAGCTAAAAAACACCATTTGTTTTGATGAAGAAAAAGAAGCCTCATTCCAACAATGGGTAGATACTCAAAACCAAGCCTATAACTTACAAGACGAACAACAACTCTTTAAACCAAAAGAACGAGAATTTCTTTTAGCAGCTGCCAAACTCCGCTTTGAAACTCAACACAGGAAGTTTAGCATCAATGTTGGCTCTTGGTGGGCTAGCATTTTTGACCAAACCAGATATACTTTAACATCAGTCAAAAACGCCCGAAATTGGGAAATTCCTACAGCCTTCGGTCCTCGCTCCACCGTATCCGGTATTGGACCCGTCGTTCATCCCCAACAAGACTGGGTGAGTGAAGGAGACACCAAAAAATGTTGGCAAAGAAGAGCAGGCTTATTTGATGGGAGAGAACAACTCAATGCTACGGAAACCGTCAAGCGCTGTTTGAAAGAAGTTCTGCCAGAATTATTAGCTTTAGACGATACCGAACAAATAGAAGCTTCTTACCCAGATTTGACAGCAGGAGTCGCAGGCTATCTCAAAGTCATGGAAGAGACAGAACGACTAGACCATTGGAAGCATTACAACCAAGCTTGTCAAGCAGTGATGAAGGAGTTTGACTGGACTCAAAAAGTCATAGAAGATATGAGAAGCAAATGGGGAATCCCTTGGATAGACGATCGCCGCACATTACCTAAGAAAAATCATCCCCGTCTGCTCAACGCAGGCTGGTTGGTAGAAGATGGGGAAGCACCAAACATTGAAGAACTCAAACAAGATTACCGTTGTAACATTCAAAAAGTTATAAATAGGTTCTATCCCAACAACAACCCTGCAAACTGGTACGTGTTAGCCGCAGGAGACGGTGACGGAATGAGTCAATGGCTCAAAGGAATACCGCTCAAAGATTATCTTGACTATATTCCAGAAGAGTTAAAGAATCAAATTCAGAAAATGGAAGAGGGCGACAAGGAGAAAAACCAAGCTATAGCCCAACGCTTTAAAGAGTTTCTGACAACTCAAAAACGCATGGGACCTTCCACTCACAACGCCCTCAGCCGTGCTTTGTTAGATTTCTCCAATCAACTTGTTCCTTACCTGACTCAACAACGCTATGCGGGACGGTTGATATATGGGGGGGGTGATGATGTCTTAGCCTACACCAATCTTTGGGAATGGGATAGATGGCTGTGGGATATCCGCCAATGTTTTCAAGGGAAGGAAGATCCTAGAGGTGAGTTTCAAAGTCGAGGTGACTATTGGCAATTGCCAACAACTCATTCTGCTACTTGTATTGCCAAACGACCTTTATTTACAATGGGGGAGCAAGCAACTATTAGCTTTGGTATTGCGATCGCATATCATTCCGTACCGCTTGCTATTGCTTTGGAGAATATGTGGGAAGCTGAGAAGGAGGCGAAAGAACATATATGTCCGGAGGGTAAAGCAAAAGATGCTGTGCAAGTACGGGTTTTATATGGTAATGGAAATATTCTCAAAGCAACTGCTAAGTTTTTGGTGTTTCATAAGTGGCAAAAATTATTAGATCTGGGTGTCGATATAGATGCTGCTATTTTTGAACAGGCTGCTTTTATGTGGAGTCAGCATCCCGCACCCGTAAAAGAGGCTGTTGCACCTTGGACGCAAGCGTTTTGCGATCGTCGCGAACTTTTACAAGGGGATGGGGATTTGAAGGAGCGGTTTGAGAGGGTTTTGTTGGAGTTTTTGGAGGGTTGTTTTATTGAACCGCAGAGACGCAGAGAGCGCGGAGAGGGGAATACAGAGGAGGTGGAGGTTTGGCTGAAGCTTGCGGCTTTTACTGTCCGTCAAAGAATTATAAAGTATGAATGATGAATTATGAATTATGAATTGGGAATTGGGAATGATAAAGGATGGAGTCATGACAGGAAAGTTTTATGAATGATGGGAATGTAAAAACATGGGATATTCGAGAGCGAACTGTTGAGTATGCTTTAAGAGCTATCAAATTATTTCAGTATATCAAAGGACAAAAAGATGAAGCTGGTCATATAATTGGAAAACAATACTTAAGGTCAGCCACTTCCATTGGAGCTAATATTCAAGAGGCTCAATCTGGTGAAAGTAAAGCTGATTTTATTCACAAGTTAACTATTGCTCAGAAAGAAGCTAGAGAAAGTTTATATTGGCTTCGGTTACTAGCTAAATCTAATATTGTTACTACCGAACGCCTAAACCTTCTTATGCAAGAGAATGAGGAAATTATTGCAATAATTACAGCAATCATTGTCAAAACTAAAAAACACAAAACTTAGTGATACTTATCCTCCTTCTCAAAACTCCCAATTCATAATTTTCATAATTTTCATAATTCATCATTCATAATTCATCCTTCATAATTCATCATTCATCATTCATAATTCATTATGTATTGGTATACTATAACAGCGTTGGATGTTTTGTTGTTTCGAGATGCAAAACCTTTTACTCCTGGGGAACGGGCTTGGGCTGGTAGTGTATTTCCTCCTCACGGTCATACTATTGCTGGGGCGTTGAGTGCGTTAATGAACCGGAAGGAGAGTAAATTTAGACTTGCGGGACCTTTGTTTTGCTTTGGTGGAGAGACTTTGTATTTTCCCCGTCCGTTGGGATTTGTGGGGACAACTCCGTTAGTTCCTGTGGATTGGGATGAAGGTTCGCACTTGCATCAAGCAATGACCGATCTTTCTCAACCTCGTCCTTTGGTTAAACCATCTTGGCGTCAGCAGAGTGAAGGTATTTCGGATAAGTACCGTCAATATTTACCTGTTGAGGTTGTGGAGGAATATCTGAAAACAGGTGAAATTGAACCAAAACATTGGCAAGTTAAGTTTTCTGGAGAAAATAAACCTTGGGTGGTGGAAACTCGTTCTCACAATGCTATTGCAGAAGGGACAAAACAAGTCAAAGATGCAGATGGTTATTTTGTGGAGAATGCTATTCGCTTGCTTCCCGGTTGGAGTTTAGCAATTGGTATAGATCGAGAAATCGAGACTCCTACAACGTTGCGTTTGGGAGGAGAGGGACATCGAGCTATTTTACTCCGGTGTCCAAAGTTAGACGAACAGTGGAATGCGTTGCAAAATTTATCTCACCGGAATTTCCAAACGGGTGGTAAATCTCTTGCTTACTTGGTGACACCTGGTGTCTTTGAATACAAAGACAGCAATAGTGGTCGAGATGTTTGTTTGTGTCACCCGTCTCCTTGGGAGTGGAAATTGGCTCACACAGCTAATCGCAACCAAACCCCAGGGGAGTTGGTGAGTTTTGCTACAGACAGACCTATACCTATCAGTTGTCGATTTCGTCACAAAGACGAATCCAGTAAAAGCATTCCCGCACCGCAGGTTTTTGCTGCACCTCCGGGTACTTTATATTACTTGAATCAACCGCAACCTTTGTTTCAGGATAATCCCAGTACTAAAGTACATTCGTGGAGACAGCTTGGTTATTCAGAATTATTGTGGATTAATCATTAAAGCTCACGCAAAGACGCGAAGGCGCAAAGAAAGCAAGATGCGGTTTTTTTTGATAACTCATTCATCCAAAATCCAAAATCCAAAATCCAAAATCGTATGATGAACTCTATTTACTTGTATCTTCTTTCACCTCTTCATACAGGTGGTACTACTCAAGAAGGGAATTTATTGGGAATTGCTCGTGAATCTCACACGAATTTGCCTTACATACCTTCTAGCACAATTCGGGGTAAGTTGCGGGCGACGGCTACAGAGCAAAGTATGCGGTTTAGATTATTTGGAACCGATTTAAAAGAGTCACAGCAACTAGAACAAGGCGATATCTGGATAGGGGATGCTTCTCTTCTCTGGTTACCGATATCTTCTTTAAGTCACAGTGTGATTTGGGTCAGTTGTCCCATGCTGCTGAGACGTTGGTTGCGATCGCAGGGTAATATGTCTAATGTACCAGCTGAATATAGTTGTAATTTTTCTAATGGCAAAGCCGCAGTCTATCTCAAGGATGCTATTCTGAAAGCTGAAAGTTTGAAACAGTGGCAAGATTGGAAAGTATTTGTACCGCAAACAGCAGAATCCAGTGGAATTAATCGAGTCTTAGTTTTACCAGACCAGCATTGCGTTACTTTAATTCAGATGAGTTTGTGGCGTCAGGTAAAAATCAAATTGGATGAACACAAATCTGTAGACGGTGGATTTCGTTATGAGGAAGCTATTCCACCGGATACCCTCATGTATTTTTCTTGGGGAACAACGTCACAAGCTAATGGAACAGCCAAGCAATCCCATGCTGATTTCCAAAAACTCCTAACAGATAATCAAATTCTACAACTTGGAGGACAAGAAAGCTTGGGACGGGGATTTGTTCAGCAATGGGCTTGATACGGTGACAGAACAATTTAGCATCAATATAGGTAACACAGAAATGATGACATTCGATCCACGGACAATTACAACTCCAGTATACGAGGCTTTAGATGGATTGCGATCGCAACCCAATCAAGATGAAGCTCGTCTCAAGGAACAAAAAAGCCAAGCAGTGGAACTCTACACTTATTTATCGACTTGGGGAATGTTACGCCTGAAAGCAGAAGAAAAAGCTCTGAGTCAAGAAGGGAAAAAGCAGGTCGTAAAAAAATTCTTTGATTGTTTGGAATTTCTGTCAGGTATGAAAAACTTAGCAGGGGATGGGGGATTGGTTACTCTCAAGAAATTAGACACAGACGAATACTTAGGTTTAACAGGATTGGGACTGGCTGTAGCACAAGAATTTAGCTTTTGGGCTAACGCTGTTTACTGGAATGTTAAGGGAGAGTAATATCAATGGTATTTGAAAGACCGAGAAAAGCTCAAAATTCATCCCCTGCGATACAAAAACCGGGTGCAGGTAACGGTGGTGACAAACATAACGGTGGTTCTGGGGGTCGTGGGACGGGTGGAACAGGCGGTACGGGAAACCATTCCAAGCAACTACCAGAAGATCGAATCCCATCGCCTTGGCTTGACTCTGAAAACGAACCCATTCCAGATAAAAATGCTAGTTTTGTGGAATATTTGCGTTGGATGCGATCGCCTGAGAGTGAATATAAAGATGCAACCAAAGTACACATACTTCAAAAAGCAGAAGAAGGTGCAAACCATAACATTCGCCTCGAACAACTGAACAAACGCACGAAACTGATAGCCAAGGAGACATTTCAAGTCCAATGTCCTTGGCGCATGCGGGTTGGGGGACACCGAGGACCGGAAAGTATTCTTCTACCAGCTTTTGATGCTTTGGGAACACCTTATATTCCTTCAAGTACTTTGCGGGGAGTTGCGAGAACCCAAGCTATCCGAGAAATCATGGCAGAAAAAAAGCTTTCATGGAAAGCAGCCGAACAAGAAGTTGCACCTTATTTTGGTTCTCTGGAAGCAAAAAATCCCAATGATTGTGCTGGTAAGGTAGTTTTTTTAGATGCTTATCCATTACCCAATCAACCAGGAATTTTGGCGATGGATATGGCAAATAATATTTGGAAGTGGGATAATAATTCACCCAAATATGACCCGAATCCCAACCCCTTTTTATGCATTAAGGGAGCAATATTCTTAATTGGCTTGCGTTTAACGAGTAACTGTAAAGATAATCAAGTTTTAGACAAAGTGAAACATTGGTTAATTAAGGGTTTACAAGCTGGTATTGGTTCTCAGGTAAACACGGGATATGGAGAATTAATTACAGCCGGGAAAGTTAGCAAACCAAATGAGTTTTTCCAGGTTGAATTTAAACTCAAAGGTCAATTGATTCACGGGCGTCAAAAAATTAGAAATCTTTCTCAGCCTTACCAGAAAGATGGACAAGGTCATTTAAAACGAGACAGATACGGTAAATTAAAACTAGATACATCTCCAGAAGCAGAAGTACGTTCTGTTGCTTTTAAATCAATGCTCCGTTATTGGTTTCGGACATTTGCGCTGGGAGTGTTAGAACCGGAGAAAATTCTTTCTTGGGAATCCAAGATTTTTGGAGCTATTAATCCTCAAGAACGCGGTTGGATAGTTGTTAGAGTATTGCACGGAAAAGTCACTCAAAAAGAACCTCTCGATCAACGCGATCCGTGTGGCGAACAACAAGGACTTTTAACTCTGAGTTATTCTCTTGAAGCACCACAAGATAAGCAAAAGATTATTCAACAACTTTTGCGAAATTTAACATGGTTGATGTTTCATTTAGGAGGTATTGGTCAGGGGGCGAGAAGACCGTACTATTCCCGTAAAACTCGTGATTTTGCTCCTTGGTGGCGGGGTTCAACTCTAATACCTGAAAGTGATGATGCTTTTTGGATTTTACCAGATACTCCTAAAGAGTTTTGTCAGTTATTTCAGCAACGCCTGCTAGGTTTTTATACAGCATTCCAATCGTTAGGGGCGACTTTTAACTATCGTTCACCTATCTCTGCTGGTTCCGTCAGTCGCGATCGCTGGACTGAAGCTGTCGATATGAATTGTCGCATAATTGTGTGTGCGGGAAAAGAAGATTTTGGTAAACCCTATGCTTTAGCAGTTTTGCATCACCAAGATTTAAAAATTAAAGACAGAGAAGGGCGCGATAATTATGATGGAAATCTTTGCGGTAAGGTTGGTAAAGAAGTAAAACCTTCACCTGTCTGGATTGCGGATTTAGATGATTACCAGCTTGTCACTGTTTTTGGTGCAACTCAAGATCCGCGCAAAAAGTACTTGCAAGCATTACGCGATCGCACTTCTCCTCAAAATTACCATCAAGTATACCCCTTATGAATACTCTATCAACAGATTGCGATCGCGTAGACACTTTAATCATCACTGTCGGGACGCGTCAAATAGGATGGCGCAGTAAAGATGGAGTGATTCGTTCTTTTGGTGCTGATGGTAATATCAGCTATCCGCACCATGTTGATGAACTTTATCAAGAACTGGGGCTGAAACGGGGTACTCATGAAGAACAAGATAAAACTTACCCTTGGAGTGCAAAAGATTTAGGCAAACGCTACTACGAACACTGTATGGAATGGCTTGGCGGAGACTTTAGCCAAGTAGAACTTCTTTTAGACCATACAATTATTACCACAGGAGTGGAACGGGGATTAAAACACATCATTTTGTGGGGAACAGATCAACCAGACACAGTTTCTTGGTTTTACCGAAGATTGGATACAGTGTGGTTAGCAGCATTAATGGCGGGGAAAATTAAAAGTATTTGTCCTCATGTGAGAGTCGATGTCCACACTCCAAAAATTAATGCCAATGATAGCGATGCAATTCGTAAAGAACTAGAAGTCTTGATATTACAGGAAGCATTAGATTTTTTCTCTCCTGTAGAAGATAAAGAATTAGTCTTGTGGGTACAAAACAAAGGTTGTGCGCCTGCGATTGCATCAGGAGTTGAAATTTGTGCAGCCGCTTTAGCCCGACAGTGTCAAGTCTTCAATGCTAGCCCCAAAGAGCCAGATTTATTTTTTGATACTTTACCAAATGGCTTTAGAACAGCAATGCCTTCTCAAAGTTTTAAACTGATTTCTATGGGAGAGCACTTCTGGTCTTTAGAACGCTTGCGGGTTATATCTGCTTGGGAAAGAGGAGACTTTTCCGAAGCACAACTGTGGTTAAAACCTCACCAAAATCGATATAAAAGTTTGTATAGATTAGCAGGTATTCTAGCATTATATACGAACTGGGAAACAAACAAATTTTTAAAAGCGATTCCTAATTGGATACGTTCTAATGACGTTACCAAAATAACTAGTCACGAACAAATTCAAGCTTGGCAAGAACAATTAAATCAAATCAAGAAAAACAAATTAATTGAAACTTGGGAATTATCATTTCTGATCGAACTCCCATTGTTGAGAAGAAATTACTCTGTAGCCTTCATGCAATTTACCCAAACAATAGAGAGATTGTTATATATTCAATGTGACGAACAAAACTGGATTGGCAAAGGCTATATTACACAAGTACCGGGTAGAAACTATCCACCATCACTGGCAGAATTAATTGAAGGTTGGCGCAAATTTCACAATTTTTGGGAAGACAATAAGTGGTACATATTACTAACCCGCCTTCGCAAAAAACGAAATAAAGTTGTTCATGAAGCCGAATCCTTAACTTTTGCCCAAATTCGCACTCTTTGGACAGAAGGTAGTTTATTTACAGCTTCATCTTCAGAAGAACCAGAGGTGATAATATCATTAATGATATCTGTTCTCAAACAAATTAGCCCAAGTGTCAAAATAGAAAATTTGTTAGTTCCATCTCTCTATCAATGGGGCTTAAATTTGTTGGCGTCAACTATCAGCTAGGGCTGGTAACTCGTTCCCAGCCCTAGCTGGGAATGCCTTCCGTAGAGGCTCCGCCTCCCAATTTAAAGCATTTCACCAAACGATACCAAATCCGTTTGTATCGGAATTATTTCTCCCGATCTTTCCCTCTGCGCCCTCTGCGTCTCTGCGGTTTTTAAACATTACACTATCTCTCTTAAAGGCGATCGCATTTGTTCCAGAATTGGTATTAGCTGACACGCGAGGCAGAGCCTCTAGTCATGCATTCCCAGGCGGAGCCTGGGAACGAGAGATGAGAACGAGAGACGAGAGAGTAGACTACACTACTGCCAAGTTTTTATCGACTTGTTTGGATTCAATGTTGCCTACCTGAGATTCGATCGCGGTACCCTTAAAGAAGTCAGGGTTAGCTTCGGTGTAAAACTTGTAGGGATTTGTGAAGACAAAGGACTTGAAGTCAACTTCGGAAATTAAGCCTTCTTTTACAAGTTCCCAACTTTCAGCTAGTGGTGCAGTTAGATCGGGTACATCCCAATGACCAACATCTGAGGAATAGATGGCGTTGAGCTTGACATTTAACGGATTGGCTTTGTCGTTGAATGCGGCTGCTACTGTGCGGTCATCAGACTCGGAACCAAAGAAGAAATTGTTTACCCAGCGATCGCGAATATCTTCTATTGTCTCAATACCAGCTGCTGCAAAATCATCTAATTCGCTACCAATGGGCTGACGGCTATGACGGTTGAATGAAGAACCTAGGACGCTCTTTGTCAATTCTTCTTTGTTAAGAGAATTCCCTTGAGTAATTTCTGCACCATAGCGTTCAAATAACTCAAATAGCTCGTCGGAGTTCGCGAGATCTGGGTTGTAGTTTTGCAGTGCCTTCACATTGCGCTTGGAGAAACGATCTACTAAATGAATATAGACGTTAGCACCCCAAGCCGCACCGCCTTCGAGCATAGCGACTCGCAACTGTGGAAAACGCTTGGTCACACCACCGAAGAACAGCGCTTTGGCAAATGCTTCCGATCCATCAGCGAAGTGACCGATATGGTTGTTCATGTAGTTGCTGATGGAAGAACGCCCCGTCCATCCCTGACTGCCGTAATGGGTAGTAATAGGTACACCGAGTTCCACAACTTTAGCCCAGAAAGGATCGTAGTTATACTCGCTATCCAACCCGTAAAAATCGATGTAGGAAGCATACTTGGCAATTCCTGGAAATTCATCGGCTGGATACTTATCTGCGATCGCTTTGATAGGTCGTTTGACGCCAACAGGAATATTTATTACCTTTAACCCCAGTGTTTTAACGGCAAACTCTAGCTCTTCAATGCCTTCTTGTGGAGTCGTCAATAAAATACCAGCCACGGGTGTCAGGCGAGCGCTATATTTACGGTAGAGATCGGCATGATAGTGATTAATAGCACGTTGCAATGCCTGACGGTTGTCTGGACTTGCTCCAGCTGCTGCTAGAGCATTGTTTGGGAACAGCACTGAATAGTCTGACCCCTGTTCTGCCTGACGCTCGTAAAGCAGTTCCGGGAGAATGTAAGTAGCAAGGTCTAAAGTGTTGCGAGTCACTCTAGCCCACCAAGGAGAGCGAATTGTGCGGTTATAATGACGTTCTTCAGGAGTTTGTTGATACCAATCCTTTCCGTCAGTCTTGGAGTTGAGACGCGAGGCTTCTGCCTTACGCAGTTCATCAACAAGCTTCACACCACCATAATTAGCAATGTAATCTTCAAGAGCCGGAGTGAAATCGTTAGTGTGAACATCAGTGTCGATTACAGGATAATCAAGAGTTGCTCTAACTGCAGCAGAAGGTGAAGTCTTTAATCGGCTATAATAACTCATGTTTTTTTCCTTCAAAAAATGACAGGTTTTTGCAGTATTTCTGGGAGTGTCAGTTAAGCTAACACCAATGTCTTGTCCTCTTGTTTGGCAGCAAAACGATTGTCGGGACGGCGGAGCCCAAGATTTTCACGCAAAGTACTGCCCTCGTATTCAGTACGGAACAGCCCGCGTTTCTGTAACACGGGAATGACTAAGTTAACGAAGTCATCTAATCCTGTAGGCAAGATTGGAGGCATAATATTAAAGCCATCAGCCGCATCGTTGTTGAACCATTCTTCTAGCTGGTCGGCAATGCTTTCAGGAGTACCAAGTATGGTGCGATGACCTCGTGCAGTCGCAAGAGAGAGATATAACTGGCGCAAAGTCAGAGCGCCACGAGTTGCTAAATCCTTAACCAGTTTGAGACGGCTCTTGTTGGTGTTGGTGTCTTTGGGCAATTCGGGAGCCAGATCGTCTAGGGAATATTTTGATAGATCCACATCTTTGTAGTAGTTTTTCAAAATACCCCAGGCTACATCGGGATGGATTAAGGATTGCAGGAATTCATACTTCTCTTGGGCTTCTTCCTCAGTACGTCCAATAATTGGGAAAGCACCAGGCATGATTTTTAGATCGTCAGGCGATCGCCCGTATTTTGCCAATCTACCTTTGACATCAGCATAAAATTCTTGTGCATCTGCAAGGGTTTGATTGGCAGTAAAAATCACCTCAGCAGTCCGTGCAGCCAAGTCCCGTCCTGGTTCCGAGGCTCCAGCTTGAACGATGACTGGGTAGCCTTGGGGCGGACGACCAACGTTTAAAGGACCTTTTACAGAAAAATGTTTGCCCTTGTGGTCGAGTGTATGCAGTTTGTTGGAGTCAAAATAGATACCAGATTCTCTGTCACGGATAAAGGCATCATCTTCCCAACTATCCCACAGTCCTTTCACCACTTCCACAAACTCTTCAGCACGTTCATAACGATCGCTGTGTTCTGGGTGCCGATCGCGACCAAAATTAGCTGCAGCATTTTCATTACCTGTGGTGACTACATTCCATCCCGCCCGACCCTTACTCAAGTAGTCCAACGAGGCAAACTTACGTGCAAGGGTGTAAGGTTCTTCATAAGTGGTGGAAGCGGTAGCAATCAAGCCGATATTTTGAGTTACAGAAGACAAGGCGGATAGCAGGGTAACTGGCTCGAAATGGACGATTTTACCATTGCGAATTTGAGTTTCCGGAGTACCGCCCCAGATTCCTACACTATCCGCCAGAAAAACTGCATCGAACAAGCCGCGTTGGGCTGTCTGAGTAATTTCCTTGTAATGTTCAAAATTTAACCCAGCATCTGCTTGTGAATCCGGGTGACGCCAAGCGGAGACATGATGTCCGGTGGCTTGTATGAATGCACCCAAACGAATCTTGCGTGTTGTGCTCATATGCTTTTTTCTTTTCTACGGTGTCAAGAAGAAAGGCAGGAGGCAGAAGGGCTTTGTCAAATGTTCATGACTATGTGCCAAGTGATTTACACATATGGATGCAAAAAAATATCTACTGTCAATCACAGTAGCATGAAATGCTAATAATTAGCTTATCAAACATTAAGTTTTGCAAACAAATGTATTGGTCAATACATAATCCAAGTTGCCCGAGATTTCACCCTTTGGCAAAAAGCTGACAGAATCAAGCAGGACAATCGCACCTTTAAATAAGCGTGGAGAACGGGAAAAGCTTGGCATAGTGATAATGTTGAATCAACTGTTTTTTTTAGACTTTGGGTTCCATAGATCTTTGCCAACTAGAGATTAGCGATCTGCCGAAGCAGCAAAGCGATCGCATAGGCAATTCTATTGTTGGGTTTCATTCTTCAACTAAAAGCCTTTCAGTAGTTCACCACAATGATTTTGATGGGTAAAACGATGTTCTGGCTCATCTTCTTTTCCTCTGACTTCGCGCTCTTTGCGTCTTTGCGGTTTTTTAATCACCCCTAAAATTCAAAGTGGTAGACCACTCTATTTAAAATTTTTATTAGAAATTATGTACCATATAACCTATGGGATACACAACTGAATTCGCAGGCAAATTCCAGCTTGACCGTCCCCTGTTCGACTATCAAGCGCTGTACCTTTTAGATTTTGCTCGTACCCGAAGGGTCAAGCGATCGCAGTCCATCTTAACCACTATTCCCGATCCCGGTCGAGATGCAGTTGGTTTGCCATTGGGCGAAGAAGGAGGCTATTTCATCAACGACTCGCATCCACAAGCAGCCGCCTCAGTTATCGACGAAAACCGTCCTCCTAAAGGACAACCCGGACTGTACTGCCAATGGCAACCCACTTCTGATGGACGTGGTGTGGAGTGGAACGCTATTTGTCGTTTGTCGTTTGTTTTGCCAATTGTATAATTTACGCTTATGGGTGTTATGAGTTTTACTAAACTTAATTCTATTGTAAAGTTTGGTAAACAAGTGTAAATTACATTCATAGGCAAAAACGCCTAGGCAAGTTTTTCACAAACTTATCGCAATACATAAAACAATGACAGCAACCTTACAGCGTCGCGAAAGCGCAAACGTATGGGAGCAGTTCTGTAACTGGATCACCTCTACCGAAAACCGCCTTTATGTTGGCTGGTTCGGCGTATTGATGATTCCTACACTGCTCTCCGCAGCCATCTGCTTCATTATCGCATTCATCGCTGCTCCTCCTGTAGACATCGATGGTATCCGCGAACCTGTTGCAGGTTCTTTGCTCTACGGTAACAACATCATTTCTGGTGCAGTTGTTCCAAGTTCCAACGCGATCGGTCTTCACTTCTACCCCATCTGGGAAGCGGCTTCCTTAGATGAGTGGTTGTACAACGGTGGTCCTTACCAGTTGGTAGTTTTCCACTTCCTGATTGGCGTCTTCTGCTACTTAGGTCGTGAGTGGGAATTGTCCTACCGCTTGGGAATGCGTCCTTGGATCTGTGTAGCATTCAGCGCACCTGTTGCTGCTGCAACAGCAGTGTTCTTAATCTACCCCATTGGTCAAGGTTCCTTCTCTGACGGTATGCCCTTGGGTATCTCTGGAACCTTCAACTTCATGTTGGTGTTCCAAGCAGAGCACAACATCCTCATGCACCCCTTCCACCAATTAGGTGTAGCAGGTGTGTTCGGTGGTAGCTTATTCAGTGCAATGCACGGTTCTCTGGTCACCTCTTCCTTAGTTCGTGAAACAACCGAGACCGAATCTCAGAACTACGGTTACAAGTTCGGACAAGAAGAAGAGACCTACAACATCGTAGCAGCACACGGCTACTTCGGAAGACTTATCTTCCAATACGCATCATTCAACAACTCCCGCTCCTTGCACTTCTTCTTGGCAGCATGGCCAGTGGTAGGCATCTGGTTCACGGCACTGGGCATCAGCACCATGGCGTTCAACCTCAACGGTTTCAACTTCAACCAATCCGTACTTGACTCACAAGGTCGTGCGATTGGCACCTGGGCAGACATCCTCAACCGCGCCAACCTGGGTATGGAAGTCATGCACGAGCGTAACGCGCACAACTTCCCTCTCGACTTAGCTTCTGCTGAAGTTGCGCCTGTTGCTATCAGCGCTCCTGCTATCAACGGTTAGGATTTAGGTAACACGGTTAATTTGTTAGTAATGCTGAAAAAAGTGTAGTTAATCTCGGCGCTTCCTAAAGGGGAGCGCTTTTTTTATTATGTAAAACGCCTCTAAAAATTTTCGTTAAAACTGTTGTTCTTCTTCAAAAAACCAGATTTCTGCAAGAAGTGCTAAGCCAATCAGCCACAGAAAGCAACATCCTAAAAATATAACCATTCCCATAGCTATCATCTCCCATACAATGTATTGCTTGCTTTTCCTTGCTACATAAAGGCAAAGCAAGCCTGAAATGACGACAATACCTAAGCTAATTTAGTCAACTAAAAAACTATTAGCTTTAATCACTAAATTAACACCGATCGCAATGAAGGAATTTCTCTTGACAATAATCTTTATATTGAACGGTAACCAAGTTACACTCAACACACGGTGGATAAAAACTTCAGGAAATAAATAGCCTTCTCACCTCTTACCTCTGCGTACTCTGCGCCTCGGCGGTTAAATCAATAACTTTTGAACCGAAGAGTACACAGAGAACGCAGAATGTAGAATCTGAATTTTTACATTTTCTCGGAAAAACACACAGATGCTTGTGAAGTTGTATGACGAGTGTTTTTTCTGAGGTACATACAATGAAACCGCAATATTTTATAGCTCCATTGATAACGGTAGGAATAATATCTGTATTTGCACAGCAGGTAGAAGTATCTTATTTCTTGGACGTTTTCAAAAATCCTGACAGAATTGTCAAGATTCTTAAAAAAGAGCAATTGGAAGCCCGCCTACCTCCCAATCGTGGAATTCCCACAAGTAGAGAAAGTGGCAGTAGTCGTCAATTAAAGTGGGAGAACTAATGAAATTAGCGTTAATTCTTAACAAATTTTTGTAACAGAAGATATGTTCTGTAACTAGAATAAAAAATACAGGTAAAAATCTAGATTTTTTAATAATAAAATCGAATGACTCGCATTAATGAGTAGACCAGCTTATGCAGTTCTTTCCCACTCATCTCTTGAAATTCCAAAAATCAAAGAATCCCACCAGCGTCCCTTGAACCACTCATTCTCGGTAAATCTTTCCTCAAACTGCATCCCGACTTTTTCCATGACTCTGGCAGAGGCAAGGTTTTCCGCAATGCACCAGCCATAAATACGTTGTAGCTTTAACTCCTCAAACCCAAATTTTATTATGGTGCTTGCAGCTTCAGTTGCATATCCCTTTCCCCAGTAATTTGAAGCAATTTCGTAACCAAGGGAAGCTTCTGGTAATTCTGGTGTAATTTTGCGAATACCGCAGTTTCCAATGACTTTTTCTTCAGATTTTAAGACGATCGCTAACTGAAATTTGATTCTTGGCACTTGCTTTTGCTGTTCTAAAAACATTTGCACAAATTCCTGCACCTCAGTTTTGCTACGTGTCTCCCATTCATAAAATTCCAGGTATTGGGGATCTGTTTGGTAATCAAAAACAGCTTTCCAGTCTTCCTTTATAAATTCTCGTAAGATAAGGCGCTTGGAGGAAAGAATCATTTGTATAGCAATCCTATTAGAGCTCCGAACAAGGGGGACAAGGAAGACAAGGAGGACAAGGGAGAGGTGTTTGTAACTCCTACACGGACTGCTATAGTCATTTGTCATTGGGTATTGGGCATTGGAGATTGGACACAGTTCTTTTTCCTTGTCCCCCTCGTCTACCTTGTCCCCAGTCCCCAATCCCCAGTATAACTTTACAAAACAACATAATTCGGTACAATTGTGTAAAGTATTTATCGCATTGTAAAACAAAGGCGCAACCAGACCCATGCAACTGAAGCTCAGTGCATCTCAACAACCCTTCGCACCAATACTGCTGATAGCCCCATTTTTCTTATGGGGTACTGCAATGGTGGCAATGAAAGGTGCCATCCCCCACACGACACCATTCTTTTTGGCGGGGGTGCGTTTGATACCAGCAGGGGTACTTATTCTCATAGCAGCAATATTAATGGGTAAACCTCAGCCCAAAGGATGGTTGGCGTGGCTGTGGATAGGTTTATTTGCTTTGGTTGATGGAACTCTATTTCAGGGCTTTTTAGCCGAAGGGTTAGTGAGAACAAGTGCTGGGCTGGGTTCTGTCATGATTGATTCTCAACCTCTAGCAGTTGCTTTGTTGTCTTTATGGCTGTTCCAAGAACGCATTGGTTTATGGGGATGGCTGGGACTCGCATTGGGAGTGATGGGTATTAGTTTAATTGGCTTACCAGATGATTTAATCTTAGGTATGCTCTCTCATTCTTCCCTCCCCTCTCCCCCCCTCCATTACTCCTTTCTAGAGAGTGGCGAATGGTTAATGCTGTTGGCTGCACTGAGTATGGCAGTGGGAACTGTGCTGATTCGCTTTGTGTGTCGTTACGCCGATCCCGTAACTGCTACAGGATGGCACATGATTTTAGGTGGATTGCCATTGTGGGGAGTTTCGGCAGTTACAGAATCAGAGCAAATACAGAATCTTGTTGCTTCGGATTGGCTGGCTTTAGGCTACGCTACCGTGTTCGGAAGTGCGATCGCATACGGCTTATTTTTCTATTTTGCTTCTAGTGGCAGTCTCACCAGTTTAAGTTCTCTCACCTTCCTCACACCTGTATTTGCCTTGCTATTTGGTAATTTACTTCTTCAAGAAGTGTTAAGCCCCGTGCAGTGGGTGGGAGTGGGATTGACTCTAGTCAGCATTTACCTCATCAATCAACGAGATACTTTAGCTGGATCTGGTAATAAACCTGTTACGAGTGCTCAAAACACGGCTCAACAGCAATCCCTGTTAGAAGCTTCTCCAAAGAAACTCAGTAGAGTCACCGTACCTTTGCGCGAATCAGAACCAGAAATTTTACCGTAGCTTAAAAAAAATCACTGGAAAAGAAAGAATTATCAAAATTGTTGGCATTGATGAAAGATTGGGAACAGGCTATAGTATCCTTCAATCATAGTCAACTGTACTTACTTTATTTACGTACACTAAGTTGTTAAGCTGCTAGCTACTTGCAGCTCTACGCTCGGAGATTTGCATGGTCTGGTGAGAGGGGTGTATTTAATTATTTTGTAGCCAAGAAAAAAATTATCATTAAGATACCTTATTACCGTGGTATTGATGCGTTAGCAATGCATATCCTACCTGAAAATCTTTATATGGGGCTACGTGGTTCCTTTGTACTTCTCATTGCTTGCTTTGCTTGCTTGGGTCTTGACCATAATTTAGCAAGCAACGCTACCCCTAACCAAGCTGTGAAAAGCTTTAAACTTGCTCAAGTAAGTTCTACAGACACAGTCAATATTTCTACTCTCCTCCAACCTGGTAGCACAGGTACAGAAGTGAGAAAACTGCAAACCTCACTTAAAGAATTGGGGTACTACGATGGTGAAATAGATGGTAAGTACGGTGCAGTGACAAGCATGGCTGTCGCCAAATTTCAGAAAGCTAAGGATTTAGTTGCAGACGGTGTATTTGGAACTGTTACACAGCAGAATCTCAAACAAAATATTAAGAAAAAACCTTTGAAATCCTCTATGGCGATCGCAAGCAACGCCATATCAGCCAGTACAACGACAGAGCAAGAAGAAAAACAGGACATAGTGTGGTGGTTGCTGGTTTGTCTGGGTAGTTTGGGAAGTCTTGGCGCACTCACATACATTATTAGGGGATTTAGTCAAGTCAAAAAAACTGCTAACTCTATTGAAACTTCTCGTCAAGAGAATACCAACTTGATTACGCCATCAAGACAAGAAAACACCACAATTGCGAACGAAGAATACTTAAGAAGTACCGAACTTGTTTCATCAGAAACAGTCGCAAACCCTCAACCTCAATTACTGTCAGTAGAAAAAACTGCTCGCCTAGCCAAAGTCAACATTATTGACCAATTGATACAGGATTTACACAGCGCCGATCCAACTCAACGGCGTAAAGCTATCTGGGATTTGGGACAGCAGGGAGATTCAAGAGCAGTTCAACCTCTTGTGGAACTGATGGTAGATGCAGATACTCAGCAACGGAGCTTAATTTTGGCAGCTTTGGCAGAAATTGGCACTCGGACACTTAAACCTATGAATCGTGCTTTGGCAATTTCATTACAGGATGAAAGCCCCCAGGTTCGGAAAAATGCTATCCGCGATTTGACTCGTATTTATGACATGATGGCTCAAGTTAGCCAAATGGTATCACATGCAATGCACGATCCCGATGCTGAGGTGCAAGCCACAGCAAAGTATGCTCTTTCACAAATGAACCGCATCCGTTCTTTACCTAGCCAGGAAAATGAAGGGAGCAGGGAGTAGGGAGTAGGGAGTAGGGGGACAAGGAAGACAAGGGAGACAAATGACAAATGACAAATGACCAATCGCCAATCTCAACTGTCCCGCCACCTCTCAAACCGGGCGATCTACTGCAAATCATTGCGCCAAGTGGTGCTTTGAGAGAATTTGAATCGTTTCAAAAAGGAGTCGAAATTTGGCGATCGCGAGGTTATCAAGTTGAGTTAGTATCGGGTATTGATGACAAATGGGGATATTTAGCAGGTAAAGATGAAAACCGCCGCCATCAATTAGCAACGGCGTGGCAAGAACTGCAATGTCGCGGTATCCTTTGTGCGAGAGGAGGTTTTGGCAGCACCGCCTTCTCGAAAACTGGACATGGACAACGGGAGAATTGTCTCATTCTGTCCTTACCCCAAGTTCCCCACTCCCCATCCCCAAATGGTTAATTGGCTTTTCTGACATTACGCCTTTTATGGAGTCTTTATAAAGTAGGTATTTCTAGCGTTCACGGTCCTGTCATGACAACTCTAGCTTCAGAACCAGAGTGGTCAATTCAAAGATTATTTGATTTGGTGGAAGGTCGTCCTCTAGCACCTTTAGAAGGTGACGGCTGGGGTGGTGGCATTGCTACTGGTATTTTATTACCAGCAAATCTCACAGTAGCAACTCATCTTCTGGGTACGCCATTACAGCCGGATATGGATGGTGTAATTTTGGCATGGGAAGATGTGACAGAAGCACCTTACAGAATAGACAGACTGCTGACTCAATGGCGAATGAGTGGTGCTTTGCAAAAAGTCCGAGGTATTGCTTTAGGGCGCTTTAGCCGATGCGAACCACCGCCCAATGTCCCTAGTTTCACTATTGAGGAAGTTTTGCGCGATCGCTTGGGTAATTTAGGCATTCCTGTGGTTTCCGGTCTACCTTTTGGTCATGATGGACCGAACGCTGCTTTACCAGTAGGTGTGAAAGTAACTCTAGATGCAGATCGGGGGCTATTAGATTGCATACAAATTGGGTCATAATACGAGTGCTGCTAACACGTAGAGCTTAAATGAAGCTAGCATTTATCACCGCGACTCCCCAAAATGCCAAGCTGGGAAGCGGCACTTTTGTGGGTAATGCACACCTGATTGCTAACCTGCGATCGCAACATCCTACCGTTGATGTTTTTACCCCATCTCAACCAACTGGATTGATGGGCTACATGGTAGAGCGTTTCCGATGGAACTGGGGACTCGATCCGCGACGCTTCGACAATTATGATGCTGTTATTGGTCTCGATATGGACGGTTATACCATTGCCAATCGCATCAAACCCCCATTTATTGCCTACATTCACGGTATTATTGCTGACGAAGCCAAGTTTGAGCGGGGGTGGGTACGTGTCTCTTTAGAGTTGATGGCAAAAGCAGAACGAGTCAGCGTCCATCGTGCCAATATGGCGATCGCTACCAGCGACTATTCTCGTACCAGGCTAGCCCATCTCTATAACTACACCAAAGACATCCAAATTGTACCACCTCCTATTGACCTTCAAGCATGGGATGCGGCAGTAGCATCTATCAGTCAAGAAGCTAATGCGCGTCCCACTGTATTGTGTGTTGGAGTGCAGTATCCGCGTAAAAACGTTGCTACCCTGATTCGAGCAACGGCAATTCTCCGCAATCAAATACCAGATGTGGAAGTGCGAATTGCAAGTAAGGGACCAGAGTGGGACAACCTGCGTCGTCTAACTCAAGAACTCAATTTAAATCAAAACGTAACCTTCCTTGGCTACCTTCCTTATGAGAAACTAGTACGCGAGTATGTTCGCTGTCATGTTTTCTGCTTGCCAAGCCTGCAAGAAGGCTTTGGGATTGTCTTTGCTGAAGCCATGGCCACTAGCAAGCCAATAGTGGCCAGTCGTTCGTCGTCTACACCCGAATTAATTCAACATGGCGTACAAGGTTTGCTAGCAACCCCTTTAGATCCAGAAGATTTGGCACATCAGCTAGCAGAAGTCCTTTTATCACCAGAGAAAAGCTCTGCACTTGGCAAAGCAGGGCGGGTTAAAGTTGCAGAGTTTGATGCGCCTGTTATCGCCCAGCGCTTTAGCCAGTTGTTAACTAAACTTTAAATTAAGTCAGTCGGCAAACTCTGACTAATGACGAATGCCCAAGGACAAATGACCAATGACACTTCTATTTTAGACTTTAATCCTTATGGAGGTATTTTTTAAATGCAGTGGGAAACAAATTTCAGTTATAAAGGAAAACTCCTCTCTTACAATAGAATTCCACACAATAACATGGCGGAAAGAGCAATAGAGATACCAATTGTATTCGATTTTTTATCTGGTTGTAAAACAACAGATAGAATACTTGAGGTAGGAAATGTACTCTCTTATTATGAGAGTGAGGTGAACAAATTTTCTCGAAAAATTATTGACAAATACGAGATAGGTACTGATGTTATCAATGAAGATTTGATGGAATTTTCTGAGAGGAATAAGTACGATATTATTGTCAGTATATCAACAGTTGAACATATTGGGCAAAATTGGAACGAGTATGTAGAACAGGGATATAAAGTGGTTCCAACTGAAAAATCTACACCAAGGGATTTGGAAGCACCTCTAAAAGCTATTATGAAGATCTATAGTCTGCTAGATAATTCTGGGAAGGCAATTATTACTGTTCCATTTGGAAAAATAACCGATGGTTTTTGGTACGTGCAATTCAGTCAGGATTACTTGGAAAAACTCATAACAAAATATCAGCTTCCTAAAGAGGCTCTTGAAGTTACTTACTTTAAAAGAATTGCATCAGAAACAAACCTGGAGAACCCTTTTCAAATTTGGCTCCAAGTGGATAAAGATGAGTTGAACGACGTTTGCTATAATTTCCCTTACCCTGGTGGTAATGGATTGGCAGTTATAGAATTAAGGAAATAGAATCACCATAGCTCAAACTTTTTCGCTCCGCCTTAATTAGGACTAGATATAACCATGACACTGACTCATTCCCCAGAAGGAGAAGAACGGAAAGTCCAGATCGCGAGTACCGCCTCTATTGACGGAACTCCTGTTGCTTACATTGTTGTTTTAGCAGCCGTGACCACTACTCTGGCTTTTATTCCCTTCACTATTGTATTAGCATCAGGAGGAGGTATGCCGTTGAGCCAAAGCATTTTTCCTTTGTTGGGATGGATACTTGGACCTTTTGCTGGTGCATTAGCTAGTGGTATTGGTACGTTAATTGGAACAATTCTTGCTCCCTACACCGCTGGTATTCCCATATTGTCAATTTGGGGAGCAATGCTAGGTAGCTTTACAGCAGGGATGATGGTTTTGGGTTACAGACGCAAGTATTGGTGGATAGGATTGACCATTTTTTTCGCCTTTGAGCTTTTTCTGTATGCCGATCGCGCCCTTCGCAATGGTGTAGCTCCCAACATAGTCATTGCAGGTTCTTTCGTGGACTGGTCTGGGCTAGTGTTATTTGCCTTACCCACACGCACTTTATTTGCTCGATGGATCTCAAGTCAGAAGATTGTTCCCTTAATGACGGGTTTATTTTTAGGAACATGGACGGTTTGGGGAGTCATCCATCTTAGCTCAACAACAATTACCTATTACATATTTAATTGGCCGGAAGAGGTATGGATTGTCCTTATTCCTGTCATACCTGTAGAAAACTTAATTCGTTGCGTAGCTGGTACAGTTATTGGTGCGGGAGTCATTTCCGGACTTAGAGAGATAAATTTAGTGAAACCTAGAGAAGCTATTTATTAAAAGAATGAAAGCGATCGCCACTTTAGAAAAATTCTCTTATCTTTACCCAAGTTCTTCTGAGTCAGTCCTAAAAGATATCTCCCTAGACATTTACTCAGGAGAATTTTTAGGAATTATTGGACCGACGGGTGCAGGTAAAACGACACTGTGTCTTGCGCTGAATGGAATTGTCCCCCAATTTTATGGGGGACGTTTTTTCGGACATATTACAGTGGCGGGAAAAGACACTCTTGAGTGTCCGATATCTGAGTTAGCGCGTTATGTGGGGATGGTATTTGAAGACCCTGAAATACAACTCACTTCCACCTCTGTAGAAAATGAAATTGCTTTTGCTCTTGAAAATTTATGCGTTCCCAGAGATGAAATTCTGAGGCGAATTCCCCGAGTCTTAGAAGCAGTTCGCTTGGAAGGATGTGAAACAAAAAACCCTCAAGAATTATCTGGTGGACAAAAACAACGTTTAGCCATTGCTGCTACCTTAGCTTTACAACCTAGCCTACTGATTCTTGATGAACCTACCTCTCAATTAGACCCCATCGGTTCTGAGGAAGTTTTTGCGACTGTCAAAGAACTCAATCAAGAATTAGGTATTTCAATTGTTATGGTTTCCCACGCGGCTGAAGAAATGGCTCAATTCGCCGATCGCTTGGCTTTTTTATCTGATGGTCAGCTCTTAGATGTGGGAACACCCAATGAAATTTATTCTCGTGTTGAACAATTAAGACAACACAATCTGCGTCCGCCTCAAGTCGCTCAAACTTTTTACTTCATCAAGCACCGCAAAATTCCCATTAGTCAAATTCCCGTGACTCTCTCTGAAGGTTTACCTTTGTTGAGCAAGTTAGCAACAGAACATGAGATTGTCCCATCCCCTCAATTTTCTCAAGAGCAAAAAAGTACGCAAACGCCTTTGCTGTCCGTGCAAAACCTGAGCCATATTTATGAAGATGGAACACAAGCATTACGTGATGTATCACTCGATATTCATCGGGGGGAATATGTGCTAATTGTTGGACAAAATGGAGCGGGAAAAAGTACCTTTGTTAAGCATTTCCTCAACCTTTTACAACCATCTCAAGGAAAGGTATATGTCGATAATCAAGAAACTAGTACACTGTCAGTTAGCAGTTTAGCCCGTTCCATCGGCTATGTCGCTCAAAACCCCGATCATCAAATTTTTAATACAACAGTAGAAAAAGAAGTCTCCTTTGCTTTACGAAATCTGGGTTACTCGCGCAAAATCGTAGAGCAACGAACCGATGAAAGCCTTAAGAATATGAACTTATGGGAAGAGCGCCATCTTCATCCCCTCGCCTTACCTAAAGGCGATCGCGCTCGGATTGTGATTGCTGCAATTTTAGCCATGAATCCAGAAATCGTTATTTTCGATGAACCAACCATCGGACAGGATTATCGGGGAGCTTGCTCAATTTTGGACGTAAGCCGTCAATTACACCAGCAGGGAAAAACCATAATTGTTATTACGCACCATTTATATTTAATGACAGAATATGCCCAACGGGTTGTTGTCATGGGACGAGGAACAGTTCTTCTCGATGCGCCTATACGTCAAGCTTATCATCAGACCAAATTATTACAATCGACTTATTTAACTCCCCCGCAAGCAGTTTTGCTATCTCAAAAACTCTCCGATCTTACCAATCAAGACTATCCTTTATTGACTCCTGAAGAGTTGGCTAATTGTTTTAAGTAGCTCTTTCTAACTCCCTCCTTTTCAAACTGAGCGTCGTTTTTACCCCACCCTAACCCTCCCCTTGTAAAGGGGAGGGAAAATTCCCCCCTTTACAAGGGGGGATTAAGGGGGGTAGCAGTTTCCCCCCTTTATAAGGGGGGATTAAGGGGGGTAAATCCAAGTGTCTTGTGTATGCTAGCAGCTTTACTCACTTTTATTATTTAAGGAGATGGAATAATGGGAATTAAAAATTTTCAGACTGTAAAACGAGATTCAATTTTTACTCGTATAGACTTTCGTACAAAACTGGTGATGATAGGAACAATTACCCTAATTGCTTTTATCTGGGAAAGCCCTATGACTGGAGGTTTTTTAACTTTAAGTGTTGCCCTTGCTTGTCTCGTAGCAGGAGTCCAATTAAATTATTTGGCTACTCTTTTGAGGATTATGATTCCTTTTTATGTATTCCTTTTATTGAGTATGGGATTTTTCAATATCTCTCAGGTGAAATTATTAACTCATAAGGAAGAATTAACCACATTGTTAGCTGTTCCTCCAAGTTGGTGGTTTCTTGGTGGAGCAAAAATGTCAGTAGAAGGAATTTTATATGGAATAAATGTCATATTTAAAACATTGACAATGGTTCTGGTTATTCCGTTAGGAATTTTCACAACTGATGTAAATAAGATGATTGTCAGTATGGTCAAGGCTAAAATACCTTATAAAATCGTGTTCATTTTTTCGTCTACTTTACGATTTTTCCCCGTACTTTTTGAAGAAATACAATCAATTATTGAAGCCCAAAGATTGAGAGGACTGGCTTTTGAAAAAATGGGTTTGTTGCAGCGTACTCGGGTTTATGCCACTGTTGCAGTCCCCCTCATTTTAAATGCCATGACTAAATCTCAAACCTTAGAAGTGGTATTACAATCAAAAGCTTTTTCTGGAAGTTCTCAGAGGACTTATCTTCATGAGTCTATACTCAGTAGGACTGATTATTTAATCATGGGAAGCTGCGTTGGGTTATTTGTCTTAGCTTTAATTATCTATTTCTGGTTGGGAATCGGTCAGTTTGCTTGGCTGATTTATTCTTAAACATAAATAATATCAGGTTCGGTTAAATATTTATAATATGTGTAGGTTGGGTTGAGGAACGAAACCCAACATGAATTCTCAGCTTGTGTTGGGTTTCTCCAAGGGGTTGCCCAACGATCGTTAATAAGTTTTATTATAGGTAATTACCAAAATTGATATAATTCGATTGACTTCGTTTGAAGTTTGGTAAAATATGAAAAATCTTTTGATAGGATAAATAATTGCCTCCTGTATTTAACCCTTAAAAGCGTTTAGAACTTGTTTAGAATAACAATCAAATAATCGTGGATAATTAAGTCAGCTAATCACGAGAAAATCCTACCCCCTACTCCCTACTCCCTATTTTCAAGACAGTGAAATTATTCAGAATCTGAGTCTAGTAAGAAAATTCAGTGAATTTCTAAAATATGCCAACTCAAGTTGTCCAAAATCAACCCCTAACAAATACGTCTTCGGCTTTTATTCGATTTTGGGAAGATGTAAAAGCGATCGCTCAGCCCTACTGGTATCCAACAAAGATAGAGGGAAGAGCATTTTCTGACGTGATTCGTGCATGGGGAATGCTGATTCTCCTAATCTTATTAATCGTCGCACTTGTGGGTGCAACTGTTTTTAATAGTTTCGTTAGTCGCTATTTACTCGATATCATCACTAAAGAGAAGGACCTTTCTAAGTTTTTTAACGCGTTATGGCTTTACGGTATAGCGCTCGTCGTGGTAACGCTTTTGGCAGGGTTTTCTAAATTTCTCAGAAAAACAATTGCTCTCGATTGGTATCAATGGCTAAATAATCACACTCTATCAAAATATTTAAGTGGTCGAGCCTATTATAAAATCAACTTTAGAGCTGATTTGGACAATCCAGATCAACGTCTGTCTCAAGAAATTGAACCCATTGCCAGCAATGCTCTGAGTTTTTCAGCGACTTTCTTAGAAAAAATATTGGAGATGACAGCTTTTTTAATAATTCTTTGGTCAATTTCTCAACAAGTTGCAGTTATTCTAGTGACTTACACAGTCATAGGCAATTTGATTGCCGTTTACTTGACTCAAGAATTAAATAAGATTAACCAAGAAGAACTTGAATCGAAAGCTGACTACACCTATAGTCTGACTCATGTTCGCACTCATGCTGAATCAATAGCTTTCTTTCGGGGAGAGAACCAAGAATCAAATATCATTGGACGGCGATTTATCCATCTGATAAGAAATGCTAAACGCAAGTTAGATTGGGAGAGAAATAAAGACATTTTTAATAGAGGATATCAGGCTATAATCCAAATATTTCCATTCATAGTATTTGGACCTTTAGACATTCAAGGTAAAATGGAATTTGGAGAAATTAGCCAAGCCGCTTTAGCTTGTAATCTTTTTGCTACTGCGCTGGCAGAATTAATCAATGAATTTGGTACTTCCGGACGATTTTCTAGTTACGTTGAACGTTTATCTGAGTTTTCAGATGCTTTAGAAGAAGTGACTAAACAACCCGAAAATGTAAGTACTATTAAAACAATAGAAGAAAACCATCTGGCTTTTGAGAATGTTACCTTAAAAACGCCAAACTACGAACAGACTATTGTAGAAGATTTGTCGCTCTCTGTTCAACCAGGAGAAGGGTTGTTGATTGTTGGACCGAGTGGTCGGGGGAAAAGTTCTCTGTTACGAGCGATCGCTGGTTTGTGGAATGCGGGGACTGGTCGTCTGGTGCGACCTCCCCTGGAATCCGTCTTATTTTTGCCTCAACGTCCTTACATAATATTGGGAACTTTGCGCGAACAGTTACTTTATCCTAATACCAATCGTCAAATGGGCGATCGCGAACTCAAAGACGTTTTGCAACAAGTCAACCTGCAAAACTTATTGAGTCGAGTCGATGGCTTTGATACAGAGGTTCCTTGGGAGAACATTTTATCTTTAGGAGAACAGCAGCGCCTTGCTTTCGCACGACTGTTAGTTACCCGTCCGAGCTTTACTATCTTAGATGAAGCAACGAGTGCTTTAGATTTGAACAATGAAGGAAATTTATATCAACAGTTACAAGAGACAAAAACAACATTTATTAGTGTTGGACATAGGGAGAGCTTATTTAATTATCATCAATGGGTTCTAGAACTTTCACAAGATTCGGGTTGGCAACTTGTGACCGTACAGGATTATCGCCAGCAAAAAGCAAAAGAAATGATTGTGAATCCAGACAATAACCCTCAAATTACAATAGAATCACCACAGAATCAATCCTTAAGTCAACCAGAAACAAGCACAATTTCAGGGCTTTCTCATAAAGAAATGCAGGGATTAGTAGGTGTTTCAATTAGCACCATTAGAAGCAAAGCAAGCCAAGGTAAGTCCATCACAACTCAGGATGGCTTTACCTACCGCTATGACAAAGATCCCAAGGTGTTGAAATGGGTTAGAGTTGAGGGTTAAATTAAAAACCGCAGAGGGCACACTAGAGCGCAGAGGAAGAGAAGGAGAGGATCGCCTCGTTCCCAGGCTCAGCCTGGGAATGCCATTCAAGAGGCTCCGCCTCCTGCGTGCAGCTAGTACAGGTTGGCATAAGTTTAGATAACCGAATTTACTTCTTGCAGTACTACTCCCTTTCCGCCATAAGATTACCGATCTTCTTCTCCTCTTTCTTCGTGCTCTTTGCGTCTTTGCGGTTCATTTAATTAGGTAATCTTCAAGCGGTTGGGGAGTAGTTAAGCGAGGCAGAGCCGAGCAGCCTGCATTCCCAGGCTCAGCCTGGGAACGAGAATTATGAATCCTTGAGTCCCATTTTTTGCATTCCTTGCTGAATGCAAACTCTTAACTGCTCGGCTAAAACTTGGACGTGAGGTTGAGTCATCATTGTAATATTGGTTAGGGGCCATAATCGAACTGAAGAGTTGTAACTCAGGGGAGTAGGCTGGTAAATCGATCAAATCAATCCCTTCAGGTATCGTCAGCTCATTGCTTGTATGCCATCCTGCTTGGTCAATAGCTAACAACGACAAGATGCCCCACTAAACTCTGACCCATTTCAACACCTTGGGGTTTTTGTCGTAGCGGTAGGTAAAGCCATCCTTAGTTGTGATGGACTTGCCAACGCTTGCCTTGCGTCTGATGGTGTTAATGGGATCGCCTGTTAATCTCTGCATTTCCTTATGAGAAAGCCTTGAACTTGCGCTGATTTCTGGTTGACTTGGGGATTGATTCTGTGGTGAAACATCTATTGTAATTTGAGGGTTTTCGGGAGGATTAGTACTAGTTTCTTGGACTTCTGTAATTTGAGGGTTTTCGGGAGGATTAGTACTAATTTCTTTAACTTCTGTAATTGGAGGGTTTTCAGGAGGATTAGTACTAATTTCTTTAACTTTTTGAAGGCGATAATCCTCCACAGTCAGAAGTTTCCAACTGGAATTTTGTGACAGTTCCAAAACCCATTGATGATAATTAAATAAACTCTCTCGATGTCCAACACTGATAAAAGTTGTTTTCGTTTCTTGCAATTGTTGATATAAATTGCCTTCATTGTTCAAATCCAGAGCACTAGTTGCTTCATCTAAAATAGTAAAGCTGGGATGAGTAATTAACAATCTTGCAAAAGCCAAGCGTTGTTGTTCTCCCAGCGATAAGATATTTTCCCAAGGGACTTCTGTATCAAAACTATCGATTCGAGTCAGCAAGTTTTGCAGGTTGACTTGTTGCAAAATTTCTTCGAGTTCTCGATCGCTCATTTGACGATTTGTCTGAGGATAGAGTAACTGTTCGCGCAATGTTCCCAGAATTATATAAGGACGTTGGGGCAAAAATAAGATTTCTTCTCGATCCGGTCGCACTATGCGACCAGTTCCCGCATTCCACAAACCTGCGATCGCTCTCAACAGAGAACTTTTTCCTCGACCACTCGGTCCAACAATCAATAAACCTTCTCCTGGTTGAACAGACAGTGATAAGTCTTCGACGATGACCTGTTCATAGTTTGGCGTTTGTAAGGTGACATTCTCAAAAGCCAGACGGTTTTCTTCAATTGTTTTGATGGTACTCACGTTCTCTGGCTGTTGCGTAACAGCTTCCAACGCACCCGAAAACTCAGCTAAACGCTCAGCATAACTGGAAAATCTTCCTGAAGTTGCGAATTCTCTGATTAATTCTGCCATAGCAGTGGCAAACAGATTACAAGCTAAACTGGCTTGAGCTATTTCTCCAAAATCAATTTCACCTCTAATCTGTAAAGGTCCAAATACTATAAATGGAAATATTTGGATAGCCGCCTGGTATCCTCTGTTAAAAATATCCTGAGTTCTCTCCCAATTAATCTTGCGTTTAGTACTTTGAATAATATTATAAAATCTTCGCTGAATTATATTTAATTCTTTTTTTTCTCCCTGAAAAAAAGCTATTGATTCAGCATGATTGCGAACATGAGTCAGGCTGTAAGTATAGTCTGCTTCAAATTCGAGTTCCTCTTGATTAATCTTATTCAATTCTTGCGCCAAGTAAACAGCAATTAAATTGCCTATTATGGTATATGCAACCAATGCAATTGCAATAAATTGGGAAAGAGACCAGAGAATTATTAAAAAAGTTACCATTTCCAGCACTTTTTCTAGGAAAGTAGCCGAAAAACTGAGAGCATTTTTGGTAAGAGGTTCGATTTCTTGAGATATTCGTTGATCTGGATTATCAACATCGGATTTAAAGTTGATTTTATAATAAGCACGATGGCTCAAATATTTTTCTAAAATAGAATTATTTAGCCATTGGTACCAATCAAGAGCGATTTGTTTTCTCACAAATTTAGAAAACCCTACTAAGAGCGTTACGCAAACAAGAGCACCGCCGTAAACCCATAACGTATTAACCAATTTAGTTAAATCTTTTTCTTCAACGATGATATCGAGTAAATAGCGATTAACAAAGCTATTAAAAGCAGTTACAGCCACAAGGGCGACGATTAATAATATCAGGAGAATGAGCATCGCCCACGAACGAATTACATCTGAAAATGCTCTTCCTCTTGCCTCTGTTGGATACCAGTAAGGTCCGGCGATCGCTCTGACATTCTCCCAAAATTGATTAGCTTCTGGAGAAGAATCATTCATTGAGGTTTTATCAAGAAAAGTTGTAGATTGCATATCTTAAAAATTAATTTAGGTTCTTGAGGCTGAGTAATGGATTATTCCAAGACGCCGTTTTCCCATAGCTCTAACACCTCATTGGCTGTAAAATAGCGTTCTTGTTCAGTAGCAAGAGATTTGATCGCGGCGCGCATTTTCTCGTATTGCTCTTTTGGTTGGGGATTGTGCAGTTGCTTTTCAAATAGATATTGGAAATTACTGACTCCACTCCATTTGCCAAATACAACATCTATCGTATTATAAGGTAATGCTCCATAGCTGTTGGGATCGGAAAACAAAGAATTGACATGGATACCTGATTCGTGGCGTTGAGCAGCTTGAGAGTAAGGAGGGGCGGGACGAATCCCCAGTTGCTCAATGCGATCGGTCACGGCGGCGAGAGCGTCATAGTTGATGCCCTTGACTTCAATTCCGAAGCGGACTCGCAACCCATTTAACACCTGCTCAAGGGCAACATTTCCGGCTCGCTCCCCTATACCGCCAAATGTACCCGATACTAAAGTCGCTCCAGCCATAAGGGACTGGAGGGTATTTTCGAGAGCCATGCCCATATCATTGTGATAGTGTACTCCGAAAGCTACTCCTGTAGTCGATTGGAGCAGGTCGTTAACCCAGATATAGCTCTTTTCTGGACTAATACCAATTTAATATGAAGCTGCATATAATAGAGGGGTGCAAACCTAATGATTTTAGATGCCCATGAGCCGCCCATTTAAGATTGAGATCGCCGAAAGCGAAGAGGAACTAAAAAAACGCCTACAGAAAGCCAGCTTGGGAAACCAGAAAGAAAAGCTACAGATGCTGTGGTGGCTCAAAAGTGGGCAGGTAAGCGAGCAGCAGGAAATAGGATTCCGCTTGGGTAAAGATACTTCAACAGTGACAAGATGGTTGCAGAAATATCGTTCAGGTGGGCTGTCTAGCTTACTGGAAATCAAGAAAGCTCCAGGGGCAAAACGAAAAATCAACGATGCTGCGATCGCTTCCCTCAAGCAGGAGTTGGAAACTGGAATTGGATTTAGTAGTTATGGTGCAATTGTTGAATGGTTCCAAAAAGAGCATGAACTGGAGATCGAGTATGGAACAGTTTATGCATGGGTTCGGTATCGATTAGGGGCAAAACTAAAAGTACCGCGTCCCCAAAGCTACAAGCAGGACGAAGAGTTGATATCTGAGTTTAAAAAAAACTCGGTATCATTCTAAATCGTCTGGAAAAACTTTTGGCACAAGGTTCGTATGTCCATTACCTGTGTCAGGATGAAACTAGAGTTGGCTTGAAAACCTTAACAGGAAAAGTAATTACCGGAAAGGGAGTTAAGCCCACTGTTGAGGTGAAATGGGAACGGGAAAATTTTTGGATTTATGGTGCAATTGAACCTTTGAGTGGAAAACATTTTCAACATGAATATCCTAAACTCAACGGTGAATATTTTCAACAGTTCTTGGACTGGCTATCTCAGCAATTAGGCAGCGACTATGCAATTTTACAGATTGACCAAGCTCCTGCTCATACAAGTTCTGCGATTCGCTGGCCTGAAAATATTATTCCTCTGCTTCAACCACCTCATGCCCCCGAACTTAACCCGATAGAAACCCACATTCCGCACCCTCAACTGGCACAATCGGTTTTTACTGCTTTTTTCAATGCACTAATGCTATCTAAAATACTATTGTTACTGATAATAAGTAATTTAGACTACATTTGCCTCAGTGATATAGCATAATTAATCTCCGATTAAATCGTGATTTTTCTAACATTGTTGGCACTAAGTTGTGGTCTTTCATATAAGCGCAAGCCTTACTATGATTGCCACCAAAAAATATTGCGGCAATCAGTGCGCCCTGTGATAATTTCTGCATCACTCATTTTAATCCGAACATCTTCATCGTGTCCGATCGCTTTGAGAAGGTCGTCGATGATAGCATAGATAGCAATTGTTTTATTTAGCATCTTCCTCTCTAGTTTTATTCCAGGAGAGGATTTTATTCCTTAAGTGGTATCTTGCGATCGCCTAAATTTATAACTAGCAACTTGGGTTATGTAGTTGCGCTGTCTTCGCTCAAGACAGTCGTGGAGCGAAGACAGCGCAACTACATACCTTATTATAAGTGTTCAACCGGACATGATATCACACGAGCTAACGTCGTGCCTGTTGGATGCAAGCTTTCAAGCGTTCGGCTAAAACATGAACGTGGGGTTGAGTCATCATCGTAATATGGTTGCCAGGAACAAAATAGACATCTACTGGTTCGGCTGCAAAGTCACTCCAGCCCCAAGCGGAATCTTGTAAAATCTCGGGGGGTAGCTGACTAGTAGGCTCTTCAACAGATGTCTCGCTGGCACGCAACAGAGTAATTCGGGTAGGATAGACCTGTTGTGGCACATAATTAACTAGAGAGTCGGTCTTCATAACTTGCACCAAATGGTTAAGCTGCGTAGTGTCATCATCGGGAGGCAAGATATCAGCATTTTTTAACCGTTCTAGAACGTATTTGAGTTGCTCTTCCCAAACCAAAGATTGAAGAGTCTGGTGAGAAATATCTAGATTTTTTGCGTAAACAGTTTCCATGACCTTGGCAAAGTCACTTAGCCATTTAGCATTATCCCAATCATCAACAGTAGACTTGGACTGATGAAACGGTGCTGTGGTATCAAGAATGGCAACTAAAGCAACCTCATGACCTTTGTGAAGCAGTTGCTGTGCCATTTCAAAAGCTACATGACCGCCAAAAGAATGTCCTGCTAAAAAATACGGTCCAACTGGCTGAACAACCTGTAGTGTTTGAATGTACTGGCTGGCTATATCCTCAACTTGGGGGAAAGCCGACTTTTTATCAAAAGAAAGACTATTTACTTGGAAACTGTAGAATGGTTGGTCATCTCCCAGACAACGGGCTAAGTTATATAAGTAGAAAGGATGACCACCAGCTCCTGGAATGCAGAATAAAGGAGGCTTGGAACCATTTTGCTGAATTGCCACTAAACTTGACGGACTTGAACAATCCAAATCTTTTTGCACAACAGTTGCTAACTGTTCAATAGTTGGATTTTGAAACAGGGTTGACACGGGAATGTCTTTACCAAATTGCTGTTTAATTTGAGCCATTAAGTAAGGAATTAAAAGGGAGTGACCACCGATCTCAAAGAAGTTATCTTGTACTCCCACTTTATCAACTTTCAAAATTCTTGACCAGATTTGCGTTAGTTGCAGTTCTACTTGGTTGCGTGGTGCAACAAATGTGTCTGAGTCACTGGCGTGTAGATCAGGTGCTGGTAGGGCGCGTTTGTCCACTTTGCCGTTGGGAGTCAGGGGTAAGGATTCCAGTAGTACAAAAGCACTTGGTACCATGTACTCAGGCAGTTTTGCTTTGAGGAATTGCCGCAGTTGTTGGGATGTAGTTTCGGAGTTAATAGACGGTACTATGTAGGCTACTAAGCGTTTATCCCCTAGTGTATCTTCACGGGCGATCGCACAGTTTGCTTGCACATCGCCTAACTGGCTCAGTACTGCTTCAATTTCTCCCAATTCAATCCGGAAACCTCGTATTTTTACCTGAGTGTCTATGCGCCCTAGGTATTCTATATCGCCAGATTGCAGATAACGTGCTAAGTCCCCCGTTTTGTAGAGGCGACCAGAACCAAAGGGGTTGGGAATGAATCTTTCTTTCGTTAGTTCTGTGCGGTTCAGGTAGCCTCTTGCAACACCTGCACCACCGATGTGCAATTCTCCAGGCACACCCACTGGTACTGGTTGTAAGTATTGGTCGAGTATGTAGATTTGGGTGTTAGCGATGGGGCGACCAATGGGGACAAATTGCCCATACATTTGCTGTTTGCAATCCCAGCTCGTTGCATCTATACAAGCTTCCGTCGGCCCGTAAAGATTGTGCAAATTTACATTTAGCTTACTTAACAAGCCTTTAACCAGACTCATTGGTAAGACTTCACCTCCACAGAAGACTTGTTTGAGAGAGTAACAGGTTTCGATTCCTCCGTGTTCTAAGAGCATTTGCAGTAAGGATGGGACAAGTTGAATAGTGGTTACCTGCTGTTGAGCAATTAACCTTAACAGATATGCACTATCAGTATGACCTCCTGGTTGAGCGATTAACAACTGTCCACCCACTAACAAGGCAGCGTAGAATTCCCAAACCGAGGCATCAAAGCTAAAAGGAGTTTTTTGCAGGACTTTGTCTTTTTCCGTCAAGGAAAATGTTGCTTGCATCCAGGACATATGGTTGCAAAGGTTGCTGTGAGAGAGCATTACCCCCTTGGGTTGACCTGTTGAACCCGAAGTATAAATCACATAAGCTAAGTTACTAGCTTGCACCCCAGTAATGGGATTCTCATGACTAGACTCACAAATCAAGCCCCAGTCGGTATCTAAGTGGACAACGCGTGCCTGATGTTGAGGCACAGACTCGACTAATTGCTGTTGGGTGAGCAACACGGATACTTGAGCATCTTCTAGCATGAAGCTAAGGCGCTCAGTAGGATATTCTGGATCAAGTGGCAGGTAAGCCCCACCCGCCTTGAGAATACCTAACAGTCCCACCACCATCAAGAGCGATCGCTCGACACAAATACCCACCAGCGTATCAGCGGACACTCCCAATGAGCGCAAGTAGTGCGCCAACTGGTTAGCCCGACTATTCAACTCATCATAGGTAAGTTGTTGATTTTCAAACACCACCGCCACAGCATCAGGTGTACGCTGCACTTGCACTTCAAACAACTGATGGATACACCTATCGGAGGGATAATCGAGCTGAGTGTTGTTCCATTCCACTAGTAATAAGTGTTGTTGTGCTGGTGTCAGCAGCGGTAATTGCCCTATGTGCTCCATAGGATTGGCGACAATTGCTTCTAGCAGCGTCAGAAAATGCCCACTCATGCGCTCAATAGTGCTGGCATCAAACAGGGCTTGATTGTACTCCCATACACCCACCAATCCCGTGCTGGTGTTTTGCATTGATAAAGTTAAATCAAACTTGGCTGTGGCAGTTTCTATGGGCAAGGCACTCACACTTAACTCACTCAACTCAAGTGTAGATATCGGTACATTCTGAAG
>NZ_WJFC01000114.1 GCF_009725235.1 Scytonema sp. UIC 10036
ATCCCCTACCCCCTACCCCCTCCTTGGTTACAGTTTGCAACTAGGACGTGGTGCGGTAGTTGCTCATCTTACAGGGATGACAACTATCAGTAATTTTCGTGCAGCCGATATTGCTGTGGGTGGTCAGGGTGCTCCTTTAGTTCCTCGTGTAGATGCAGCCTTACTCAGCGATCTCAACGAAGGACGTTGTATTCAAAATATCGGCGGTATTGGGAATGTGGCTTATATACCGCCTCGTCGTGACAGCAATTGGTTGGAAAAACTTCGCGGTTGGGATACAGGACCGGGCAATAGTCTTTTAGATTTAGCAGTAGAGCATTTATCCTCTGGGACAAAAACCTATGATGAAAATGGTGCTTGGGCTGCAAGTGGCAATCCTTGCCATCCTTTGGTAGAACAATGGCTCAGTCAAGATTACTTTCATCTACCACCTCCCAAATCCACAGGTCGAGAATTATTTGGAGTTTCCTACCTTCAAAATTGCTTGCAAGACGCTGAAGTTTATCAACTCAGTCCTGCTGATATATTGGCGACTCTGACAGAACTGACAGCAGCTTCCATTGTTCACAGCTACCGTTCTTTTTTACCACAACTGCCACAAAGAGTACTATTGTGTGGGGGTGGTAGCCGCAATCTTTATTTAAAAGCTCGGATACAGCACCTATTAGCCTCAGTACCAGTCATGACAACAGACGATGTGGGATTGAATGCTGATTTTAAAGAAGCGATCGCATTTGCTATTTTAGCTTACTGGCGATACATGGGAACCCCTGGAAACTTACCAACAGCTACAGGCGCACGTCAAGAAGTGCTTTTGGGAGAAGTTTTCTGATAAGTCATTGGTAAGTCGTTATCTAACAATGTTTTGACAAAAACTAAATATATTTCAGCATCTACGATTTTACTTCATTCCACAACTTCATGTCTTTGAAATCACCCTCTCTATACCTGATTTTTAAATATCTACCCTTGAAAGACCTCCATATTTGGTGATACAAATGCCCCGGTAGGGGCGCAAAGCCGCCGTGCCCCTACGACCAATGTATATGTATCATACATTTCATTGGTATCAGTAACCTTGACCTTCATATTTCTTGAAAGCAGTCGTAAATATTGCGATTAATAGCATTTCTTTAAGAATTCGCAAGATTTTAAGCAAAAATCGTCAGCTTCGTAAATAATGAGGATCGTTTAAAACATTATTGTTGATTGTGCTAAAGATTCCTTCCTGCTATTAAGAAATTCTTGTCAGATTTTAGTGACTTGTATGAGAAACTAAAAAAGTTTGGTAGCCATTCAACTCTGTAATTAAACGAAAGATTTGGGTGTTTCTACGGCTGGGACTCCTTATAGGCTGTGTTGAGTTGACGTAAATTTTTGGTTAGCTTATGATATTCGATGCAATGAGACTGATACAGGTTGCTTTGCAGCGCTACATTCTTGAATTTGAACCAGAACTTGGTCCAGGTCAAGTTGTGATCGTTGAAAATATTGCGATGGCTGAAGAACTCGGCGGTCAAAGCAATCAAATCAATGGTCATGTAGTGATGAGCTTAGTTAATCTTCAAGAGGAAACAACTCTAAAAAATAACGCTCATTATCGCTCGGAAAACGGTCGAACAATTTATCAAAATCCTCCAGTTAACCTCAACTTATTTATCCTCTTTTCCGCGCTACACAACCAGTACGAAACAGCCTTAAGGCTGCTTTCACGGGTGGTGGAATTTTTTCAGTGGCAAAAAGAACTGACCTTAACCACAGTACCTGGCATCGGAGGTGTATCGCGAGATTTAAGAATATTAACAGACCTTTACAGTCTCACCTTTGAGCAACTCAACCATCTATGGGGAGCATTAGGTGGCAAACAAGTACCCTTTGTTCTCTATCGTGCTCGCATTGTCGCTCTAGAAGCACAAAAACGCCAAGCGGAAGGAAACGTGATTACTGAAATTTATATTAATGAGTAATCAAACTGACTGGTTAAGGTCGTCATTAGCAATTAGCCATTAGCAATTAGCCATTAGCCATTAGCAATTAGCCATTAGCCATCTCTCATACTCCTCACTTCGTACTCCCTTCCAATGAAGATTCTCTATAAGAAAATTCTGAACTTGGAATTGTGGCATGATTTTTACCTGGGACAGCCCGATCCTCCCGGAGTATTACCTGCCAATTATGATATTTCCCGCACCCTAGAATTAGTTCCTACTCAAGAGTGTAGGCGACTACTGGCGAATTTACGCTGGGTGTTTCGTCCGCAACTGTATGGTGCGAGTATTTTTGCCAATGTCAACGTCGCTGCATCGGGAGAATTTTTTACAGTTGTCCCAGTGGATCGACCTTATAGATTGACATTTTGGTTAGTGGTGCGCGATCGCTACTTCGCCAATTTTACCAATTTGCCACTGACAGGCAACCGTCAACAAATTTATTATTTTTCCAACCTCTTTGACAATCAAGGACACGCCCTATTTCTAACAAGACCTTTGTCTGCTTACACAGCTAACACAGAATATCAGGTTGGGGAATTAGTGACTCAAGCAGGTAGAACTCTAGAAGCTTTCATCTATCAGGCTAATGCTAGCGATTCCCCCAACCCCAATGAGTGGGATACCTTCCCTGCTACTGAGTATGTCTCTCAACGCGATCGCTTGCCAATACAAAAAACTTACCGCACTCAAGTTATTGCCAATGCCAATCCTGGTGAGACCTATCGCTTTACTTTAATAGATAGCAATGAGCAAGAATCTTGGGCTGTGGATGAGACCGTTCCCGATACTCACAATCTTGGTGAGCCATTCAGTGTTAGCATCAGCTTTGCGGGACAAAGACCAGGACACTATCAATTACTAGAAAATAACACCCAAGTAGCGGAATTTGTGCTAGTGGATAATAGCGTTCCTGAAGCATGTGCCTTAGTAGAAATTTTGCTCAATTCTAACTTAGTGCCGTCCAACTTCTCTTTATTACAATCTAGTGCTGGAAAGACTTTCATCCAACCAAAAACATATATCATTCGATTCAAGAACCGTGCAACTCGTTGGCGCTATCGCTATGAACGACCGCATGGTTGTAACGCCGAAAATTTGCCCAATGACTTTAACTTGATTGATGCACGCACCTACGCCACCATTCGTCCTATCGGTTTGCGCCAGCGATCTGATAGTCTACTCAATGATTGTAAAGATCGACCTTTACCCAGCCCCAACGCTGCATTAATTCAACCAGAAACTGACGAAAGTCAAAGAGTCACTAGTATTTTTTCTGATATTTATTTGTAATTTAATCCACAAGAAATATGCCAAGTACATACAAAACTCCAGGCGTCTATATCGAAGAAATCTCCAAATTTCCTCCTTCCATTGCTCAGGTAGAAACTGCCATTCCCGCCTTTATTGGCTATACCCAGATAGCTAAAATAGGGGCTGAGGATTTTCACAAAGACCCAGCAAACCCAGTCATTCGTCCCATCCGTATTACATCCTTACTAGAGTATGAAGGTTTTTTTGGCAAAGCGTTGGACGAAACTACAATCACAGTCACCGTCATCGATACAGACACCGATACAAAAGTGACTGCGGTGATAGCGAGCCCTTCACCGCATAACATGTACTATTCTCTACAGGCATATTTTGCCAATGGTGGCGGTCCCTGCTACATTGTTTCTGTCGGTAAAATGACAGAGAATGGAACCCTAGACCAGACAAAATTGCTATCGGGATTAGAATCCCTCAAGAAAGAAGATGAGATCACATTGATTGTCTTTCCTGAAAGTTTGGGTTTGGTCAAGACAGAGAATCTCAGTAATGACGATACAGCAGCCGAAAACTATGCCGGGTATAAAGAGCTCTATGATGCAGCCTTAGCACAATGCGCTGACCTACAAGACCGTTTTGTCGTTATGGATGCTTTCCTCGATCCACCAGGAGTGAGCATTACAAATGCTGTAAAAGCATTCCGCAATAGTGGAATTGGTATTAATAATCTCAAATACGGTGCAGCCTATGGCCCAAGACTAGCAACTATTTTTAATTATTCAACCAACAACGAAGAAGCGGTGAAAGTTGTCCTCGCCAATGGTACTGAGACTAACATGAAGGCAATCAATCCCGAAAAAACTCCAGACACAACCGATGGTCAACTTTACCCTCGTGTCAAACGTGCGGTTGAAGACATTCCGGTGATTCTACCAGCAGCGCCAATAGTCGTAGGTATCTACGCCTCAGTAGATAACAGCCGTGGCGTTTGGAAAGCACCCGCCAATGTTAGCTTGAATTCGGTGATTCAACCGACTATCAAAATCACAAATGAGGAACAAGATAGTCTCAATGTTCATACGACTGGTAAATCTATCAACGCCATTCGCGCCTTCACAGGTAAAGGAACCCTCATATGGGGTGCTCGTACCTTGGCGGGAAATGACAACGAGTGGCGTTATGTCTCCGTTCGCCGCTTCTTCAACATGGCTGAAGAATCCATTAAAAAAGGTAGCGAGCCATTTGTCTTTGAGCCGAATGATGCCAACACCTGGACTAAAGTGAAAGCCATGATTGAAAATTTTCTCACACTGCAATGGCGAGCGGGAGCCTTAGCGGGAGCCAAACCTGCACAAGCTTTCTACGTCAAAATCGGACTCAACGAAACCATGACCGCCCTCGATATCCTCGAAGGTCGGATGATCGTAGAAATTGGCATGGCTGTAGTCCGTCCAGCAGAATTCATCATCTTAAAATTCTCCCACAAAATGCAGGAAAGCTAATTTTGGAAGTTGAGGAACGAAACCTAACACTTTGCAGAATTTGTTGGGTTTCGTTCCTCAACCCAACCTACTTATCAATCAACTTCTTAGCGTCTTAGCGCCTTTGCGTGAGTTAAATCATAATTCATCAATCAACCGACGAACCTAATCATCATGCCAGAGTATCCTTTACCAAAGTTTCATTTCCAAGTCGAGTGGGGTGGTTCTCGCCTGGGATTCACCGAAGTTTCTGGTTTAGACGTAGAAACCGAAGCGATCGAGTACCGCGAAGGTAATTTGCCCCAGTATCACAAACTCAAGATGCCAGGAATGCAAAAATTTAGCAACATTACGATGAAGCGAGGTACATTCCAAGGCGACAACGATTTTTTCAGTTGGTGGAATACTGTAGCATTAAACACTATTGAGCGACGAGATTTAACGATTAGTCTGCTCAACGAACAGCATGAGCCAGTTGTTGTTTGGAAAGTCAATCGCGCTTGGCCAACAAAAGTACAATCAACCGACCTCAAAGGTGACGGTAATGAAGTGGCGATCGAATCAATTGAGATTGCTCACGAAGGATTGACTATTGAAAATGGCTAAGAAGATTGTTAGGTGAATTATGATTCGTACCTATCCACCAGTTAGTTTCTTTTTTGAAGTTGTTTTTCAAGGCGAAAATCTTGACAAGGAGGTGGTCGAAACCCGCTTTCAGAGCGTCACCGGGCTGAGTGTTGATATGCAGACAGAAACCCTCAAAGAAGGCGGCGAAAATCGCTTCGAGCATATTTTACCAGTGCGGACTAAATATGAACCACTTGTGTTGAAGCGGGGCTTGGTAACAGATTCCAAGATGGTGAAGTGGTGTATGGATGCCATTCTCAACTTTGATATCCGTCCGATGAATTTGCTCGTGCGGCTGTTACACGTCAAGCGTGACGACCCAAATCAACCACCAGAAGCGATCGCACCCCTAATGACTTGGAAGGTAATTAATGCTTGGCCAAAGAAGTGGTCAGTTTCCGAATTCAACGCCGAACAGAACGCGATCGCGATCGAATCTGTGGAATTAAACTACAGCTACTTTGAAACTCTATAACCAGTGACCAGTGACCAGTGACCAACTTGAGGATTAACTTATGCCATTGGAAATTAGAGAATTAGTGATTAAAGCTTCTGTCAATGAGGGGGGAAACACTCAAAGTACCAGTGAAAAAAACTTAGGTGGCATCGGTGCAAGTGACCAATCTGCAATAATTGCAGCTTGCGTGGAACAGGTATTAACCATCCTCAAAGAAAAATTAGAAAGGTAAAATATGGCACTCACTAAAGTGAAGCTGCAGGTATATACAGACAAAGCCTTTCGGGATAAGTTAGGGGAATTTGAGCTACCGATTAATCCGGAGCAATTTTCTCAATCTTTTAAGGTGGAATACAATCGCCAACAAGCCCAAGGCTCTCAGCGCAACGATCCGGAATTCAAATTTACTCACCCCGAAGAACTGAAGTTGGATTTCACTTTTGATGGGACTGGTGTGGTTGCTGTCAATAACAAACCAGGGGAATTTCATAAAGATGTCACGGGACAGGTGCAGACATTCCTCGATTTGGTCTACAACATGAACAGTGAGACCCACAAACCGAATTTTCTGCGCCTGCTTTGGGGAGAGTTTTCTTTTGGAGAAAGAAATGGTTTTGATTGCGTGTTGACCGATCTCCAAATTAATTACACCCTCTTCGATCCAACTGGTAAACCCCTCCGCGCTAAACTCAGTGCGACCTTTTCCGCTTATGTGGAACAAGGTCGCCGCGTGCGAGAAGAAGGTAAAGAATCTCCTGATGTTACCCATCGACGAAAGGTGACGGCGGGTGATACCTTACCTTTGATGACCCATCGAATTTATGGCGATCCCACCTATTACCTGCAAATTGCCAAAGTCAACGGTTTAATTAACTTCCGCCGATTGGCTGCTAATACCGATCTGCGATTTCCCCCACTGGAAAAAACCCAATTATGAGCGATCGCATCATCCCCAAAGATTCTAACTATGATGTTGCTACCTGCAAACTCCTGTCTGACGGTAAAGACATTACCAATGAGTACACGCTGCTGTCAATTACAGTGAGTCAGATTGTTAACCGCGTACCTACAGCGCGAATCGTATTGCGTGACGGTGCGACGGCGGATGAGACTTTTGCTGCTAGTCAGGGGAGTGACTTGATTCCGGGTAAACAAGTGGAAATTGCAATTGGTTACGACGGTAGAGACCGTAAGATTTTTCAAGGACTGATTATCAAACACTCACTGAAAGTCTGTGCTAATGGCGACTCTATGCTGACTCTCGATTGCAAGGGGATGGCGACAAAACTCACCGTCGGTCGTCATAGCCGCTATTTTGTCAATACGACAGATAGTAATGCGATCGCCGAAATTATTAACCAAAATAATTTATCAGCAGAGACGGAAGCTACCCAGGTGCAACATCCGGAAATTGTCCAGTACCGCGCCACTGATTGGGATTTCATTTTGTCTCGCGCTGAAATGAATGGCAAAATTGTTCTGGCTGAAGACAACAAAATCAAAGTTAAAGCTCCTACTACAAGCGGTAGTCCTTTAATCAGCCTCACTTACGGTGCGAATCTCCTTGAGTTGGAAGCAGCGATGGATGCTCGCAGTCAATACAACGCGGTGACAGCAAAGTCTTGGAGTTATACCGATGGGGTATTAATCTCTGCTGAAGGTCAAGAACCTACCATCAGCAGACAAGGGAATTTATCGGGAAAGCAGTTAGCCAACGTAATTAACTTGAGTACCTTGGAACTCCGTCACGGTGGTTTTGTCAGCCAACCGGAACTCAAGGCTTGGGCGGATGCTCAGATGCTCAAAAGTCGATTGGCAAAAATTCAAGGGCGAGTGAAAACCAAGGGCTATCCCGATGCAAAACCTGACGTACTGGTAGAGTTAAAAGGAGTCGGCGATCGCTTCAACGGCTTGGCTTATGTTTCTGGGGTTCGTCACGAGATGGTAGGTGGCGCGTGGTTCACCCACATGCAACTGGGACTGGTACCCGAATGGTTTTATCAAGAAGCTGAGATTCTAGAAAAACCAGCTGCGGGACTGGTTCCTGGAGTCAATGGTTTGCAAATTGGTGTGGTGGTGCAATTGCAAGGAGATCCCAACGGTGAAGACCGCATCCTAGTCAAAATCCCAATTATCGATTCCCAAGCAGATGGAACTTGGGCGAGGATCGCCACCCTAGATGCTGGGAATAATCGCGGTTCTTTCTTTCGTCCCGAAATTGGGGATGAAGTGATAGTCGGTTTTCTCAACGACGATCCCCGCGATCCGGTCGTGTTGGGGATGCTGAATAGTAGCAGCAAACCTGCCCCCCTACCAACTACGGATGACAACCATCGCAAAGGGTTTTTCTCTCGTTCTCAGATGCAGATTAGTTTTGATGATGAAAAGAAAATAATTACCCTACAAACTCCAGGAGGAAATAAGATCGCTATCTCTGATGAAGATAAGGGAATCAATTTAACCGACCAAAATGGCAATACCTTTGTGATGAGCGATCGCGGTATGACCGTGAAAAGTTCTAAAGATATTAGCATAGAAGCCACCGGAAAACTCACTCTCAAAGCCAATAGCGATATCAACATCCAGGGTTTGAATGTGAGTATCACAGCTAACGGTCAATTTAAAGCTCAAGGGACTGCTGGGGCGGAAGTTTCTAGCAGTGCGACTGCTATTCTTAAGGGATCTTTAGTCCTAATTAATTAAGAAAGTAGCGTTGAGGTTCGTAGTAGCGCTTCAGCGCATGCAACTACAAACGATTGGGGTGATGTTTAATTCGTTACGAACTTGTCTCAAATTTACCCCACCCTAGCCCAGACCGATGGATTGGGGAGAGAACTAGATTTTCTGTTTCCCCCTTTATAAGGGGGGATTAAGGGGGGTAAATCCAAGTTGTGTACACCACCATAGATTCAAAAGGAGGCTATGCGTAAGTCCTGAGACTGTTGGATGAAATTACTCCTATCCCGCAAAGGAGATTACCTAATTAATTGAACCGCAGAGGGCGCAGAGGACACAGAGGAAAGAGGAGGAGAAGATCGGTAATCTTATGGCGGAAAGGAAGTAAGTCCAAGCAAGTTTTTATCAATCCCAAATCCCAAATTCCAAATCCAAAATCCAAAATCCAAAATCCAAAATTGTATCACTTATGGGAAAACCCGCCGCTCGCATCAATGATATGCACGTTTGTCCTATGCAGACCCCTGGGGTTCCAACTGTTCCTCACGTTGGCGGACCGATTCTTGGTCCGGGTACACCCACTGTCTTGATTGGTGGTTTATCGGCGGCTGTTATTGGTGATAGCTGTGTCTGTGTTGGACCACCAGATACTATCGTTGTCGGTTCTACTACCGTCTTGATTGGTGGTAAACCTGCTGCTCGTCTCGGAGATACAACAGCCCATGGTGGCTCGATAGTTTTGGGATTGTTCACTGTACTTATTGGAGACTGATATGGAGGAAGACAGCAAAGCTTATTTAGGTACTGGTTGGGGTTTTCCTCCAACATTTGACCAAAAAGCTAGAAGTGTCCGGCTTGTTAGTGCGGAAACGGACATCTGTGAGAGTTTGCAAATTCTTCTATCTACTAGCTTTGGCGAACGCGTTATGCAACCAAATTACGGTTGTAACTTACAAGATTTACTCTTTGAAAGTCTTACCCCTACCGTAACTAGCAGCATTAAAGAACTGGTACGCACTGCTATTTTATATTATGAGCCGCGTGTCCGTCTTAAAAAAATCGATATTAAACAAGGATTAGAAAATTTGTTACCGGATACTGCACAAGATTTCATACAGAATCTTCGCCAACAGGAGGAAGAACGCTCTCAAGGTTTCTTACAAATTATTGTAGATTGCATCATCATCAGCACCAATTCTCGCTTCAACTTTGTCTATCCCTTCTACCTCCAAGAAGGTAGCAGCACTTTAGTATCAAGTGCTCCAGGAATAGCCATTGTAGTTAATAGTTAATACTCAATAGTCACCAGTCACCGCTCCTCGGTCACTGGTCACTGGTCACTGGTCACTGGTCTTATGAGCAACAAGCGCGAACTACCGAAAAATCCACTAACCCGTGATGGGGTGAGCCAGCGTCAACGCCCGGTTTCAGCTTTGTCGCCTAATTCTATTCAGGTGGATGAACGTGACTTGGCAGACTTTTTAGTCTTTGCACATCGTCTGAGCGAACAGGTTATTTATTATAATTCTGATAGTCAGGCTGATGGTAACTGGCAAAACTTTTTCGAGGGCAATACACCTATCCAAATTGCTTTAATTAGTAAAACTCGCCCTCAAATTATTAAAGACCAATATACCCAAAAACTAGCAGCATTTCTGGACGATCGCACTCCTGCTCGTCTCACCCAAGTCTTACAATCTTGGAAAGATATCTTGACAAAAATTAAGTTTTGGTATAAAGGCTTAGAACCATACACTCCCTTGAAATCGGCGATCGCAGGTTTGGTTAAGACCAACCTAAGACAACCTTTGGTTCGGATGCAAGCCTTTGAGTTGGGTTATGGAGCAATAGATGGGCAATTCTATGAGGAATTTACCAAAGTATTTGAATTAAAGATAGATGCGCCCGTGATGGGCGATCGCACTCCATTGACGGCTACACCTAAAGAAGCGCGTTCCGAACTGGATGCAGTGTTTCAGGTGTTGTTGCAAACTTACCGTCAGATTGTTCAGCAAGCACCGAGTTACTTACAATCGAGTCTGCGCGATCGCCAAGACCATCAGCCACACCTCGCCCTTTACTTGGCTTTTTTGGAGGTGCTGCGACCCGCTCGCGATGACTTGAATCGTCTCACCCAGCGCCATCTAGACTTTTTCTACCGTCAAGTTTTGTTGCTGCGCGATCGCCCGTCTCAAGCTGATAGCGCTCACCTACTATTTGAATTAGCTAAAACTCAAACGGAATACAAGCTACCTACAGCGACGCGATTCACCGCCGGGAAAGATGCTACCGGGGTGGAATTATTTTACCAACTGGATGCTGAAGTTGTTATTCATAAAGCTCAAATTGCTAGCCTCAAAGGTTTGTTTCTTGATTCTCTGGAAAGGAAAAACGCCGCCGCTCCGAAAAATCTTTTGGGTTTGCATGTCTCACCAATAGCAAATTCTTTAGATGGGAAAGGTGGAAAATTTCCTAAAGAACAAATTGTTAAAACATGGTTACCTTTTGGAAGTAGCGATCGCGATGATGCTTCTCTTGGACTGGCGATCGCTTCTGATGTGCTGCTCTTACAAGAAGGGCGGCGTGTTATCCAATTGAAGTTATCTTTGAGTGGCTTTTTTACACCCATACCTGTTAACCAGCTACATCAGGTATTTACGGTTTATCTAAGTGGCGAGAAGGAATGGATAACCCCAGATATCCTACCATCAACTCAAACGGCTAGCAACGGTCAACAAACCCGATGGGATGGAACTGATTTGTATTTGGTGGTCGAACTAGCTCCTGATGTGGCTCCTATCTTACCTTATCGCCCAGATGCGCCAATTCCTTACGACCCGAAACAGCCGAATCTACCTCTACAACTAGAGCGACCAATGCCTGTGGTTCGGCTAGAATTGAACAATCGGGTGTTAGTCGATGGGCGATCGCCTTACCATTATTTTCGAGATGCTGAAATTCACGATATCACTGTACAAACCCATGTGGATAAGGTACGGAATCTGGTATTGCAAAATGATTTCGGCGTGCTGAATCCCGCTACACCTTTTGAACCGTTTGGTCGCCAACCGAAAGACAAAGCTAATCTTTACATTGGTTCGCAGGAAGTTTTGCAGAAGAATTTGACCGATTTGACAATTTCCCTGGAATTGGCGACACCAAAACCGAGCAATTGGCAAGATATTTATGCGGCTTATGATATTAAAAATAACTTTCAACCTGGTAGATTTACTATTCATGCTCTGCGGCAAAAAATCTGGCATCCGGTAGTAGGCGGCTTGACGGCTAGTTTGTTTGATAGTTCTGGGATTTCCCTGACAGATAAATTAGCCAGTTTACACCTCAATTCTTTTGATACTCCTGAACCCGTTGAGACATGGACTCCTCAAAGTAAAACTGGTTTTTTGCGGCTGCAATTATTGGGGAGTTTCCTGCATGAGAAATATCCTACAGTCTTGGCTAGACAGGTGCTAGCTGCAGCAACCAATCAGACAGTATGGGTTGAGGGTGAACAAAAACGACAAGCTGTTATCGGTGCTTATTACCGCATCTCAGATGACGAACCGTTTCGAGCTAACACCTATTATGTAGAACTTAATGCGGAACCGATTCTTCCTCCAGAACCATATCTACCAGTCATTAACTCGCTGTCTCTAAGCTATACCGCCCAAGCAGAGAAGGATAATTGCACGTTATTTCACCTCCATCCCTTTGGTGGGTTTGAACGGTTGGAGTTGAGTAAAAAACCGGATTTTTTACCTCATTTTACCCAGGAAGGGGAATTATTGATTGGGGTGCAGAATCTCGACCCACCTACGGCTTTACCGCTACTGTTTCAGGTTGCAGAAGAGACGGCGGATACAAGTTTACGGCGGGAGGAACAATATAAATTACAATGGTACTACTTGAAAGATAATACTTGGGAATCTTTAGGCGATCGCATTGTCAGTGATGCTACCAATGGATTAATAACTTCCGGTATTATTAATTTAGAGATTCCTGCAGATATTAGTCGCAATCAAACGACCATTCTCGACCCGAATCTTTACTGGCTAAAAGTGAGTATTTTAGCTCGCAGTCGGACTGTGTGCGAAATTATCGGCGTACACACTCAAGCTGCTCGCGTCACCTTCACCGACTCAGGTAACGACCCCAACCGTTTGGCTGTTCCCCTACCACCAGGAACAATTAGCAAGTTAGCTTCACCGCAACCAGAAATTAAAAAAATCGAGCAACCTTACGCTTCTTTTGGTGGGCGAGTCAAAGAACAACCAGAGCATTTTTATACTCGTATCAGCGAACACCTCCGCCATAAAGGACGGGCTGTATCTATCTTTGACTACGAAAGATTGGTATTAGAAAAGTTTCCTCAAATTTACAAAGTTCGCTGTATTAATCACGGTCAATTTGTTGACAGTCCAGAACAGTTATATGAATTAGCGCCCGGTTCTGTAACTTTAGCTGTGATTCCCGATTTATCACAACGCAGTACGACTAACGATTTAGAACCGAAAATTAACATTAATTTACTACAAGAAATTGAGAAATATTTAGCAAGTTTAAGTTCTCCTTGGGTAATGATAAAAGTGGTAAATCCTCAGTATGAGAGGATTCAGGTAGAAATGCAAGTGAAATTCAAATCTCCCTACGATAGTAACTTTGGCTATTATCAGAGGGAATTGCAGCAAGCGATTATCGGTTTTCTTACCCCTTGGACTGTGGATACGGGTGCAGATATTAATTTTGGTGGCAAAGTTTATCGATCTTCTATTCTGAAATTTGTTGAGGAACAATATTATGTTGATTATATAATAAATTTCAAAATGCACCTCGACACGCAACAAGATATTCGAGAAGCGATCGCTAGTACTGCGCGATCGGTCTTGACTTCAGTTTCCCTGCAAACTAACGGTCAAAATCACGTGATTCAGGAATTTGAAGAAATGGCGATCGTTTCTGGTAATTCTTCACTTGCATCTGGTGTTCTTGGTTTTGAATCATTGGATGATTTGGAGTTGGGTTAGGAAAAATAATCCCTCGCCAGGGAGATTATCTAATTAAATGAACCGCAGAGGCGCAGAGGACACAGAGGAAAGAGGAGAAGAAGAGTGATGGTTATCTTATGGCGGGAGTGAAGTAATTTGTGTACTTAATGTTGTCATGGGATTTTAAGTATGAATTTGAGGAAACGTAACGAACTAAAAAGTTTATTTAGAAATAAAAGTCGCTTATCAGAAACTTATTTTGCTGAGTTGATTGACTCGATGCTAAATAAGCGGGATGACCAATTTCATGGGATTTGGAAGCCGGGACAAACTTATCAAAAAGGAGATGTGGTTTACTACGATTGCGCCCTTTGGGAAATGCAAAGTGATAATGAAATTTGTGCTAAGGAGGAGCAACCACCAGGTGTTAGTTCTGATTGGAAGTCTTTGCTGAAGGAATTAGAGCAAAAAGTGGATAAGCTTCAGCATGAGTTGGAAAGGCTTTGTAAAGAGTTTACTGAATATCAAAAGGAAATGGAAGGGCGGTTGCGGAATTTAGCTCGGTTTATTCCTTTGTTGTTTATTGGGTTAGCAATCGAATTTTTCTGGTTGTTAGGTCAGTCTAGCATTCAGTGACCAGTAATCAGTGACCAGTGACTAGTAACAACTAACAACTAACAACTAACAACTAACAACCAACAAATGACGGAATATCTCAGTATATCGAAGCAAAAACCTGAGTTCCCGCCTTATCTGAATTTCCAAACTCTGCGGGATATCGGTATTACCCACTTACAATCTCTATCTGGTAAACTCTGGACTGATTATAATCTCCATGACCCAGGTGTCACTATTCTGGAGGTACTTTGTTATGCGGTGACGGATTTAGGCTATCGCAATAATTTAGATATTGAGGACCTTTTGGCTCTCAATCCGGGTGATACTAAGAGTCGAGAAAATAATTTTTTCACACCGGATCGCGTCTTAACTTGTAATCCTGTCACGGAGTTAGATTTACGCAAGCGATTAATTGATATTCCTGGGGTGCGTAATGCTTGGCTGCAAAAGGTGACTCATTATCAGCCTGCTATTTACGTAAATTTAAAGAATAAAGTGTTGCAATATACTCAACCGGAAGAGAAACCGCTACCTTTAAATCTTCGGGGGTTGTATACTGTCAGTCTAGATCTTGACCCGGAATATCGTAAGAATGCTTGCGGACAGCTTTATCGTTCTTGGGGTGAGACTTTGGATGAAGTTAAGGAAGTATTGTGTAGCGCTCGCAATCTTTGTGAGGATTTTGATGACATCCTTATTCTAGGTGAGGAGGAAATTGCTCTGTGTGCGGATATTCAATTAACGACTGATGCTGATGCTGAGGATGTGTTGGTGAATATTTACGTGCGAATACAGGAATTTTTATCGCCGAGATTGCGCTTTTATACTTTACAGGAGTTGCTGGATAAGGGTAAAAGTCCGGCGGAAATCTTCGCTGGGAGACCTACTGTTTTTGAAAATGGTAAGATACTGTATGAAAGTCATGGCTTTATTGATACTGATGAATTGGTTGCTTTGACTTTACCCAGTATTCTGCACGTTTCGGATTTATATAAAGAAATTCTTCAAGTTCCCGGTGTGGCGGCTGTTAAGAAACTTAGCATTGCTAATTATATTAATGGATTGCGTCAGTCTGTGGGACACCCTTGGTATTTGCATCTCACTGAGAAATACCGTCCCGTGTTGGGTGTGAAGGTATCGAAAATTAACTTTTCTAAGAGTACGCTACCGATCGCAGTCGATTTGGAGGAGGTGGAGCGTCGTTATTACGAGCAACAAGCGGCTTATATTAAAACACCACGCGATCGCCAAGAGTTGGATTTATCTGTTCCTAAGGGAAGTTATTATGAATTAGCCGATTATTATTCGATTCAGCACGAATTCCCGGTGACTTACGGTATCGGGGAAGAGGGATTACCTACAAACGTACCAGCATTACGCCAAGCTCAGGCTCTACAGTTAAAGGGTTATCTGGTATTCTTCGACCAGTTATTAGCTGGCTACTTGGCTCAACTCGCGCATATCCGGGATTTGTTTTCTTGGGAGACGGATGCTGAGCAACGGACTTATTTTACTCAGAAGATTGAGTTTCCTGAGGTGAAAGATAAAAAAGTTCTCTCGGATAACTATATTAATGTGTTGCATGAGGAAGTGGAAGTTTACCGCGATCGCCGCAACCGTTTTTTAGATCATCTGTTGGCGCGGTTTGCGGAGTCTTTTACTGACTACGTACTGTTAAATTATCAGATATTTGCGACTCATAACGATAAAGTTGACCGCGAAGCAGAAATTATTCGCGATAAAGCTAAATTTTTCCAAGATTATCCCGCCTTGAGTCACGATCGCTTCCGTGCTTTCAATTATTGCGATTGTGAGGCGGTATGGGATACCGAGAATGTGGCGGGTTTGAAAAAGCGGGTGTCGCGGTTGTTGGGTATTGACGATGTGCGTCGTCGTCACCTCAACCACTATCGCGTCAGCACTGACACGCGGAATTTGGTTTTGAGTGTGAATGTTAGTAATGATGAATTGCCATTAACCAGTCAGCAGCGTTATGCTACTTCAGAACAGGCTCTGGCTGACCGAGAAAAATTTTTGTTGTTTGCTCTACACGGCAATTTTTACCAGCGTCTGACTTATCAATATTATTATCATTACGGGTTGGAAGTCTTAGATACTGACTGTACCACAGTTTTAGTTAACAGCGATCGCTATTTTCCTTCCACCAAGGAACTGTTAGTTGCTTTTGAACCACTGCTGCAAAGTTTACTCACTCGGTTGTCAAATCTAGATGATACAGCATTGCAACAGTTGGTTGTCGTTCAACCCGCAGCCGAAGATTTGTTCTCGTTCCGCTTGCAAATTCCTGGGGAAAATTCTGAGGTAATTACCTTCACGGGCGTTCAACGCTATTTCTCCCGCGTCGAAGCTTTAACTCATGGGGTTACCAGTCTGCGACAAATTCAAGATAAACAAAATTACCGTAAAATTACCTTTGGTAAAGAAAATCAGTTAGGGACTGCTGAAAAATTTACTTACTACGGCTATGCTTTAATTGACGAGCAAAAAAAGGTGCTGGCGGAATATACTCAGCGTTTTTCTACCGAGTCCGATCGCGATTTAGCTTTGCAACGCTGGCTCAGTCACATCCAAGCTAATCAAAATGAATATAAATTAACGGTATTAACTTCCGACGGCTATGTGTTTGTGCTGACAGACAACGCTAGTTATCAACCCTTGCTGCGGAGTGTAAATTCATATAGCACAAAATTACTCGCTTGGCAAGCCGCAGAACAATTTGCCGAAAACCTGCGCTTCTGGAACCGCTACGTTACCGTACAGAACGGGAGTCTGGGAATTACCGACAAGACGGGTAATTTGTTAGCAGTATTTACTAACGATCGCGATCGCTCGACTGTTTTCCAGCGATTGAATGCGATGGAACCGTTTTTAGTAATTGCAGATGAGCGCTACCGTCTAGTAGATCGTCAAGGAGCTATTATGCTCGAAAGTATGGAAACATATAAAGATGTTAACACCGCTCGCGATCGCTTTTATCAAGATGTGTTAGGTGTATTGTTTGAACCAAACGCCATTCAATCAATAAACAGCAAGCAGGGATTTAGTTTTCGGATACTGAGTCGTCCTCGCGAGGATCGCAGTGCAGTTGCTATCCATCCTCAAACATACACCTCAGCCGATGCGCGGGATGAAGCAATCGAACATTTATTATTGTTGGTACGCACGGCGCGACTGCATACAGAAATCAAAACCATAGAGAAAAAACCATACATTGGTGAGATTTACAACCCAGAAAACCAGCTACTTTTACAAACAACACAGAGTTACACCACCGCCGATGATGCTTGGAAACAGGGTAACACCTTAATGGAATTGGCGCAGAAGCAAGAGAACTATCGGTTGATTGACAGCCAAGATAGTATTTACGGGTGGGAATTAACCAATGAAAGTAAAGACCAAATCTTTGCGAGTCAATACTATAACAGTAAAAGCGATCGCACCCAAGCGATGGAGTCCTTACAAACATGGACAAACGACGAAGGCTTCCACGTTCTGGAACACATTCTTCTACGTCCCAAAACCAAGCTACCTAACCTGACAGCTGGGGAAATTCCTACCATATCTGATGATTTTCTCCCTATTTTAGTGACAGAGGAGGATGCAGAAACTCAGCCAGATAACCCATACCGTTTAGCCAGACACGACCCCTATTCTTTTTGGGTCAGTATCATTATACCCTATTGGCCGGAACGCTTTCGTAATATTCCTTTCCGGCGGTTTGTGGAGCAAACTTTGCGTTTGGAAGCACCCGCCCACATCGTTCTAAAAATTGCTTGGGTAAACGTACAGCAAATGCACGATTTTGAGTCAGCGTATCGCAACTGGCTAGAGCAATTGGCGTTGGAAAGTTGTGAAAACGCCGCCTGCGATTTAACGGGAACACTCAACCGTTTGCTCGAAATTTTACCTAAGTTGCGGAATGTATATCCTCAAGCAACATTACATGACTGCGAAGAAAGCAGTCCCGATACTAACCCAGCGATTCTCAATCAGACTGCGTTGGGAACTGCTGGTGATTGAAAATTATGACTTTTCTGCCTGAAGATTACTGATTTAAATGAACCGCAAAGACGCAAAGAGCGCGAAGAGAGAGGAAAGAGAAGTAATTTCGACACAAACGAATTTAATATTTGCACCAAATTCCTCTCTCTCTTACTCTGCGTCCTCTGCGCCTGGAGCGGTTCAATATACAAAATAAATATGGAACAGCAGACTAACAACTAACCACTACTCCCTTTCCGCCATAAGATTACCGATCTTCTTCTCCTCTTTCTTCGTGCTCTTTGCGTCTTTGCGGTTTATTTAATTAGGTAATTTCCCTTGCGGGATAGGAGTAACAACCAACCACTAACAACCAACCACTAACCATGAACACCACCATCATTAACCCGATCGGTTATCCCATCTTCACCCCCAATCAGATTTTAACCAACAACGATCTCAATCGTGTTGTCACATACCTCGACAATCAGAATCGGCTATCTCGCGTTTATCTCATTGGTATGGGTATCGCATGCGGGATGGAAGTAAGCAGCACTTATCAAACAAATCAAGCGCAAATACACATCACACCAGGATGTGGTATTACTTCCGAAGGGTACGTAATTTCTCTAGAAGCCACCACCCTAACTCACTATCAAAGCGAACAGCCAGTCTCCCCAGTTTTATTTGCACCCAGTCAAGGAGAAACCAGTACTGCACCCTCCACCTACAAAGTTGTAGAACTGTTTGCAGAAGAAGGGAGTAGTCGCTTGGCTTTACAGACTGCTCCCGATGGAACTTCCCGCGATGAGACGGGGTTTGCTAGGTTTCTCTCCGAACAGACATTGGTAGTTTTATATGAACTTCAAGACCAACAGAGAGATTCTTGTTTGTTAGACTGCGATGATACAGGTAAAGATCGGAATTTCCGTCTGCGTTATTTCCTCTTACCCCGCGCCTCTGAAGGAAATCAGGAAAAACTCAGCGCTGAGAAGCTGTTGCAACAAGGATTTTTACAGGAACCTTTACCAGTACCATGGCAAAATTTGAGTGTTGAGGAGTTATTCACGACTCCATCTCATTTTTTCCAGAATTTCTTTCCTCAAGTACAACGCTTTGGTTATAACCAGGAAGCAAATCCTGTGGTGAGTTTATCCAATATTGTTGATTACAACGCTTTCCTCAAAGGTTACTATAACGTTTGCGTGGAAGCAATCAAGGCGATCGCTCATTCTTTCCCCAATCTTTTTCAACTATTTTCGCCTTTTTTCTCTTCTTTTCAGCCTCAACCTGCTGATTTCACAGGGCTCCAAAATTTATTGAATCAACGTCTTCACAACATTGTACCGGAGTTTATCTGGTCGCCTCAAGCCGATCCGCCGTCACAAGTTTCCCAAGTTGAAGCTCAGTATGCGCTGCAATATTTTTATGATTATCTCAGTCAATTGGTATCGGCTTTTCGGGAATTGGCTGAGCTAGCTTTTGATTTGATGGATGACTGTACGCCTGATATCCGTCGTTTTCCCAAATTCTTGATGCTGGGATTGGTACCACCTCCCAATCAAACACCGTCAGCCTACGCGCCAGTTTCTCCTTATCGCAGTCATTTTACCCAAGCTCCTATATACAACGGCAATCAATTGCGTGTCAAGCAAGTACGCTCTTTGTACGATCGCTTGGTGCGTCTGTGTGTGGCGGATAGTTTTTATCTCTTACCCTTTTTTGACACGCCTCTAAAAATTACTCCCAGTAAAGATCGTTCTTTTCCTCTCAGTCAACAAGCGATTCCCTATTATTTGAATTATCCTCAGTTATATCGGTACTGGAATTACGATGCTTACCGCAAAGGGCGAAGTCAGTTTCATCCAGCTTATTTCTACCCGATTGAGAGTTTTATTCCCAGCGACGATTTAATCTATCGGTTAGACGACTACTCATTTTATCGCATTGAAGGTCATCTTGGGGAAGCCAGTGCTGTGGCTTTGAAACGAATTCTGGATTACAAACAGCGTTACAATTTAGCCTTTGATGCGATCGCTCTGAAGATTGGCAACGAAGGAAGTTTTCAGGATGTGAATGTCTCCGGTGAATTTGATGACTTGAACGCCGACTTCGGACGAATGAAAGATACCTTTGAGAAACTGTGGCGCAAACACGAAGCCGAGTGGTTGCGGAATGTGTTTCTAAATACACTCAAGCGAGTTTTCTTTGATAAGGAGAATTTATCAGCGATCGCTTATGACCAATTATTTAACAAAATTGTCGCGGCTGCCAATACCAACGCCTGGGAATTTGAAGCGGTAGGTAATGGTAGATACCGTCTCTATATGCGAAACGACTCGGGTATCCGCATCGCTCGTTATTCCTTACCTAATGAAAATGATACCGTCATTGATTTCTCTGGATTAGCAGATGATAGAGTTAACCAAGAACAGCAGCGCATTGCGAAAGATTTATCAGCTTGTTTCGTGTTGGGTAAAATGACATATACGGTAGAGCGTCAGTCACCAAATAACCCCATGAGTTATTTCCTGCGGCTGTCTTTCACCGACGAACTAGATTTACCAATTAATCTCAATACCAATCAGCCAAGGGGTAAAGCTGCGATAAGTTTTCTGTCGCTGAATTTCTTCACCGTCAATTTCGAGTCAGATCGCCCGATTATCAACCAGCCTGAATTTCAAGACTTTGAAACTTTATATGGTTGGCTGCGAGATATTCCTGAAAACTACGCCACGGATAATGAATTAGCTTTTTCTATGGGCGATCGCCTAGCTGCTGATTTTCTCAACTATTTTGAATTAAAGGGGCTGATGACAGCTTATCAGCAACGCTTGCAACATCTAGAAGAACTGCGACTGTTTCACAAATTTGCTCAACACCATCCCGGTATGGAACATCTAGGTGGCGTCCCCAAAGGTGGTACATTTATTTTAGTGTATGTCGATGGTCGAGATTTAGTCGGGGATTTATTAAAAGCCGATCGCGATCCTACTTATCAAGCCCGTACTGAAGTCATCAAAAAATACGTCTCCCTACCAAATGCATCACCCGAAGAACAAGCAACGAGTCGGGAATTACTCAATCGAGAGGATATTGTCGTTGCTGATTTTTGTCTACCCTATCGTTGCTGTAGTGGTAGTCCCACCATCAGCTATGTGCTGACTCAACCGCGCCCCATTATTCTACTAGAAAAAACCACCTTCTGTGCGGGTGATGAAACTCGTTATGAATTTATCCTCGATCCAGTGGGGGGTTCACTCAAAGGTGAAGGTAGCTTTTTTGCTGATGGGAAATACTATTTTCAACCCAGCCGCATTCAACAAGCGATCGCTTCACAAGTCGCAATTACTTTTACCTACGTCCTAGAAAGTACCTACGATACCCTAAGTGTCACCATCAATCCTTTACCAGATGCCAGTTTCCAAGTCAACAGCACTTTTTGTATTAACGATGACCCAGTAGATTTAATCCCTGCTGAGCAGGGTGGGACTTTCCGCGCCCTAGATGGACAACAGGATATCACAGCGATCGTGCTCAGTCAATCAACGCCAATAAAATTTAACCCTAGTGCTGTCAACTTAGGTAATGCCAGTGAAAAAGCGATCGCCTTAACTTACACTATCACCAGTGACAAAGGCTGCACCAACGAGTCAACCCAACAAGTGCGGATTTTTGCCTTACCAGATACTAGTTTCCAAGTTGGAGAAGATACAACCAACTTCTGTCATAATGATGACCCAGTGGACTTAATTGCAAATCAAGCTGGTGGTACTTTCCGCGCCCTTGATGGCGAACAGGATATCACATCAGATGTCATCAATAGCCAATCAACGCCAATACAATTTAACCCTAGTGCTGTTAACTTAGATGATGAGGAGACTCAGAAAGTCATTACTTTAGTATACAAAATTACTACCACCCAAGGCTGTACTAACGAATCAAGCAAAAATATTACCATTTTTGCTCTGCCAAATGCCGAATTTCAAGTAGGAAGAAATGGCACCACATTTGATAATAACCATTCTCCCGTAGAACTCATTGCAAGCGAAGATGGTGGTACTTTCACTGCCTTCGATGGTGACGAAGATATCACACTGGATGTCATCAATAGCCAATCAAACCCACCACAATTTAACCCTAGTGATGTCAGCTTAGGTACTGAAAGCGAGAAAATCATCACTTTGGTTTACAGTATTACCAACGCGCAAGGTTGTAGTAACAGCTCCCAGCAAGAGGTAACAATTGTCGCACCACCAGAGATATTGAGCGCGATTCCCGAACCTACTCCCCCACCTGCATCCACAGAATTACCGATTCCCAACCCAGAAGTGACAACCTTAAATCTACTGGCGTTGAGCAACAATCAGGTTATAAATAGCACACAAATAGAAGGCGATCGCACCTTTAATCTCTCAGACTTCAACCCGAACAATCAATACAACTTTGAAGCAATAACCACACCAGCCACCGTCAAGAGCGTCATCTTCACCTACACCAACCCCAGTGGTACACAGAGAGTACTCACCACCGACACCGCCCCCTACCGGATGCCTAATAACTGGCAACCAAGTATAGGCACTCATCAAATTCAAGCACAAGCCGTGAGAGAAGTAAACAGCGATCGATTAGTCAGCACAACCCTAACCATCACACTGCGAATCGTTGATAACAGTAATAGCAGTAACACACCACCCAACACCAACCCAGACACAATATCCACCCGCTTGCAAAACCCATTTCTCAACCGAAGAGAAATTATCACGGCTACTAACAGTCAATCATCATTGATAAGCGATCGGCTATTTTACAGAATCAACTTACCCCAATTACTAGCCGTGAGTACAGCCATCATCATGGTATTTATGGGTTGGACATACTCAGCATCCAAACAGATCGAAAAACCAACCCCACCTGCAACATCATCCTCTCAATCCCGTTGATTTACAGCAGTTTTCACCTAAATGAACCACACCCTTTGTAAGGGCGCAAGGCATTGCGCCCGTTACTTATGTAAGCTCGAATATAACGGTTTTCACTTGAATGAAGTACAAATTTATCCGCGTTCGTCTGCGTTCATCTGCGGTTCCATAACTTTTTTATGTTATGCTATAAAGTTACGGTATAAACTTAAAATTCTAGAGCGAGTATAAAGATGGAGAGCATTGGGCAGTGCATGGCAAAATTAATCCTGAAGATACTAGGAGGATGAGAGTTTTAGTAGTTGGAGATAATACGTTTGAGTATAGTAGAACCCTTCGAGACAAGCCTGGTATGGAAGGAACTCACATCACTGCTACAGGTATTGAGTCGAAAGAAGAAGTAGAAGATTTACTGAAAAATGTTAACGATTCTAAACTGAAGAAATTTCCCTCAAGTCAGGAGAATTTTGAGGTTAGACATGGAGTTAATGCAACGCGCTTGCAAGAGAATTTTCCAAATCTTAGAGAAGAAAATAAATTTGATAAAATTATTTTCAATAATCCGCAAGCAGGTAAGAAAGGTGTTGATGACGTCGATTTAAAGACAGGAAACCTGATAGACGGTGTTTTGACGAGTTCTCCACAAGTCCTACAACAAGGAGGGGAAGTACATTTTGGTGTAACTAGCAGTACTAGAGCTTTAGGTCTCCTGAAGTTACAAGACCACTATCAAACAAGCCAGGAACAAGGTTTTACTGAAATAGCTGGAAGGAAGTTTGAGGTACGACTTGTTGATACTAAAAGGGATGAATATGAATTTTCTGTAAAATATCCAGCAAGACGGACAGAAGGAACTAAACTAAGAAATTCTCAAGGTCCATCATATTACTACATCTTTAAACTGTTAGCATAACTTGTCTCTTAGCAATTATTTGGAGATTGATATGACAAAACTTGGAACAAAGACTTCTATAGATGAACAATCAGGAAAATATTATTTTGCGTGTGGCTTCCTGTGGTGGGTTTTTCATGCATTTTATCGTTTGCTCGAGTCTATTGAAACAGATGATATTCAAGATAGATTAAACGAATGCGAACTTGAATTTGAAGAAGTGGGAAGATGGTTATTAGATGAATCAGGAAAAGCAGGGCTTGCTTTTCGGATAGAAAATAAAAATGTATCTATATTTGCATATATTGAGCAGTATGAAAAAACTATTATGAACTGGATTAGAGATCTTGATTCAGCTAGTAGAAACTTAAACCAAGGAATTGCTTCACAACATTACTATTTTTATTATTTAGAGTGTGAATGGTTGGTTTATATGCTTTCTGTCTTCGATCGTTTTGTGAAGACTCTAAATGTACCCGAACTTCTTCAGAGTTATTTAGATGCGAGTCTTCACTTTAAGGATTTATCTGATTGGTTGCAAGAGGAATTATCATCTGTAGCTATTAATTTTTTGAATCAGGAGGAGCTTGAAACATATAAATCGGAGCGGGAGAAATTATATGAAAAAATTGCTAATAGTTGGCGTTTAACTGTAATTTCTGCAACGTGTAACTCCTTAGCACATAGCGTAAACTTACACACTGATACCATACCATTTCCCTCTAACCTATAGCCTAAAAATGAATAAATAAAACCTCAAATAGTCTAAGATTAAAAGCTGCCAGGTCTCATGAGAAATGAAGTTGAAACTGGACAAACATACGAGGAAATTTACCAAAAACTTTTCGGTATATTACCTCCAAAATCAGTAACAATTGGTGAGAGTAACGCTAACATTATTAGCCAAGGGAGAGGTTTTATGGAAGGATTTGACCTCACTATGCAATTACAGGTTGGATGTCCTGGAGGTTGTCTGTTCTGTTATGTACCCTCTGGTACTCGGCTTACTCCAAATACAGTTCGTGGGTCAGACGGACAAGAATGGGGTTTTCAGGTTCGCAACAAGAAAAATGTCATTGCACAGTTAGAACGGCATTTGGAAAAAGGACATTTAGCAGATAAGACAATTTACTGGAGCGGTGTTACAGATGCATACGCAGCCCCTCCTGCAATAACACAAGCTTTATGGAAAAGACTTCAGAATTCTCCACCCAGTTTACGACCACGAAGAATCGTAATACAAACCCGCTTTAGACCCGATCGAGATGTAGGTTTAATAGCTGAATATAATCAATTGGCACAAGTAAGCGATAGCGGTCCGCCTGTTGTTGTAAGCTTTAGCCTTAGTACAAATAAAAATGAATTTATTCGAGCTTGGGAACGTGCAACTCCATTATATGAACACCGAATGCAGGCAATTAGAACTTTATGTGAGGCAGGCATTTTTGTTGTTCCAACACTTAGCCCATTTGGGCTGTGGGATGATTTAGAGTACACACTAAATTTACTGAAATCATGGGGCGTTAAATATATTACGTGCCTTTTCTTTAAAGAAAATACTCAATCTGCCAACACTCCATCTAAGTTTTTGGCATATTTAGGACATGAATACCCTTTCCTACTAAATAAGGAATGGCAAGATGAACAACTCAAGATTATGAGAAGTATTTTTGACAAAGTCATTGTTGGAAGAGCTGGTTTTTTATCATTATGCTCCCCTCACGAAATTATAAGTTCTGGTCAAAACTGAAATAACTTTATGCTAACGGAGCGACAATACGGACAACACCATATCATCGGACGCGCCCTACTAGAAATCAACACAGGACAACTAGCCGACGTATCAAACCTACAAGAACAAATCAGCCACCTGCTACACCAACAAGGTATCCCAGCAATGGCACAACTCTTTGAACAATTAGTCACAGCCGATGAAGTCGTGCGGCTAGATCGAGTCGTTATCGATTTAGGTGTCATTCATCCCCGACGTGTAGCCGATGAATTCATCCCCCATCTGATCGACGCCTTAAACCAAACTCTCCGCGATTATCTAGCAAACCGCCGCATAGCTACTGAGAGTTCCCTAACGATCGCCCAAAATCGCACCACCGCCGATGGGGAAATATTGCTATATTTTTTACAGTATGGTCGCCTTCCCTGGTGGGTGACGACAACTGACTGGCAAAATTGGTTATCTCGCTGGCAAACTGCCATGCAAAATGATACCACTTGGCAAGAACCAGTGCGAGAATTGCTCAACAACCCCACAGTCAGACAACGTTTAGTCGCACAACTACCAGAAAACTTGCGACACCAATTACTGCTGCAATTACAACCTACCTGGATCGGTTGGGCTGCTCTCCTCACCCAAGCACAACAAATCATCCAAGCTTTGAATTTTGATCGACGAAGCGATCGCCTCAACACACAAGCTTGGCTGTTAATTTTAGCAGAGATTCATAGCGATCGCTCACCCACAAGACCTTTACCTGCTGCTGTTTGGACTCGCCTGTGGCTGACTGTGCTTATCCAAACTTGGCAACAAGAAACCACTCCTGAATCATCTCCATCAGCAATTAATCGCCAACCTCCAACACAGCAAACAGAGTACCAGCCAAGATTTTCTCAGATAGCGTATCAACGCTTGCAAACTATCTTGACAGCAATTCCTTCCACCACCAGAACTCTCTGGTTAACAGCACTCGATCGAGTTCTTCCCTTAGCGGTGACGCAAACAACTACATCACCAGCCACGCCAGAGTCGGAACCAGCGACAACTGAACCCACCGCCGAAGATCGGGACAATGATGTTACACCCACAGCAGAAACTTCCGAAGCAACGGCTCAAAACCAAAATAATGCTTTGACAGCACGAACCAATGAAATTGTCAATAAAGATGAATTATCGGTTACACAAACTAATTTTTCCAGTCAAAATCTCACTCCACCGACGCTCTTTAGTCGGCTTAACTCCCGCAGTTCCATCTTGTCACCAGAGGAAGAAACTGTTGGGATTTACATCAATCAAGCTGGACTAGTACTTTTGCATCCGTTTTTGCCGATTTATCTTCGCAGTGTGGGGCTAGTAGAAGAGGGATGTTTCCGCGACCAAATGGCACAAGAAAGGGCAGTATACTTATTATATTACCTTGCAACGCAGCAAACTGATGCCCCCGAATATGAATTAGTATTACCGAAATTACTTTGTGGCTGGTCGCTAGATGAAGCGATCGCCCGTGAAGTTGAGTTACCTGCCACCGCCTTGGATGAAGGTGAACATCTACTACAAACTGCGATTAATTACTGGCAAGCCCTGAAAAATACCAGTCCCGACGGACTACGCGAGGGATTTTTACAGCGCGAAGGCAAACTTACCCGTAACAATAATGGTACTTGGAAACTCCAGATCGAGCGCCAATCCATTGATATCTTGCTCAGTCGTCTGCCTTGGGGATTGAGCGTGGTGAAATTGCCTTGGATGGATGATATTTTGATAGTGGATTGGATTTAATATGAGATTAGAAGCCTCCTGACTTCTTCTTGGAATGTTTGGTTTTGTGTTACGATGACGTCAAAGATAAGCAATCTCACTCCTTACAATTTAGAGTTAGCAACTACCTCACCATATCGGTTTAAATATAAATCTTGGGTTTCTCTCCTCCTGTCGGTCATAACTTTGGCAAGGGTAAGATGCCGATATTCTGTATTGTGGAACGGATCTTCAAAAAGCAACTGCCCCAAAAAGCTATCGATAAAGAGATACTGAGGTTCTAAAATTATTTCTCCTCTAATATTAATTAAGCCCCATACATTACCTGCCTTAAAAGGAGCAATTCCATCATTGAAATACCCTAAATCATCAAATTCAGGCTCTAAAACGTACTCTCCTTGTTGATTAATGACACCAAATTTTTTCCCCTTTTCCTTGACGATACATATTTCTTCATGAAAGCCAGAAGCATAAGAAACCTGTTTCTGAAATGCTAAAGAGCCTGAAGTATTGATAAAACCAAAAGCATTTTTATTGTTGCTACTTTGCTGAAGCTGAAGTTTCACAAGAGCAAGCCCATCTCGAAATCCTTGACAAAATAAGCCGAGAGCACAAGGAATTGTCTCTAATTTATTTCCTCGCTTATCAATAAAATATAAATCGTTATGGGTTAGGGTATTTCCTAGTTCAGATATTAGAGCATAACCATCATGAAAACGTCTTGCCAGTTGAAAGCGTAATCCCAGAGAATCATTTCCTGCTTTGTCAATATAAATCCACCAATTCTCTTTTGCGACAGCAGCAATTCCTTCACTAAATCCTAAACTTATACGATCGTTGATAGTATATTCAAAGTTAGAATCAATAACATAGTTTCCGTAGTAATCAATAAATCCAACCCGGCTTTCATCTTCACCATACTGAGCTAATCCTTCGCTAAAATGGGTGCAAGCAGAAATAGCTTTCAGAGGAATTACTTCATGTCCTTCACTATCAATAAATCCAAAGAGCCTTTGAAAATCGTCTGTAAGCTTTGCAACAAAACAGCGATTTTCAGCAAAGCGACCGACAAAATCATATTTAGGCTCAACAACTATTTCACCTTTTGAATTTATGAATCCATATTTCCAGTTTAGGGATATAGGATAAAGTACTGATGACTCTGTTGATTTCATCTAAATTAACCTGGCTGAGAAACAAAATAAAATAGTTTTATTGTCTTCGATTCAAGTAATCTCTGATTATATTTCGGAAACGTCTGACCATCTCCGTATCTCTCAATCGTTCATAGTTTTCTTCATAAAAATTTTCTAATCTACTAATTAATTCATTATTGCTTTTAACAATTTCAATTTGTCTCAATCTGACATCTTCTGGTATAGTGCCTCGACCATTTGGATCTAATGCAGCATTCCGAGAGTTAGTGGGATCTGTTCCACCAGTAGTCATAGACATTGCCGCGAAAGCAGCTTCTCCGTGTCTGCCGTAATCACTCAACAGCAATAAGTTTGTAATGTGAGACGGTCCATATCTAAAAGGCTCGGCGACCAATGAGGCAATCAACATGGCTGTCGAATCGACAGGTGTAGAAGCTCCAGAATTTATGGCGGTAAGTAATGAGTGAAGTTGACCAACTGTTACTGTCCGAAAGGCAGGATTAGAGTACAAAAATCCTCTTACTTCATGTGCTGTCGTTATTTTACCATTTACTTGAATAATTGTAGCTGAAACAGCACGAGCGCGTGGATAAACATAATTGTTTCTGACTTGATCGACAAAGAAGTTTTCGTTTCCTACGAATATTATATTGTTGCTAGAATCTCTGACGGCTTCACCATAATCTCTTTGAATTCTTCCTAAAGTTCTTTGTATTCCTCTAGCCAAGGTTTCTGCTTGTACCACATTATTTGGTATACCCTCTTCCCTATCATCTCCACTGTATAATACGTCTGTTAATTCATCTAAAGACTGTTCAATAAGTTCGTCAACTTTACTAGATAAATTGCCTGCTCTGTGATAAATTCTATAGCCGCGCTCAGTTGTATTAGGTCTAATTATAACTTCAAGCTCTAATCCAGGTCTACCTTCACTAGATTCAACCTTATGCAACTCAATGATAAGTACTAACCCACTTTCAAGCTGAGGCGCATAGAGTTCATGTAGTTGTTGTGCTTGTGCTCTCTTTTCTGTCAGCAACTCATCAATATTCTGGTTATCTTGTACGTCTCTCCTTAAGGATTCATAAATACTATCTGCAATGTGCTCGTGTCTTCTAGCTTCCGAACCTGGAGCAGGAGTTGGGTCTTCCGTGCCCATTCCAAGCGATCGCAGTAGTGCTTGACCTGCACTCACCGCCCGATTTATCAGCCAATCCAACGCCCGATCGACCAGTTCGCGGATACCAGTAATGATTTCTGCAATTTGATCCCCAAGGTTGCCTAACCCGACTTGATTTGCCAAGAACCCGATCGCAACCGGAATACTGTTTGCTAATCCCTGCTCCATCTTAACAGCACCTGGTTCAACGTCACCTCTAGCAACGCTGGCGATCGTGCTGACATAATCATCTACAATCATCAGCATTTCACGGAAGTATTCAATTGCTGATTGCACGGCGTTGAAAAAGCTGATGAAGCCATTCACCACTGCCATAATACCCGTGGGATCGAGCATACTAAGAAGTCGAGTCATCACGCGCTCAATGACACGCTCCGTAATCCAGTTGCTAATTTGTTCCAGCACCATATCCCACAGGTTACTGATTTGCGACTGAATATATTCCCAAATCGCAGCAACACCGCGCTCTTGAACATCCCGTACAAAAGTCCAAATACCTGTCAAGCGATCGATAGCTCCACGAATGCGATCGATATTTTCTTGCCCTATGCGATCGCCCAGTTTTTGCCAGATTTGATCCATACTGATGCCTAGGATTTGTAGCACCAGATCTAATATCGACTCCAATGTAATTTCCGTTGGCGGTTCAATGCCTGCCTTGCGTACCTCAGCGAAGAGCCAATCCGTTACACCGCCGAGTAAGTGCTGCACAATATTGTCAAAGAACTTCTCAAAGCCCAATTTGACTGCTTGCAGCATATTGATTAAGAAACCTACTGGATCTTGCTGAATGTCGTCGAGCGCTTGAATTGCATTGTTGATGATGCGTGCGAGGATGTCACTGGGGAAGTTCATCATCTCCAGCAAAAGTTCCAACACGACTTTGATAACTTCAATAACGAAAGTAAACAGACGGTTGAGGGGTTCTTCAAACTCAGTTAAGATGCGAATAAACGCATCAATCGGATTGATTAAATCGTCAATGGTGAAGCTATTCCAAATATCCAGGAACAAATTCTGAATGAACTCCCAGGAAATCCCTAAATCGCTCATCATTGTTTCAATGCGTTCAGCGGCTCTAGGAATGACTCCGGTTTCCTGCATTTGCTGGAACTGCTGCTCTCCACCCGGAATCAGGCTCATGAAACCTCGAATAATGTTGGTGACGGTACGTGGAACAACCTCATTCGTGAAGGGATCTCGGTTAAGGATTACCGTGAGCAGGTGGTAGCCAGGAATGTCATTGGCGTAAGAACTGAGCCAGCCAAGCAACGCATCTTTAATGAGTTCCAAGACTTTGAGAGCTACTGTTGAGGCAAATTCCCAAACACCTTGTAAGAAACCAATAACCTGATTAGCTAAGCTCTCCAGATTCGTTGTGAGATTAGTTAGATTTTCTGATCTAATCGCATCTATGGCAGAAGCAATCAAGCTTTGGAATTCACCCAGCAATGCCATAAATGTTCCCAGCTGAGTATCGAGCCATGCAGCAGTTTCTTCTAAAGTGCCGCGCTCCTGCATTTGCTCTAGCTCTTGTTCTTTGCCAATCAGTCGCAGAAAGTCTGCGAGAATTTCGGCGGTGCTGGCATCAACAGGTTCATCCCTTAAGGGATCGTAATGCAAGACTTTCTTGATTAACGCCCAAGCTTGGTTGTCATTCAGCAAACCTTCCGCTAAATTAAGTGCTGCATCTTTGATTAACTGAATGATGTGGTCAACTAGCGATCGCGCAAAAGCTTCTACATCGTTGTAAAGCGCGATAAAATGGCGCTCTAGCACTTCATCAGCATTCCAAATGTCATAGCCAATTTCATCACCTGCAGCTTCGATAATTCGTTCAATTCGACTAATAGATAAATCCAGTCTGCCGAGTTCCCCTACAACCCATTCAAATGCTGCCTGTAAAATACCGTGTTCTCGTAGCTTGTCAAAAATCGCTGTGCCAAAGGGCACCAATCCCATGAACCCTTCCAGGAGATTGATAGCATTGCGCTCAACTCTGTTTCCTGTCAGTGGGTTGTATTCAATAATGACAGTGAACAGGACATAACCTGGAATGTTGCGTGCGTAATCATTGGCTTCTTCCAGAATGAAATCGGGCAGCAACATCTGTACATCATTTGAAGTGGATGAGATGACAGGTTTGCGTTGTATCGATGCACCTTGTTGCAAGGTGTGGGTTAATTCATGAGCAAGAAGGTGTCTTCCCTGCTGCGACTGGGGTTGATATTCACCTGAATTAAAGAAAATCTCGTTTCCGTGAGTAAAGGCTCGTGCTCCAAGCGACTTGTTTAACGTCGCAGCTTCCCGTCCTGTATGAATCTGGACTCTGCTAAAATCGGCATCAAAAGCCCCCTCCATCTCTGTACGGGTGTTGGCATTCAAGGGTGAGCCGTTGCCTCGTGCCTGTTGTAGGCTAGTTTCTAAATTCTTGGGTGTAGGTGTTGGGCTGCCATCTGCTTGCCGCATTAGCGATCGCATTCCTACACTTTGCTTGCGATTTACCTGTTGTGAATCGGGAGTGTTCGAGTTTTTGGTTGCTAAATCAGATGCTGTTGACCTTGGCATTGCTGCCACCCGATCGGCGATCGCATCGGCTTCCCGCTCATAGGCATCTCCGCGCTGACCAATTGTCAAGCTAAATTGAATAGGGGGGTAGTTGGTGTTACCATCTTCTGGGTCGTCTGCACTGCTAAAAGCAGGTATCATTTGAATCTGAGGAGTTTGTGCGATCGCCTCTTGTTGTTCCAGTTCCTTGGTTTCAGCGCCTTGGTGTGTTTGGGGGGCGACAGTTGGGGAAGCGATCGCTGCTGTGGACACTCTTTTTGACTGAACCACTCCTTCACTTTCAAATGCAGGCATCAGTTGAACGGTTGGCAATTCGACACCGTCTACCTGAGATTGTTCCTCTGCTTCACAGGTCTTGCATTTTCGTTGAATTGTAGGGGTGGGAGAAGGTGAGAAGAAAGACGATCGCTCACCAATGGATTTTGTTTGTACCCAGGATGCTGCACCAGGACGAAAGAAAGGAGTTTGTTCTGATGGTGGATTCGAGAAAAAAGCACGATCCCATTCTGACTTCACAGAAGACCGATCTGCCGTGGTATACTGTTGACTATAGCTACTTTTGTTCTCGGTGGTTTTCATAGTCTCGATTCTATTCCACAATCAAAAGTCCGTCCATCCAGAGTAACTTCACCATGCTCTCAAATTTTGGGAGCTTCCAGTTCGCTAGTGAATCATATCTTCATTCAGCTACACCTAAGTTCACAAATTCAACAGGATTGCGATCGCAGTATGTGGATATTATGGTGCAAGCAACCTTGTTCTTTTTCCATCTTCATCCTTTCTTCTGTCAAAACAATAATCCTTACAAATTAAATAGGATTGCTACATATGCCTTTTACTCACAAACACGCTCGCAAAGCCCCTTCGCTAAAAGAGGGACGTGAACCCTTTTTTAAGAAAGCGGGAATTAGTGAAGGTTCCTTTTTCTCCCCAGAAGCTAAATATAGCCCTCAACAAAATCAGGGTTTCATCCAACGCCAAAGTGACACACAAGCTCTTCAAACCAAGTTTGTCCCACACCTTAAATGAGGAGTGGGGACTAGCGATTGGGCATCAGGAATAAGCATTTCCCAATCATCTTATTGAGTACTATTAAGTTGCTCTTGGTTTGCTTAATATTAAGCCTACCATAAACTTAAGTAGCCATCATCAATTGCCTACACCAGAACAAATAAAAATTTTTCTTTCCCCGCTCCCTACTCCCTTTGTCATTTTATTTAACCTATAAAAAATCAATCATGGCAGTGTTCAAATCTCGACGCACCCACAAACCACCTACTATTCAAGAAGGACGCGAACCCTTCTTCAATAAACAGCACAGCAACAACAATCACTTTTTCTCATCAGTAAGCGCCAATAGCATCCAAACCAAACTTACCATTGGTCAGCCCGGAGATGCTTTTGAACGAGAAGCTGATGCAATGGCGGATACAGTGGTAAACCAAAACCAAACTCCCCAAATTCAACAACAACAAGCGGGAATGATTCAGTCGGCTCCAATGAAAGAAGATGAAAAAATCAACACTAAGCCAGAACTCCAAATGATGGAGGATAAAAAAGAAGAAGAAGTTCAACCCAAGTCAGAATCAGGGGCTTCAACGCCTAGCCCTGCTTTATCTTCCCATTTACAACAAACTCAAGGACGCGGTCATCCTCTACCAGCTACAACCCAAGCAAAAATGCAGTCTGCTTTCGGTAGAGACTTCAGCGATGTGCAAATTCATACCGACGGGGAGTCTGCACAAATGAATCGAGAGTTGAAAGCACAAGCTTTTACACACGGACAGGATATTTATTTTAACCAAGGAAAATTTGACCCAGAATCAGAAACTGGAGAACATCTGTTAGCTCACGAACTCACCCACGTGGTGCAACAAAACCAAGATAAACCGTAGTTAAAAAGAGGTGTTTTATGTTAGAAGACTTGTTTTGGTGGATAGTTTTTCCTTTTGTACTAGCGTTTGTAATTGGGTTTATGAGCTACGGACTACAGCCCACTAATGACTCTACAAATCAAGAGCCAAACAAAGTCCCCTAATTTTTAATTTAGGTGTAGGTTGGGTTGAGGAACGAAACCCAACATTTTGCCGACATCGTTGGGTTTCGCAAAGCCTCAACCCAACCTACATCAGTGTATTTAAAATTTATTTGGTTGGTGAATCCTGCGAAGGAGTAGATGTAGAATCAGTACTTCCTCCACTGGGAGGAGCTGGAGTTGATGGTGGTTTTGGTTGCTCAAATCGAATTTCCAAACCTAAGTAATTTTTCACGAACCAGTTAGCCCACTGAAATGCTAGCACGAAAGGCCACAAAAGAATTTTGAGCACCAGAGCTATCACTTCATCTAAATTGGGCTGTTTCACTTCTAGCCATTGGCGAAACTGAAACCCAGCTTGAAATCCAATTCCCCATACCCAAAATATTAAAGCAACCAGTAAGACAACTGAAAAAACAAGCAGTGCGATCGCCTGTTTTAAAACTGTCCACGTCGTCGCCCCAGCTTTTTGGTAGGCATCAGCGGTATCTTTTTTTGACAGAGTTGTCCATAATTTTGTAGCCTGCTCTTGAACGGGATTGATTTGTACATATGCATCATTCCTGTTGTACAAAAGTGGCTTGATATCGTTCCGGTATTTCTGATTTTGCTCAACTACAGTTTCTTGCATAAAAGCTATTTTCTTCCTCTAAATGTGAGAACATAGTTTCTATCAGAGGTCATTTATAAAGTAAATGTTAAATTGCCAAATGTATTGTGTTGTTTGGGTTGAAGAATGAAACCTAACAATAAGGGTTCAATGTTGGGTTTCGTTCCTCAACCCAACCTACTTTATAAATCACCTCTCAAATCTTACTTCTATTTTCAAGCAGACTTTCAAAAAGTGTTAATTCTTTTAAATTAAGATAGCGGTTTCGGGTATAAGAAGAAATAATTAACCGCAGATGTAGATAATCTGGAAGCGTCTGATTATAAGGTACGCGGATGAAACTTGATGCTTGACTCTAATGCCCAAACCCTACAATATGCACTTTCATACCTTGCAGAGGTGATTGAATGGCGCATGACTTCATACTTTGGCGATCGCGCTCAGTATGAAATGCTCATACCCAATTCACCTGATGATTTGTGGGTAGCAGACACTCCTCTGACTTTATTTATTCGCAAGCACTTATTAAATACTGCAGAACAATTGACGTTATTAATAGCGCTAGCACCACATCTACAGCCGGATTTTTTTGACCAATCGATCGCTGCTCAGTTACCTCAGGCTGGTGATTATCCGCAAATTGGCGGTTGGCGGGGGAAGTCTCATCGCGGTTTTTTGCCTACTGGTGAGACAGTGTTGTTCATACTCGGAGGAAATCAGTTGAGCGATCGCTTTCGCCTCCAACAAATGTTCGCGGACAATCATCTGTTTGTGCGCGAACGCGTCCTCTACCTGGAGCCACCACCTGATGGCGAACCCGTGATGAGTGGTAAACTGGTAATGACGCAAGATTATGTGGATCTTTTTACTCAAGGTCACTTTTCCCGCCCCCATTTCAGTATTAACTTTCCCGCTCAACGTATTTCTACAGAGATGGAATGGGAGGATTTGGTACTCAATGCCCAGACGTTAGACCAAATTCACGAACTCAAAGCTTGGATAACTTATGGTTCCACTATCCTCTACGACTGGGGAATGAAAAAAAAGCTCAAGCTGGGCTACCGCGCTCTATTTTACGGTCCTCCCGGTACAGGTAAAACGCTCACGGCTAGTCTTTTGGGCAAATACACGGGTAAAGAAGTTTACAAAATAGACCTGTCAATGGTGGTATCAAAGTTTATTGGTGAGACTGAAAAAAACTTAGCTAATCTCTTTGCCAGAGCCGAGAGCAAAGATTGGATTTTATTCTTTGATGAAGCTGATGCTCTATTTAGCAAACGTACTAACGTGCGTGATGCTCATGACAAGTACGCCAACCAAGAAGTGAGTTATCTATTACAGCGTGTCGAAAACTACGATGGGTTAGTTATTCTCTCTTCTAACTTCAAGAGTAACATTGACGAAGCTTTTATTCGCCGCTTTCAAGCGATCGTTCATTTTCCTATGCCCAACTCTAAAGAACGACTGCGAATCTGGCAAATGGCTTTTCCACCTCAGCTAAAATTAGCTGAAGTAGTTAATCTTGGGGAATTTGCTGCTACCTACGAATTGAGCGGAGCCGACATTATGAATGTGGTACAGTATTGTTGCCTGCAAGCGCTACAGCGAGGTGATGTTTTGATTCACCAGGAAGATCTACATTACGCCATCAAGCGAGAGTTTGGCAAAGCCGGGAAGATTGTTTAAGAAACTTCCGGTGTTAGCTTACTGGCGATACATGGGAACTCCTGGAAACCTACCAACAGCTACAGGCGCACCTCAAGAAGTCCTCTTAGGAGAAAAGTGGTAGACAGAAGTTTTCCTATCTTGCTTGGAAAATCTCTATTACAATGTTAATATTATTTGTTACCATAATTATTTTTATGAGTCAGGTAACTTCCGAACAAATTCGTTGGACGATTGCCGATCTAGATCTCTTACCTGATGATGGCACTCGATATGAAATCGTTGATGGTGAGCTATTCATGACTAGAGCGCCCCGATGGAGCCATCAAAAAGTGGCTGTTAAGATTTGTGCAGCATTGAACAGTTGGTCTGACGAAACAGAGTTGGGGGAAGCTACAACTACGCCCGGAATTATATTTTCAGAAGCTAATAACGTTATTCCAGATGTTGTTTGGGCAAGTTATGCTCGACTAGCAATATTGCTTGATGATTCAGAACATTTAACAGGCGCACCAGAGTTGATTGTAGAAGTTCTCTCTCCTGGAGCAGACAATGAACGGCGCGATCGAGAGGTTAAACTAAAACTTTATACCTTACAGGGAGTACAAGAATATTGGATTGTCGATCTCCGCTTACAGCAAGTTCAAGTTTACCGAAGACAAAACGCAACCTTAAAACTTGTGGCAACATTATTCAATACTGATGAGATAACTTCACCTTTACTACCGGGCTTTAGTTGTTCTATTGCATCCTTTTTTTGTTAGCTAAATCCTTCGTCAGCACCCCGCACTAAAGTAACATTGAGAGTAAAATCGACAAGGAACTCGTGAAACAACTTAAGATAATTATCGAAAAAAATTCAGATGGATATGTTGCTGACCCAATTGGTTTAGTGGGAGCGCTTGTTGGACAAGGATACTCCTTCAATGGAAGTGTTCATTGCTGAAGCAGGAATTGCGATCTCATGCCAAAGTTTCCGGTTGATGCTCCAATAAAGTCGGGTTGTTAAAGCATTTGAATCACTTGGAAACCAAGCTGTTCGCGATCGCGAGCAGCTATCTGTACTCAGGTTAGTATTTCCAGAGTTCCTGAAAGCCTATAATCAAACCCAAATCATGGCAAAGCGTCGAACAATAAGAATAGCTATACTGTACTTAATCTGCCAAACATCCTATGTTTCAAGACTAGTCTAGGCGGTGCTCGAGCAAAGCAAGGAACGTACAAGGTGCCACACACTTTTTTATTAGAACCGGGGCGCTGGATTCTACAAGGAACCTGGCTGGAACGTAATGGTATGCCAATCAGCGTCAAAGGTTTGACCTTGGTGGTTTGGAATCGAGATAATTGGTTCACAATGGCGACAAAGTTGATGTTTCCCGGTACCGAACACTCAGAAATTGCCTTACAGTATAAGGGTCGTTTGGATCGCGGCGAACGGCAGTATAATTTTTTACTTCAACATAATTTGTTAGGACAGGTAGAAGGGGAAGGCTGGATTGGGTTAGAAACAATTGTCCAAAGGTATTGGGTGTTAAGCGATCGCCAGCGTCGCAGTGGCTTTGAAACCTTACATCGAGTATCTGATAATACTTACTATTTAACAAGTGGTGTATTAGCTGGTCATTTTTTAACCAGTACAATGGAAGCGAGCCTAGAGAGACAAAGTCCTGGATAGTGGATAGTGGTTAGTAGTTAGTGGTTAGTGGTGCTACTAACAACCAACAACTAACAACCAACAACTAACAATGTTATTTAAAAGGTAAAAACTGGGAAATATAAATAGTAACTCAAAATAATAACTGACAGTACTGGGTGCTACAGAAAGACTGGGCGTATCGCTCGGTCTCATTGCCTTACTCTAGGTAAATACTCCTCTCGAATTTCTGGAGGCGTGTATAAAGCATAAATTTCCCAAAATTATTTGATATTGGAGTCGAATTTTTTATGTCAGACCCCAACACTGGTCGCTTACTCAGCAAACGCTACGAGCTTCAAGACATCATCGGTACTGGAGCAATGGGTAGAGTTTATCGTGCTAAGGACATTTTGTTGGGTGGTGTCCCTGTTGCTGTTAAATTTCTTGCCCTATCAATTCAAAACCAAAAAATGCGGGTACTGGAACGCTTTGAAAGAGAAGCAAAAACCTGTGCTCTACTAGGTCAAAAAAGTATTCACATTGTCCGAGTTATGGACTATGGCGTAGACGAGAGCGGCACTCCGTTCTATGTTATGGAATACTTACAAGGAACAAACCTCAGTCACACCATCCGCAAGCAACAGTTGTCTTTACCAAGATTTCTCAGTATTGTACGTCAGATTTGCTTGGGTTTACACTGCGCCCACAGTGGTATCCCGATTGACGGCAAAATTTGTCCGATTATTCACCGTGATATCAAGCCAAGCAATATGCTAGTTATCCAAGATGCTAGTTTTGGCGAACTTGTAAAAGTGTTGGATTTTGGTATTGCCAAACTCCTCATGTCTGATGCTAATTATACTAATTATTACTTAGGGACTCTGGCTTATTCTTCACCCGAACAAATGGATGGTAAGGAATTAGACAACCGTGCTGATATCTATAGTTTGGGAGTGATGATGTATGAAATGCTAGCTGGTAAATTGCCGTTTGTCGCTGTCAGCCACTCCTTTGGCGCTTGGTATAAACTACACCATCAACAAATCCCGCGTCCTCTCTTGGAGGTTGCTCCTACGCGACAAGTACCAACTGAAGTGGAAAATTTGGTCTTAAGTTGTTTGGCTAAATCACCAAGTTCGCGTCCTCAAAATATCGATGAAATTCTAAAAGTTTTAGTCTCATTAGAACAAAGCTACGGTACTCGTAAAGTCATACCACAACCAGAAAGTGATGTCATTTCTAATACACCTCCTGCTAATGGCTCCATAGTAAAAACAGGCTCAGAGCAAAGGACTCCAATCCTTCTGCCCTCTATGCTAACTGATGAAATTGCACAACAAGCTTCATGGCCTGCTAATAAACCTATTGCTGATATTGTTTTTCCAAAGCTGATCCGGAGTCCTGAAGGAGAAGTTATTCCTGCTTTATGGGTGATGCTACCACAACAAGAAATTTTGAAGCGCTTGGTTTGTACGCGTTACAATCAGTTTCTTTTTATCACGGCTCCTCACCCCATGTTGCTGTGGATTACCCTGATATACAATCGCAAGCAAGGACCTAAGTGGTTGCCGTACTACTTAGACCTAAAAACGACTTTTGGGCAAGAAGTGACTCACTTACTTGGGCAAACAGGTTCATATCGCTTGTTATTTTTCTCTCGAGAAGCACCCAACCGCTGTGCTCACGTACTACTTTCTAGCATTGCATCTGCTCAGCGCCATCGGTTGCAAGATTGGGTCAAGATTAGCGAAACATTAATATCTACTGCCGACCCGCAAGTCAGTAAAAGTTTGCTAAAAGTTGAGTACGAAAAGATAAAATCCCAAATTCTAGCAAAAATACAAGCGATCGATACAGATTCACCGTTTGACCTTTCCGGTTGAGAGAAATATACTTAATTATTCATATAAGTTCTACAGCAATCTTGATAGTTTATATTACAAATTGTTAATAACCTCTATACAAGGTGCTGTAGAAAGTTATAAGAAATATAAATAGATAAGTTACCGGGTGTAAAACTTGGGTAGACTAGAGGCTGTGCGAACAGTTCTGGATGCTTAGTGTGCCGCTTGGGAAAAAGCAATGGCATATAAATTTGTCGCCCTAGCCTCTCATACTGAAATCTAGTAGACGCTCTGCACAGCTATTAACTCCATAAGAAGATACGACTGCTTTGATTGGAAGCAGGCAAGTATTTTTTTGGGCAAATGACCCGTTATAAAAGCTCTTGTAGTTTGGGTTTTTTTCAGAGTTGACGCCCCTGCATCCCCAGCTCCTTTCCTCCTTGGAACAGAGCAAGAGAAAGAGGTCGCCCACTGCGACATCACAAATCTATGCCCAAGTGGAACCAGAATCTAGTCCCCATTGGTGCTTGAGAAGCTCTTTGTAAGTGGCTTCACGGACTACCATTTGCTCGTAGAGCTTGACCAAAAAATCTTTTGCTTGGTCGTGGCTCATGTTTTGAACTTGACTGGCAAAAGAATGAATGCTGAATTGTTGTTCTAAGGTCAATTCGATTGGTTGGTTCATAAGTTATCTCCTAAGAGGTTAAGTAAATTTGACAGAGTCAAAAAAACCAGAGGTATGCTGGTATTGACTCTAAGTTGGCATACAATTGTTCTTCTTACATATTACGAAAGATAACAACTGTTTGACGAATTGCCCACATCCTAATGGATAATTTTTCAGTTTGGGCATCCTGTAGCTCATTCTACTGATATACACCTCAAGTCCGCTAAAGTGGATTTCGGGTAGTTGAAATCAGGAGAGACAAAAACCAACACACATAAAGTCCTGTGGCAAAAGACTCGAATGCTGAATTTTGTCTTCCTTTGTGTATGTAAATCTCTTGCTGGTGACAAGAGGAGAGATGCGAGAGGTAGTAAATCAGAATTATATGCGCCATACCTTATTAGGTGCAAGATGTCAATTACACTGAAACATCTTCAATTAAGCCTCCGAGTCGCTAGCTACGGAGGCTTAAAAATATATGTATCAAGTTGTTAACCAGAAAAATGCTCAAGCTGAACATAATTAGGGGGTAGGGGGTAGAGGTTAGGGGTTAGGAG
>NZ_WJFC01000115.1 GCF_009725235.1 Scytonema sp. UIC 10036
AGGCATTGCGCCCGTACAAAGCCAGGAAATTCACTGGTCACTGATTACTGGTCACTGGTACAAGTGCTTCCCCTGTTAAACTGAAAGCTCGAACTTCAGTAATTCTGACATTGACTAACTGACCTTTAAGTTCCTGAATATCACCAGTAAAGAATGTCAGCCGATTACCACGGGTACGTCCCATCACCTGGGTTTTATCTTTCGGGTTTTGTTCTTCTACCAGCACTTCTTCAATGCGCCCCATGTAACGCTGCGATCGCTCGGCTGCTTTGATAGCCACCAGATGATTTAGCCTTTGGAGGCGATCGCTTTTCACCTCCTCGCTCAATTGCTCATCCCAGACTGCGGCGGGTGTTCCCGGACGTGGAGAGTAGGCGGCGGTGTTCAATTGGTCAAAACCAATATCTTCGACCAACTTCAAAGTATTTTCAAACTGTGCTTCGGTTTCTCCTGGAAAACCGACAATAGCATCAGCACTAATTGATGCATCTGGCATATATTGCCGGATTGTATCGATGATGCGGCGATATTTTTCGTGAGTATAACCCCGCGACATGCGTTTTAGTACCTCATTATCCCCTGATTGAAAGGGAATGTGAAAGTGTTCGCACACCTTAGGTAATTCCGCACACGCTTTAATCAACCGTTCGGTAAAATAACGAGGATGGGAAGTGGCGAAACGAATTCGCTCAATTCCCGGCACATCATGAACGTAGTCAAGTAAATCTGTCAAAGTGTGTTGGTGGCGACCTTCAGGTGTAACTCCTGGCAAATCGCGCCCGTAAGCATCAATATTTTGACCGAGTAAAGTCACTTCCTTATAACCTTGTCGTCCCAGTTCTTCCATTTCCGAGCGAATGGCGTCAGGTGTCCGAGATTGCTCAACACCCCGCACATTAGGAACAACGCAATAAGTGCAGCGTTCGTTACAGCCGTAGATTACATTTACCCAAGCAGTGACAGTAGTATCGCGTCGCGGCTTGGTAATATCTTCCATGATATGGATTGGCTCAGTCGCAACAACTTGATTGCCATCAAATACCTGTTGTAGCAAATCTTTCAAGCGATTGGCGTGTTGCGGTCCCATAACCATATCAACTTCTGGCACTCTTCGCAACAGCGATTCTCCTTCCTGCTGTGCTACACAACCAGCAACCACTATAGTTAGGTCTGGTTGTTCGTGCTTGCGTTTGGCTTGCCTACCCAGATAAGAATATACTTTTTGCTCGGCATTATCTCGTATGGTACAAGTGTTGTAAAGAATTAAATTTGCATCATTCGGGTCTTCTGACCACTCAAAGCCCATGTCTTCTAGGATGCCAGCCATGCGTTCTGAATCGGCTTTGTTCATCTGACAACCGAAGGTGGTGATATGATAGCGACGGGGTGAAGTGGTCATGGTAACTATAAAAGGAATGCGATAGCAAATTACACTATCTTCAAATTATAAAATTTTGCACCCCTAACGTGTGGATTAATTTGGCTGTAATATCCCCAGCTTGTTGAGAATAGTGTAAAGTGCTAAGTAAGTTGGCGAGAAATGGATGATACGAAAATTTCCCTGGTTGAAGCAGTTAATTATTTAATTCCTCATTCAAGAACTAGCAACGGCAAGTTTTTCACGTCTAAAGATTCGGATAAATAGCCCCTTACTAAATCTCCAACATACAACTGTCGAGCGGCAGTACACCAACAAAAGTCATCTGGCTGAGTAGCAGAAGGTTTAAAACAACCAACAAAGTAACTTCTATGCTGAGTATCGCTTGCTATAACCTGAAAACGAACATATTGTAAAAGTATATCTTGACGTTTCATCGATTTTGTCACAAGCTTTTGTTGATTCATTGTTTCCTATACGGCTTGGTGGTAAGTATAAAATAAAGCTTTCAATCCTTCATTCACAACATTCCTTAGAATGATGCTTGTGTATCTTTAGAAGGATGATTGTATAAATACGAACATAAAAACTCTATCCTAGGGAATATAGGGTCACCGTGCCAATGCGGTTTTTTCCAGTGGAAAAATCCTTGACCAACTGTTGTAGCGAGCGCTATCCTACCATGTATAAAACCGGGCTGCATTTAACAGCGTGGTTTAGTTTAGATAGAGCTTTGAGATTAAGAAATTAAATTCGATAGAGATGAGACAGCTTTTAGCAGAAAATAGTATTCATCTTGCTAATTTCAAACCAGGTGCCGTGCAGAAAATTAGTGGCGAGTATAAGAACGCTCGAACTTTGTTTGTAATCTACCTGCTCCAGTTGCCAAAGCAGTTATGACAAAAGCGGCGAAAACTGCTACTATTTGAAGCCAGTTAGCATCAGCAACTATGGCAGTCCCTGCAAGAACTATTGCGATACCGATAAAGGTTTGTTTTAGTCGAATAGTGGCTTGATATGCGCGGTTACACGAACTACATAATTGTGTGTGTTGCAATAATCTGTCTAAAGAAGCTACCTTATTGTTGAATTCATGACTGTCTATATTTTTAGAGGTGGAATAGCCTTGATAATAGGGCAACGAAGAACCGAATTTATCCAGCCACTTGCGGTATGCAATTACTAATGTATCGGAGGTTTTCAGCGGTAAATAAATTTGTTTTAAGCTTTCTCCTAACTGGTGAATTTGTAAATTTTGCCCAACCAAGAGTGCCATATCACCTTCTAATATATTATTGGTTTGAAAGTGATGCATCCAGCGGGGTTTAAGGTTGATGAACCATGTTAGTCCATTGATAAAATTTCTATGTAGAATCCGGCATTTATTCTTACCTAAAGGAATTGAATATAAAGCCGTTCCAGCATTGCAAGATTTACCTTTAATTTGAAAACTAAATTTGTAAAGAACTAAGTTAGGAGCAATAAAATCCACTCGTCCCCAACTGGTAGCGGATTTGCCAGCGCCTTTAACTCTAGAAAGAATACCAGCAATAGTATTTTCTTCTACTTCAATTTCTAGAGGTCGAGCATACTCTTTTTTGCTGAGTACACCATCGTGGCTGATAGGGACATGGGCTGGATCGATGACATTTTCGATAAATAATGTTTGGTCGTAAGGAAGATCGCGCATATAGTTAACACAAGCAAATTGCGGCATATCCAACTCGGGAATAATTGGGATGCCCTGCTCCAAGGCAGTTTCAACTTCCCCAGCCCACATCCAAATTATACCTTGCCTTTCGACGACCTTAAATGATTTCACGCAGGCATTAGCTGGTATTTTAGCATCTACTGGTAACTGAGGAATATGAAGACATTGACCATCAGTACCAAATTGCCAACCGTGATACAAACACTCTATTTTGCCATCAATTATTTGACCATCGGAAAGTTTAGCTGCACGATGAGGACAACGGTCAGTTAAACATACTAAATTTCCTTCTCGATCTTTAAATAATACTAAGGGTTCATCGTACAAAGAAAAGCTGTAAGGGAGGTTTTTCGGCAAATCTTGTAGAAAGCAAACAGGATACCAGCACTGCTTCCAATTGAATTTTTCTGCTGTTTGTGTAGTTGATTCTGTTGTATTCATATCTAAATTCATTGATAACTCCTAAATTATTTGCAGTATATTTAAGAATTTTTTGTAATGTAATTTACCTACCTAGAGTATAGTAATCCTATTTGGGTGACAAACGAATGGTATATTTATACTATATAGATATTTGTTAGGTTGAGCGCTTTGAGGGTTTGGATTAATTTCCCTTGCAAATTCCATACCTTCACGGTGTCCCCATTGCTATGACGAAGCTAACACCGTCCACGTTTATCGTCCAGCCTCTCAAAGCTTTTATCATAGATTTGCAGCACTCGCACACTAGGTCAAAAATTACCAGGTACGGAAATCTCTTACATTCAACACCTAAGTTTTGTCAGCAGTTCGCCTTCTTAACAAAACATCATCAATTGGCTGATAAAAAACTCCACCCGACGATTTAACATATATGAGGTGAGCGGTGCTTTTTGATCGCGTAAAATATGTTCATAAAGGAAGGTGCAATTGCATCTCAAACAGAGTCATGCTATTAGCCAAGGAAAAATTAAGCATGAATGAGAGGCGAAGCATGAATAATACAGACAATAATTACCACAATCGCAAGGTTTTTAAATTCCTATAAGGTTTTATATGAACCGGATTGTCATCATCGCATTTGTACTGTTTGGGCTTGCGGCTTGTGTACCAAAGTCAGATCCGAACCAGCCACCAATCCCTTCTCCTGGTAAACCCCAAACCTTGGTTGTCTACAACCTATGACTTGAACTGTGTATTTTCACATTCAGCCAAAAGAGGTAGGTGACCTTATCAGTACATGAATACTATAAATTGAGGAACGGAAAAAACTGAGGTGACACTTGAAGTTAAGGAACTGACAGGTATGACAGTAGAAGAGCTACGAAAAAACGACATGATGGCCCACTTGCTTGACTCCCTTGATGCAGGGAAGGACATCGGTCATTATGGTAGGTTAGTGTTTGCAATGGTTGCGCGTCACTTCTTAAGTGAATCAGAGTTAATTGATTATCTCCAAAAGGATAAAGATTTCAGCAAACAAGAAGCGCGTTCAATGTATTTACAGGTGCAGGGTAAAGACTATAATCCACCCCGACGCGAACGTATTCTCCAATGGCAGTCACAGCAGGATTTCCCAATTTGCCCCAATGCTGATGACCCCGATGCTTGTAATGTTTATAAGGACTTGCAGTTTCCAGAAGAAATATACGAGCAGATCTCCCACTACCACGAACAGAAAGCGGATAGCTAAGTTGTAGTCAAGGTTCAAATTTAAGGCGATCGCCAATTCTTTTCCACGTATTGCCTGAAGCTCATCAGCACTTGAGTTCATACATTACCCACGTCGAGCGGGGCTACATCAAAGTCAACCGGAATATTATAGCTGAATTGGGACAATTACAAGCATGACGAAACCGCATTCAGGGCAAGATGCTAATAGCGATAAACGAATCTCAACGGAAGACAGACGTATCGCTCTTCACTACATTGCATAATTTAGCAAGCTTTCATTGATAAATATTTAGAATCTCTTACACTATACGATACTTAAAACTGCCTGTGGATGCAAGAGCATTCGCAGGCTTACGCTAAATACGCCAACGCTCATTGGCACGAGCTGATCGACCGCTATCACCCGTCAATCTTATGGAACGATCTTGGTTATCCAGTTGCTGGAAACGCAAATAACACGATTGCTTACTTCTACAATAAAGTCCCATTAGGTGTTGACTAGCACCGAAGAAAATTTTATGGTCAAAGCGGGAGCACAACAATATGCTGCTAAATACGGTGTGATGCTTGTTGCGCCAGATACCAGTCCTCGCAATACTGGCATTCCCGGTGAGGATGACGAGTGGGATTTTGGTACAGGTGCGGGTTTTTATGTGGATGCTACGGTTGAACCTTGGTCATCTCACTACCATATGTACAGTTATGTTGTTCGCGAGTTACCTGCTTTGATAGCAGAGAATTTCTCCGTACAGTCAGACAAGCAAAGTATTTTCGGTCACTCTATGGGGGGACATGGTGCGCTTGTTTGTGCTTTAAGAAACCCCAAACAGTACAGATCGGTATCGGCTTTTGCGCCCATTGCTGCACCAATGCGTTGTCCTTGGGGTCAAAAAGTGTTTAATGGGTATTTGGGTGGCGATTGCGAAACATGGCGTGAGTACGATGCTAGCGAATTGGTCAAGCAGTATGGATACCACAGCCCTATTTTAATTGACCAAGGTACTGCTGATAAATACCTTGAAGAGCAGTTGCTACCAGGATTATTTGAGCAAGCTTGTGCAGAAGTAAATCAATCTCTCATTCTGCGTTACCAGGAAGGATACGATCACGGCTATTATTTCATAGCCACTTTTATTGAAGATCATATCCGGCATCATGCACTTATGCTTAAAGAGTAAGCTTAAGGTATAGTCTAGTTCTAAGTGTAGAAAATATCTAATTAATCATTGCAAAAGATGGTTACCCCCATAATGTTACCATCCATCAGCTTGATAACCGCATCCTTAAGAAACGCCAGAAAGACTAATACAGGACGGTACGGTAGAGTACAGACAAAAAACTGTAGTTGCGCCATACTTAAAATGGCAAAACCAGTCTATTGATACAAGTCGCAAGACTTGGTAGAAAAACCTTACACCTATATAGGCAGTAGGTGTGAAGTCGATACACCAATCATTCTTCTCAGTTATACTGAGAAGAACTATCATTTGATTTTTTTAGGTTCACTTTAAAAATTCAACACAGCAACTTCCTTTGTTGAATTGTGTAGTTAGTAGATAGATAAACTTCCCTTTATTTTGTAATCAAAAAATTATTTTTAGATCGCTGTTCAGACTAATCTCTGTGCGTTCGCTTATTTTGAGATCCGAAGGGGAATTAAAGCCTTAATGTAAAAGGAGAAAGGGGATTTTTACGTGAACCATTATCTTTATGTAAAATTTGTGACGATCACAAAAGGCTAAGGGAGGCGATGATTTAAGGCGTAGGCATAGGATAAATCATAAAATGACCAAAAGCTCCATGCGACTAAAAATGCCTGAATCTATTGTAAAGCCTGAATTACAAGCCCTGTAAGGCTTAATTAAATCTGGCGGTTAAAAATGAGCGAACGTACAGTTCAAACTATCTAAACTTTCAGTGACGATCGCTTGCGTGCGGTTATCCAAAGAACTGGTTGCCTCATCCATTAAAATAATTTTTGGCTTATTGAGAAGCGCCCTCGCAATCAATAATCGCTGCCGCTGTCCCCCAGAAAGATTGCTACCGCCTTCACTGATAATAGTACTTACTTTAATAAATTCCGTAAACTTTTTCTGTAGACCCTAAATACTAAACCTTATCCTATTTTTCCAACTTAAAATTTTTTATAAGGTGTAAAAACATACTTTTCCAACTTAGCTTTTTTAGCATTGTGGCTAACTTACAGCAAATTTCAACTTGGTGAGGTACGAAAATTACTCCCCTCTGTCCCCCTGATGCCTTGGGGGAATGAAAGGGGGGTGTACCTCATAAGACTGAGAAAGGCTACAACACTTGACATTTTAATAAAAGCAATGATATTCAAAAAAAACACTGCAAATACTTAAATTCCTCTACACACTCATACTTTGGAAAAATACTTAAAAGATATAAATTCACTCAAACTTTTATATAAAATTTACATATGATGTTGTAGCGCTCGTACATTCCCCGACTACAGCATTTCTATGTAACTTCGGTGAAGCCTATTTGAGCGCAAATATCTCGTAAATCGTCCAATTGTCATTTTTGTACCTCCTGTTCCTTTGCGTAAGTTCTACTGTCAATACTTTTCATCTATCTTGAACAAGATTAATAATGTATAAATCATTGCAATTTTAATTGATTTATAAATCTTCTTTTTGTGACAAAATAGATTACGGAGTTAAAAATCTCGCAACGTCAAATTAGGTTTTTTGGTTAAACTTAACGATCTGAGGTGCTGTCAAGGTAATATTTATGCTGGGTATCTCACTGAGTAAGTTTTCCATAGGGTCTGTGGAAATCACTAAGTAATATTGCTTATTGACAAAGTTGCTATTTAACTTACAACAAATTATCCAAGTAACTTCGAGCGCGAAACACTCATCAACACTCATTATGATTGAGAAAGTAGAATTCTCACAGTCACAAACAAAGCCAGCACTTGATTTGATTGATTTAAGCTTGTTATTAATAGCAGTAATGATTTTATCCTTAGCTGCAATATTTATCAAATTGAGCGAAAACGAACTAGGTCCAAATGCGACAATCTTTAATCGCCTTTGGATTGGGAGTTTAGCACTCTTGATATGGAAAGCGATGCCAACGGAGCGCGGCGATCGCGTCTACGCTCCGCCCAACACAACATCCCTTGACTATAGAGTGCAACCAACATGGACAATTCGCGATCTAGCCCTTTTTGTAGTATCATGTGGGATTTCTATGCTATGCTTACTCACTTGGGCTTGGTCTATAACTCAGACGAGCGTTGCCAACTCAAATTTACTGCATAATCTGACGCCGATTTTCGCTACATTAGGAGGTTGGCTATTTTTGGGTCATTTATTTGATGGCAGATTTCTCATTGGCTTAGTACTAACATTGGCGGGCGCGATCGCTGTTGGAGTTGAAGATTTGCAGGTGACACCGCAACACTTCATCGGTGATGCTGTTGCTTTACTCTCTGCTGTGTTCTATGCTGGAAGCTTTCTCATTAGCTCACAGCTACGAAGCAAGTTTTCAGCAACAACCATACTCCTATGTAATTGCACGGTTGGCGCTTTATTGATCCTCCCAATTGTCGTAATCCGCGAAAATCAAGTTTTCCCCAGTTCTGCTACCGGATGGTTGGCAGTCATCGGTTTAGGTGTTCTGTGCCAAGCGATCGGTCAGGGAATTGTAACTTCTAGCCTCAAAAATTTTTCTGCCGGATTTGTTTCCCTTTTCTTGCTGCTGGAGCCACTTATGACTGCAATCTTTGCTCGGATTCTCTTTGCAGAAAGGTTAAGTATCTTCAACTGGGTAGCTTTTTTTGTGATTATGGTAGGCATATACCTAGCAAAATCTGGTAAAGGCGCAGAACAGTAATATCTGCGTAAAAAAAGTAACTTATTCTAGGTATGTAGTTGCGCTGTCTTCGCTCTTACTCCCTTTCCGTTCTCAAATTACCAATCTTTATAGATAGGTAGTAGTAGGTAGGGCTAAAGCCCACCATTCACTATTGATAGACACTACCCACTCTACGAGTTTGAGTAATATAGCTGGCGGTTCGGGAGTAATTTTTGCATCACTCGTTTCACCGATTTAATCATCTTCATGCCCAATCGCCTTCAATGACTAAACTCCTGATATGATTTTTTCCGAAAAATTAAAACAGAAATTCAAAATGTGTAAAGTTTAGCTTTTTACCTCTTTTGGCACTGTCAAAGCAACAGAAACTAGAATTACTTTATAACAGAAAACCTAGATACTATATAAGCTAGAATATCCGATGACTGAAATGCAACCGATAAAAGCCCGTATTATAGCAGTTTTCCAAAACTTGGGAACTCTTTTATTACTGGCGATCGCTTTTCCGATTAACTTTAGCGTAGTACTAGTGTCGTTGCTATGGAATTTTTTCAGCAGATCGTTTCACAAGCAAGTGGTTTTGACTGATAATCCCAAAAATATCTTGATTGGTGGCGGTAGGATGACCAAAACTCTTCAACTAGCGCGATCGTTTCATGCTGTAGGGCATCGAGTCATTTTAGTAGACATAGACAAATACTGGTTAAGCGGTCATCGATTTTCCCGTGCTGTCGCAGGCTATTACACCGTACCAGCACCGCAAAAAGATTTAGAAGGCTACACTCAATCCCTACGTGCGATCGCCAAAAAAGAAAACATAGACTTTTTTATCCCAGTAGCCATTTTCGCCGTCAGCTACTTTGACTCCAAGGGCGAACCAGTGTTATCTGGCTGTTGTGAGATTTTTCACTTCGATGCTGACATAACGAAGATGCTGGATGACAAGTTTGCCTTTGCCGAAAAAGCCCGCTCGTTGGGTTTATCAGTTCCCAAATCCTTCAAAATTAAAGATCCAGAACAAGTTCTCAACTTCGACTTTTCCCAGGAAAAGCGCAAGTACATACTCAAAAGCATTCCCTACGACTCTTTGCGTCGCTTGAACATGACCAAGCTACCTTGCGACACTTTTGATGTGACAGCAGCATTTGTCAAAAGTCTGCCAATCAGCGAGGAGAAGCCCTGGATTATGCAGGAATTCATCCCCGGAAAAGAATACTGCACTCACAGTACTGTGCGAGATGGGGAGTTAAGACTGTACTGCTGCTGTGAGTCATCCGCCTTTCAAGTTAATTACGAAAATGTTGACAAACCTGAAATTATGCAATGGGTGAAACACTTTGTTCAAGAACTGGAACTGACTGGAGAGATTTCCTTAGATATCATTCAGGCTGATGATGGAACTGTTTATCCCATCGAATGCAACCCCCGCACTCACTCCGCGATTACTATGTTTTACAACCATCCAGGGGTAGCGAATGCCTATCTTAATAAAGAGCCTCTAGTTGAACCTTTGCAACCTCTACCTGATAGTAAACCTACTTATTGGCTGTACCACGAACTCTGGAGACTGACTGGGATTAGATCGTTGAAGCAATTACAAACCTGGATAATAAACATTTTGCGGGGTAAAGAGGCAATTTTTGAGGTGGATGACCCCCTACCCTTCCTAATGGTACATCACTGGCAAATTCCCTTACTCCTTCTCGACAATCTCCGAAGACTCAAGGGTTGGGTAAGAATAGATTTTAACCTTGGCGAGCTGATAGAGTCAGAGGAATATTAAATATCAACAGTCAAAAGAAATAAATACAGTGTAAGAAAACCGTTCGGTAGGAAGTCTAAAAACCTTACAACCCCCAGGTATAATTGCCACTACGATATCAACCATGCGTGACCGACAGCAACCGTCAAAGCGTTTAAGCGAAGGAGATATTTGGTATGTCAGGGCAAGTACAGAGGGCAGAAGACTTCACCATTGGTGTCGAAGAGGAATATCAAATTATCAACCCCACAACGCGTGAGCTTTGTTCGCGTGTGCAGCAAATTCTCCCGATCGCACAGAAAGCTCTTGGCGACAAGGTGCAGCCAGAAGCTCAGCTCTCACAAATAGAGATTGGTACACCCGTGTGTCGAACGCTCAGCGACGTGCGTTCCTCCCTTGTACGTTTGCGACGGGAAGTCATTACCGCAGCAGCCATTGACGGCAATCAAATCGCAGCTGCTGGGACGCACCCAATTTCATCGTGGGAACAACAGCAGATGATGCCCAAAGAACGTTATCAAGGGCTGTTGCGAGATTATCAACAACTCGGTCGCGAACTGATGATCTTTGGCTGTCACGTACATGTTGGTATCAGCGATCGCAATATGGCAATTAGTGTCATGAACCGTGCGCGAGTGTGGCTTGCCCCATTACTTGCACTCTCCACTTCTTCGCCCTTTTGGTTGGGTACGGATACTGGCTATGCAAGTTATCGTACAGAAATTTGGAGCAGATGGCCTATATCAGGTCCGCCATTAATTTTTGAGTCACTGGCTGAGTACGAAGCGCTTGTAGAGGCTTTAATCGCAACTAAAAGTGCAGAGGAGGCAACGAAAATTTACTGGGATATGCGTCTTTCTGAGCGTTACCCGACTGTGGAGTTTCGCATCACAGATGTATGTATGACGGTGGACGAAGCAGTCACGATCGCGGGGCTGGTGCGGGCGTTGGCACGAACTTGTTACTTGCAAGCACTTGCAAACAAACCATTCCCAGCCGCACGCCACGAACTTATACGTGCAGCTCACTGGCGTGCTGCACGCTATGGTTTGGATACAGATCTGGTAGATGTTGGGGAAATGCGTGCTGTTCCAGCGCGGGATTTGATAGAGAAGTTTCTTGCCTTTCTGCGCCCAGCGTTAGAAGAGTATGGAGACTGGGAGGAGATTTCATCGCTTGTGCGGGAAACGATGCAGCAAGGAAACGGCGCAACACGGCAGCGCGAAGTATACAAGCGTACAGGACGCTTGGAGGATGTTGTTGATTTCATCGTTGCCCAGACGACTAAAGGTATTGCCTAACTTTGTAACACGGCGATCTCGGCTACAGTTCGAGGTGTAAATTTTGATGACGGTTTTGATGCGCCAACTCGTGTTGCAATTGAGCGTAACAATGCGTTACGAATTGAGTGTCATATCATGTCCGCTTATATACCCTGAATAAAACTCACGCAAAGTCGCAAAGGCGCTAAAAAATGGTAGATCCCCTAAACGGCGTGCCCGACTTCCCCAAGTGTAGGAAGCTAACATTACGCCCGGACTAACTGAGACTTCGGATCTTTAGCTTGAGCGTTGTCATTGGGATAGTAAGTTGTTGCTAGGGGCAAATCGCTGTATGTACCACCACCATAGATTCCCTCAGAAGTTTCCCCTGTCGTGCGATCGCTGTTTGCCAACCCTCCCCACAAGTCGCTATTATGTAAGTACATCACGTATATACATTGAAAATGAGCAACTCATACAACATTCGTAGCACTAAAATTGGTAACAGCGCAGGGTTTCGGTTACCTGCTGAGTTTTACCGCGAACATCCTCAGTTTACCAATGCAGATGGTTGGATAGAGGTATTGTCCCCAGATACTGCGCTCGTGAGAATTGTCCCTCAATCGTGTGAGGATGAAGGTACGGAAGACTCGCTAATAATGCAGCTGTTTCTTGATTTTGCCATGACAGAAGCACTGAAAAATAATACACTGCAAGCTTATACAATCGAGATGTCTGAGGCGGCGCGTAAATTAATTGCGGGTGTGGAATTAGAGGACGAGTCGCTAGAAGATGCCTAAATTTGTCAGTAATGGCTGGGAGATTTTTTTTCATCCGCAACTATTTGGCACTCAATATCAAGAACTATTTGATCGTGTTTCTAATTTACGTGAGAAGTTACCGGAAACTCAGTTTAAAACTCATACAACCGTAAAGTTATTTGCGGCGATTACTGTTGCAATTGAAACCAAAATTCCTTCTGACCCTTGGGCGAGTCATTTTGCGTTAACGGGTGCGTTAAAACGCTACGGACGGGTAAAAAAGATGGGTTTACCTGAAAGATATCGGCTGTTTTTTCGTGCTTTTGATACCCCAGAGTTGAAGGCTATTGTGATTTTGTGGTTGGGGTTTCCCCGTAAAGATGGTGCAAAGGATGATTGTTATGAGGTGTTTACTAAGATGGTGGCGCGAGGGATATTTCCAGATAGTTTGGATGAATTGATTGCACATTGTGAAGCGGAGGGCTAGTAACTCCCACCGCCGATAAAGGCAATTTGTACATCTTTGAGCATATCTTCTCCGTATTATTCAAGTCATTTGATATGTTGTTGGTATCAAGATAGATTGGGCTGAATCACAGCTTTTAATACAGATCCTTGCTCTACATCCGCCAGCGCTTGATTAATTTCTTCTAGTGTGTATGAACGACTGATTAGATTTTCCCAAGCAATATTTTTTCTAGAATCACTATGACGTTTTAGTAATTCAATCATTCTGTAAAAATGGCAAATCAATTCCCCAAGTTCCACGAATATCAATATGTTTTAGATTAATCTCTAAGTGTGGATTGATGAGAATCTCACCCGTGTTAGTGTCATGCCCGACAATAACATAGCGACCTCCATTTCTAGTCATATTCAAGCCCTCTTTGATAGCAATGGGAACGCCTGTTGCTTCAATAGTTATATCAGCACCGTGTCCGTGGGTCAATTCCAAAACCCGCTCAATGTGTTGTTGTGGCTCGTCAGCTTTAATTGCAAGAGTTTCGTCTACATCGAATGATTTTGCAACTGCTAATCGGCTCTCAAATTTATCAATGACAATTACTTTGCCCGCACCTGAGAGCAAAGCTAGAATTGCCACACTCAAACCCACAGGTCCGCAACCCTGTACCACAACAACATCACCAATTTGAATCTGCGCTCGATCAATAGCGTGTAGTGCAGTTGGTAAAGCACATCCCCCAGCAATAAATTGTTTTGGTAAAACTTCTTCGGGTAATGTAAGAACTTTAACCCCTGGCATGCAGTTCCTTACATTTAAATTTATTACCTGACTGTCTAGAGCGCCAGTACCTTCGTCAAAATTAATGTTCATCCAGCACATAATTTTTGTACCTCCCCAGGTTGAAATTTGCTGTACTATTATCTAAATAATTCTAAAAAACCTCTATTTCTATTTGGCGATCGCTCAATTATGATTGTGTGATTATTTCATTTTTGATGTATAAAGTTTACTCCGTCTACTTTTCAGTCTTTTTTTACGTCGAATTCAAGTTACTTATGCAACATCTTCAAGAGAACTTCTGGGCTGTCCATCTTGTCCATCACTACCTCAATGAAGGCAAGTTTGTCTCTAGATTGTTCGGCTTGTTGCAGTGCCGATTCTAACTCTGACTCGGTGCATACTTTAACGCCCCAACCATTGTTTCCAAAAACTTCATGAAGCTTGTGATATTTCCACGGTTGGATGTCGTTATATGGCATTTTTTCACCATGAATGTCACGCTCTATCGTGTACCCATCATTGTTAATTAAAAAAACAATTGGCTTGAGGTTATAGCGTAAAATTGTTGACAACTCTTGTGCTGTCATTTGGAACGACCCATCACCAACGAGTAGGATAGCCCGTCGTTGGGGCGCTGCGAGCGCACAACCAAGCACCGAGCCTACTGAGTAGCCAATAGAACCCCAAAGCAATTGTCCCACGAAAGATGTTCCCTTTGGCAAAGGAATTGAGGCACCGCCAAATAAACAAGTTCCTGTTTCGGCGACAACAATGTCACTTTCTTTCAGGAATTGAGCAAATCTGTACCAAAAACGCTGCTGCGTAATTGCCGCAGTTGAGTTGGGAACGAAGGGAGTTGTGAAACCAGCATCTAAATTCTCCTTCTTGGGCTTTAAGTCAAGCGTTTCAGCATTGCGCTTCACCAATCGCTTGCTCAAAGCAGGTAAAAAATCTTGCATTGCTACATTATTGTATACTGCACGCTTAATCTTGACATACTGCCCATGCACTTCAATCGTTCGACCGGCATCGAGTTGGGCAGAAAATCTTCCCGTGTTAAAATCAGTCATCAAGACACCAATACTTAACACGCAATCTGCTTCTTCGATACGTCTGAGCACATAGTCTTCACTAACAGCACCGTTATAAATCCCGATGAATTGGGGGTGAGTTTCTTCCAAAAGCCCCTTGCCCATAGTCATAGTGGCATAGGGGTACCCAGTGGTAGCAAGAAGCGATCGCAAATCCTCATGCAGGCGATAGCGATCTACACCTATATCGGCAAGAATAACTGGTTTTGACACCTTTTCTAACAAACTCACACTTGCATCAACTACCTCTGCTAAGGTAGCTCGATCGCTCTCGAAGACGGGAGGTATAAATGGATCGGATTGTGCAGTGACTTCAGTTGAAGCAACGTCCATAGGTAGGGAGATGTAAACAGGTAACTTCTTAACAAGACAGACACCCAAAACTCTGTCGATTTCTGATGTTGCATTTTCTACTGTCAAATATGCTTGAGCTGCTGTTACCTTCTCATACATTCGAGCAAACACGGAGAAATCGCCAGTACCTAGCGTATGATGAACAAGCGCTCCTTGTGATTGGATTTTTGTGGAAGGAGCTCCAGTAATTGCCACAACAGGGACGTGTTCAGCACAAGCCCCCGCAATCCCATTAATAGCACTAAGTTCGCCAACACCAAAGGTAGTAACTAGTGCGGCAATGCCATTGATTCTACCATAGCCATCAGCAGCATACGATGCATTCAGTTCGTTACAAGTGCTCACTAACTCTACGCCTGACTGATTTACAATGCAGTCGAGGAATTCCATATTGTAGTCACCAGCGACACCAAAGATGTGTTTGACACCAATTTGTTTGAGACGAAGCACCAGGTAGTCACCAACTGTAAGGTTTGTCATTTTTTTAGATTCCATTTAATGAAATTACGTAGGTTGGGTTGAGGAACGAAACCCAACAAATGCTTGTAAATGTTGGGTTTCACACACGGGTTTACCCCTACTACAAAAATTCGAGAGCCCTTGCAGTATTGTAACAAGATTGCCTTGCTTCACTTTTTTCGGATATTTGATCCAGTAATTACCGATTGTGACAGTTAGAATGCGGAATCACAGTTCTAAGGTAAGGATAAAAGATTACAGCAAGGTACAATAGGTTTGTTCGCAAACTCTTCTAAGCCAGCATCTCTCAGCAATTTTTGCCAATCAGTGATGAAATTTTCTGCTTGTGGATGGCTAAGGCGAAGTTGTGCTAATTGACTTAAAGCGTCGTACCAAATCCCATTTTCGGCATACAAAATGACTTGGGTTCGCTCGACTGATTGCTGCTGCACTGCAAGAGTGTTGTTAAATTTAGCTCGCTGAATCCACCCGTTGACATCGACTGATTGATTTTGACTACTGCAATTGATGTCGAGAGATAAATACCAATGATAGTTTTTGTTTGGCTCTAATTTAACTGTCGGTGGTAAACTCAGAGCGATCGCTCCTGGCGTTCCAGCGACAGTGAAAGTTCCTTGATAAATCTGCTGGTAATTTCTGGGTTCTCGGTCAGTTTCGTCCCATAATTCCAACTTACCCGTCTTGATATCTTTGGGAAGATAAGGAAGATAAAACCACAGAGTAGGAGAGGCTTCAACAGTTAATCCCCAAACATGGCTAATTGCTTGCTTTGATTCCACAGCAGGAACTAAAGCTAAAAGACGTTCATTGATTTCCAGAGCCGAACATTTATGTCCGTCACGAGTTCCGCCGCCTTTCCTATTTCCCGGCGCTCCTCTCGGTGACAGAGGCGGTGGATTAAACTTCACTTGGGAAGCACTTGAGGCTTTAGACTGGTGTGAGGAATTTTTATTAACAGGGGGAAGCACTTCTGTAATGGTTTTTTGGCGAGCTTGAAAAGGATGGGCTTCTCCCTCACTCGTAGCAGAAGCAATGAGCGTTAAAGCTAATGCTAAAGCTAGTCCAATTTTCCAACGAGAAAACTTGCGCCCAGTCACATTCTCTCTCCCGATTTTCGTTATTTACTGCACTTAAGATAATGAAATTGTTGGGTTTCGTTCCTCAACCCAACCTACAAGGTCTTAATGTTTACTTTATAAATCATCTCTTAATTACAAGGGCATATCTGCTAAGGCAAAAATTAATGATTTTACGTTGCTGAAGATTAATACAGGCTAACTCTTTCGTTTCAGGTAAGATATTTGTTTTCGTAAAAATTCTTTAAATTAATGCGACAAACTACTAAAACGGTTGGTAATTCCCCAAGCGATCGCAAAAGCGAGGGCTGAGGGAACCAGGGGCGCACAAATACCGATACTGAACAAGCCAAAGCAGAGGTTAGGAAGAATAACGATCGCCACAGCGCTTGCAATTTTGCGATATAACAGCGAGTGAAATCCCCAAATGCATAAACCCCCCGTAATTGCCCAACTCCAGATCCAGAGAGCATCTAATCCTTGCGGCAAAAACCGCAGTAAAGAACGTTCTTCTTTAGCTATACTAAGCATCTGGCTCACCATTTGGGCGTGAATGATGACACCGGGCATTTTCCGGTCCATTTCGTTACCAAAGGGCGTAGAAAAGCGATCGCCAACTGATGGGGCTACGACACCAATCAAAATCAACCGATCTTTCACCCACTGGGGTGGAAAATCATTTTGGAGAACTTCTGTGAGCGTTACTTCCCTAGCTACTTTTTGTGAAGATCGATAATTTAAAAGGACTTGGTGACCGCGAGTATCGATGTTGTGATAAAAACCAGTATGCCTTTCTAAAGGTTGGAAAACGGTAGAGCCAAGTTTCAAGTTGCCTTCAGATGTCGCTTCTGGTTGAATGCCTTCTGAATACAGGTAACGAAAGGCTAATTCGGCACTGAAGGCATAAGAGGCTTGGCAAAGGGATTCCCCTGGATTTAAATGAAACAAATAACGGCGAACTGTGCCATCTGGCTCAACTGCCAAATCGCTAAAGCCGACATTTTCTGTTGAGCTAGCTGGGGGAGAAGCAACCCCAAATTTATTGCCACCCTTTGATTCCGGTTGACTGACTTCGCAAATTGTCACCAAGCGTGGGTTTTTCTGGATGTGGGCGGCTAGCTCGCGGTATCCTGGTTCTACAGGAAAATCACGGTAGATATCCAAGCCAATGGCTCTGGGTTGATGAACCTGGAGTTTTTCTATTGCTTGTAAAATCACGCGATCGCTCAGGGGATACTGACGCTGCTGTCGGATATCTTGTTCTGTTACTTTTACAACCAGTAGGCGCTCATCAATTCCGCGATCGCTTTGCAGGCGCATTAGCTGGTCAAAAGCCCACAACTCCACAGGTTGGAGTCCCCCTAAAAACCGTACCGCCATGACTAAGCCTGTAGCAACCAAACTCCTGACTAAGATATTTGGCAAATGCTGCCATTCAAGCTGACGGCGGGAATTGCGCTTTGTCATCGCTCGCAAATCCTTCCAAGTTGGCAGCACCTCAGAGGGATTTTGGTAAATCATTGGTAACCAGGTAGCTCCTGGTAGATCGGTAAATTCCTCTAGACGTTCTTGGGCACGACGCACCGCAATGTATAAAGGTTGTCCTGCAGCGTATTCTCTAAGAAATTCTTTGAGAAAAGATTGAGCAACTTTATCTGGAACTATCTCCTGCATGACAATGATAATAGGCACGTGTAGATCGGCTAACTGCTGCGCTAGTCCCAATCCTTCACAAGAATTAAAAATTGCGATTTTTAATCCTCTTTGAATCGCTTCCTTTAAAGCATGTTTAAATTGGTCAGTTTCAATACTTTCCCTGGCGCTAAGACTAATCCGACCTCTTTGTTCTACCGTCTGGCTATGCCCAGCAAAAAAGAAGATATCCCAGCCCTTTGGATCTCGGAGTTGAGCAATTAAATCTCTAGCCTGAGGCTGATGACAAAAAACTGTCTGCGCTCCATTGAGATTCGCGATGACCTTGCGATCGGCTTCTAAATCCAAGTGTCGGTTATCTCCAAAAATTGCCAGAAGGCGAACGCGATCGCTTTGAGTTTGGTGCTTGGCAATCTCCCAAGATTCATACTCTACCGGACTATAGCTAACACCGACATTTGGGTAATGCGATAGCAAATCCCAAGTATGCCAAGGCAGTTTCCACAGGATTGGATCTTTGGCTTTAATGGCTAAGCGTATGGTGTCAGCCTGACTGGCTAGTTCTTTGTTTAACCTTTCTCTAATTTTTTGCCAGCCCAATTCCCCCGACGGTTGCAGCCATTGGTTTAAGTTAGCCTCCACTTGTCGCATCCGTTGCCAACAGTCGTCCGCAATCTCGCTAGTAGCGCGATTCGTCGCCAAGCTTTCTTCAATCTCCCAACCTGGAGCGCGAGCGATTGCTGTGAGATTGCGAAAAGATTGTTGCCATAAAAGATACAATCCTTCAATATCTGTGTTAGCTTTTAGCCTACCTTCAATTTCTCCCAAGGGAGAACCGCCATCTTCTCTCAGTTCTAGCGATACTTCAAACCCTTGATGAAAGTTGCCCCTGCCGATTTTCAGAACTGCTACCCTGCCCATCGCTACTTTCTGGTTAATTTTTTAAGCTATAAAGTCCTCACTCAAGCTCGCTCTATCAAGTGCCACTTGCACCTGGAATTGGGTTCCTGGAGGCGGACTGAAACCCAACTGAAGGATTTTATCTTTCCCCTGACCTAGATCGTCGCTTCTTGTTTGGGCTTGCAAGCGAGTTTCACCACCGGAAATCACGCGCAGTTGGAGATTTGGTGGAAGCTTGTGTTGTTGATTGATTGGTTGCACTTGTAGGCGCACGCTAATTTTGTCTTCAGTTTTCGGTCTAATGGTGACAATCAATGCTATCTGGCAAGTTCCCAACTGCATCCCCAAGTCAATAAGCCTAGCTTTACTGACACCTGCTTGGGGATGATGGGGCGCGATTTTGCCTAGACTTAAGGCTGCTTCCCAACGGGTTTCTTCATCGTTAGCAGTGCGTAACAATTGAGTCAACGCCTCAACAACTTCCGGATGACCAATTCCAATCTGTCCTAAAACCCCAGCTGCTTGACAGCGCTCTTTTTCGGAGCGATCGGATTGTAGCAGGCGAATTAATGGCGCGATCGCTTCGGAAGATACTGTCGTTTCCGCCGTTTCTATACCGCGAACTGCACTGAATTCTGGAGGTGTTAAAAGTGTTTCGACAGCTTGCCAAATCTCCTCTATCGTGCTGTTGGCTTTCTCTAACCATTGCCGCAAGTTCACGACTGCGACACTAGCACTTGCGGTAGAAGTTAAGCCCAAACGCTGGTTGTATAACTGCTGTCGCCATTGTTCGTTTGTGAGTAATGCAGCCCATCGTTCAAAGGGTACTGCCAGTCTGGGTGAGTAGATGCCTGGTTTACTGAGTTGCACTAATAACTCTTGAGCGACTTTGACAGATAACTGCCGTGGTGATTCTTGAGGGTAGGAACTGGTGTTTTGCTGGGGGACGAGTAGCATTTGTGTGAAGTCTTCAGCTAAGACTTCCTGGTTGATATAGTAAGTGCGATCGCTTTCATCATATATTCCCTGCTTCTTGAGTTTTTCATAGCTAGCGAATCCCCATACCCGCAGCCAAGATTGTTCTGATTCACCCAAATTAATTTGCACGGCAAGGTAATAGTCCTTTCTCCAGCTAGGAATATCAACCCACTCGCGGGGAACGGCAAATTCTTCTAGATCGCTTGTTTCACTAGGAATCAAAACCAATCGCATTCCTTCTAACTCAATTGGTGTACCGTTGACAAATTCCCACAGAGAGTCCCAAGTGATGTCAGAAATGCTACTTCGAGAGCGATCGGCTTCTTTCAACCAAGCCTCAAGCCAAGGAACAAAAGTTTTTAAGCAGAGATAATTGAGATAAGCTTGACAGCGAGCAGCTGCATTAGAATGAAGTTGGGATTGCTGCCAAGCTTCTTTTTGAAGCTCTTGTGATAAATTCAACCAGAGCTGGTTAGGATAAATAGTAGAAAGTTTTCGCAATTTCAACATTTTCTGTCCTTAATTCCTCTGGAGTTCTAGGTAGAGCACATCTTTTGACAGCCAATCCTCAACCACTTCGCCGACTTGTTGCCTTTCTGTTTCTAGGGAAAGACCAAAGCGGGTATTAATCCACCAAAGAAAACAACGCTGCAACTGCTGCTTCGCTAAAGCCAGGGTTTGGCAGGCATGAGAGCTAGTTTTGATATCTTGCTTTTGACCGTATCGCTGGCAAATAATTTCTCTTTGTAGCGATCCTAATTGCTCAAAAGACTTTAATAATCCCGATTGAATAAGATTTTGGTAATAGTTTTTTAACCATAACTTGATATAGTTAGTTTGCCATTGATTCAGTAAGTTTAAAAAACTTTTTTCTAATTGATTTTGAGCTAAAAATAGTTTTTGTTCGACTTCTTCTTGGCTAATAGGTTGTTCTTGGCTCAGAGTCTGAGTTAGCTCCGCGAGACTCATTTGTTGACCGTAGCTAAGTTTGAGAATTTGCTGCAATCGCATATCCAAATCTGCTAGTGCAGCAATTAATTGAGCTTCAATTGGATTAGCAGAGTTAAGATGAGCAAATTTTTCATTTAAAAATGTTTTGACATAAGCACTGGGATTGATTTGCTCACTTGTTAACTCCTGAAACTTTTCTACCAATGGCGCTTCTACATTCTTGGAGATGTAGCGTGAAATGGTTCCCTGATGAACACCAATCTTACTGGCAAACTGTTCCTGAGTTAAAAGTGCTAATCGGTGAGGATAGCACAGAGGCATGACAGCTTGACGGCAGGATTTGGGAATTTGACTGCGGACATTGTCTAAGTTTTGCTCAATAAGTTCAATTTCTCTCCTTAAAATCAGGTCTACCTCTTGTAAAGATTCTGTTGGTTCTTCTTCGTTCTCTAAAGCTTCCCAAGAAGTGATGCTCCGATCGTCCGGTTGTTCGTTGTTATTGACATCGTAAGAAACTTCAATAATTTGGGAAGGTTGCTGTAAAGTGGCGATACAGATATTCATCCATTCTTGAATCATTGCAGGCGTTGCTGCTGCACCAACAGCGACTTGCAAGAAAGCAACTGGTTGAAATCTCTGAGAATTGTATTCCTTAGCGGTTTCCGCAAAATCTGAGAGTTCTGGTTCTGGCCATTTGTCTCCTTCTCTTCTGTTGGGATGATAAACGCGATTATTTTTGTAGATAGGAACAAAATAGCGCCAAGCAAAAAGATACTGCGAAATTTCTGGTTCTCTTGAGCCAGAGTTTGTCAGCGCTTCTCTCAGTCGTTCTTCCGCCTTTTGCAGTTTTCTACGGCTATTGATATCTACATCACATAGCAGATGCCATTTCGATTCCCAATGTATTTGCTGGCGCATCACATTTCGCAGTACCCCTACCATGTAGGTTTTAAGATTTGCTCTACTATCGTTACTAGTCTTGTACTTATTGAGAGATTGTTGTAATTTCTCCCGGTTACAAAGGTGTTCATTAGTCAGAGCATACAAATTTTCTGCCTGAGCTGCGTAAAAAGGCAGACGACACCAACTTCTCCAAATGAGATAACAGCGATCGCGATCGAAGTAAGCTAATAAGTGCCAGTGAGCCAAGCGCTTTTCTATCTCAGGTTGGGAATCGTCATTGAGAATTTTTACAAAATAATCTACATAATCGCTCTCATTCCACTCAGGATGCAACTGAACTAGCTTTTCCATCCGCTCCCGCAAGCGATTTTGAATTAATCGTTTGAATGGAGGATGACCGCTCGTTGCAGTAAAATCATGCAGTGTCCAGAATTGATCGCTCATTTTCAGAGATTATCCGCTCAGTGTAGGTGGCTTGCTCGTTGAGATCAAGAAACCACTTTGACAGAATCTAGGTTTATGAACTTTATTATTCAGTAGGCAATAGCCACCAAACTCTTTTGCTCATTCTAGCTTTGAGGTTGTTTTCGAGCGTAAAGCTTTTACAAATTGACAATAAACCAGATACATTGGTTTGAACCCATTTTATTTATCTAGTTATTGGGATGGCGTTTGCTGGTTTATGCACTTATACAGGGTAAACGCATCTTTTGTATAAATTGTACTTAACAAAAAGATACAGAACAAGAAATGAAGTGTTTGTGCCAAATTTAGAGCGGTGGTAAGGTGATTGCTCTCATCGGCAAATCTGGGTGCGGTAAAAGTACTCTGGCTAAATTGATTGCGGGTTTATACCAACTTCAGTCTGGTAATATACGCTTCGGCATTTATAACCTGGAAGACCTTTCTTTAGACTGTCTGCGACAACAGGTAGTACTGGTTCCCCAAGACGCGCATTTTTGGAGTCGGTCGATTCTGGAAAATTTTCGTTTGGGTTTGCCCAATATTACCTTTGAGCAGATTGTGCAAGCTTGTCACATTGCTGGGGCTGATGAGTTTATCAACAACCTCCCTGATAAGTATCAAACGGTCTTAGGGGAATTTGGGGCTAATCTTTCTGGTGGTCAAAAGCAAAGATTAGCGATCGCTAGAGCCATCTATCGATGATTCCTGCTTGCAAACTCAAAAAAGCCAACTGCAAAGCAACATCTTCCGCCAGCAGCTAGAAGCAAGCAACCAAAGATGGAGGACAACCAACCAGAGAGAATTGTGGAACTTCATTTTGAATGCGTGAATTTTACATTTTGAATTCAAAAAATGGTCATGGCGATCGCCTGTGGCTTTGATAAGTAGAACAACATAATTAAATGTAAAATACAAGGTCTTAGAAACCCGGTTTCGCAGGAGTTACCGGGTTTCTAGATGCTAAGTTTATTTTGGTTGACTTACTTAGGATTGTTATCCAAATGCACTTTGTGAAGTTTTTTGGCTAAAAAAAATAATAGTTGTAACCTAATGCGGGCATAGGTTTCAGCTATTTTTTTGAGTAGAACAACAGCTTTTACATGGGGACAAGTACATAAATCAAAAAACACCACCTCATTAACTTTGATGAAAGGGTTAAAACCCCAACGAGGTAAGACAAAGCCTCTGAGTTCAATGTCGTTAATTACAGTCTTATGACTCTATACAGGCGTCGCCAAAGCTGATTTTTGACTTGAAGCAGAGTTAATGCCTATCCTCACTCAAAATCATCGATAGCAGGGATTAACCAAATCGAAAGCTATTGATGTCATCTTAACTACAGGAGAAAAACAATGTCTAACATCGACACAGCGATTTCTATTTCTGACGAACAACTGTTTACAGAATTAACTTCTGAAGAAGGAGCCGTCATCGAAGGCGGTGCTCTTCTCTTGTTGCATAAAGCCACTGCCATTAAAGCAAGTTCAGACATCGCCTCAAATACTAATGGAGACGACGTCGTTGTTAAAGCCGACGGCAAGAAAATTCACGGAACTGTTAAAGATGTGGAAACAGGGGAGACATTTAACATTAACAAATTTCATGTTATTGACGGGACTGCATCGATTACTTTTTTTGATGCCGACGTCTGGGGTAATGCCGATGATTATCTAGGCGGTTTTACTGTAGGAAACAGCCCCACAAACGGTAAAAAATGGAAGCGAATCAGCGGAAGTGACTCTATATACGACGTACAATACGAGGTTATTGCCTAAACTCCTCAAAACTTTGAGATAGTCAATAACTGCAGAGTCAAATTTTTGGTTCTCAGAAGCTGAACATTAAACATTGTCGGGGCAAAAAGCCCCGATATTTTTCCCTACTGTGCAAGTCCTAAACATGGACATTGCATAAAACAGGGATGAATTAATGAACTGCAAAGTCGCGAAGTGAAGGAAGTCGTTGCTGAAATAAGGGATGAAATTTTGGCATGAAAATCTCAAAACTCTCATTCTCTCTGTTTCTCCACTAGCCAGCTATCCTTAACCAAAGCGTATCGGATGAGAACATTGTTGGCGAACAAGTGCATAAATCAGCAAACGCAACCTCAATAACCAAACTGAAGGGATTCAAACCCGCAAAACAGAATCTCAAGTAAAGGAGACTAGAAAAATGAGAAGCAAAAGACTTTTAGTAGAAGACTTGAATTTGGTTGAAGAACTGGATAATCAAACTGCTGAGTGTGTGGGAGGGGGACAGAAAGCACAGCAAAAAGTATTACTTGCTCCTCCACATGCTTGTCCCCCTGGTTGGATACCAGCGCTACCGCCTCTTAATCCTCAGCTAGGCTGTATTCCTAATACTATAGTTTCCCGGAATGAGCAGAATACCCCATAGCCAGAGCAAATCGCAGTAGGGGTTGACCAAATCAAAAGCTATTGATGTCATCTTAACTACAGGAGAAAAACAATGTCTAACATCAACACAGCGATTTGTACTTCTGACACACAACTGTTTACAGAATTAACTTCTGAAGAAGGAGCCGTCATCGAAGGTGGTGCTACTCTCTTGTTGTATCGACTTACTGCCCTCAACGCAAGTGATTTTAATGGAGACGAAATATATATTAAAGTAAATGGAGAGACACTGATTCCTCCGGGAATAGTTCCTGACGTAGATAGTGGTGAAACCATCAATATCAACAGAGCAATAAACTTTAATGGAACTGCAAAATTGGAGCTTTTTGATGACGACGTCTGGGGGAATTCCGATGACTATCTAGGCGGCTTTAGTGTTGGAAGCACTCCCACAAACGGCATAACATCAAATATTATCAGAGGCTCTGCTTCCTATCGGATATTATACCAAGTTATTGCCTAAACTCTTCAGAATTTTGAAATATTCAGTAACCACATAGCCAAACTTTTGGTTTACTGAAGTTGAACATTAAACATTGTCGGGGCACAAAGCCCCGATATATTCTGCATAAAGATTTTTTAGTTTATTTTGCCAAATTTTCGCTTCTTCAGTGCATAAATACTAAAAGTCATCGTAAAGAGTCTGAGCAGAGAAGTTCACTTAGTAAGTATCAGAAAATATCACTGATTTTTATTTCTAAGTTTACATTGTTATGTCTAAGTTAAAATTGAAGATTTAATACCAATTTAAATAATGTTTGCAACACATAAATTCTTCGTAATAGCACAACATTATTATGCTCCTACCCATCTGTCGCATTCTTTTTTCAAATTGGTATAAAAACTCAATTAATTCGGTTCATTTGAGCCGACTGTATTTACTCCCCAATAATTGCAGCAGAATATGAAATACCAAAGTGTACTACAACACAGCGAAGAAGACTGCGGTGCTGCTTGCCTAGCCACCATTGCCAAACATTACGGACGCACTTTTGCTCTTAACCGCGTCCGGGAAGCCGTAGGCACAGGGTCAAGAGGAACATCCCTGCTGGGTTTAAGTCGGGGTGCAGAAACTCTCGGATTCCATGCCCGTCAAGTCAAAGCTAGCGCCCAATTACTCGACCAATTGCACCTAGCTCCCCTCCCAGCAATTATCCATTGGAAAGGCTACCATTGGGTAGTTTTATACGGACAAAAACGTAATAAATACGTAATTGCTGACCCTGGTGTTGGTATCCGTTACCTTACCCGTCAAGAATTAATGGCAGGTTGGGGTAATGGCGTGATGCTACTTTTAACTCCCGACGACAGCCGCTTTTATCAACAAGAATCAGATAAAATTGGCGGACTGGGGCGCTATATTCAACGGGTTTGGCCTTATCGCTTTATTCTCGCCCAAGCGATCGCCATCAATATCGCCATTGGGCTACTTTCCCTCGCCTCTCCTTTTATGATGCAACTGCTAACCGATGATGTATTGGTGCGGGGAGATACCCAATTACTCACCACCGTAGCCATTGGCGTTATCACCATGAACTTAATTAGAAGTGCCATTGGCTTAGTCCAATCTCACCTCATCGGTCACTTTGGTCAAAGATTGCAATTAGGGTTAATTCTAGAATACGGGCGTAAACTCCTGCACTTACCCCTGTCATACTTTGAAGGACGCCGCAGTGGGGAAGTAGTCAGCCGCATTGCTGATGTTAACGCTATTAATACTCTAGTTTCGCAAATTGTCTTGGGCTTACCCAGCCAATTCTTTATTGCTGTAGCATCATTGAGCTTTATGCTCTTTTACAGCATACAATTGACACTCGCTTCCATCGCGGCTTTTGTGATTGTCACGGCTGTTAGCTTGCTATTCCTCCCAGCAATGCGCCAGAAAACCCGCAATTCGATTGTCTTGGGAACAGAAAACCAAGGCTTTCTAGTGGAAACCTTTCGCGGTGTCCAGGTACTAAAAACTACCCAAGCTACTCCCCAAGCATGGCAAGAGTATCAAAGCAATTACGGTCGCCTTGCTAACCTCGGCTGGAGCATGATGAAGTTGGGACTTTATAGCGGCACAGTTATTGGCATTCTTTCTACTTTCATTAATATTGGCATCCTTTGGTTTGGTAGCTATTTAGTAATTAATCAAACTTTAACGATTGGGCAATTGATGGCGTATAACGGCATGAGTGGTAATTTCCTCGGCTTCCTCAGTTCTGTGATTGGATTAGCAGATGAATTTATCACCGCCCAAATTGTGATTCAACGCCTTACAGAAGTCATCGACGCTACCCCAGAAGACGAAAACGACTTTAAAAAACCTTGGGCAGAGATTCCGGGAAATGCAGATATTACCTGTACTCAACTCAACTTTCATCATGCAGGCAGAGTTGATTTGTTACAAGATTTTTCCTTAACTATTTCTGGTGGTCAAGTCATTGCTCTCATTGGTAAATCTGGCTGTGGTAAAAGTACCCTTGCCAAGCTAATTACTGGTTTATATCCAGTGCAGTCAGGTAATATCCGCTATGGTTTTTATAATCAACAAGACCTCTCTTTAGAATGTCTGCGACAACAGGTAATCCTTGTTCCACAAGAACCCCATTTTTGGAGCCGTTCAATAGTTGATAACTTCCGCTTTAGTTATCCTGATATAAGTTTTGAACATATTGTTCGGGCTTGTCAAATTGCTGGTGCTGACGAATTTATCAGCAAATTACCAGATAAATATCAAACTGTTTTAGGTGAATTTGGCGCAAATCTGTCTGGTGGACAAAGGCAAAGATTAGCTATTGCCAGGGCAATAGCTACTGACCCACCCATCCTCATTTTAGATGAATCTACAGGTGCTCTTGACCCTGTGAGCGAAGCACAAGTCCTAGATAAATTGCTTTACTATCGTCAAGGTAAAACCACTATTTTAATTAGTCATCGCCCTAAAGTAATTCAGCGAGCAGATTGGATTGTATTACTAGAACAAGGAAGCTTAAAAATTCAAGGTAAGCCAGAACATTTGCGGCAAATTCAAGGTGAACATTTAGACTTTTTAGAAGATTTTCTCCCCTTCTCCCAAGATTTAGCGAGCGCATCTTCTGTTGCTCATCTTAATGGCAAGCATTAATAGTTCAGTAAATTTCCAAATCTACGCCAATTATTCATTTTGCGGATTTTGACAAGCAGCCTATTCTTTTGGTTTTTAACTATTATGGTTAGCAATACAAACTCTCTCCCCTCATTGCAATCAAACGAATTTATTCCACCAATTAGTCGTTGGACTACCTTTGGGGGAATGTTTATTCTCTGCGTTATTAGTTTAGCTATCCCAGTGGCTGCTGTAGCTCAATATAAGGTGACAGTTACAGGACAGGCGGTTGTGCGTCCAACTGGTGAATTACGCATTGTACAAGCAGCAACAGAAGGTCAGGTAATGCAGATTTATGTAAAAGAAAATCAGGAAGTGAAAAAAGGCGATACTGTTGCCACTATAGATGACTCCCGCTTGCAAACTAAAAAAAGCCAATTGCAAAGCAACATCCAGCAGGTACAACTGCAACTGCTGCAAATCGATGCTCAAATGAAGGCGCTCAATCAACAAATCAAAGCAGAAACAGAGCGCAAAAATCGTGCTGTTAGTTCTGCTCAAGCCGAACTCAATCGCGTCCAACGCAATCACCGAGATCGACAAATTACTGCGAGGGCGGAAGTTGAAGAAGCCCAGGCGAACTTAAAAAAATCAGAAAAAGAATGGTATCAAGCACAGGTGGAATTGCGCTCATCTCGTGCTAACCTAAAATCAACAGAAGCAGCATTGAAAGCAGCCCAAAGCAAACGCGATCGCTATCAAAAGGTAGTTCAAGAGGGAGCCTTATCTTTAAATCAATTCGAGGAAGTGCAGTTAGAAGTTGCTCAACAACAGCAAGCCGTTGAGGTACGACGTGCTACTATGGAGACGCAAAAACTTCTTATTGCCCAGCAACAACAAGCCGTAGCCGCAGTACGAGCCAAACTGCAACGCACTCAAGCTGCACTCAATCCCAGTGATGCAGAAGTTGCGATCGCTACTGAGAATATTGCTCAAGAAAATGCTAGGGGTCAAGCCACTCTCGCTACCCTCAACCGAGAATGGGAAGCATTGTTCCAGCAGCGGATTCAAATGAAGAATCAACTCCAACGCGACACCAGCGAACTGCAACAAATCGAAAGCGACCTCAACCAGACTAAGATTACAGTGACAGAAGACGGGATAATCTCTCGATTAAACCTGCGTAACCCCGGTCAAACTGTGCGTATGGGCGAGGAAATTGCTCAAATTGTCCCTAGCAATGCGCCCTTAGCAATCAAAGCCGCCGTTGCTCCTGATGATATTAGTAAGTTGAAAAAAGGTCAAAAGGTACAGATGCGGGTTTCTGCATGTCCTTATCCCGACTATGGGACTCTTCAAGGCGTCGTCAGTCATATCTCTAAAGATACCATTAAATCTCAAAGGGGTGAGGCTTTGCCCTCAGTTGCCAACATTTCTATCCCCTCATGGGATAGCAATGCTTTTTTCTACGAGGTGACGATACTCCCAGACAGCTTGTCCTTGGGTAGGGGAAATCATCAATGTACTATTCAACCGGGAATGCAAGGTAGAGCTGATATTATTTCCCGACAAGAGACAGTCTTAAAATTCATGCTCAGGAAAGCTAGGTTAATTACAAATTTGTAAAGTTTTCTGAAAAAATAATTCAAGTTTGCGTATAAAGTTTCAACCTAGCTGAGAAATTAAATGTCTAGCATTTTCACTCTCTGTGTTAATTCCGGAGATTGATTGTTGAGCAAACCGCATCTGCTAGTAAGAGACTTAAAAAACGAAAAGAGGTAAAGATGAAAGACAAACAACAAAGCCTAGAGGATCTCGATTTCGTCACTGAACTTAGTATGAGTGAGCTAGAAAAAATCAATGGAGGTTCACTTACAGATCTCGTACTTCCGCCGCCTCCTCCGCCACCATTACCATTTGCGTCGCCATGGCCTGGAAGAGAGCCATACTCGCCATAGCAATCCTATAAGTGATTAGTTAAATTTTTTGTCGTAAAAGCATACAACTAGCGCGGGCATTTTGCCCGCAGTACACCATCTCAAGATTTCACAACAGAGAAAAGGATTGTCATTTTTATTCAAAAAAATAAATTATGACTCTAAGCGTGCGACATTGGTGCTGGAGATTAGGAGTAGCAAGTTTTTTAGCATTGGGTGAGGTATCTCTTTCTTCTGGAGATTATATAAGAGCCCAAATTATCCCCGATGACACCTTAGGTGCTGAAAGTTCTATTCTGACACCTAACATTGGCGTGGGCGAAATTCCTACTGACCGGATAGATGGCGGAGCTAGGCGGGGGGTCAATTTATTTCACAGTTTTCGGGAATTCAATGTTGGGGATAGACAGCGGGTATTTTTCAGTAATCCTGTAGGAATTGAAAACATTCTTAGCCGAGTTACCGGAACTAACCCCTCAGGCATTCTCGGTACACTTGGGGTAACCGGCGGAGCCAATCTGTTTTTACTCAACCCCAATGGCATCATTTTTGGCCCCAATGCCAAACTCGACCTCCGGGGTTCCTTTTTGGGAAGTACCGCTAGGAGCATCAAATTTGCCGATGGTACCGAATTTAATGCCATTAGCCCCTCTGACCCTACTCTACTGACGATTAATGTTCCGGTTGGCTTGCAGTACGGACAAGATCCAGGCAGGATTCTCGTACAGGGGCAGGGGAACGAACTTAGGTTTGATGAGACTGGTGAGGTGCTCGAAGTTATAAAAACTAGTGGTTTGGCAGTGGAGTCTGGTCAAACCTTGGCTCTTGCTGGTGGTGAGGTAGTGTTAGAAGGGGGAAGCTTGAGTGCAGAATCAGGCCAAGTTGAATTGTGGAGTGTACATTCTGAGAGCTTGCTGAGTCTTACTCCAACAAACCCTGGCTGGGCATTGAGCGATGAAGGTGTACGGAGTTTTCAAAATATCCGCCTTTCTCAAGCCGCTGCCATAGATACTAGTGGTTCCAGAGGTGGAAAGATTAGTATACAGGGACGTCGAGTGGTGCTACAAGATGGTTCGTTTATTTTGTCTCTTACTAGCGGCAAGGAAAGTGGAGAAAATGTAACCGTCAGAGCTTCAGAGTCCATAGAAGCAAGCGGCACAGCCCCAAGTGGTCAACCCAGTGGTTTGTTGACTGAGACAACAGGTGCAGGAAATGCTGGTAATGTAACAATTAATACAATTAAACTCATTCTCCGAGATGGAGCGCAAGTATCATCTAGTACTTATAGTCAGGGTGATGGGGGAAAGATTAGCGTTAACGCTTTAGAGTTATTTGAGGCGATAGGAATCAATCGAGGTGGAAACTTTTCGAGTGGATTATTTGCTATCAGTCGGAGTACTGGGGAGGGCGGTATTGTAGAGGTCAAGACAGGAAAACTGATTCTTCGAGGTGGGGCACAGATAAACGCCGCAACTTATAATAAGGGTCAGGGAGGAAATGTCTTAGTTAATGCTTTGGAGTCAGTAGAAGCTAAGGGAATTGCCCAAATTGGCCCCAGTGGTTTATTTGCCGGTACTCTGGGTGCTGGTGACGGAGGTACTGTTGAGGTTAAGACCAGAAGGCTGAGTATCCAAGAGGGGGCACAGATTAGCTCCACTACTCTTAATCAGGGTCAGGGGGGAAATGGTGGAAATGTAATAATTAATGCTTTAGAAACAGTAGAATTGCGTGGAATTACTCAAATTGGTGCCTTGTTCCGTTCCAGTGGCTTATTTGCTACTAGTCGGAACACTGGTAAAGGCGGCACTGTGACAGTCAAGACGGGAAGGCTTGTAGCAGAAAATGGAGCGCAAATTTTAACTACTGCTTTTGCTGGTGGCAATGGGGGAAATATTAATATTCAAGCTTCCGAGGTAAAATTGATTGGCACTGCTGATAATGGCATTCCTACTACTATATTTGCTACCACTCGAGGCGATGGTGACGGAGGCGAAATCAGAATTGAAACGGCTCGATCAATCGTTCGGGAAGGAGCACAAGTAGGAGCCGGGACTTTTGGTAGAGGTCGGAGTGGATCTGTTTTTGTCAAAGCTTCCGATTCGGTCGAACTGGTTGGCGCAGCGCCAGAAGTTCCCAATCAACGCTATTTTCGAGATTGGTCGGGTCAGAAGTTTCCTAGCGGTTTGTTTACTGGCTCTCAAGGTACTGGTGCTGCAGGAAACTTGAGGATTGAGACCGATAGGTTGACGCTGCGAGATGGAGCAGAAATTGGTGTGAACAATCAGGGAGTAGGAGATGCAGGCAATTTAGAAGTTGTAACTCGTAAGTTGTTGCTGGACAATCAAGCTGTTCTCTCAGCAACAACTACATTAGGTCAGGGCGGAAATATTACGCTCAAAATCGATGACCTCTTGTTATTACGCCGCAACAGTCAAATATCAACTACCGCAGGTCTCGATCGCGCTGGTGGTGATGGGGGCAATATCTTGATTGATAGTGACTTGATAGTTGCCGTCCCTGATGAAGATAGCGATATTACTGCCAATGCTTTCCTAGGACGAGGAGGTAAGATCGACATCAAAACGCAAGGTTTATTTGGTCTTGAATTTCGCAACTTCCGGACTCCTCTAAGTGATATTACCGCTAGTTCTGAGTTTGGTATAGCCGGAGTTGTAAATATAGATATCTTAGATGTTGACCCTGCTCAATCATTAACTGAATTACCAGCAAATATTGTTGATGTTTCTCGCTTGATTGGACAGGACTTCTGTCGAGTTGTCGGAAAGAATAGTGAATTTGTGGTTACGGGTCGCGGCGGTTTGCCCACCTCTCCCAATGAAACGCTTAGGGCTAATGCTCCTTGGGAAGATTTACGCTTAGTAGATGAGAGCAAACCAACAGGGTTCAAACTTCCGTCATCAGCTAGGAGCGAGCAACCAAAGATGGAGGATAGCCAAGCAGAGAGAATTGTGGAAGCTCAAGGTTGGATTACCACGCCGAATGGCGATGTGCTACTGACAGCAAAACCTGCAACAGTTACTCCTCAGGGGCTGTGGTTGCATCCCTTAGATTGCCAACTGTGGACGCAAAGCAGTAGGAGTTGAAAAAATGAAGCTGCTGATTCGGTCAATCGCGATCGCTCTCTTAGCGCTACTCTTAAGTTTAGGTATCCATACCCTAATCCCGCTGAGTGCTAAGCCAGTCGCGGCGGAGCGGGAATTAACGTTGATGCAAGCAGGTAACCAACACTACGATGCCGGTCAATTTTTGGAAGCGGCTCAAGTATGGCAACAAGCTGCACACACCTATGAACAAGCAGGCGATCGCACTCATCAAGCCCTAGCATTAAGCTTTGTCTCATTAGCTAAGCAACAACTCGGACAATGGCAGCAAGCCCAAGCAGCAATTGATACAAGCTTATCTCTACTGACGAACATAGATAAACCAAGCACTCGCATCCACGCTCAAGTATTAAATGCTCTTGCAGGTTTGCAATTAGTGGGAGGTAAAGCAAAACTAGGACAAGACTCTGCTCAAGCGGCTCTCAAAACTTGGCAACAGGTGGAGACTCTTTACAGACAAGCTGGTGACTCTGTAGGAACGATTGGTAGCCAGGTTAATCAAGCTCAAGCGCTGCAAACTTTGGGGCTTTACCGTCAAGCTAGAAAATTACTGGTACAAATTCGCCAAACTTTAGAACAATCCCCAGATTCTCGTTTAAAGATGACTGGTTTACGCACCTTAAGCGATCTCTTCCAACAAACAGGAGAGTTACAAGACTCGCAAAAGATACTGACACAGGCTTTAGCAGTAGCCGAAAAATTAGGATTGCACCAAGAAAAGAGCATAACTTTACTGAGTTTAGGAAATACAGCTCGCGCCCAAAAACAAACTGAGAAAGCCTTAGAATTGTATCAACAAGCAGAAACAGTTGCAGCCAATCGATTTCCCCTGCTAGGAATGCAAGCACAACTCAATCGTTTGAGCTTACTCATCGAAACGCACCAGTGGGAGCAAGCTCGGTATTTGGGGTCGCAAATTCGGGAACCGCTAGCGATTTTCCCTCCAGGTCGGTCTACTGTTAACGCCCAAGTCAACTTAGCGAAGAATCTGATTTGTCTGCAACTCCAACGCAGTACACCTATGTGCCCTTTACTACCATACAGGAAAAATCAGCCCTCACAAACTAAAACTGTAAACGAGCCATCGAACTCAGTCATTATTGCTCTATTGAATGCGGCGGTGCAACAAGCCGAAAACCTCCAAGACTCCCGCACCCAGTCTTACGCTTTGGGAAATCTCGGTCAGTTTTACGAACAGCAAGGCGAATGGCAAAAAGCGAAAGCATACACTATCAAAGCCCTCAGTCTCTCCCAGCAGATTCAAGCTGGTGATATTAACTACCAATGGCAATGGCAGTTAGGAAGACTCCTGAAACAAGAAGATATCCCAGGAGCGATCGCCGCTTATTCCCAAGCTGTTAAATCTTTGCAATCCATCCGCAGCGATTTGGTGACTCTCAATCCCGATATTCAATTTGGCTTTCGGGAGGAGGTAGAACCAGTTTATCGAGAACTAGTTAATTTGCTCTTACAAGCCCAGACTCCCAGCCAGGAAAACCTCAAGCAAGCCCGTGAAGCCATTGAGGCACTTCAACTGGCTGAACTCGACAACTTCTTTCGGGATGCTTGCGCCCAAGCCAAGCCAGAACAGCTTGATAAGATTGTAGACAGCGCCGCTCCCCCAACAGCCGTCTTTTATGGAATTGTTTTGCCAGATCGCATGGAGTTCATTCTCAAGTTACCCAAACAATCTAACTTGCTCCATTACAGAACTCAAGTTTCTCAAGAAGAAGTCGAAAGTACCTTAAAACAACTGCAACAGAAGCTAACCCAGCCTAAACCCTCGAAAGAACTACCTCAATTATCTCAGCAAGTCTATAACTGGTTGCTCCGCCAAGCTGAACCCGATCTCGCTAAAAACAGCATTAATACCTTGGTATTTGTGTTAGATTTTTCTTTGCAGAATATTCCCCTTGCTGTTCTTGACGACGGCAAACAATATTTAGTTCAGAAGTATGCTCTAGCTATCAGTCCGGGTTTGCAGCTAATAGAATCCCAACCCTTGACACAGATTCAACTTAATGTATTAACAGCAGGGGTAAGCGAAAGACGTACCGTTGCAGGTAGAACCTTTGATTCCCTCAACCAAGTTCCTCTCGAACTCGAACGAATTCAGGCTGAAGTAACAAGAAGCCAAAAACTTCTAAACTCTACATTAAGCGCCGACAACTTAAGAAAGGCAGTTGAATCAGTTCCTTTCTCTGTGATTCACCTTGCTACCCACGGTAATTTCAGTTCTAACCCAGACGAAACCTTTGTTTTGCTGTGGGATCGTTTGCTAGAAGCTAAGAATTTCGATCGATTACTTGGAATTGGCGATCGCATCAATACACGAGCAATTGAATTATTGGCGCTCAGTGCGTGTGAAACTGCCACTGGCGACAAACGAGCCACATTAGGTTTAGCAGGAATCGCTGTCCGAGCCGGAGCACGCAGCACATTAGCGACACTTTGGCAAGTCAAAGATGAGTCTACAGCTGCATTTGCTATTCAATTTTATAAAGTTTTAAAAAATGAAAAGTTAACAAAAGCTCAAGCACTGCGCCAAGCTCAACTGTATCTGATAGAAAAGCATCCTAACACTAATTATCGCCTACCTTATTATTGGGCACCGTTCGTTTTAGTAGGCAATTGGTTGTAGGCAGCCTCAAGATTCCGGCAAATACAAACCATTACTATCAAAAGTTAGAGTATATCTTTTGAATCTTTTATTATTTTGCGTCTTAGCGTCTTTGCGTGAGATAAAAAATGTAATTTCTTCCTCCAAAAATAGGCAAAAATAAAACCCGCTTTTGCTGACTTAGCCAAGCGGGTGAGAGTGAGCTTGTATGGCAGTTTGATATTAGTAGACTTTAGCCCTACCTACAACTCCTTTTTTACTGAAGTTCTAGAGACTATAAACCTTCTCTAAAACACACTTCAATTTTTCTGCGACTTCACGGACATGAGGCTCATTAAACATAGTAAAGTGAGAGCCAGGAATGTGATAAACATCTATTTCGCCATCGACTAAACTCCCCCAGCCTAATAAAGGATCGTATTGTAAGCCAACAGCCCTATCTTGAGCATCAAGACACCTTTCATCAGTTCGCAAGACAGCTATTCGACCAGAAAAAGGTTGGTATTTATATCGATCCCAAGCCATCAGATTACAGTCCATAACTTTTAAATGTGGGTCATCTTGAGACAAAGACTCCACAACTCCCAAGAAACTTAAATATTTCCGGCGCAGATGGAACAAAGCCCATTGAGTCCATCCCCTTATCTTTGTACTGATATAAACAGGACCTGCTTTTACCAAATTCTCAAAATGGAGAAAAATTCTGGCAACAAATGGCAACCGTTTGGTTTGTCCGGGAACACCACTATCAAGCATGATAATAATAGCTATTTCTTGACCCTGCTGGCGAAGTTGCTGTGCTATTTCGTAAGCAATTGTACCTCCTAATGAGTACCCACCAAGATAATACGGACCTTGAGGCTGGATAGCTTGAATTGCTTTGATATATAGTGCAGCCATATCTTCAATCTTGGTTAATGGAGCCTCCTTACCATCAATTCCTTGAGGCTGTATCCCGTAGATTGGTTGGTCTTTCCCTATATGTATTGCTGCGGAACGATAACAAAGCACTTCTCCACCAAGAGGGTGAATCAAGAACAGGGGAGGTTTGGAACCTATTGGTTGGATTGGCACAAGAATACTTAAAGAAGAACCTTCGCCTTGCTCTGTCTTAGAGGATGTTTCTTCTCCTTGACCATCGCTTTGGTGTTGCTTGTTCAATAACAACTCCCCAAGAGCTTCTATAGTACTCGATTGAAAGAGAGTTGCGAGGGGTAATTTTTTACCTAATTCCTTCTCAATTTTGGAAAAGAGTTTTACTGCTAGTAAAGAATGTCCCCCAATATCAAAGAAATTATCTTTGACACCAATAGGTTGGAACCCTAAAATCTCTTCCCAAATTTGAGCCAACTGCTGTTCTACTTCATTGCGAGGAGCAATATAGTTCCTTTCCGATTCTAAGTTTGTGATGTCAGGTGCAGGAAGTGCGCGGCGGTTCACTTTACCACTTGGAGTTAGAGGTAGCGTATCTAATACCACAAAAGCCGAGGGTACCATATACTCAGGTAGCTGCTCTTTCAGGAAAGAACGCAATTCACTCACAGTTGGTACTGAGTCTTGATCTGGAACAATGTAAGCAACTAAACGTTTATCTCCAGGAATATCTTGACGGACAATAACTACAGCTTGGTGGACAGATAGATGCTTGCTGAGTAAAGCTTCTAGCTCTCCCAATTCAATCCGGAATCCACGTATTTTGACTTGGTTATCTATACGGCCAAGATATTCAATATTACCATCAGGCAAAAAGCGGGCTAAATCTCCCGTTTTATACAATCGATTGGATTTTGGATTTTGGATTTTGGATTTTGGATTGCCATCATCTGGTTCCAATCTAAAGTGTGGAATTGGCAATCCAGAATCATCAAAGGGGTTGAAAATAAATTTTTCTGCTGTCAATTCTGGGCGGTTGAGATATCCCCGTGCTAATGCAACACCGCCAATATAGAGTTCTCCGGGTACACCAGTGGGAACTGGTTGTAAATTGGAGTCAAGAATATAGATTGAAGTGTTGGCAATGGGACGACCAATGGGCGGAAGGACTGACCAATTCTTTACGCGATCGGGCAAAGTGAAAGTAGTGACAACATGGCTTTCTGATGGTCCGTAATGATTGTGTAATTTACACTGAGGTAATTTTTCAAATAAGTTAATCAGCGCGGGAGTTGTCTGCAACTGTTCCCCCGCAGTGATGATTTCTTGCAAACTGCTTGGCACTGATAATGACGCCGCTGCAACTTCTGCAAGCTGTTGTAAAGCTACAAAGGGTAAAAACAGTCTGTTAATTTCTTTCTGTTTCAGAAAATCTAACAGTGCTGATGCATCTCGCCGCAAATCTTCTGCTATTAAAACTAGGGTTCCACCAGAACACCAAGTGGCGAACATTTCTTGGAAGGAAACATCAAAGCTGATGGGTGAAAATTGCAGAGTTTTTGCGTCTGTGGAAACAGTTGTATTTTCTAGCTGCCAGAAAATAAGATTGCAAAGGGGAAGTTGTTTCATGGCTACCCCTTTTGGTTTCCCTGTAGAACCAGAAGTGTAGATGATATATGCTAGGTTTTCTAGCTGAACGCCACTGACTAAATTCTCTTTGCTTTCTTGGTTGATGGTAGCCCAATGTGTGTCAAGGCAAATTGTCTGTGCGTTGTGTTTGGGCAATGCAGTTGCTAACTTCTCACTTGTCAGCAGCACTGTGACTTGAGAATCTGACAGCATAAAACTTAGTCGGTCTTGGGGATATGCTGGATCTAAAGGTACATAAGCCCCACCTGCTTTGAGAATTCCCAGCAATCCTACAACCATTTCGAGAGAACGCTGTATGCAAATACCAACTGCAACATCTGGTCCTACACCGAAGCTTTGCAAGTAATGTGCCAATTGGTTGGCGCGATTGTTTAACTCTCGATATGTGAGTTGTTGGTTTTCAAACTCGACTGCAACTGCATTCGGAGTCCGTTCTACTTGTGCTTCAAATAATTTATCAATGCATTCTAAAGTATAATCGGCTTTAGTATTGTTCCATTCAACTAAAAGCTGATTTTTCTCAGTTTCCGTAAGCAGTGGCAATTCGCTAATACGTTGTTGTGGATTAGCAACAATTCCTTCAAGCGTTGTTTGCAAATGCCCGCTCATACGAGTTATGGTTGCTTGCTCGAATAGATCGGTGTTGTATTCCCATATTAAGCGCAATCCTTGTTCTGTTTCTTCCGCAAACAAGGTTAGGTCAAACTTGGATGTAGAAAGACACAGTTCCAAAGGCGCGATAGACAGTCCGGGTAACTCAAACGATTGCTTTGGTGTATTCAACGTGAACATCACCTGAAACAATGGATTGTATGAGAGCGATCGCTCCGGTTGCAATTCTTCAACTAGCTTTTCAAATGGCAAATCCTGGTTGACATTAGCAGAAATAGCCACTTTTCTTACCTTCTGCAACAATTCCCGAAAAGTGGGATTGCCAGACAGATCGGTACGTAAAACCAGGGTATTAATAAAAAATCCAATCAGCCCTTCGATTTCTGCCCGACTTCTATTGGTTGTTGGTGAGCCTACTAATATATCTTCTTGTCCGGTATAGCGGTACAACAGAGTTTGGAATGCTGCCAACAGTGTCATAAATAAAGTGACACCTTCTTGCCGTGAAAGTTTTTGTAGTGCCGATAATAACCTTTGAGGTAAAACAAAATATTCCTTTGCACCTCGATAAGCTTGAATCGGCGGACGTGGTTTATCTGTAGGCAATTCCAGAACTGGAGTTGCACCTGCTAGCTGTTGTTTCCAGTAGTTAATTTGGTTTTCTAAAACTTCCCCTCTCAACCATTGGCGTTGCCAAACCGCATAGTCAGCGTATTGAATGGGCAATTTTGGCAACGGGTTGGGCTGTCCGTCAAGAAATGCTTTGTAAAGTGTTGTTAATTCATCGTACAAAATACCCATTGACCAAGCATCAGCAGCAATGTGATGTATGACCAACAATAAGATATGCTCTTGGGGCGATAGTTGTAGCAAGCAACCACGTAGCATCAAATCTGATGTCAGGTCAAAAGGGCGTTTGGCTTCATTTTTTAATAAGTTTTGGACAGCAGAACTGCGATTGCTCTCTGAAGAATTTTGAAGGTCGATTATTTTTAATTCTACCGATTGCGGTTCAGAAATTGTCTGTACGGGATTGCCATCTAATGAAATAAAGTTAGTTCGTAGTGATTCATGTCTGGCAACAATAGCATCTAAAGATTGTTGCAAAACAGCTATATTCAGTGTTCCTTGCAACTGTAAAACTTCAGGGATATGATAAAACGAGCTATTAGGTTCCAACTGCTCTAAAAACCACAGTCGCTGTTGAGCAAAAGATAGAGGAATTGATGAGTTTTCATCTCTTATAGGAATCGTCTGCTCTGTTTTAGTACTAACTGTTTTATTTTTAAGTTTTAGCTCTAGTAAGGCTCTTTTAGCTGGTGACAGAGAAGCTATCTTTTGATTAATATCCATTTTGTTAGTGGTTAGTTGTTAGTGGTTAGTGTGTAGGTAGGGCTAAAGCCCACCAGATCTCAATACTGCGTAGGTTTTGCATAAAAACACGCAATTACGTAGGTTGGGGAGCCAGCCCTGAAGGAGGGTTTCCCTCCGTAGGGGACTGGCGTTTGAGGAACGAAACCCAACATTTATCGGCATTTGTTGGGTAACGCTTGTGCTCAACCCAAC
>NZ_WJFC01000116.1 GCF_009725235.1 Scytonema sp. UIC 10036
GACAAGGGGGACAAGGGAGAAGTACCCATACCCAATGCCCAATGCCCAATGCCCAATGCCTCTCATATAGTTTTTTTAATCAAATAATAGGAATTTTCATAAAACGTTACAAAAAACTCGTGTCACAATAGAACAAGAGTAAGAAATACTCATTTACTTAGGAGGGGATATATGGTAGCACTCACCGAAAAAACTAACAAAAGGCTAACCATGCAGGTTGTCGATATTGCTTCCGATACAACAGCAATTCGCTCTCTGGATTGGGATCGAGATCGATTTGATATTGAGTTCGGGCTGCAAAATGGAACTACCTACAACTCATTCCTCATACGCGGTGAGCAAACAGCGTTGGTGGATACTTCTCACGAAAAGTTTCGCCAACTGTTTTTAGATACCCTCAAGGGTTTGGTTAATCCCGCCGATATCAGTTATTTAATTATTAGCCATACCGAGCCAGACCACAGTGGTTTGGTTAAAGACGTTTTACAACTGGCTCCAGATATTACTGTTGTTGGTTCTAAGGTCGCTATTCAATTCCTGGAAAATTTGGTGCATCAGCCTTTCAAGCGGCAAATCGTGAAAAATGGCGATCGCTTGGACTTGGGCAACGGACACGAATTAGAATTTGTGATTGCACCCAATTTACACTGGCCCGACACTATTTTCACATTTGACCACAAAACCCAAACTCTCTTCACTTGCGACGCTTTTGGGTTGCATTACTGCTCGGACAGTACCTACGACGAAGATTTAAAAGCGATTGAAGCTGATTTTGAATATTACTATGAGTGCCTAATGGCTCCTAACGCTCGTTCGGTTCTATCTGCTCTCAAGCGCATGGCTGAACTAGAAAAGATTAGTTTAATTGCCACAGGTCACGGTCCATTATTATATCACAATGTTGAAGAATTAACCGGACGCTACCGCAATTGGAGCCAAACACAAACTAAAGCAGAAACAACAGTTGGGGTCTTTTATATCTCAGATTACGGGTATAGCTATCGTCTGGCTCAAGCAATCGCTTTAGGTATCACAAAAACAGGCGTTGCTGTAGAACTGGTAGACTTGCGTGCGGTTGGTGACTTGGTAGAATTGCGAGAGCTTGTCAGTCGCTGTGCTGGAATTGTCATTGGAATGCCTCCAGTTTCAGATGCAACTCAGATCCAAGGTGCTCTCAGTACCATCTTAGGTTCTGTTAATGAAAAACAAGCGCTTGGTATTTTTGAATCAGGCGGTGGAGATGATGAACCAATTGACCCCTTACTCAGTAAATTCCGAAATTTAGGTTTAACAACAGCGTTTCCAGCGATTCGCATTAAACAAACGCCCGTAGAAAACACCTACAAGCTTTGTGAAGAAGCAGGAACAGATTTGGGACAATGGGTGACACGCGATCGCAGCATTAAGCAGATGAAATCTTTAGGTGCTGACCTCGACAAAGCCTTAGGTAGAATCAGTGGTGGGCTTTACATCATCACTGCGAAAAAGGGCGATGTATCCAGTGCCATGTTAGCTTCTTGGGTGAGCCAAGCCAGTTTCAAACCTATAGGCATAACAATAGCGGTTGCGAAAGATAGGGCAATTGAATCACTGATGCAAGTGGGCGATAAGTTTGTACTTAACGTCTTAGAAGAAGGCAACTACCAACGCTTGATGAAGCACTTCCTCAAACGATTTGCTCCTGGTGCTGACCGTTTTGAAGGAGTCAAAACCCAACCAGCAGAAAATGGCTCTCCCATCCTGACAGAAGCTTTGGCATATATGGAATGTGAAGTGGTCAGTAGAATGGATGGTGACGATCACTGGATTGTATACAGCACGGTTTACGCAGGACGGGTGAGCAAGACAGAAGCCCTCACCGCCGTTCACCATCGTAAGGTTGGTAATCACTATTGAGTTGATAGTGGTTAGTGGTTAGTTGGAATCATAACTAACCACTAACAACTAACAACTAACAACTAACAACTAACAACTAACAACTAACCACTAACAACTAACAACTAACAACTAACCACTAACCAAAAAGCATGACTTCCACAAAACCCCGTGACGTTCAAGTTCTGCCTATTGCCACAGATACAACTGTACTTCGTTCTCGCAGTTGGACTCGCCTGAGATTTGAAATTGAATATGCTCTCGCAAAGGGTACAACAGCTAATTCTTATTTAATTAAAGGAGATAAAACCGCCCTTATCGATCCTCCCGGTGAAACATTTACAGAAATTTATCTAGATGCACTGCAAAAGCGCTTTGATTTGCAATCTGTTGATTACGTAATTCTGGGTCATATTAATCCTAACCGCGCCGCTACTTTAAAAGCAATACTTGAAATTGCACCTCAAATTACCTTTGTTTGTTCTAACCCAGGAGCAATCAATTTGCGCGGTGCTTTGGAAAACCCAGATTTACCAGTTCTTGTTATGCGAGGGGAAGATACTCTCGACTTAGGGAAAGAGCATCTTTTACAATTCATTCCTACCCCTAATCCTCGCTATCCAGATCAACTCTGTACTTACGATCCACAAACTGAAATTCTCTATACAGATAAGTTATTTGGAGCGCATCTTTGTGGTGACCAAGTGTTTGACGAGGGTTGGGAGATATTTCAAGAAGATCGACGGTATTACTATGATTGCTTAATGGCTCCTCATGCTCGTCAAATTGAAACAGCTTTGGAAAAACTTTCTGAGTTTCCCGTGAGAGTGTACGCAACCGGACACGGTCCTTTGGTACGCTATGGCTTGCTCGATCTGACGAAGGCTTACCGTCAGTGGAGTCAACAGCAAACATCTCAAGATACTTCTGTTGCATTGATTTATGCTTCCGCTTACGGGAATACAGCAACTTTAGCTCAAGCGATCGCTCGTGGTATCACCAAAGCCGGTGTTGCGGTAGAATCAATAAACTGTGAAGTTGCCGAACCGGAGGAAATCCGGACAGCTTTAGAAAAAGCATCTGGCTTTGTCATTGGTTCCCCAACTTTAGGCGGTCATGCGCCAACGCCAATTCAAACCGCTTTAGGGATTGTTCTCTCAACTGTGAGTAACAATAAACTTGCTGGCGTGTTTGGTTCTTTTGGTTGGAGTGGGGAAGCAGTTGATTTCCTAGAAGATAAGTTGAAGGACGCAGGTTATCGTTTTGGTTTTGAAACCATCCGGGTAAAGTTCAAACCAAATGATACCACCTTACAAATGTGTGAAGAAGCAGGAACTGATTTTGCTCAAGCACTTAAGAAAGCTAAAAAAGTGCGTTCGCAAAGTGTACCTGCTACAACAACAGAACAAGCTGTTGGGAGAATTGTTGGTTCGCTGTGTGTCTTGACAGCAAAGCAAGGCGATATCTCCAGTGCCATGTTAGCTTCTTGGGTATCTCAAGCAAGCTTTAATCCTCCTGCGTTAACCGTTGCAGTGGCTAAAGACCGTGCCGTAGAATTACTGACGCATTCTGGTAACAAATTTGCTCTTAATATTTTAAAAGAAGGCAACCACTTGGGTTTGATGAAGCACTTCTTAAAACCCTTTGGTCCCGGACAAAACCGATTTGTTGATGTTGCAACAGAAGAAGCTGAAAATGGTTGTCCAATTCTGACTGATGCACTTGCATATATGGAGTGTACGGTGACAAATCGTATGGAATGCGGCGATCACTGGCTGATTTATGCCACTGTCAAAAATGGTAAGTTGCTAGATAATGAGGGAGTGACTGCAGTACACCATCGCAAGTCAGGTAGTCATTATTAATAGTGACCAGTGACCAGCGACCAAGTTCTCTCGTTCCCAGGCGGAGCCTGGGAATGCCTTAGTAGAGGCTCCGCCTCCAATGTGCTACTAGCGATCGCACTCCAGTACGAGAGTGATAATCTTACTAGTAAAGTGTGACTTTTTATCAATCACTAATGACTGATATATGTTCGGGTTGGGACAAATATATATCTGAGTTTTGGGCATTGCAGTAAGCTAGCTTGCTACCGAAGAGATATCCCGTACTTATAAGTAAACATAAAAACGCAAAAGTCACAGGAGTCATCAAACGATCGCTTTCCACTTTCCATTGAGGCTTAATTCCTAAAAATTCATGTACACTTTTAATAGCTAAGAGCAAAGAATTTTTATCTATTCTCTTCCATGTCATTAAATCTCCATTTTTATGGGAGTTGAAATAGGCACATAAATAACCGGGCATTGACTCATCTTTTTTGATAATAAATGAATACCCATTAGTCAGTTTAGCAACTAGCGTTCTTTGTCCTTGTCTTTGAAGTGTACTGGGCTTCATGTTATTTTCTTCAAGTATCCCGATCGCTTCTTTCTCTGATAGCATTTTGCACCCCTATACTATTTTGATGGAAGCTTGACAAATTATTTTCTTCAAAATTTAAACTTCTTTATTTAAACATTATTTGTGACCAGCAACACATCTTTCTCTTGAAAGAGAAAATACTTTCAAGAAAGATGATGACTGGTCACTGGTCAGGTGATTACTGGTTACCGATTAAAAATATTCGACTCGTGCATCTAGACCTCGTTCTCGCAAATAATCCGACTGTCTTTCTGCTTCAGCACGAGTGTTGTATTGTCCGGCATTGACATAAGTACCCAGTCGCGAGTCGGCTTGAAAAGCAGAGGGTACATACTGCCGCACTCTACTTAAAGTGTCGTAACTGCGAATTGGTACAATGACCACATAGCGGTTTTCACGTCCGGGAGTCCATTCGGGGGGATTACCAGCATTGCCAGGAAAATCGGGATAACCACCAGAATTCCCAGGGGAACTTCCTGGATTACTTAAGGCCAACGCTTGCCAAGTTTCATAATTTACAAATCCATTGGCTTCAAGTCCGCGACTTCTTTGAAATTGAACCACCGCATTCCTGGTTGCTGGACCGTAATAGTTAGTGATTCGACCTTGAAAGAATCCTAAATCCTGCAAACGCCGTTGTACGATTTCGACACGCTGACTCCTTTCACCCAAACAAATATCACCTTGATTTACCGAACAATTGGAATTGGCTGGATTTGTCCCTCCTGCCAAAGCATCTGATATTCTGGCTAAGGTTTGTGAGTCAGCAACACCACTGCGTGTCAGCCCATAATTTTGTTGGAAACGTTCTACAGCTTCCTGAGTTGTAGATCCATAATATCCCGTAGGATTTGCACGAAAATAGCCCAATTGCTGCAAGTCTTCTTGCAATCTTCTAACTTCTTGACCGGAATCGCCCAGTTTTAAATAGGAACCATCAGCGTTATCCGGGTAATTGGGTTGGTTTGGTGGATAATAATCGGGTTGGTTTGGTGGGTAATTGGGTTGGTTTAAACTAACACGAATAGCTTCTTGTGTTCTTGGACCAACAATACCATCCGGTCTGATGCCATTAGATTGTTGGAATTGAGAGACTGCTCGCTCTGTTTCTGAGCCAAAATAACCTGTTATGTTACCACTGAAATATCCCAAACGTTGCAAATCTTGTTGCAATCTTCTGACGGATGCTCCATTGCTACCTCGCCGCAAACCCTCACCGACACGACCACCACCAGAAATTTTGCTTTGACACTGCGATCGCAATAGTTGCTGCGTTTGATTACCTACTACCCCAACAGTAGGAAGCCTGTTGTCTCGTTGGAAACGAATAACAGCTTCCCGTGTTTTGGAAGCAAATTTACCTGTTACCTTACCTTTAAAATACCCTAATTGTTTTAAACATCTTTGAATGCTAGCAACTTCAGGTCCATCATTTCCCACTTTCTGAGCAGCTAGAGCCTGTTCTGCCACACCGAGAACAGACACGGTTAAGGCTACAACCAAAAAATGCCTTGCAGCACTGGTAGATAGTTTCATCCAATTTAACTCTGTCAAAAAATTTTCAGTCAATTTAACTGATGCATATGGATTGCTAGATAACAGTTTGTTTGCTGATTCTGGATAAGTACATCTAATAATTTCCATGGTGGTTCGCGAGCGTGTGGTTTACAAACCTGGTAACGAATTTTTAGGGATTGGGATAGAACTGAACTTTATTCAATTGTTGGTGCATCATTATACCACACACTGTAACATTTTAACATTGCATATTTAAGGCAACATTTCGTACACAGAATCTTTTCCAAAATGTCATTGGTCACTGTTCACTGGTCACTTGTCAATGATTTAGAAACCCGTATTTATACGACTGTTGGATACAGATATTTATTACCAAAATCTAAACGATCTGTACCAAAAATTTTTAGATATTAACAAAAGAAGTACAATCTAAATTATTTGACCGAATAATTCTGGTGGGGTAATAATTACGAATTAAGAATTACGAATTACGAGCACTCTAGATAGCGACTTGACCCGTTCTTTACAACAAAACCTGTAGGAAAAGGCATGGGTTTAGGTATCTCCATTAGTTACCAAATTGTAGAAAAGCACGGAGGTAAATTACATTGTGTGTCCCAACTTGGTGAGGGGCTGAGTTTTTGATTGATATTCCTGTAATGCAGATGGTTAGTGGTTAGTTGATAGTTGTTGGTTGTTAGTGGATAGTGGTTAGTTGATAGTTGTTGGTTGTTAGTGGATAGTGGTTAGTTGATAGTTGCAACCACTAACCACTAACCACTAACCACTAACCATTAACCACTAACCATCATCAATTCTTCTGACATATCAAAATTAGTAGTAACATTTTGTACGTCATCTAAACTTTCTAAAGAGTCGATTAACTTTAAAAGCGATCGCGCTTGCTCTAAATCTGTGACTTCTACGTTATTACCGGGAATCCAGCGTAATTCAACATCGCTTACCTGAAAACCTTTTTCTTTAAGAGTTTGAGTGAGACTTTCCAAATTTGGCACTTCGGTAAATACCTCAGCCGTTTTATCCTCAGTCATCTCATAAGTATCAGCACCGCCTTCTAAGGAGGCTTCTAAAAGCTGTTCCTCATCCACAACTCCCTCTACCGTACAAACACCTTTCTGGGAAAACATCCAACTGACACAGCCTGTTTCACCAAGGTTTCCACCATTTTTACTAAAGGCGGTACGCAAGTCAGCCGCAGTTCGGTTACGATTGTCCGTTAATGCTTCGATGAGAACAGCAACCCCCCCAGGACCGTATCCCTCATAGCGAATTGATTCTAAACTAGAATTATCGCCTGCAAACGTACCAGCCCCCTTAGCAATCGCCCTTTCGATATTATCGTTAGGGATTCCTGCTGCCTTTGCCTTTTCAATGGCAGTACGTAATTGAAAATTGCCAGCAGGGTCAGGTACTCCACTTCTCGCAGCTACAATAATTGCACGTGACAGTTGGGTAAAAGTCTTACCTTTTTTTGCGTCCACCACTGCCTTTTGGCGTTTAATATTTGCCCATTTACTATGTCCTGCCATACGCGGAAATTATCAATAAGAGCTTTTCAATCTGAGGATATAACCTGATTTTATCGTTTGCCTAGTTCTATTTACTAAAAAGAAGCGTGCTATCGCACATCAACTACGTCAAAATAAAGACAGAAATGTCTGCTATAAACGGCTACATATCTTACCTGTACTGACAACCCAATTCTCATGACCTCCTCTGCTTCCACCTCAGCATTGACATCAACAAAAACCTGGCTCTGGCAAGGGTTTCCCATTTGTTATCAAACCCAGGGAACCTCCGGACCTGCTGTTGTTTTAGTACATGGCTTTGGCGCTTCATGGTGGCACTGGCGAAAAAATATACCTGTACTGGCAGAAAATTGCCGTGTGTTTGCGATTGATTTAATTGGTTTTGGTAGTTCGGCGAAACCGAAACCGGGGGAAAAAATTTCTTATACTTTTGAAACTTGGGGACAGCAAATCGCTGATTTTTGTCGTGAAATTGTGCGCGAACCAGCATTTTTAGTTGCGAACTCTGTTGGTTGTATTGTCGTGATGCAAACAGCAGTGGATAATCCAGAAATTGTCTTGGGAGTTGCCTTGCTCAATTGTTCCCTGAGACTGCTACACGATCGCAAACGCATAAATTTACCCTGGCATCGTCGCTTTGGAGCACCCCTACTCCAACAGGTACTTTCCATTAAACCAATAGGAAACTTCTTTTTCAACCAAATCGCCAAACCAAAAACAGTACGGCAGATTCTCCTTAAAGCCTATGCTAATTCTGAGGTCGTTACAGAAGAACTCGTAGATATTTTAATGGCACCCGCACAAGACCCTGGTGCTGTTGCGGTGTTCCTTGCTTTCACCGCCTACTCTACCGGACCCTTACCGGAAGACCTATTACCCCAACTCCCATGCCCTGCTATTATTTTATGGGGAGCAGCCGACCCTTGGGAACCAATTGAATTAGGTAGAGAATTGGCTAATTACTCACAAGTACAAAAGTTTATTCCCTTAGAAGGCGTTGGGCATTGTCCGCAAGATGAAGCTCCTGAAATTGTCAATCCAATTTTACAAGATTGGATTTGGGATTTAGAACTAAAAAAATAACCGCAGATGGACGCAGACGAACGCAGATAAATATCCATCAATTATCCGCGTTCATCCGCGTGCGTCTGCGGTTCAAAATTTCCAGTAATTACGGTGCAACAGGGCTTTCCAAGGTGCGTATTTTTTCCACCCAATCTTTCCCCACCTGAATACTGATATCAGAACCGAGGTTACCCGTACTTTCTACACGCACTTCCCCAAATCCTAAAGAATTGCGAATCGATTCAGCACTGTTACCATCACCTTGTTGAGCAACAATGTGAGTCACTTCCAATGGTTCGCCCCAACTTTTAGCTATGTAAACGTTATTGTAACCAGCTTTTTGCAGCACCTTAATTAAAGGTCGGAGATTGGTATTCTCGCTACCTGTACTGTCTTGAATGGCTACACGCAATGAACTAGGTTCGCTAGAAAGAGGAATCAACTCCGATTTAAGTTCAAAGTGTTGAGCCAGCATAGTATTGATACGCTGTTTATCTGGTACCCAGTAGCTTGCTTCAAACTCCCCTGGCTGACTAAACCGACCGGGTAGCATCATCATTTGCATATTAGAACGGTTTGTTCTCACTCCGTAACCGACTAGCGCTAATAACTCCTCAACAGTTAAATTAGTATCAATATTGTCTTTAACTACGTTAAGAATTTTAGGTAATTGCGTTACAGTCGCTGGGTTGAGAGATTGATCCATTAAGGCTCGCATCACCATTTGCTGCCGTTGAATGCGACCAATATCTCCATTTTCGTCATGACGAAAGCGCAAAAGTTGTAATGCTTGGTCACCATTGAGGTGCTGTTTTCCTGCTTTTAAATTAATAAATAAGTGTTGAGATTCATCTTTATATTTCATATCCTTAGGAACGTAAACCGTGACTCCACCTAAGGCATCAATTAACTTGGCAACTCCTAAAACATTAATCCGAATATAGCGATCGATTCCTACTCCATCTAATACGTTACTGACAGTTTTGGCAGTTAAGGCAGGTCCACCAAGAACATTTGTGGCATTTATTTTCCGAGCACTATGCCCTTCTATTCTTGCACGGGTATCTCTAGGAATGGAAAGCATCACCACTTTTTTCTTCTCTGGATCGAATCGCATCAAGAGCATGACATCAGCTAGTCCATCAAAAGAATTGACTTGGGGATGATAGCCCAGCTTGAGGCTTTCACTCGGTGGGTTCTGAATGTCCTGTGGGAGTACGCTCATTCCCATAACTAAGATGTTTACAGGACGGGTTAATTCTGAAAACCGCAGCCCACTCCCTGAGATGCGATCGGCATCAAACACGGCTGCTTCATCTGGGCTGAGGTTTGTTTGCATTAAAGGTGTACTTGTTAAAGAAACAGCTAACAGTGCCCCTGCTGTTGCCGACACCATGGCAATACCACTCATTCCAACCCAAAACCACAACCAGCGCCCCGATTTATGGCTTTGAGTATTTTTATCACTTGGATCGGGGCGGGATGCTGAGTGGTTTCCTTGCGCCGAAGTTCTTTGAATGGTCACTGACTTCCTCACACTTACTGATAAACAGTGAAAAATATGCTGTCTTATAAAAACAGCTAAATCGACTTATTAATAATTAACTCTTTTTGATTATTAGCGGTAAATTTACCACTAGAGTGTTAACCAAAACACTTATTGCAGTAATTCTCCTACTTTTTAGGAAATCCGGAGATGTTTTATTGAAGTATGGCAATAGAAAACTTGATTTGCCTAGAGCTGATTTCGAGAAAATGCCAAAGAATAAGAAAATTAAGTGAAAACACCGAAAGACATTTTTCATTAAGGTTGTTAAGACAAGTATTTTTCCAACCATCGTTCGGCAAATTCACTAAATCCAGATAGACGGTAAGACTTGCCTTTCAAGATGCGAACAATCAACCAAGTACTTACTAAAAAGTATCCAGAGGTAAGAAAGCTATTAAGAATTAGTAGACGCAGTGTTAAAAATTCTGAACTTTCTGCTCCCGTTGTTAACAAGAGGTATCCCAAAAGCCAGGTAAATGCCAAAGTTATTGACAGGCGACTGACTGCAAGTTGTTCCCGAGTGCCTTGATGACGGTAGAGAGTCCATAAAGATGGGAAAAAACCAATGACTGGAATTAAATACAGGGGATTGGGGATTGGGGATTTTGGATTTTGGATTGGGGATTGGGGATTTTGGACTGGCAAAGGTGGTGTCTCCTCTGGGGAGAAGGGGTAATGGCGGTTGGACATAGGGATTGGATAATGTTAAGTGTTGGTATTGACAATATTCTTCCCTATGTCGGCATTAAATTCCTCATTCTATACTTAAGAATCATCAACTTTAATACCCAATGCCCCTTACCCAATGCCCCTTGCCCAATGCCCCTTGCCCAATCCTCTGTTGAAAATTTTTCGTTTTTTCTGTGTAATCCTAAGTTAGGGGGATGATCGCGGTAGTGTAGTCAGAGATAATAAGCGTAAAAGAATCATATTATTTAGTTGTATCCCGCAATCGGCAGATGCAGACACGCAAGCTCTTCGACTGGTGGCAAACACTCTCACCGATATCGCGAATTAGCGCTATCGCTCTGTTCGCTCCACTACTCGTGCTTAATGGTTGGGCAGTTTCAGCAATTTTTCATTACTTTCACTCGCTGATTGTCATTTTAGTCGGTGCGTCAGTGCTCGCGTTTCTGCTCAACTACCCCGTAAGCTGGATGGAGCGTCACGGCGCTAGGCGAGAACAAGTCGCTGTTCTAGTGTTTTTACTCGCCTTATCGGTTTTATTAGCTTTGGGGGTGACTCTCATCCCACTGGCTTTAACTCAAGCCCAGCAACTGGTGGCTCGCATACCGGAATTGATTGATTCGGGGCGATCGCAGTTGATGATGTTGAATGAGAAAGCGGACAGCCTTGGCTTACCGATTAACCTTGATGCTTTGGTCGTACAAATTAACGATCGTGTTAAGGGACAATTGCAGGCAATTTCCGGTCAAGTTTTAAATCTGGCTGTTATCACAGTGACTAGCTTGCTTGACTTTCTCTTAACAATGGTTTTGACCTTCTATCTTTTGCAGCACGGGGATGAGTTGTGGCAGAGTTTGGTAGACTGGCTACCTACGAGATTCCGTGACGCTTTTTCAGAAACAGTACGCCTGAGTTTCCAAAACTTCTTTATTACTCAATTAATTGCGTCAACTTGTATGGCGTCAGCCCTGATTCCCACGTTTTTATGGCTAAAAGTACCGTTTGGTCTGCTGTTTGGCTTGACCATTGGTATCATGGCTTTGGTTCCTTTTGGTGGATCTGTGGGGATAGCTCTGACTACGCTCATAGTCGCCCTACAAGATTTTTCAATGGGAGCCAGGGTACTGATTGCAGCAGTGATTGTCCAGCAAATTTTAGAAAACTTAATAGCTCCTAGAATTCTAGGTAGCTTTACTGGTTTAAACCCCGTCTGGGTTTTGATTTCTGTTTTAACAGGTGCGAGAATTGGCGGGCTTTTGGGTGTTATTGTGGCGGTACCCACAGCTGTCGTTATTAAAACTGCTCTCAGTGCAGTGCGTCCCGCATCTAGCAGCACGGAAGAGGTTGAAGATGCAGAAACGATTTGCATTCAACCACAAGGTACGGCTGATAACAGTATCACGACACCATCAAGTAACCAGTCACAAGAAGTAGCTGCACCCGTTGTTTCAGACTCCCCTCCTACAGGTTCTCAAAGCAATCGCAGCGAAATAAATCCTAAGAAAGTGGCTCCACAATTGAACCCATAAACAAAATACTTCCTGTGCGATTATCCCGAATCGTACAGAAGAAGGGGCGATCGACAATCATACTGAACGGTTCTTCAGATGGCACTTTAGCTGATAATGGCACTATTCCTACAGAAGTAGCAGCAGCAGCCTCAGTGCCTTCTTCATTCACTTCAACAAATGTTTTATGCTTAACTTCGCTAATTTTAAGTTTTTTTCCCATGGCAGAAAAGTTGGCTTTATTGCTAAAAGCCTCCCCCATACCTAACGCTGTTAGAGCTTGATTTAGGGTGATATCATAGTCCATTTTAAAACGAGGCAAGCGCACAAATCCTTCTCTTTGGCTAAACTGAGACATCCAATTTTCCCAGTTTTCTGCACTCAGATTTTCATAAAAGCTTTTTAAGCTAGATGTCTGTTTGGGAAGAAAAATATAAAAGCTTACCTTACCATCTTTACCATAAGGTAAACTCACTGCTTGAAATTGTTGATTCTCATAATACCTATAGTTACCTCTTTGTGACATCATAGGGTGTTGTTTCTGCTGACCCGACAAAAGGTAAAATGGGCGATCGCTCGTTTGTTCTTTGTCAAATTCATCCGACCAACGACCTTTAAAATAAATAGCATTAATAAGGAACAACACTCTATCGGGCTCGATTCTGTCTACAATTTTGTTAATTTTTCCTTCAGTACTATCGTTAACCCAGCTATTGATAATACTAGGTGCATTTGTATCTTGAAAGTTTAAATTAGCTACCCTAGCAGTATAAAACTCTTGGTTTCTCCGGATAAATTCTCGCTCCAGACTAGCCTCTCTATTTGCCCAAAGGGAATTTGCAATAGTCAGTTTTACTTCCGGATCTGGATTTTCTAAACTTTTCTTCAGCGCCGCGTTAGAAGAGTTGATTTGTTGTAAAGTCAACCCTTGTAACTCCAGCGCTTTTGTCATCGCCTCTCTCGTACTGCCACTTGCTCCGTTATAAGTCATAGCTAAAGCAATGGATACACTTGAAGGGGAAACAAAAATATTGCGATCGCCTTCATTTTTCAGAATTTCAGAAAATAGTTTAAAGCCAAACTTTGTGTTAGAATTAACGAGTTTGGCATCAGGAGTTGATGGTTGTTTTGACATGGAAGATTCCGAACGAGGTAGACTCGTTTGTGCATATGCGCTCGTGTTGTTACCGATCTGCGAACATCCCAGAACACCCATAAGAACAACGCTAGCTGCAGTCAGAACATAGCGTCTCCCCAGACGAACGCCATAGCGTCTTTGCAAAAAATTTTCACGAGCATTGCTATTTTGCTTCATTTGACTCCACAATTTCCTGAGACTTTGTTTCGACTATGGCATCTCAAGTGACTTATTCACTATATGGTTACAGTTTTGGCAACAACAGCAGCACAATTGAACGGGAGGGGCATACTCCATTTAGATGCAAAGCGTTGTATGATTGACAAACAGTGAGGAACAAGGAGCCAATTATTCCTACGAGAAGTACACAGCACAGCTATTAACTTGCTTTAGTTTGACTTACTGGGCAACAAAGATGTATTTGCCTGTCAATGTTGTTCGCGTAGATGAACGAACAGGACAAGTTTTCTTTTTAGCGGGAGAAGAGACAGCAATTCTCATCAATCGTAACGGACTGTGGAGGCTATTATGACAAAGCCCAATTTTCAGGCAACGACTCGTAAAGATTTACTAGCGTATATGCTCGAACATCGAAATGACGATGAAGCATTTTATGCCTTGATGGATAAGGTAAACGCTGAACCTGCTGGGGAGTTTTATCCAGCCCCACAATCAATTGACGATCTGAAACATTTTCCCCAATTGCTAGAAAAATTCCGTCAGGAGAGAGAGGATGAATCGCGTTCCTAATGAAGAGGATAATGGCAGAGGAATATAGGCAACAGTCCCTACCTGGCTCCTACACTCCACCAAGCCAAGGCATAGGCTTGAGTGGCTTCGTTAACTTTTTGACGGAACTGAACGCGAATTTTGTAGTTACCTGTCGCTGGAACAGGACAAAAAATATGCTCTACACTATCAACATCGCTGATTGAGGAACAAACAGCAGCACTCTCAACACCTTCTGGTGCGCCTGCTTTGACTAAATGAAGATCGAGATTGTTTAAGCCGCGATCGCGAAAATCATCTCCCGCGTCAAATTGACCGTTATTATTTTTATCGTTGAGCTCTACTAATCTATCCCAACTTAAGGTAACAGCAACAAAACTGCCTTGTTGTAAAGGTTTTGCTATTGTATAATCTATATAAGATAGTGCATTAACTTTACGATAATCCCATCCCATAACAGGTACAGGTTGTGTAGGATTCCATTGGCCGGCGCTAAATTGCTGGTATGCGCGGAATGCGTGTAAATGACCTGTTCCCATCTGAGCATCTAAAGGAATTTTGGGATTTTTGTAGGCATCAGAATCAAGCCAATCTTTGTTGAGCTTATCAATGAGTGTACGCGTCATTCCCAAATACAACCCGTTGCCAATGTCCTTAATTTTGTCCGCAGAATTCATTAGTACGGCTTTCATCACTTCATGACGGCGGGAATCCACACTCCAGTTGGTTCGTTTTGCCCGCAACTGTCGATCGCCAAATTCTTGCAACAAAGCTACTGTCGCTGTCACTTGAGGAGCCGCAAAGCTCGTTCCCGTTACCTTATTGATTTTACCGTCTGGATTAAGCAAGGTGATATTATTACCAGGTGCAACTAAAGCGATCGCACGACGCGGACCTAAATTAATTTCTTTTCCAGCGAGTCGAACAGCCAGCCCTTCGCTAACAGCCGCTAAATTAGAAACATCAACTTTATTAAAAATTCCCGCACGACGAGATGAAAAAGCCACGTTCATTCCGTTATAGTTATCTGTAGGGATAGGAATGCCTCCCTTGCCCTGATTACCTGCAATAATATATAAGCTATCGTGAACTCGACTAGACCAATCGATGCACATCGTTAGCAAAGCCTTACCATCTAGAACAGCAGCTGGACGGGGGTCGCGGTTCAATGGTTCGCCAAAGCTGAAATTAATTGCGCGGATATCTCCACCATTTTGAGCTGCAATATGCTGTGCAGACATACATTCTTCTGGTTGACCCAAGTTTTTACCAGAACCCACTGCTGAGGAGTAGAGACGTGCTTGTGGAGCAATACCGGGCAAAGCTTTATTAGTACTGACCATAACACTGGCTACATTGTAAGCATGCGGATCGACACTACTATTTGATTTAGCCAGTCCATTACGCAAAAATACGCCAGCGAGAGACACGGAGCGATTCTTAGAAACTGCCTTATCTATGCCAAATTGACCCGGACGCCCGATTTCTACCTGACCGATCGCTATCTTACGACCTGTTAAATTATATGGTGGTTTATGTAACTTAAAAGCATCAATACCGTTAGTTCCAAAAGGACTGTCCAAAGCAAGAGCTAGTACGGGCGCACTCAAACAAGAGACACCCAATCCACAAATCATCCAAGTGTGTTTGTTCACCATAATCAATAATAGTTGGTGGTTAGTGGTTAGTTGTTGGTTGTTGTTTGTTAGTTGTTGGTTGTTAGTAGTTAGTTGTTGTTTGTTGGTTGTTAGTTGTTGGTTGTTGGTTGTTTTCCCACTAACCACTGTACGGGCGCTCTTGCATTGCGCCCCTACTAACCCCTAACCACTAACTACTAACTACTATCTACTAACCACTAACCTTTGTTACAATGTTGACAGACGAGGACGCTTAAAAACCCACTAGCCATGACCCAAACCCTATCTACAAAGCCCATTGTAATCGCTCCATCCATCCTATCAGCAGATTTTAGCCGTCTGGGAGAAGAAATTCGAGCAGTAGACGAAGCTGGTGCAGATTGGATTCACGTAGACGTAATGGACGGTCGTTTCGTCCCCAATATCACGATTGGTCCTCTGATTGTAGAAGCGATTCGTCCGGTAACAAAAAAGCCACTGGATGTCCACTTAATGATTGTGGAACCAGAAAAATATGTAGAAGACTTTGCCAAAGCAGGCGCTGATATTATCTCAGTCCATTGCGAACACAATGCTTCACCACACCTACACCGCACTCTCAGCCAAATCAGGGAGTTGGGTAAGCAAGCCGGTGTTGTACTCAACCCATCAACACCACTAGAACTGATTGATTATGTTCTGGACATTTGCGACCTCGTGTTGATCATGAGCGTCAACCCCGGTTTTGGCGGTCAAAGCTTTATTCCTAGTGTAGTTCCCAAAATTCAAAAATTGCGTCAAATTTGCGATGAACGCGGTCTCAACCCTTGGATTGAAGTGGATGGGGGGCTAAAGGGCAATAATACTTGGCAAGTTTTAGAAGCAGGCGCAAATGCGATCGTGGCTGGTTCTGCAGTGTTCAAAGCCAAAGATTATGCTGAAGCGATTGAAGGTATCCGCAACAGCAAGCGTCCAACTCCACAATTAGCAACAGCATAATTCGTCATTTGTCATTTGTCATTCGTCAACTCGTTCCCACCCTCAGGCTGGGAATGCCTTAAGAGGCTCCGCCTCCATTTTTTCATAAAAAAGGTGGGTATTACCATTACCCACCTTCTCAACCCAACAAACTACCTTTATCAGTGGCGACCACCCAACCACTTAGCTGCTGCAAGTCCCAAAATAGCTCCTACAACAGGATTGCTGAGAAATCTCATAATACCGGGCTGCTCAGCCAAGACTTCGCGGAAAATATCGGGATGGTTGTGATATGCGAAGGATGCAAGTTTGCTCACATCATCAGCACTCATACGACCGGGGTGGTGAGTCGAAAGACCGAGTTGTTGTTCTAAATGTTTTTCATCGAGCCCTCTTTGCTTCAAGTGCTTGAAAAAGGCACGAGCTACATCATCACGCTCGTTAGGTTTAATTTGAGAAATTGCCTTTTGCAATTCAGGTTCCATTTGATTGGTAGGAATTCGATCTGGATGTAAAGACCGACCAAACAATTGACGTCTCTCGTCTGCTGTTGTCCTTTGAGCAAAATCATCAAAATTCTCGTACTCAATTCCTGAAGAGGTTGAAGTATCATCTAGTGATTCAACATCACCCTGAGCCAAATCTTTCATGATTTGACGTCTATATTGTTCGCTACTACTCATTTTGAAATCTCCTTATTAATTGCTAATTGCTAATTGCTAATTGTAGAAATTATTAACTACTAACCATTAGCCATTAGCCATTAGCCATTAGCTATATTGCAGTTGATTCGTTTGCACATCGTACTGAACAGTCAAAATTCGCTGTTTATCTGGTGCAAATATAAGAACTGTTAAATCCTGTTTTGGAAAGTTCCGATGAAAACCTTCAACTAAAGACTTTGCTAATGAACGCACTTCATTAGGAGGAACTTGAGAGGAAATCACTACACCAAGCTTATTATTGTCACGTACATAAGCATCCGAAATTAATCCCTTCGATGCTTGGATAACCCAGTTCCCAAAACTTTCTCCGGTTGGGGTATTTCCTCGCTCTAATTCTCCGTAAGCGACATCTCTGCCTACTGCAGGCTGATTTGTGGTGCGATCGACTTGGGCTACAGCACCACCCGAACAAGCCGTGGTAATAGTCAAAATTAAAATCAAAACAGAAGCTACCAAAATTCTCCGGCTTTGTTGAAGCCAACCCATATTCCTTGCCTCCAAAAAATTTTATTTCAAAATTGGTGATATTGAGTAGTTTCTTAAAGGCTATACACCGTTAATTTACAGGAAACCTAAATCATTTCTGAAACATTTAAGCACTTTATAATAGGCAATGCCCACCATATTTATCGTTCAAAAATTACATAAAATTCCTGTATTACCCAAAATTTATTGAGTGGTCTATGTCCCCGAATTCTTTAAGAAATCGGGGATACGACTATATCTAGAAACCACTCAAAATCAATGTATTCAAGTACTAGTCAAGCTTTTTCTTAACGTTGTCTTTTACGTCTTCAACACTGTGACGTACTTCGCTTTCAGCTTGCTTTGCTTTACCTTCAGCTTTATCTTCTGGATCTCCAGAGATATTTCCAAGTGCTTCTTGAGCTTTTCCTTCAATATTCTTAGCAGTTGCTTTTGCGCGATCTTCTAAACTCATATTGTCCTCCTTATTTCTTTCAAAGCTTATTACAAACTTTGAAACTCTTTGTTATTACTCTTACAAATTAACTTAATATTTTTCCTAAAGCCTTCCGTCACAAGATACATTATTTATCTATCCTAAAAGGTGGAGAAGGTCATGTATTACTATTCCTGCCTTTATTAATACTAAATCGAAAAAATTAATGAAAATTAAGATATTTCTTATAATATCCGTAGGTTGGGTTGAGGAACGAAACCCAACATCAATTCTCAGCTTGTGTTAGGTCTCTCCACAGTACGTCCAACGAGCGTTGATAAATTTTATTATAAGTAATTAGCCGAAGTTGATATAATACCAATTCACCAAATAATTGCTACACCCGATCCCCATTAGGGCGTGTTTTCAAACAACTCGTTTAGCCTCCTAATTTTCTAGATTGAATTTCAAGTTAGCTATTTAGAGCTTAAGCAAACCGTATTGGGAAGTCCCCTATAAGGAATATTATGTATAAATTAAATGTTGCTGCGCCTTTTTCGTAAAAAATCGCCGATACAATTCACAACCTGCGATCGCTTGAGATCCAGAAAGTTTAATCAGCCCCATACTGCTTAACTTGTGAGCTAGGATGGGATCTAAGGGAACAGCTTCATTGGCATTCAGAACGGTATCAAAAGCTTGTGCTAACTCAGGCTGTTTTTGCAAGGTTGCCCAGAGACGCTGCAAATGATGAGAATAAATTCCGCTAGCAGTGGGAGCAGTTTCTAGCAGTTGCGACAGAGTTATCTCCTTTCGCCCCAGATGATAGAGTGCTAAGTGTACAAGCGCCGGATGTCCCCCAACCATTACCATTAATTGTCTGGCTCCTTCCCCATCTGCCCAATTGAGTCTATAGCGTTGGGCTAACTGCTGCACCTCTTCTTGGCTGAAGGTGTCCAATTGAATCGGTAACCCTACATTGAAAGGAGACTGATTAAGTTCGAGAGGAACATAAATATCTGTTGAGTGAACCACGAGCAGACGAAGCTTTTGCCAAATGGGCAGTCTTTTCGCTTCTTCGTACCAAGAACGCAACAGAGGTAGAAAATCCTTAGCGACTTGGGGATACTCGAAAATATAGTTCACTTCATCCAATGCCAAGATCAGGGGAGTATTAATTGACTTTAGTAGATATTCTTGAAAGTAGAGGGTGCAGCTAATTTTACTTCCCAAATCTTCATCCCAATACTCGTCTAACATCGGTTGACGCTGAAGCTGGCGAGCGATGTTGGCACATAACCACCGCAAAAGTTGATTCAAGTCGCTCAGAATTGCCTGCTCGACTTGTTCTAGATTCAAGCTGATAGTGTAGTAGCTCTGGCGGTTCGCATAATCAAGAATCCTCAGCAGCAGTGAAGTTTTGCCCATTTCTCTGGGAGCTTTAATCCTGATGAGCGCTCCTGGTTTCCCAATTTCTTGATAAACTTGCTCCTCAAGGAAAGAACGTTCGAGGTAAAAGGGAGAGTCAAGAGGAACTGAGCCACTGGGGTAGCAAGGTGACGTATCCTGGTTAACTGTGGGGGGAAATTGCGTCAGGTCTTGTCTCAAAGGTTTTGTTTTTGAGGCTGCTTTGGTGATGGCATAAGTCTCCAACAGCATTCGACAGTTTTTTTTGGTCACACGCTGACCGATGACCTCGGAGAGCCTCCCAAACAACTCTGGGGCAACGACATTGGTAAAGTAGCCCGGACTATAACCTGCCTCTATCGCCATTTGGTTATAAGTTCTATACTGCCAAATGCCTTGCAGAATCAGGTTTTCTGTGGAATTAAGGGGGCGATTGTGGCTCTCAATTAGCAGGCAGTCAACAATCTCAAAGAGACAATCAAGGTTCATAGGCAAATGTCACGCTTGATAAGACAGCTATGCAAACGGCTGCGATGCTGAAGGAAGTAAAGGAATAAGTTTTTTAACGCTCCGCCATCACGAGCAAATTAGGGCTCGTGGACAGCTTCCATCACTCTGCTAAAAGAAAATTAAGTCCAATTTTCTCACTTTAGATGTGCCCAGGGGTTGAGAGTTTATTTTCTAAGTAAATAGCTGAAATCAAGATTTTTGGAAAAGCCTTGTACTACAAGGCTTAACATTATTCTATCACTCTTATGAGAGAATAATGTTGAGTAGTTAATCAAAAATAATTATACAAAATCAGATTTGAAACCGGACTGAAACCCTTACGGGTAACTTTGAAACTGGTTCGCTCGTTGAGTCATGGCGGAGTCAGTAAGACGAATTACTCCGTTTTACTCCAGTTCACTTACTCCTCGGATGTGTTTAGCCACTACAAATACGATATCACAGAATATCTCCGCAATTCTACAGAGATTTGCCTAGATATACAGAGTTTTTAGCGAACAGCTTCTAGCCCCGAATTATTAACGGGATATTTTGGAAACAATAATAATTTACAACTATTTGAGCCTTAACTGAACCGTATTGCGCTAGAATTCCACTGGGATTAGTAAATCGATATCTTGCACCTTCTCAATAACGCGAAGGTGGGCAGTGCCCACAAGCGTCCTGTCAAGGTGGAACAAAACTTCAGGAAATTAATAGCTTTCTCACCTCTTACCTCTGCGTCCTCTGCGTCTGTTGCGGTTAAATAAATCGCTTCTGAACCGCAGAGTACGCTCCAGAGCGCACCAGAGAAAAGATGAGGAATTGCCACCTGAATCACAATTTTGTGAGTCACCTTGACAGGGCGCTTCTTTGCTCACCCTACGAAATAATCGGCTTTTTAGGCTATGGTTTTATCAATAAGCTGATGGTGCAAGATGTGAGTAAACAAACAACTAATAACGATCGATGCAACATAAACCCCAATTCAATCCTTGTTATTCTGTTGAAACTATAGAAACAGACAATGTATTTCTGTTGTCTGAGAGAGAAAAAGTCTGGTTAAGCGATCGCCTTTCTTGTCGTTTAGCTGCTTTAATCGATGGCGATCGCAATATTGATGAAATTATTGACATCATTCAACAGTCACTACTGCAAGCTCCAAAATCTTTACAATCAGCTACTACCTTCTTCCAAGAAGTTCTTGATGTAAGTATTAAAGCCCAATATGCTTTATTAAAAATGCAACAAAAGGGCTATCTTGTTCAAGAAGATAACTCTCTCCCATCGCACTTAAGCATATTCTGCCATCATCTCAATATTTCTCCCACAGTAGCCCATCAAAGATTGCGATCTACTAAAGTAGCAGTAAAAGCTAATGGTTCGGTTGCTGCTGAAAACTTCATTGCTGTGCTTGAGTCTCTCCAAATTCAAGTAGCAGACGAAGGTGATTTGACAGTAGTTTTAACCGATGATTATCTCAATCCCGAGCTAGATAAGTTCAATCAACAAGCCTTAAAGTCCCAATCTCCCTGGATGCTGGCTAAGCCATTAGGGACAATAGTCTGGATCGGTCCTTTATTTAATCCTCAGAAAACAGGTTGTTGGAACTGTTTAGCCCAGCGTTTGCAAGATAATAGCCCGATTGAAGGGTTTATTCACAGACAGAAGCAGATTTCTTCCCCTTTAACTCCTCCTTTGGGATTTTTGCCATCTACAGTACAAACTGCATTAGGAATGGTAGCCACAGAGGTGTTTAAGTGGATTGTCCAAGGGGAAAATAAACAATTAGAAAGTCATTTGATTGCTTACGATGCGATCGCACTGCAAACTCAAAATCATAGCTTGGTTAAGCGTCCTCAATGTTCTAGTTGTGGAGATATGGTAAATGGGTTTACCAACAACCCCCTACCTGTTGTTTTAGAACACCAAAAGAAAACCTTTACCGTCGATGGAGGACATCGTTCTTGTTCGCCACAAGAAACTCTCAGGAAATATCAACATCTTATTAGCCCCGTTACTGGCGTTGTGCGAGAACTCAATAAAATTTCTGGGAATGGATTAACTCATAATTACATTGCCAAACATCATTTTCTCAGTATTTTCGACGATTCAGCTAGTTTGCGCCAAAATTTGGGGGGTAGAAGTGCAGGGAAAGGTAGGACTGACTCTCAAGCTATGGCTAGTGGTTTTTGCGAAGCGATCGAGCGATATTCTGGGGTGTTTCAAGGGGATGAAATTAGAGAAAAAGGCAGTTACCAACAAATGGGAGACAAGGCGATCCATCCCAATGTTTGTATGAACTTCAGCCAACAGCAATATCAAAATAGAGAACAATGGAATGTTGAGTGTCAAGGCTGGTTTCAAAAAGTCCCCGAACCTTTTGATGAAGATAGAGTTATTGACTGGACTCCCGTTTGGTCTTTAACCCACCAGGAATTTAAGTATCTACCAACGGCTTACTGTTATTATGGCTATCGACCGGACTATAAACCCGACTGTTGGGCTGATTCTAATGGGTGTGCAGCAGGCAATACTCTTGAAGAAGCTATTTTACAAGGGTTTATGGAGTTAGTAGAGCGGGATGCTGTCGCGTTATGGTGGTATAACTCCCTGCAAAAGCCTCAAGTGGATTTAGATAGTTTCGACGAGCCTTATTTTCAAAGCCTGAAACAATATTATCAAACTATTAATCGGGAACTTTGGGTTTTAGATATTACCAGCGATCTGAATATTCCTGTGTTTGCAGCCATTAGTCGGAGAAGCGATCGCTCTTTTGAAGATATTGTTTTGGGTTATGGCGCTCATTTCGATGCCAAGATTGCTATTAGTCGAGCCTTGACTGAAGTTAACCAAATTTTACCTAACGTTTTATTTGCAAACGCTAATGGAAGTACTCAATATCCTCCATCAGCCGATCGCTTGGCGGTAGATTGGTGGAAAACCGCAACTTTAAGCGATCGACCATATTTAGTTCCAGACAACAGAGTTGCTGCTAAAGTCAGTGGCGATTATCGCTTCATGGCAAGTGACGATTTACTCAAAGATGTCAAGCTCTGTCAACAAATCGTTGAGAACAATGGTTTAGAAATGCTGGTATTAGATCAGACTCGTCCCGATATTGGACTGAGAGTTGCCAAGGTCATTGTTCCTGGAATGCGCCATATGTGGAAAAGGTTAGCGCCGGGACGGCTTTATGAAGTTCCGGTGAAGATGGGTTGGTTGCAAAAACCACTGACAGAAGAGCGACTCAATTCTTTTCCCATGTGGATGTGAGGTTCTCCTTACTTAGGGATGTTATTTTTCATGAGTTTTTCTATGGGTTCTGGGATGAGTCTTATGAGTTTCAGAGGCTAAGAGAAAAACTAATATCAAAGATAATTCACTGCGATTGAAGAAGGAGAAAGTAAAACTTTAAATTCGACTGGGGCTGTTGACTAGAGTGTATGCAATACTGCAAGGGCTCTCGGAAATTGTAGGTTGGGTTGAACGATAGTGAAACCCAACAAATGTCTGTAAATGTTGGGTTTCGTTCCTCAACCCAACAAACGTGTTTTCGTATTTTTCGGATTAACCGACAAGTATTGAGAGTGTATGAGATTGGGTTCATCAGAGGAAGAGTGCGAATATATATTAAATTTTTAACCGTACTAGGTAATTGCAAGTTAATACACTTAGTTATAAGCTTTATTGTCGAGCAGTTAAGTCTGAAAATTACGGAGAAGATATGGATTATTTTCAGTATCATAGTGGCACAGATAAAACTTTTATTGGTGAAGCTTCAGATTCTTCAACACCATCTGTTGCTAGAGCCATACTAGCAGCACCAAAACCACTGCTGAAAATTCGCTTCGAGACAACTCAATATGCTCCCAATCATCTTGTGACTCTACGCAATACTAAAGATGGCTGGACGAAAGACATTTTCGGAATTTATCGGTTTGGTGGTTGGGAATTCTTTTTAGAAAAGTCAAGTTATCCTGACAATCTAGAGTTCAAATTTGTGCTTGACCAAGCTTATTGGATGAATGGCTTCAATCAAAATATATCAACCAGCAATGATGCATTTTTTACTGAAGCACAAATTCAATTTCCTTCCGCTCCAAATCGTTATAAACATGGATATGATAACTTTCACATTGACCCTACTAGAATAGCGCAAGATGGCATTCCTAATAATACTCGCGAAGATATTGAATATGATGTAATTGTCATCGGTTCTGGTATTGGTGGCGGAATATTAGCAGATGCCTTATCCGACTCTGGTGTTAAAACATTAGTACTTGAAGCTGGTGGCTTGACTTTTCCCACCCATATCACTAATCTTCCTGGGAATTGGTCGCGATTAGCAACGCATCATCAAGTGGGACATTATAATAACGAACCGGGCTCTGATTTTATCCTTGGCATACATTTGAGTTTAGGCGGTCGCTCTAACTATTGGTCTGGGTTAATTCCACAAATGCGGGATTGGGAATTACAGTTTTGGCCCGTTGAGATTCGTGAATTTTTCACAACTCAAAACGGGTATATTGATGCAGAAAAGTTAATGCGAAAAGGAAAGACATTAGGACCTTTTCAGGATAGTATCGTCAGTAAGCTTTCTGATAACTTTGGTGATTGGATTGTTGAGGCTCTCCCTCACTCTCGACATCAGCCAAATATTAGTGATGCCAACATAATTGAAAATGTCTTGGAAAGTTCAACAGGAACTTTTTCTACTACAGATATTCTCTTGGCCTCAATGGCTTTCGATGGAACTACTGGACGAGATAATCTAACAATTAACTTAGGGCATTTAGTGACAAAAATCGAAACAGTAGGTTCAAAAGCCACAGCTGTTGTTTGCCAGGATTTATTGGGGAATGTTACCCGAAGATATAAAGGCAAGATAATTGTTCTGGCGGCAGGTTCTTTGGAAAGCCCTAAAATTGCTCTCAATAGTAATTTAAACGATCCTAATAACAAAATTGGAGTCGGGCTAACGGATCATCCTGCTTTCTTCTCTGCTGAATACGTAATTCCTGATGGTAGTCCCTTTGGAGGACCAGATAAGCACGCCAAGGTGTTTATGTCTAAGCGTGATGCTACAATTAACAATCATCCTTTTAATATCGAAATTCTGATTAATCCAGTTTATTGGAATCTGCGGAAACCTGATGATGACATCCGACAGGCTCCCGATACTTCCCGAATCAAGCTAACCTTTGCCTTCTCTAGTTTTCTTGATAACGATAACTTTGTTCGCTCGAATGGTATAGGTCAAAAGTTATCAGTTAAAGTCAAGAGGAATCAAACTGGTGTTTCTCACTTTGGTGCTGCTCAGCAAATGCGTAATGCTATCTTAAGTAAATTGAATATTCCTTTTACAGCAAGCGAAGGAATGGGTTATGGGAATGAAGGTACTGTTCATCACGCTGGTGGAACGCTGAGAATGAGTGGAGATGGGACTGGAGTGGTAGATACTAACCTGAAGTTTGAAAGTTATGATAACCTCTATTGTGCAGATCCATCAGTCTGGCCATTTATTCCAGCAGCTAATCCCGCTCTAACGCTGGCTGCTTTATCACAGCGTTTAGCAAAAACCATTAAAGCTAAACTTTCCTAATCTTTAATGTCAGATCGAAATGTAAGCAATGGAGTGTTACAGGCTATCAAGGAGCGACGTGATGCTCATAAGTATTAACGATAATCTAGCCAAGAATTACGGATTAGCATCCTAATCTTAAATCTGTTTAAGAACGATCTCAATAGTTGTTTCGTAATGGGTAATTGTTAATTGCATACGATTACCCACTACCCATTCCTTCTTAAACTATTACCCAATATGAGTACAGACAATCAAGTTAAAACCAGAGAAGACTTACTTTATCTTCTCTCCCAAGCATCAGAATTGGAACATTCCCTTGCCTGCCAATATCTTTTTACTGCCTTCAGTTTAAAAGAATCTACAGATGAAGGAATTTCTCAAGCTCAATTAAATAAGATTAATAGGTGGCGGCGGACAATTAATGGAATTGCCGTACAGGAAATGCTGCATCTAGCACTGGCTAGCAATCTGCTCACAGCCATAGGAGGAGCACCATATTTTCGACGTGCAAATTTTCCCCAGGCTAAAACCTATACATCTTTAAAACTTCAATTCAAACTAGCTCCTTTCAATGAAACCACGCTGAACCGCTATATTTGTTTTGAATTGCCAAATAACTTTGATACTGAGGAACAAAAAGGAAATTGGACTCAGTTTTGTCAGAGAATCAGAGATGAAGAATTGCTAAGACTTCTAGCAGTACTACCACAACCATTAGTTCCGAGAAAACTTGAGTATAAAACCATTGGAGAACTCTACGGACTAATCCGCCAAGGCTTTCAAACTATCGGTCAAAAACTATTTATTGGACCGCTCGAAGCTCAAGCAATGGGGATTTTTAGAGAGATGATCCAGGTTACAGACTTAGATTCAGCAATAAAAGCGATCGATCTAATTATCGTACAGGGCGAAGGCTCTCCTACCCAAAGAGATGACAGTCATTTTACTAAATTCACCAAAATTCGCGAAGAGTATTTAGCAGAGTTGCAGAAAGATCCCAATTTTCAACCGACTCGTCCAGTCATTGAAAATCCCCTCTTAAGTCTTCAGCAAGATAATACAACTCTTGGTGCCAACATCATTACCGATCCCTTGAGTCGCGATGTCGTAGAGATCTTCGTTGCTCTCTATGAGGTGATGTTGCAAATACTCCTCCGTTTCTTTGCACATACTAACGAGAATGAGGAACAAATGTATGTTCTCAAGAGTGCGTTTATTAATCTCATGCCTTTTGGCGTTTCTCCCTTAGCCAAAGCAATCGCTCAATTACCAGCTGGCGTTGGATTTCCAGGCATGAATGCAGGACCAAGTTTTGAATTCTATGCTGATGTGCAGTTGCTTCCGCAGATGACTAGTGCTTGGATCTTTTTCCAAGAGAGACTGCAAGAAATTGCCCAAGCTTGTGACGCGCTGATTAACGACTCTAGAACCCAACCCTATCCTAAATTGCAACAAGCTTTAACAGAGGTTTCAGTGTCGTTGAAGAACATCGCCCATACCATTTCTCTCAAACCCAATGGGGGAACATGGACTAACGGGATTTCTCAATTATTCTCTCCGATGGATGTAGATCATATGAAATCGCAACCGAGATTTCCCGTCAATCTCGGTGATTATGATGAGGTGAAAAATAATGCAGATGCGATTTTAGACTCTGTATCCTCCATGTCTATGCCTTTACTTCCCGAAGGACCTTGGACAGAAGCAAGAATTAACCTATTCAAGCAGTGGAAAGATAGTAATTTTCCCCAGTAATCCGAATACTGTATCCATAAGCAAGAGGAAATATTTGTCATGACAAATTCTGCAAACTTACAATGGTTTCCTACAAACGCACCGATCGCTAGTTCGAGAACTGATGATATTTGGTTTATCGATCCTCTGGTAGGTTGGGCAGTTAATAGTAACGGTCAAATCATCAAAACCACCGATGGCGGCGATACTTGGAAGATACAATTTCAAACACCTATTGTTAACGGGCGACCAATTTATTTAAGGTGTGTTAGTTTTTCGACCCCCTTAAATGGTTGCGTTGGAACAGTATCTAAAGAACAACGCCTGTATCACACAACTGATGCAGGAGAAACTTGGGCTATTGTAGAGAATCTCCCTGAAAACGCTCCAGTAAAGATTTGTGGCCTTTCGGTCGTCAACGAGTCGGTCATTTATGCTTCTGGTACCAACGATCCTGCTGATATCCCTGCCCGTATGATGAAAACCGTCGATGGTGGGACAACTTGGACTGCGTGGGATATGAGCGAATATGCCACAATTTTGATTGATAACTATTTTATTAATCCAGATCGTGGTTGGGTTGTCGGTGGCAAAGCTGACAATAGTATTCCCAAACCCAGTCGCGATGATGTAATTCCAGTGGTTCTCTATACAGAAGATGGGGGAAAAACTTGGGTAAACCAAGTCGCCGATATTAGTTCCTCTTTTCCGTTAGGAGAATGGGGTTGGAAAATTCAGTTTCTCAATGAGAGGGTTGGTTTTGTCTCTCTGGAAAATTTCAACCAAGGCGCAATTCTCAAGACAACAGATGGCGGAAAAACTTGGACGAGACTTCGCATCAACGATCCTCAAGAAAATGCCAACCTCGAAGGTGTAGGATTTGTTGATGAGAACCTCGGTTGGGTTGGTGGTTGGGGAGATGCCAAATTTCAAGGAGGTTTTAGCAGCGAAACCAAAGATGGAGGTAAAAATTGGCAAGATGCGAACCAAATCGGACAATTTATCAATCGTTTCCGATTTTTTGGTAATCCCGTGACTGTCGGTTATGCTTCAGGTAAGACTGTTTACAAGTATTCTACTGCACCAGTAACAGCCCGTCAGGTGGAGAGGGTTGCACCTTTAAAATTTCTGACAACCAACGCGCCAGCGCAGTTTGAGAAATCAGTTAATATCGAGTACACGTTACCGGAGAATGCCCAAAAAGTCACAATCGATATTTGGAATCAGTTTGGTGCTTATGTTCGCAAACTGGTTGATGAAAGAGATCCCAGTACTGGTCAAAAATCAGTTGTCTGGGACGGTAAAAATGATGCGGGGGAATCTTTACCACCTGGAATCTTTATTTACAGGTTGACTGTAGATGGCAATGTAGAGAGTCGGGTAATTCGGTTGAAGACTTAACAAAATCTGAACGCAAGCGATCGCCAAGTTAAAAGAGGAGAGACGCAAATGAAGCGGCTCTCAATTCTTTTCCGATGTGGATGTAAACTTCTCCCTATTTAGAGATGTTATTTTTCATGAGTTTTTCTATGAGTTTTATGAGATGAAGACACCTCTGATAAACTAATATCAAATGTAGATAAAGAAAAGCGGAGAGACTCATGGTAACTTGAGCCAGACAACAAATGGTCGAACTGAGCAGCTTGAATTGTTCTCAAAAGACAGATTGATTGCAGCAGATTATGCTCAAAGGATATTCAATTATTGATGCGGATTCCCACGTTATTGAACCTCCCAGTATGTGGGCTGAGTATCTCGAACCAGAATTTAAACAGTTTGCCCCCTCACCAGACATGAAAATTCAAGGGGTAGACATTGTAAAAAAAGTCTCTAGGCAAGTTCGAGATAAGGCGAATAAGCAGATGATGGAAGCTCATCCTAATGCTTATTTCCAAGGCTACAATGTCAAGTCTCACCTTCAAGAGATGGTGCTGATGGGGATCGATGTGGCATTCCTTTATCCAACTTATGGATTGTGGCTTTGGGCGATCGATACTATGCAACCGGAAGTTGCTGGCGCTTTTACCCGCGCCTATAACAATTGGTTAAAGGACTTTTGCAGCTACGATCCAGATAGGTTGAAGGGGGTAGGAGCAATTAATCAGCACGCACCAGAGGAAATGGTGCATGAATTGCATAAAATTGTCGATTTTGGCTGGAAAGCGGTGTTTTTACGTCCTAACCCCGTCAAAGGCAGAACTTTGAGCGATCCCGCCTACGAACCTTTTTGGACAGCTTGTGAAGAATTAGATTTGGCAGTAGGGATTCATGAGGGAACCCACAGTCGCTTACCAACGATAGGGATAGATAGATTTGATAGTCATTTTGCCCTTCATGCTTGCTCTCACCCACTGGAACAGATGATGGCACTGTTAGCCTTAATAGAAGGAGGTGTCCTAGAACGTCACCCCCAACTTAGGGTAGTTTTTTTAGAGTCGGGTTGCAGTTGGTTGCTGTATTGGCTATGGCGACTGGATGAAGAGTATAAGAATTTATATTGGGAGGTGAAAGATAGGGTAAGATTAACGCCATCAGAGTATTTTCGCCGTCAATGTTACATTGCCATTGAACCTTCTGAGCCTTATCTTGCTCAAGTTGTTGAGTATATTGGCTCTGACAATCTAATTTTTGGCACAGATTTTCCTCACTGGAATCATCAGCCAGATGTTGTTAGAAAATTCTTAGAGCTTGAGATGCAGTTATCTCGAGAGATAGTAGACAAGATTGTTTGGCATAATCCTAAACGCTTTTACAATCTAGTCTAAGTTCTGAGCTACTAGAATGATTCAACCTTTTAGTTAATTAGGAGTTAAACTATGGTACAGTTTACACCCCGTTCTATTAATTTTCTAAAATCTAATCTATCTATTGGGGAAGGTACTTCTCCTCAGGACGAAAGCGAAAGCAATTTTCAGGTCATTCCCGATCACTTGTTTCAAATACTTATCTTTGAGGAGAATTCGGAGCATCCGAAATTAATATACGGAACCAAACAAAATCTACAAGATATGCTTGTTCATCCCAACTCTTCTGATTCTACATTGTTTCCTTCGATTGGAACAAGTCTTGATGAAGATTTTCTGTCTGATATACCAGGAGAATTTCGGGATGCACAACGTTCCACAGCGCGTTTTTTAAAGCAAGCTCGTGAGCTATCACAGCGTATGGCGGCTACGTGGCTTAACGAAGAGAAAATACCGACAGATGAAGATAAAATTAAGATAAAATTGGCCAGAAAAATTTTAAATAGCTATAACCTTCCCCTCGATACTTATTTCGTAAACGATGAAGGAACTCTCAATAATAATCCTAGTGGATTAGAGCAATTAATAATGACAGCGCAGGTAGGAAATCAAGACCTTTACTTAATTAAACGTGAGTACGTAAGTTATAGCTCGATATCTTTGTCTCTCTTGTTATGTGGACAAGCATACTACAAGAATGGTAATGAATGGACAAGGATTTGGGAGCCAATTTTTAGCAATTATGAGATGGTTTATGAGTATGCATTGGATTTATCTTGGGATACATATTACGCTACTAGGAAAGATATTGCCCAACCAGGGATAAACCAAAATCCTCCTTATACTGAAGTCACTCTAGGGTATCCTCCAAAACCTCCTGAATTTAATCTTACACAGGAAGACATACAACGATGGGTTCGGGCAAAAGAAATGCCATTGACCGGAGAGGAAGACAGTGAGTTCCCGTTCTACCCCCCTAAAGAAAACGGCAAATTTGTGAGTGACCAAATAAGGTTTGTCGCTCCCCCCTTCCCTTATTTGCCTCTTAGTACAGTATAAGTTGATTGGACAGCTGGTTATTGTAAACAGGGAACAACACTTGTTGTCAGGATGTTTTAAGCGGCTGGTGTTCGTTCCCTTCCTTGCTTAATTCGTTTTCGCTTATACATTCTCTGATGAAAACACAGTGTCTGTTTTATGGCAATAAATTATTATTTTACAGAAAAAGTTTATGAAAGTGCCAACTCTTTAGTTTATCGAGCTATCCTCAAGCCGGATAATAAACCCGTTATTCTTAAAATTCTTAAAAAAAACTATCCTACTCCTTCAGAACTGACTCGTTATAAACAGGAATATGAAATTACTCGCTCTTTGAATGTAGATGGCGTTATTAAAGCTTATGACTTAGAGCGATATGAGAATAGCTTAGTCATGCTTTTAGAAGACTTTGGAGGTCAATCTTTAAAGTTATTAATATTCCAATCTCAATTGAGCTTAGAAGACTTTCTTGCTATTGCAATTAAAATAACTGAGAGTTTAGGTGCGATTCATACTACTAACATTATCCACAAAGACATTAACCCTTCAAATATTGTCTACAATTCCCAAACGGAACAACTCAAAATCATTGACTTTGGCATTTCTACCCGGTTATCCCAAGAATTTCTGACGAGTTGTCCCCCTAATCAACTAGAAGGAACTTTAGCTTATATTGCCCCAGAACAGACAGGTAGAATGAATCGAGGGATAGATTATCGCAGTGATTTTTATTCCCTTGGTGTGACTTTTTACGAACTTATAACAAATCAATTACCCTTTAACACAACTGATCCAATAGAATTAGTTCATTGTCATATCGCACAACAACCATTGTTACCTCATGAACTAATTCCTGATATTCCTTTAGCTGTATCTAATATTATTGGTAAATTGTTAGCTAAAACCCCTGAGGAAAGATACCAAAGTGCTTGGGGAATTAAAGCTGATTTAGAGACTTGCCTTAATCAATTAAAGACTCTAAAAAAAATTTCTCAGTTTCCTCTAGGAAGTCAAGATATTACTGAGAAATTTCATATTCCCCAGAAACTATATGGTCGAGAACAAGAAGTCACTCAACTTTTAACAGCTTTTGAGAAAGTTAGTCAGGGGACAACCGAAATGATCCTAATTTCTGGCTATTCAGGCATTGGCAAATCTGCTTTAGTCAATGAAATTCACAAACCCGTTACACGCCAACGAGGGCAGTTTATTAGTGGTAAATTTGACCAATTAAAGCGAGATATTCCTTATTCTGCTATTTCTCAAGCTTTTCAAGGTCTAATTCATAAACTGCTAAGTGAATCGGAAACAACACTACAAGCTTGGAAAAATAAAATTTTAGAAGCTTTAGGAAATAATGGTCAAATTATCATCGATGTGATTCCTGAAGTCGAAAAAATTATCGGGCAACAGCCACCATTTGAACAGCTAGGCAGGACTGAAAGCCAAAATCGATTTAATTTACTTTTTCAAAGATTTTTTGGAATTTTTTGTCAACCAAAACATCCTTTAGTAATTTTTCTTGATGATTTACAATGGGCAGATTTACCATCTCTGAACTTAATTGAACAATTAATGTCATATCCCGACAATCAATATTTTCTCATAATCGGAGCATATCGAGATAATGAAGTTAGTCCTACTCATCCTCTAGTACACACTTTAGAAAAAATTAATCAAGCCAAAGTTCCAGTCAATGATATTATCCTTGCCCCCTTAAAAATTAATCAAATTAATCAACTAGTCGCTGATACCCTCATTTGCTCAACGGAAGTTTCACAACCTTTAGCTGAGTTAGTTGCCCAAAAAACTGGAGGCAATCCTTTTTTCCTGACTCAACTTCTTTATTCTTTATATCAAAATAATTTATTAGTATTTAATCGTTCTCAAGCTCTTGTTAATCCAAAAGACAATCAACAAGCCTATTGGCAATGGAGTATAGAGCAAATTGAAAGTGTGTCTATCACCGATAATGTAGTTGACTTGATGGTCAGTAAAATTGAAAAGTTAGATCGGAAAACGCAACAGGTTCTCAAATTAGCAGCCTGTATTGGAAACCATTTTAATTTAGAAATTCTTTCGATCGTCAACAATAAATCTACAATAGCAACTGCTAGAGAACTACAGCCTGCTCTACATGAAGGCTTGATCATTCCTCTAAACGATAACTATAAAGTTCCTCTGCTTTGTAACCCAGAAGAATTATCAAATAATAGCTCAAAAACTTCTTCTCAGTATTCGACGTATATTCCTTACAAATTTTTACATGACCGAGTTCAACAAGCTGCTTACTTTCTCATTCCAAAAGAAGAAAAAAAACAGGCTCATCTACAAATAGGTCGTCTACTACTGAAAAGTATTAAAGAGAATGAGTTACAGAATAATATTTTCGATATCATCAATCAACTTAATGAAGGGTCTACCTTAATCAGTGAGCAATTAGAAAAAGATGAGTTAGCTAAATTAAATCTTCAAGCAGGTAAAAAAGCAAAAGTATCAACAGCTTATGAACCAGCCTTAAAGTATTTAGAAACTGGTTTAGAATTGCTAGAAAAAAATAGTTGGGAGCATCAGTATCAATTGACATTGGAACTTCATATAGAAACCTTAGAAGCTCTGTACTTAAATACTAAGTTTGAGCAAATCGAGGAACTAGCTGCAATCGTGCTGCAAAAGGTTGAATATATTCTTGATCGAGTTAAGGTCTATGAATTAAAGATCTTGTCTTATTACGCTCAATTTCAGCCAGAGAAAGCCATTGACACTGCTATTGCAGCTTTAGGTAAACTTGGGATAAAGATGTCCCAAGAAGTTGTTAGTGAGAGTGAAATAAAAAATAGGATTAATCGAGAACATGAATCTTTAAAGTCTCTACTACAAGGAAAAAGAATTGAAGACTTAGCTGATTTACCAAAAATGACTGATCCTTATAAACAATCAGCTATATCAATATTGCAGCCAGTTATGTCTGCAACATGGACGATAAACTTTTCATTGTTTGTTGAAATAATTTTAACTCAACTGAATATTTGTCTGAATTATAATAACCCTCCTCAATCTGCTGCTGTTTATGGTGCTTATGGAATGCTTCTTTGTGCAGTAATGGGAGATATTGATTTTGGATATCAGTTTGGAAAACTGTCCATTATATTGATAGAGAAATACAAGATTCCTAAATTAGAAACCTTTGTTCAATATTTATATTATGTATTTATAAGACATTGGAAAGAGCCGCTCAACGATTCGGTAGCACAACAACAACTACTAGCTAATTTACAGCAAGGTTTAAATACTGGAAACAATGAGTATGTTTGTTATATAGCTCTATCTTGTTGCTATATTAATCTTTTCGGAGGAGGTAATCTGGAAAATCTTTTACAAGATAGTAAAGAATACACCAAACTGATCAAAAAACTAAATCAAGAATATTCGATGAGATTTATAGAAATAGTTAGAAATACTATTGCAAATTTAAGAAATGTAGCTCAATATAAACACTATTTATTGCTGGCAAATACTCAGAATGAAGAAGATTTATATCTAGAGCGTCTTATTAATCAAAAAAATCAATGGTTACTTTTTGCTTTCTATTTTGCAAAAATGTTCGTTGCCTATTTTCAAAAAGACTTCTATAAGGCTTTTGAAAATGGTCAATGTGCAGAGGAATATGTTTTGGCAGTTAGTGGAGGAGTATCATTTAATGTACAACACAATTTCTACTCTTCTCTTTCCTTTATTGCTCATTATTATAATTGCCCTATAGAGGAGCAAAAACAAATATTAGAATGCCTAGAAGAAAATCAAGAAAATATGAAAGTATGGGCTGGTCATTGCCCTGCAAATTTTCAAAACAAATACGATTTAATAGAAGCAGAGAAAGCGCGAGTATTGGGAAAAAATTGGCAAGCTCAAGAACTTTATGAAAAAGCAATTCAAGGTGCTAAAAAATCTGAATTTATCCACGAAGAAGCCATAGCTTACGAACGTGCAGCAGAATTTTATCTCTCTCTGGGTAGAGAAGAAATAGGGAAAATATACTTAAGAAATGCTTATCATTGTTATAGTCGCTGGGGTGCAAAAGCCAAAGTTCAAGCCTTAGAATTGGAGTATCCACAGTTTCTAATGGATATAAACGACCGAAAAGAAAACCAAAGTATTAATACAACTGAATCTACTGCTAGTACAAATCCCCAAGCCCTTGATATCGTCACAGTTACCAAAGCCTCTCAAATATTAGCTAGCGAAATTAAACTAGACCAACTGCTGGCTAAGTTAATGAAAACTGTAATTGAAAATGGCGGTGCTCAAAAAGGCTTTCTGATATTGGAAAAAGATCGTAAATGGGCGATCGCAGCTGAAGGGACAGTAGATTCTGATGACGTGACTCTACTGCGATCGCTTCCCATTGACTCTGTAGATGGCAATCGCCAGACACCTATCCTACCACTTGCGATCGTTAACTATGTTGTCCGTACTCAAGAAAATGTAGTTCTTAGTAACGCTACTGAAGAAGAACAGTTTATCCGCGATCCCTACATCGTCGCCACTCAACCAAAATCGATTCTCTGTACTCCTTTGTTACATCAAAGCAAACTAAGCGGTATTTTATATTTAGAAAACAATTTAACCACAGATGCATTTACCAGCGATCGCATTGAAGTTTTAAGAATTCTTTCTGCTCAAGCTGCTATCTCCATTGAAAATGCCCGTCTCTACGGACAGTTAGAAGATTATAACCGAAATCTAGAGCTGAGAGTAGAAGAGCGCACTCAAGAACTCTCACAAACCCTAGAAATTCTCAAAGCCACCCAAGCCGAACTGCTCTTTGAAAACGAGTTACTTAAAAGTGCCGAACAACCCTCTACCTTTGACTATCAAGTAGGAGGAAGTTTGCCGATGGATGCTCCTACTTACGTTGTGCGCTCAGCAGATCGTTATCTCTACAAAGCGTTAAAGGGCGGGGAGTTTTGTTACATTCTCAATCCTCGGCAGATGGGCAAATCAAGCCTGATGGTACGCATGATACACCATCTCCAGCATGAGGGATTTAGCTGCGGGGCGATCGATCTGACCCGCATTGGTAGCGAAAACATCACGCCTGACCAATGGTACAAAGGATTGACAGTAGAGCTATGGCGAAGTTTTGGTTTGTTAAGAAAGGTTAATCTAAAAACTTGGTGGCAAGAGCAAGGAGATATTTCTCCGGTTCAGAGGTTGAGTCAATTTATTGAAGAAGTTTTGCTAGTTGAAGTTGCTCAAAATGATGACACTATCTCTAAAAACCTGATAATTTTTATCGATGAAATTGATAACGTCTTGGGCTTGAATTTCCCAGTTAATGACTTTTTTGCTCTGATTCGCTCCTGCTATAATCAGCGTAGTATTAATCCAGAGTATCGATGTTTAACCTTTGCTCTTTTTGGAGTCGCCACCCCTAGCGACTTAATTACTGACCACCAAAGAACGCCCTTTAACATCGGTCAGACCATTCAATTGGAAGGTTTTAAAGAGCATGAAGCGCAACCTTTACTTCAGGGATTGACCAAGAAAGTGAGCAATCCTCAAACACTCTTAAAAGAAGTGTTAGCCTGGACTAGCGGTCAGCCTTTTTTGACCCAAAAGCTCTGTAAACTCATCCGCAATTCTTCATCTCCTATTGCTACCAACAGAGAAGCCGAATGGATTGAAAATTTGGTGCGAACTCAGGTAATAGAGAATTGGGAATCCCAGGATGAACCAGAGCATTTGAGAACCATCCGCGATCGCCTCCTCAATAGCAAACAATCCGTTCGGCTACTAGAACTCTATCGACAAATTTTGCATCAAGGAGAGATTGTTGCAGTTGATAGTTCAGAGGAAAGAGAATTGCTTTTGTCGGGGCTAGTCGTCAAGCAACAGGGAATTTTGAGAGTCCAGAACCGTATTTATGAATCGATCTTTGTTTGATTTACGAAAACTTCTCATGCAATACTTGTCGGTTAAGCTCAAACAATAAAACCACGTAGGTTGGGTTTCGTTCCTCAACCCAACCTACAAAAATTCTCAGCCCTCAATTTGCGCGATTCCCTTCGGGATAGCTTCGCTTCACGCATCCTCTGGCGACATATCGTCATAAATAACAGACATAATCCCCGGCAAGTATCGATCCATCATCGTGACATTGGCGTAAACTAAGCGTTTGATGAGTGCAAAACTGAGTCTATCGCCTTGAACATCTATACTGGTTTTGTACCGAATCTCCCCGTTGGCAAAGTCTAGTTCAAAGTTGCCGATAACCATGCCAGAATTTGCTCTAGTCAGGAATTCTGCCACAGCCAGCCGTTTGTCTTCTGGTGCATTGACGGAGCAGAGTGAGTAAAAGATAAATTGCTGCTGTTCAATTTTGGTGCTGGCGTAGCATGTCCATTTGCCATTTTCGCCTTGAAAAACTATTTGTAAAACTGGTTGTCCTTCAATCTGGATGAAGGACCAATCGTCTGCTTTGAAGAAATTGACCATTTCCTCAAAAATCGCTTCACTTGTCGAAGGTCTTTTGATATTTGCCTCTATTTGCTGAGCGATCTCATCCAGATTAATATCGGCTACTTCTATTAAGAAATGACTTATTCCTTCCAGCATTTTGGAGCTGGGTTTTTTGGTTCTTGTAGATAGGTTTGCCTCAGTCCAGTCTTTGAAAAAATTTATAATTCCCTGAGAAATTTCTTTGCTGGAAGTGCTTGCTTGAGCAAGATTTGCTGGACTAATATAAGACCAAAGAGTGCGATAGCCGATTTCGCCTGATTCTTGTTGCTGCGTGACAGATAAAGCTAACCAACTATCAGTAGATAGTATTGGATGAGCGGGCTGTTTTTCGCTTAAGTTCTGGATATAAGTTGCAGCTTCATCATTATTAGCAGCATGTTTTACCAAGTGTGGAAACCAATCGGGTTTTAAGCTGATTTCAATTTTGATGTCTTGTTCTGGGATAAATTTTTCAGTTGAAAGGGGATTTCGCACATTTGGTATGAGATTGAATAATGCATCTGTATCGATGCGATCGTATAGTTCTATATCTACTTGGAAGGTGAGGCGACACTCGATGAGTTGGTCGTTTTGTTTAGTTAGATTTAGGGTAAGTAGGGAAATTTTTAAGGGTGATTGGGAGAAATCGTGTAGGGTTATTTCAGTTTTGAGTTGCGGCTTTTTTGTTGTTGCAATCATGATAAATTATCTTTAGTTTTATTAATTTCCGGAGTTATTCCATACCTTTTTGTGGCTTCTTCCATTGCGAGATCTATCAACTTATCCTTCTCCTTCGATCGTTCGGGAAAGTCTTTCGGATACTCGTCTATCTTTGTGTACGGATATTTCTATTGGTGCATTATCTTGCCCAGCACTAGTCTCATCGCTAGGTTTACTGCCCTTACCTTTGTTCTTATCCTTATCAACTTTATTAACAGCTTTAACACCTTGGTCAATTACCCAATCGATCGCCTTTTCAATCGGTTGGCGCAACTTCTGAATAATTGCCTGGACTTTCGGTTCTTGCGTAATTAGCGTGCTAAATTATTTGAAAAATCAGATGGAAATCGTTACGGGACTTGTATTACAGCCATTATTGACCTGCAATAAGCGTAGGGGTCATTCCTTGAGTAGGTGTTGCCGGTATCGCAGTTGACGATCGCATATCTGTATTCGTCGCCGATTTTGGCATTAGGTACATCAGGCGTACCAGTAGCCATTGCCTTCACTCGTAAGCGGATTTTCGTCTTGAGTCCAGTTGTTGAAACTGCCTGCTACGGAAACACTTGAAGCAAATGGTGCCCAGACGCGGAAGGCAGTACCCCCATCGTAGGGGATAGCGCCCATACCGGAACGTGAGGATATAGAGATAGTGGTTGTCATTGCAAACTCCTTCAGAAATATTGAGGTCATTCCGCCAAGTTGGATTTGTTTGCGTATCGTAGAGAAACAGATTGTTATGATATTAGTTTTTCTCTTAGTCTATGAAACTCATAAAACTCATCCCAGAACTCATAGAAAAACTTATGAAAAATAACACCCCTAAATAGAAGTGGTACTAAAATAATGTCAGTAGATCGAAAAGTTTGGCGATCGCTCTGAAAAACAGAGTAAAAATCAAACACAATCTTACTTTTCTCACATTTATGTATTATATATTACTAAATAATTAAGGAATCTTGTAGAGAGAAGGGAGTATCATTTTTAAATAAATGCTGTTTCTTATTTTTTTGGGACAATTTATTTCTTGGAAGTCCCTAATTTATGTGGTCATTTTTAGAACTCAGCAATCCATGAAAAAACTCGGTTTTGCAAAGAACCGAGTTCAAAAATATATGTAATATTACTTATTTTTGTTTAATCAAGAAAACCCATGAGTGTTTCAGTATCGCCAATTTCATTTGATGCTACCGGACGATTGCCCATAACAGAGTAAGTTTGAGAAACAACTAGTTCACTGGAGCCAATTGGACGAACTCCAGACAGGTTGAGAGTGTCAGCAATTTCAAATGTATGTGCGCCAATAGGACGCACGCCCATCAAATTTCTTGTTTCTACAACTTGCAAATTACTAGCAGTCACAGGACGGATTCCAGAAATTGCTAGTGTGTTACGTACTTCTAGTGTACCTGGTGATTCTAACTTCACTGGCTTATCACCATTTTTTTCAACTTGCTCTGCGTTCCCATTCTGACCTTGATTGTTGTCTTCCACAGTTGTTTCCCCCTTTTGCTTGGTACGTTGTATATTTTGAACTGACTGCTTGACCAGGACGGATAAATATTTATCTTGTGTTACCTGGAATTATTAACTTATTTTACAATACTCAGGAAATTCCAAATTTTTCCTTAACATTTCGAGTGTAGCCTTGATAAAGCTGCTAGGGGTAAAAATATTTTTAAAGATATACATAACTAAAAT
>NZ_WJFC01000117.1 GCF_009725235.1 Scytonema sp. UIC 10036
CCCCCCTACCCCCTCACCCGATTCATCAGCCACTTAAACCGAGTACCAGCTAACAATGTTGGCTCTAGCACATCAAGAGGAATTTCATCTTCATACTCAATGTCATCTGCCATTTGTTGGTCTTTGTTATATGCTTGTTGACCGAACCCACGCTGCACTAAGCCTTCCCGCAAGCGGTCAATTAACACCAGGGAAATAGCACGATAGAAACGAGTTGCAAAACCGCGATCGCGTTGCAACTTTTCTCTTAACATTTCCTGGGGTATAGCTAACAGCAATGAGTTTTCAGCACATTTAATCGTTGCAGATGCTGTCCCTGCTTCCACAAAAGACATCTCACCGACAATTTCTCCACTTGCTCGTCGAGCAAGCTCTCGTTCTACTAATTGCCCATCTTTCATCATAGAAAATAACACTGCCAAATTGCCTTTCAGCAAAATGTACAAAGCGTCTACTGGTTGGTCTTGTTGAATCAACACTGTTCCCGTCACTGCATCTTCTCGCCGACCACGAGTTACCATCCAGTCAATATCATTATCATTAAGAACAGCAAAGACAAACAGCACTTTTCTCAGTGCTTGGCTGGGTATAATTTTGTTTTGCGCTAGTAATTTCGAGAGACTCCGCAATCGAGAGGATAGTATAATAGTCACCTCTTGATAGAATCGCGCTGCAAAATCTGGATCTTTCTCCATTTTGATTTGCAACTGCCGTTTGGAAAGCGACAGCACCCGCGTTGGCTCTACAGTTTTGACTGTTGCAGACGGGTAGCGATCGTCAACAAAAGACATTTCTCCGATGACGTCCCCTTGACCGCAACGAACAATTTCCTGGTCAAGGTCAGAACCCTGTTGAGAAATGAGGACTGCTACGGTACCATCAAGAATAAAGTAAATCGAGTCACAAGGTTGACCTTCCTGAATGAGAAGCTCTGCAATAGGTAGGGTCTGCTGCACCCCAATTTGAGCAATCCACTCCAAATCTGTTGACTGCAAAACTTTTAAATTGTCAAGTTGGGTCAGTACAGGTGTCATAGTTGAGATAAGACAGACTAGGTATCTTTCTTAAAGTACCCAGTCCAGACCTCGATCCAACATATTTCAATTTCAAGTGGATTATAAAGTTTGAAAAACGTACAAAAACCCAAAGCCACTCATTATCAAAAATAAAAATGCTGCTAATTGATTGATGCGTGTCTCTGGTGTAGGAGCAATGGCTTCTCGTACCAATATAGAAATTGATGCTCCAACTACCAAACTCCAACCAAGTATCATGTACGGAGACTCCAATGTAATCTGCCAAACGAGTAGCAATGCGATCGCCACCAAAACCATCGTCATCTCCACAAACCGAGGAGGGTTGTACTGGCTCGATAAAATAAACGTACTAAACCAAAAGCGCCAAAATCTCATAATAATGTCGTTGGTTATTGGTCAAGTGTCATTGGTCAAGTGTCATTGGTCAAGTGTCATTGGTCAAGTGTCATTGGTCAAGTGTCATTGGTCGTTTACAAAGGACAAATGACACTTGACAAATGACACTTGACTCATAACTAACTTCTAACCTTTTGTCCCGTACCGTTTTTTTGTGCGGTATCTTCAGGGATTTCTACGCCAAAAACGCGACCAAAAGCTTTTTCTACCTTGTAGCCAGAATCAATGGACTCCAAGGGGTCTTTCCGCAATCTATGACGCAAACACAAAGTAATTACGCGCCGAATATCATCAACTGTTACTTCGTTTCGCCCTTCAAATGCGGTTATTGCTTTAGCAGCGCGGTTGGTGACAATATCGCCCCGCAATCCATCTACATCCAGTTCAGAACAAACTTCAGAGATTTTGACCCGTAAATCGTAATCAATTGTAACAGTCGGTAAAAGCTGTTGGGCATTAACAATTTTTTGCTGTAGTTCTTCCTGCTGAGATTTGTACTTTTCCAAAAATGCTGGAGGATTTTGGTCAAATTCTGCCCGTTGTTCCACAATTTGCACTCGTAAAGCTGGTTCTTTCACTGTATGAATTTCAGCGTGCATGCCAAAGCGATCGAGGAGTTGAGGGCGCAGTTCCCCTTCTTCTGGGTTCCCGGAACCCACTAGCACAAAACGCGCTGGGTGACGAATGGAGATCCCTTCCCTTTCTACTGTATTCCAGCCACTTGCAGCAGAGTCAAGAAGCACATCTACAAGGTGGTCATCTAACAAGTTCACTTCATCTACATAGAGGATACCCCGATTGGCTTTTGCCAACAATCCCGGTTCAAAGGCTTTAACACCTTCTGATAAAGCTTTTTCAATGTCAATGGTACCGCAAACCCGGTCCTCTGTAGCTCCTAATGGCAAGTCTACCATTATCACTTTTTTCTGAACTATAGGAATATCCGCACCTTGCTCTAATTGTTGGCGGACTTCATCGCTCATCAAATCGGGGTCGTTGGGATGGCTGTTAAATGGGTCATTAGCAACGACAGGGATTTCTGGTAGCAAGTCAGCCAGCGCCCGGATAGTGGTAGATTTTCCCGTACCGCGATCGCCCATAATCATAACACCACCAATTTTCGGGTCAATCACGTTCAACAGCAGAGCCAGTTTCATTTCTTCCTGACCCACAATTGCTGTAAATGGAAATACCACACGACGCGCACTTGCGGTGGCTTGAGCAGTTGGACTCACGCTTGTTACCTATCTATGATATTTTTTATTACCGTCTTTATTGTGCCATAGGTAGGGGATAGGGGATAGGGGTAGGGCAAACGCATTAAAATTTGTTAAAAGTGAGCTTGACAAAACTCAGTAGATATGGGTTGTTTGCTGAGAGGAGATTTAACTGCTAGCTCGGCAACTGCCTGATTATGTGATGAATTCAGTAATCAGTTCAATCAATTGAAGAAGAAGTCAGCTATACAGAATTCAGAATTCAGCAATCTTTGGGATCTTCGTCTTCCCCAACCAATTGTAGACACCGTGTTAACTGTCGTTTTTTCAACCCCTTTATTCATCCACCAGTCGTTTAACATAAAGCTGATCTGACGACTGACACCTTTATTCTTTGAGGATAAAGCAACCATTAATGACAAACAAAAAGCTTACATTCAAAGCTTTTGCGTCTTCTGCCATCGACGAGCGAATTTCTGCCTTCATGTACTAGCTTTGATTGTGTTTCATATAAAAGAAAACATCTGTAATATAACGTAAGTTCGACGAAGCCAAAGCAGACCTCACCCCAAACCCCTCAGTTGAAAAAAATCCATTTCTAAAGACAAGCTAAAGGTCAAAGAGGAAATTAGCAATAGGGTGGAGATTATTAATAACGTACATTAGGTTCTTAACTCAATATGTAGAATAACTGTAGTTTTTATAATCAAACGATGTTACATGAAACATATCATCGTTATCACTGTCACTCAACAAACAGCCTCTAAGTAACTTTTACTACAATGGATTGGCTATGACTGCAGGCAATTATATCTCAGGGAAACTCAATTCTAAAGTTACACAACAGATAGAAGAATTAGCTCAATCAAGGAATACTAATACTCGCAAGCAAGTGTCCCGTAAGATTAATCAGTGCAGCCAGATACAAAAAGAACTGCGGTCACATGAACAGCTATTCCGAGATACATTTGATTGTGCTCCTGTTGGTATGGCTCATGTTGGTTTAGATGGTAAGTGGCTACTAGTCAACCATAAGCTGTGCGATATAGTTGGTTACACGCAGCAACAATTAGAGTCTCAAGCTTGCTGGGATATAACTTATCCTGAAGATCTCAAAGCTGAGCAAGAGTACTTTCACCAAATGTTGGCTTGCGAAATCCAAACTTACTCAATGGAGAAGCGCTACATCCATAAAAATGGCTCCTGCGTTTGGACTGATATCAATGTGTCACTTGTGCTGGAGTCAAATGGAGCGCCAAAGTACTTTATTTATGTTGTTAACGATATCTCTTCTCATAAACAAGCAGAAGTAAAATTTCAACAGTCTTTACAAGAAGAAAAAGATTTCAGCGAACAGAGAGCTAGATTTGTTTGTATGGTTTCCCATGAATTACGGATACCACTGCATCTTATCTCATTTTCTACAAGTTTGCTAAAACGTCACAGTCATCAATGGAACCAGGAAAAAAAACTTAAGTATTTCGATCGCATTCAAACAGCAGTTGAGCATCTCAGTGAGTTGATGGATAATGTTTTGATGATTGGGCGTTCGGAAGCAGGTAAACTGACTTATGAGCCAAGAGCGATCGATTTACAGCTATTCTGTTATGATTTAGTGACTCAGTTGCAAATGAGACACAACAGTCAGCACCATCTTACTTTTACAAGTCATGGTGAAGGCTCTACAGTTTATGTTGATGACAAATTGTTGCAACCAATTCTTACAAATCTACTTGATAATGCGATTAAGTATTCTCCAAATGGCAGTACAGTAGTTCTGGAACTTTCTTATGCGGACAAAGAAGCTATTTTCCAGATTAAAGATCGAGGGGTTGGGATAGCGGCTACAGATCTACAGCGGCTTTTTGAGCCGTTTTATCGAGGTAAGAATGTTGGTGACATACACGGAAACGGATTGGGGTTGGCTGTTGTCAAAAAACTTGTAGACTTACATCGCGGTCAAATCTCTGTAGAGAGCGACATTGGCGTTGGTACAACTTTTACGATCGCAATCCCAACAGATAAATCATTGGGAGTAGAAGTTCTTCATCCACCTATTATTAGGTTCCGATCAACCAGTTAATCTTTGTCAAACCTCTGAGACCATAGCCTTGAGCTATGGTCCCAAACCTTATTTACAACCATTTTCAGGTCAATAAACTACAAGAGAAAGTTGGATACTTTTTTATTTGGAATCCCTTAAGTGAAAATTACTGTCATCAGATGCATCGTTATACAGATTTTGTGCAGAATATTAATCATAAACTAAAAAAATGGTAGTTTTTTCCATAATATTAGTCATTTTTATCAAAAAAATATCTTTGATAATTAAAGATGTATGTAAACACAACATCTCTAGGTTATGCTAAGTTTAAATTGATTTAACTTAGATTAATTCAAGATTAATAAATAGCAGCAACAGCTATTTTTTAGTTGACTAGCAGCTAAGTAGTTGCACTCATGATTTATGAAAAAGATATTGGTGATTGAAGACGAGGCAGAAAGCCGAGAAATGTTTTTAGAATGTCTCAAAGAGGAAGGCTTCTGTGCTATTGGTGCAGCTAATGGTCGTGTCGGTGTCCAGATAGCACAGGAACAACTCCCAAATTTAGTAATTTGCGACATTAAAATGCCAGAACTCAATGGTTATCAGGTTTTAAACACTTTACGACAAAACCCAGCAACAGCAAAAATTCCCTTGATTTTTGTTTCAGCCGGGACAAGTGACGTAGAACGGCGCTATGGTATTGAACTTGGAGCAAATGACTATCTCATAAAACCCTGCACTGCTGATGATTTGGTGACCGCGATCGCCAAAATTTGTTAGTTTTTATACTACTTAAATAACCTGGCATTTTTAACGGAAGGTTGTTCATTGGATATCATCAAAAATTTTTGATGCAGATTCTCTACGAAATTATACTTTTTGTAAAATTTAAATATATGCTCTAGGAGAAAAAAATTAAAATTTTTCTTGTAATATAATACTGTACGTAGCTGCTCTTAGGCTTGTATTTAAGAGTATTCTCTGCTATGTGAAAATAAGAATGAGTTTAACTATACACAGATAGTATAGTAATGTTAAATCCTTGATAAATCATCTAAAGGAGTATTCTTATCCTGAATTCTTTATTCTTTTTTTAGACAAGGCTGAAAATTTCAGAGGCGAAGCATGACAAAGATTTTAGTCATTGAAGATGAAGCTCAAAGCCGAGAAATGTTTCTAGAATGTTTAGAAACAGAAGGTTTCAACGTTATTGGTGCAGAAAATGGTGTTGTTGGAGTCCAGCAAGCAAGGGAGCATTTACCAGATTTAGTCATTTGCGATATTATCATGCCGGAATTAGATGGTTATGGTGTCTTGAATACATTGCGCCAGAATCCAGTAACAGCAGTTATTCCGTTCATTTTTTTGACGGCTAAGGGTGGAAAAGCGGAATTACGTCAAGGGATGAAGTTGGGAGCAGATGACTATCTGACCAAACCTTCTACAGTAGAAGATGTGTTAGAAGCCATCTCCATCCGACTCGAAAAACAAACAGCTTTGAAGCAGTGGTATGCTAGTTTGCATCAGATAAATGTAGCATCAGAGTTAGAGCCAACCACTAAAGTTGTTGAAAAAGAGTCAATTTTTCCTCCTTGTCCGCATCTGAATGAAGTCTTTCAGTTTATAGAGGCAAACTATCAGCAACCGATTAGTTTATGTGATGTAGCCCAAGCAGTTGGTTACGCTCCTAGTTATTTAACCGATCTTATGCGTCGCCTTACAGGACAAACAATAAACCGTTGGATAGTCGAGCGTCGAATGGCTGCAGCACGCTCCTTGTTATTAGAAACTAACCAGTCAGTAGAGCAGATTGCAGAGGTAGTAGGGTATCAGAATACAGGTCATTTCTTCCGTCAATTTCGTAAATATATAGGAACTACTCCTCAAGCTTGGAGGAACTCCAACCGTACTCAATCCCACTCCCACTAAAACTTTGTATTCCTAAGGATGAAAATAGCCCACATCATTACAAGAACATCTAGTTTTTGTTACAAAAATTCATTTTAAAAAGCGAAAAAAAGACGAATCAAGAGCGAAAAATCCGCTAATGTCATAAAGCTTAAGAAAGTTTAATTTGTAAGTTATACATTTTGAATCTTGGATTTTAGCTTGTCATGACAAACCCAATCAATACCTACAAAGTTCTTTTGGAAAAGCTTTGGAATGATGAAGGTTTTAAAAACTCCTTCATAACAGATCCAAAGACTATCCTGTTAGAGCATGGTGTTAATGTTCCAGAATCTTTAGAAAAGATTGAAGTTCATGAAGATAGACCAGATTTGCAGAATTACATTTTGCCGAGAAAAGAGCAATTAGAAAGATATGTTCTGGATGAAGAAAACCATATTATCTCGCAAGTCATCAGACAATCTTTAGCAGATGACACTTTAAAAGCCAAACTGCTTCAAAACCCTAAAGCTGGTATTAAAGAGATGACAGGTCAGGACATCCCTGATAGTTTAACCATTTGCTTTTATGAAGATACACCAAGTGTCAAACATCTTATTATCCCCATAAATCCAAATAATCAAGAACTCAATGACTCTCAATTAGAAATGGTTGCAGGTGGTCTGGTGAAACTAATTTCTATTCAACCAGAGACTACGGGATTAATTGCAGTTGATCCGATCGCAATCGATCGTATTTAATTCTAAGTTTACTCAGATCCCCGACTTCTTAAAGAAGTCGGGGATCTTGCAACCCTTCATGAGGAGCTATTTTATGGAAAAATTTTCTTCCTCTCAAAATCAGTTACCTTATCAAGCTAAGCGGATTGAGCCAGAAGACTTAAAGCCTATTGCACTTCAAGTTCGTAAAAGAGCAATAGAGGCTCGCTCAGTTGCTATGCTTAAATCCATTCAAATGTCTTCTTACAACCTTGGTGGATGGGGAAGTTTATTTGAAGAGAATGTATCTCAACCTTTCAACTTAAATGTAGATCTTGACAGTGTTTCTAAGGACAATAAGTACCCACAAACGCAATCTACCTTTGATAAAAGCTTAAACGATAGTAATCACTTAGACTCATTACATTCAAAGACAATACCTCTTTGCCCTAGTGGGCGATCGGAGCCTGATAAGTCTGTGGTTTTTGGTGTCGTTGGAGGAACAGTAGAAACACCGGAAGTAAGCTATTTGTCTACAACGGTACTAGTTAACGAAAATATTTCAGAATTATCTGGTTCTGTCGAACCTACAGAAATTTTTCGTATAGCTTCTACTTGTGCGGGTAGTAACTGCAAGCACTTTGATGGAGCTGAGTGCCGCCTTGCTACAAAAATTGTGGAAGAACTACTTCCCGTTGTTGAAGCGTTACCACCTTGTCAAATACGTCCTCATTGTCGTTGGTGGCAACAAGAAGGAAAAGCTGCTTGTTACAGATGTCCTCAAGTGGTGACAGATAATTACTATCAAAAACATTGGTTTTGATGAGTTGTAGGATTTGCAACTTCTTGAAGGAAGAAGTTGTCGCGAATCCGAACAACATACAGCCATTTTCAGGTAAATAGATCACAGATGTAGGGGCGCGGCGACTTGCGCCCTTACAAACAGTGTGGTTTATTGAGGTGAAAACTGCTGTAATTTATTGCCACAGCAAAACAGAGGGTAATAGATTTGGGCAAGCCAATCTCAATAACTCATAACCAATGCCAGCTTTTCCATGACACAAGCCAGGGTTATCAACTTCTGGTGGTAGATTGGCAAGAAGCTCAAAAGAACCTATTTGGTTTGCTCTAGTCAGAATTTGGGCTGTCTGCTCGTGAGACATTCTTAAAAATTCTGGGTTTGAAAGTTTCTCAGATGCTACTAGCAACACTTCAATTCGGCTAAAATTACCACTACAAAGGTTATCTACTTCTTGTAAGCCTTGTGGATATATGCTCCTCATGGTCATTTCTAGTTCTTGGCGAATGGCATCTGTATCCAGAATTGCTAAGCCTCCCAAACGAGCTAAAGCTATGCCAGCTACATCATGACACCAGCTTGTACCGGAGACAATGCCATTATCTACAGTCACCGCACTATCTTCTAAAAATAGATTTGCGTCAGAGAAGAAACTTTGTTCGGATGCGATCGCTTCTCGAGCTGCTGATAAAAATAGGGAATTTTTGCTAGCTGCATATAGCTGTAACAGTGCGTAGGCAATACCAGCTATACCATGAGAATATCCTGTTAATAATTTGTTATCGGGTGTTGTCCAAGCTCGATCGCCAGTCTCCAGAGCAACACGGGTATTCAATAAATGCTTACCCCAAGTTATAGCTTGTTCTAGAATTGTGGGTTCCTGAGTCGCTCTATATAGGGCTAATAAGCCCAAAATAGTTCCAGCAATGCCGTTCATTATACCAGGTGCCAAATTCGCAGCATTTTTATCAAGTGTTATCCAGGAAGCTAATTGTTGAGCATCTTGAAGCAACTGTGCTTTGTCTAAAAATTTGGCAATACAAACCAAAGCATAGACAGTAGAAGCAATCCCTTTAGCACCAGCAAAACCCATGTGCTTAATTAACTTTTGCTGAAAGTTAACATTTGACTCGCGTAAAGCTTTACGTAAGGGGTGTAAAGATGCTAAAGCTAGATCGCTGAATTCTGTTTTACCCGTTACTGTTGCTAATGCTGATAAAAAGAGAGATATACCACTACAACCATTAGATAAGCTATAACTAAGTGGTTGTAGTTGGAACTTCTGTATTTCAGGTATGTATACCATACCGAGCCAAGCAGCACTCCCGTCATTGTCATAAATGGCTTGCTGCTGTATTTCTTGAGCGATCGCCAGCGCTTGTTGCACCATAACCTCCGATGTTAAGGGAGCAACTTTGTTCGTAAAAGATGGAATCTTTTTAGAAGGCAATGAATTAAGATTCTCGCTTTTCATACAAGAATACAGTGCTGCCTTAATTACGCTAATTTGGCGAGTTAAATCCCTATTATTTAATTGTTGCAGGCGAATAATAACATCTTGATAACTAGATTGATTGACAAATCTTTGAATCACTTGATGAGATGGAAGTTTTAGCTCATCACTATCTGAATAAGCTGTAAAATAAGGAATATCTAACTGCTCTAACGATTGTTTTTCTGCTGTTAAAATTGACCAAAAAGGGTGTTTTTCCTCTGAATTAAGAAATCCTCTACTTAAAATATCCAATTCAATACTAAAATCAAGACCATTTCTAAGATATTTGGGTTGTAGAGTGTTGTACAAAACTGAAAAGTATAAGTTTGTATTACGAAATACAAGCCGTACCTTTTGACAAGCAAAAGCTGCTATAGGACTACCAATGGTTAACAGTGATTCCTGACGTTGCATCAAAAACTGATACATCTGTCGAAAACCATTGACAAGTTCTTCTCCATAGTGATTCAATGATGCATCAATCCCTTCTCCAAAAGGTTGATTTTGTTTTGGCTGCATCTTGACATCTTCGTACTGCAACATCATGCTATCTGTGTTGGTATGCTGCCATTTAAGTGTACGGTAAGAAATTTCCTCTCCACTAGAACCTCCCAACCCACTTATATCTAGTCCTAGTTTGGCAGCTTGTCCATGCAACTGTTGCCATCCTGGTAATAAAGCAGTACTAATTACAGAACTCTGCAACCATTCGCGAGCACGGGAGTAAGCACCAGCATCCTCTTGAGCCGTCCAAATGCGGTGATGAAGAAGTGTTTCCAAATCTACCAAGACGGGCTGTTCCCCGCATACAATTAAATTTTCACAGTGGCAGTCATTTCCCCCCAAAGCATATACAATGCACAGTATTATTCCTGCACGCTGATAATATCTTTTAACTCCCTCTTGATTTTCGCAAGGTAAAGCCTCGGCAAACTCCATCCATCCGTAGCTAGAGCAGTTAATCACTTTTAGCAGCTTGAGCGGTAAACATACTTCTTGTTGGTTAATCCAAGCTAATAACTCAAAATAAGCTTGTTCTAAACCCAAGTCTTTAGGCTTGTAAACCAACTTCAAACCTGAAGTAAATTCAAGAATAATGACAGAACGTCCGCAATTATGGGGATCGGAAAGCCCTAGCTTCACAGTTATAACCTGTCCTAGTTCTGTATTTCCTTGAAAAGTCGATTGAATTTTATTCCAATCTGAAGCTAATCGCAAAATAAATTCACTAGTTGCATCAACCCAAAAGTTCATAGCGGTTGCTACTAGACGAGCTAACACGCTATATTCTCGAAAGAAAGACAACAAGCCATCTTCTAGTAGTTTATGAATAAACTGGGTGTACTGTTGCTGAGAAGAACCGCTTTGGATCTGTCCAAGCAAGCGAAATAATGAAGTCGTATTTAGAGAGCGAAAAATTGAAAATTCTAATTCTAAAGGATAAGCACATAAAGTTACTAAACGTTCTAAAAGCTTGCGTTCTAGCTGGCTTTGAGCTTCTGCTGACAGTAACTGATAATTAGAGCCAATTCGAGCCAGTAATTTTTTCTTAGCTACATCAACAAATGGCAATAGGGCTTCCTCAAAAGGAAGTGGCTTTTGTGGAACTAAACAGCAGTGCTGTTTTAAATTGCTTTGGTCTGAATCTAAGAAAGCAAATGCTGCTTCCATTCCCTCCCATAAAGTTTCTGCCCAATCTGGTAAGTATTGCTCGTTAATGAGACAAACATTACTCAAAACGCGACGAACAGAATTAATGTTTAAACCGTCCCAACCCAAACGCTTTTCAAATTTTTGTCGATCTCCCTTAGCGACAACCTGACACCATTTTTCTAAACGAGTTTCGATTTGAGTATCATTTGCTTGAGATTCATGGAAAGTCAACTGATTGCTAAGTCTTTCCGCAAGCGTACTTGCTTTTTCGACAATTTGAATGATATGTTGCTTGGATATTTTGAAGTATTTTTTGTCTTGTAGAATCAGCATATAAAAAAAAGTGATTGGGTAAAATAAAGATGTCCGATTTACGAGGATTTTTGTTCTTTTGAAAAGAGCAATTTATAAATTTCAGCACCTAGCGCTTTCCCTTGTTGATATAGCGCGGGACTATTAACAAGAATTACTATCGCAATAAATGCGATAGCAATCGTTTTGAGAACAAATTTAGGGTTGCTCAAATTTTGCATAGTCAATAACCTCTGATTGAGTTAATTTTAAAAAGGTGGTAATATCCCCGAATTCTTGAAGAAGTCGGGGATATTGCAGACAGCTAAAAAGACTTCATCAAGCTACACTAAAAAATAGCTCTGTAAATTTCAGCACCAAAATCCTTGAGTTCAGCGTAAGTTTTTTCAACAAAAGTAAATACATCACCAACAGATGCACCACCAGCAACTGCTTCTAGTTGCTCTTCAGATAATTCCACATTTTCTAAATTTGGACGTGCTGGTAGGATGAAATAGAAAGTAGAAGCATTTTCTTCCATCACACAGACTTGTAGGTCAGATGGTAACTGAATATTAAATTCTCGTTCAATCACCGATTTAGAATTGTTCAGCAATTCTTGTTTGTAAGCTTCATCTTTCCAAGCTTGAGCAATAATGCGGGTTTGAATTTCTTTGCTGTCTTGTGTTTGTTCTTGCATATGATTCGTCTCCTCAAATTCTTAAAATTAGTTAGATTTGTTCTAATCAATTGATAACTTACGGATTTTGTCTGTTGTGCTCTTCAATAAAGCCATGAATGATAGGAATAGCAATGATGGTTACAGTCCAAGTAACTCCACCAGCAACTGCTTCTAATTCCTCATCAGATAATTCTGAGTTTTCTAACTTAGGCTGTATAGGCAGTACAAAGTAAAGATTGGAGGGGTCTTCTTGTACGATGTGAACGTTCACTCCTTCTGGAAGTTGAACGCCGACTTCTCGTTCTAGAATAGTTTTAGGATTCGCCAAAAGCTCTTGCTTGAAAGCTTCATCTTTCCAAGATTGAGCAATAATGTGTGCTTCGATTTCGTTGCGAGTCTTTCTTTGTTCATTCATAAGTTTCATGCTCCTAAAATAAAGAAGAATAGCTATGTTTAAACACGGCACTCTTCTTAAACACTTCTGTGTTTTGTGTTTAACTTGCTAAAACAATAAGCAAATTTTTAGGGTAATTCTATGAAGGATATTTCGTTTTCATCACGTTTTTTTCCACAACAGTCAACGAAAAAAACGTGAGTTTTCTAGAAAAATAGTGCATTGATGTATAAAATTATCTCTTCTAACATACCAAGTATCTGTAGGTATCTGCATTACAGGAGAACAGCATATGTCTATTGAAAGTGCAAAATCTTTTTACTCAAGAGTGGCTGTAGATGATGCTTTCCGTTCACAACTCGAACAAAGTCTAACTCAAGAAGAACGCAAGCAAATTCTTAAAGCATCCGGTTATCAATTTACAGCCGACGAATGGCAAGTTGTTATAGATGAGCTGCAAGCTTGTAACTCAGATGCAGATGCTCTCCAGGATGAAGACCTCGAAGCAATTGCTGGTGGCGTCACATATCAATTAATGTATGGTGTGATTCGTCCTACCGACATCTTTGAATGGTTGAAGTAGATAAAGCAGTAGCTTGAGTAGTATTTTAGTGTTACGGGTTGAAGGGAGACAAGTTGTGGCAAGCAAATATCGCCGGATCACTTACGCCGTTTGGGAAATTACTTTAAAATGTAATCTCGCCTGTAGTCATTGTGGTTCGCGTGCAGGGCAAGCCCGTACTGAAGAACTTTCCACACAAGAGGCTTTGGACTTAGTGCGACAGTTAGCAGAGGTGGGGATTAAAGAAGTCACGCTTATTGGCGGCGAAGCATTTATGTGCTTTGTGGTATGACAACAGGAGGCTTTGGCATTTCTTTAGAAACTGCACGGCGAATGAAAGAAGCAGGAATTTCTGTAGTTTCTGTTTCTGTAGATGGTGGTCAAGCAGAAACTCACGATCGCTTGCGGGGAAAAAAAGGCTCTTGGAACTCTGCTTTTAAAACCATGAGCCACTTTCAAGAGGTTGGTATATACTTTGGCTGTAACACGCAAATCAACCGCTTGTCTGCTCCTGAATTACCGCTAATCTACGAACATATTCGCGATGCAGGTGCAAAAGCTTGGCAAATTCAACTCACTGTACCCATGGGTCATGCAGCAGATAATACGGAAATTCTATTGCAGCCCTATGAATTGCTTGACCTTTACCCCATGCTAGCTCGCATTGCACGGCGAGCCAATCGTGAAGGAGTTCACCTACAACCAGGTAATAACATTGGCTACTATGGTCCTTATGAACGACTGCTACGTGGTAGAGGAAGCGAATGGGGATTTTGGCAAGGTTGCAGTGCTGGATTGGTTGCATTGGGTATTGAAGCAGATGGCGCAATTAAGGGTTGCCCTTCATTACCAAGTGCGGCGTATACGGGTGGTCATATCAGAGACAGACCTTTAAGTGAAATTATTGCACAAGCTGAAGAATTGCGATTTAACCTAGGGGCGGATACTCGTCAAGGAACTGACCACTTGTGGGGGTTCTGCAAAACTTGTAAATTTGCTGAACTTTGCCGTGGTGGCTGCTCTTGGACAGCACACGTATTCTTCGATCGCAGAGGAAACAATCCTTACTGCCATCACCGTGCTTTAGAACAAGCAACCTTGGGTATCAGGGAACGTGTTTACCCCAAACAACAAGCACAAGGGCTCCCTTTTGATAACGGTGAGTTTGGTATCATTGAAGAATCTCTTAACACTCCTTTACCTCTCAATGACCCACTGCATTTTACTGCTGATTGCGTTCAGTGGTCGGAATCTTGGCATAATGAACCTAAGACCTCTGACTCTTTACAAGAAATAAGTGTTCGGTAATGACTCCTTTTCCGCCGAAAGATTACCTAAATAAACAAACCGCACCAGGCGCAGAGAACACAGAGGAAAGAGCAAGATACGATCGGTAATCTTATATAGCGGTTTTCACTTGAATGAGGTACAGTTATATCCGCGTTCGTCTGCGTGCATCTGCGGTTCCATAACTTTTTTATGTATTGCACCCAATTGAAAAGCGCCATAGCACCGAAGGGAGTAATGACATTTGTGACATATATGAAGAGGACAGCGAAGAAATTGCGAGTCCTACCAAAATATTGTGCATTGTCGTTGGAAGTTGCTTCACGTAAGCTGCTAAATATTAAGAGGAGACTATTATGTCCATTGAAAGTGCAAAAGCTTTTTATCAAAGAATGATTGCAGATGAGGCATTTCGTACCCAGTACCAAAATGCTTCATCTGAAGACTCTCGCCGAGATTTTACTCTATCTGCTGGCTATAGTTTTACTTCCGAAGAATGGGAAACTGCATTACAGCAAATTTCAGAACAAGACGATGGTGAACTGAGCGAAGCTGAATTGACGAGTGTTAGCGGCGGGTTGCGTTTCATATACCCTTGGCCTCCAGAAAAATTTCCTCCCGTCCAGCCTTTGTACGGGGCTCCATTAGATCTGTTGTAGCAGGACATTCAAGTTAGTTTAGATTCCCGACTTCTTGAAGAAATTGGGGATCTTGTAACCCCTAACTCTATAGTACGCTCAAGTACTAGATAACGTAAATCAGTTAACAATGTGTTGATATCTGTTAATTGATTAAGGAGGAACAGGAATGTCTGAAGAATATCACCGAGTCAGTTATGCTGTCTGGGAAATTACACTAAAATGTAACCTTGCTTGCAGCCATTGTGGTTCCCGTGCAGGACAAGCCCGCCATCAAGAACTCTCAACAGCAGAAGCTCTAGACCTCGTTCAACAGTTAGCTGAAGTTGGAATTAAAGAAGTGACTCTTATTGGAGGAGAAGCTTTCTTACGTTCTGACTGGTTAGAAATTGCTCAAGCCATTACTCAAGCTGGTATGATTTGCGGGATGACGACTGGCGGCTATGGCATATCACTGGAAATGGCTCGTCGAATGAAGGATGCAGGAATTAAAATGGTTTCTGTCTCAACAGATGGGCTAGAAGCCACTCACGATCGCCTCCGGGGTCGGAAAGGTTCTTGGAAGTCCGGGTTGAAAACTATGGGCTATTTAAAAGAGGTTGGCATTCCCTTTGGCTGCAATACTCAAATTAACCGCTTATCTGCTCCAGAATTTCCTCAGATTTACGAACACATACGGGATGCAGGTGCTCGTGCGTGGCAAATTCAGCTGACCGTTCCTATGGGAAATGCAGCAGACAACGCAGATATTTTATTGCAACCATACGAACTATTAGACCTCTACCCCATGCTAGCTCGTATCACTCAACGAGCTAGCAGCGAAGGAGTAAAAGTCCGTGCAGGTAATAACATAGGTTATTATGGTTCTTATGAAAGACTGTTTCGTGGTGGAGGAGATGAATGGGTATTTTGGCAAGGTTGTGGTGCAGGCTTGTCTACTCTTGGGCTTGAGGCTGACGGAGCAATAAAAGGATGTCCTTCATTACCTACAGCAGCATATACTGGTGGTAATATTAGAGAACGTTCTTTGCGTGAAATTATTGAACAAACAGAAGAGTTGCGGTTCAATCTTCATGCTGGTTCCCCTGAAGGCACAAAGCATTTATGGGGATTCTGCAAGACTTGCAAGTTTGCCGAACTCTGTCGTGGTGGATGCTCTTGGACAGCACACGTATTCTTCGATCGCAGAGGCAATAATCCTTACTGCCATCACCGAGCCTTAGAGCAAGCAAAGCGGGGTATCAGAGAGCGTGTTTATCCCAAACGACAAGCTCAAGGATTGCCCTTTGATAACGGTGAATTTGAGATTGTCGAAGAGCCAGTGAATGCTCCCTGGCCAGAAAATGACCCACTCCATTTTACTGCTGACCGCATTCAATGGTTAGAATCACTGACCAGTAACCAGTGACCATCTGACCGGTTTTAATCCAAAATCTAAAATCCAAAATCTAAAATCCAAAATTCAAAATTGTATGGCTATTGAAAACAACTCAATTGAGCAAACTCAATCTTCTCAGCCTCCTCTATTACCTCGTTCCGCTTGGCAAAATCAACAAGCTTTTTATCGAGTTATTATAAAGGCTAAAAAAGCTCTGGACATAGCAGAGATTAGTGCTTTATTAAAGTGAAGCACTCACACCATCTAGTCTGTTAAAACACCATCGCAAACCAACGCTTTTAATAAGCGTCATTACAATGCAACAAGTACATCGGTTATTTAATCCTCCAGCATGGCCAATAGCTGCCAAAATTTCGGTAGCCCTGCTTTCAGTTGCGATTGCACCGATGGGTTTTACCTCCTATTACAATTTACAACAGAGTTTAGAAAATGCTCGGGCTAGCGAGTACCGGAAACTCGAATTAACAGCTGCTAGTAGTGCGGGTCGTATCGATCAACTCCTTATTGATATTCACAGTGTTGTTATTCAAGTCAGTACCGAGCGAAATGTCATAAACTTTCTTGCTTCTCCCACTCTCATCAAAAAAACACCGTTACGTTCTGAACTGCAACAAACACTTGATAATGTTTTCCACTCCAATCCAGACTATGATGCTGTCTACTTGTTAAACAAACAAGGGCTTTGTCTTGCTTCCACAGATCCAACCTTCGTTGGTCAAAAGTATAACTTTCGGGAGTATTTCCAACAAGCCATTCAAGGACGCTCTTACATTTCCAGTGTTTTACTAGGTAAAACAACCAAAAGACCTGGTCTTTATTTATCTAATCCTGTACGCGGAAGAAATGGCGAACTTGTAGGAGTTGCAGTCATCAAAATCAAAGGAGAAAAAATTTGGGCGCTTGTCAATGCATTACAAATAGGTTCTCAGGGTCATGCATTCCTTGTTGACCAGCATGGAATTATTATCAGTCATCCTGAAAAATCGCTTTTATTTCATAGTTTAGCTCCTTTGTCAACAGAAGCACATCAACAAATTATTACTGATAAACGTTATGGTATTACCAATATTAAAAGTTTAAATATTCCTGAGTTAGCAGCAGCAATGGTAGGTGCTAAAGAGACAGGGCATACAATCTACCGTTCTCCTCTAGAAGAAATGCCTCAAATGGTTGGCTTTGCACCTCTAGGAGTGCAGCCTTGGGTTTTAGGAGTTAGTAAACCTCAAGACAAATTCACAGATCCTCTCAATCAACTGATTTGGCAAAATACCAGTAATTTATTAGCAGTAGGAGCCATTGCCGCGATCGCGTCTTTAGTCTTAGCACAAAGTATTACAAAACCCATCCGCAGTCTTACTTGTGCAGCACAAGCATTAGAGCGAGATGATTTTGAACCTCAAACCTTAGCTCCAGCTTCTCGCAGACAAGACGACATGGGTCAGCTTGTACGTGTTTTCACGAATATGGCTGAACAAGTGAAAGAGCGAGAGCAAAAATTGAAACAGCAAGTTATGGAATTGAATATTGCTATTGATGAAGTTAAAAAAGCTCGCCAAGTCGCAGAAGTGACAGGAACAGATTATTTTAAACAGTTACAGAAAAAAGCGCAAAAACTTAGAGATAGATCGGTAACAGGGAGTGAAACCGAAACAGATTACTTCCAGCATTTGCAGAAAAAAGCGCAATTACTCAAAGATCGAGCAGTCAGTGAGTAACATCGCGTTCAATGAACACGGATGTAGGAAAAAACCAATCATGTACGGGCGCGGCGGTCTTGCGCCCTAACCACTAACCACTAACCACTAACCACTAACCACTAACCACTAACGACTAACAACTAACCACTAACAACTAACAACTAACAACTAACAACTAAAAACTAACAACTAACAACTAAAAACTAACAACTAACAACTAACAACTAACAACTAACAACTAACAACTAACAACTAACATGAAATTAACTATTCCCGAACTTTCTCTGGTTGTTCTTATTGGAGCTTCTGGTTCTGGTAAGTCAACGTTTGCTCGCAAAAACTTTCAGCCTTTTGAGATATTGTCTTCTGATTTTTGTCGCGGGCTGGTGTCTGATGATGAAAACAATCAAGCTGCAAGTTCTGATGCTTTTGATGTATTGTACTATATTGCGGCTAAGCGGTTGGCTTTGGGTAAACTCACTGTTATAGATGCGACTAATGTGTACCCGGAAGACCGCAAAAAATTACTAGCATTGGCACGAGAGTATCACTTTTTGTCTGTGGCGATCGCTTTCAATCTCCCAGAGGAACTTTGTTTCCAACGCAACCAACTACGACTAGATCGTCAGTTTGGTTTTCATGTGGTGCGCCGTCACACTCAGTTTCTGAAGCGATCGCTGCGAGGTTTGGAAAAGGAAGGTTTCCGCTATGTCTATATTCTCAATTCTGTGGAGGAAATAGAATCTGTGGAAATTGAGCGCCAACCGCTCTGGAACAACCGCAAACACGAACTTGGTCCTTTTGATATTATTGGCGATGTTCACGGTTGCTGTGATGAGCTTGAAGCACTCTTGCAAAAGTTGGGCTATGAGAAAGACAAGGGAGAGGGGGTAGACAAGGGAGAGGGGGGAGACACGGTAGACAAGGGAGAAATTTCTGTTTTGTCTACCTTGTCTACCTTGTCTACCTTGTCTACCTTGTCTACCTTGTCCCCTAAATCTAACTGCACGCGATAAAAATTAGCTTGTACAGCTAAAACCGTGCCCAATAACTGCCCAGTGGTTTCTAGGTCTTCCCCTCTCATGAGACAGCCACGGGACGGCGCACTAATAAACAATAATAATCATTACAGTTTTTAATTTGTTCCACTTGAAAGCCTGCCATAGTCAAGCTATCAGGAACTTGCTCAATTGGTTCTCCTGGATCTAACCAAACTTCTAGCAAATGACCGGGCTGCATTTGCTCCAGACGGAGTTTTGTCCGCACAAAATTTATCGGGCAAGGAGTGCCACGTAAGTCCAATTGAGCGTTAGGAGTTGAGAGGGAAGGTAGATTCATCGTTGGTGGAAAAAGTTTCCCAAAAATCCTTCTAGACCGCCTTTACCAGTGCGATCTCCTTTTATTTTAGCTAGCTTCTCCAAAAGTTCTCGTTCTTCAGCCGTAATTTTTGTCGGGATATCAATTGACACTGTAATCATGTGGTCACCACGACTTACGGGATTGCCCAAGCGAGGTACGCCATGATTTTCCAATTTCATCACCGTGTTTGGCTGGGTTCCTGGTGGAATTAGCAATTCCACCGGTCCATCTACCGTGTTCACTTCTAAACGGCAGCCCAGAATTGCTTGTAGATAGCTAACTTTAATTTCTGAGAGAACGTTAATGCCATCCCGATGGAATTCCTCATCCTCATTGACAAACAAGTAAACGTATAAATCCCCAGGAGGACCGCTACGCTGACCGGCATCGCCTTCTGAGGAGATCCGCAATCTCGTGCCATTGTCCACACCTGCAGGGATAGTAATTTTCAGCTTTTTGGTAACCTGTTTTGCGCCCTTACCCTCACAAGCGTCACATTTATCTTCTATAACCATTCCCGTACCATTACAGGTGGGACATGTAGAGACTTGGGTAAAACTGCCAAAGGGTGTTCTGGTTACGCGTCGCACTTGACCTGTTCCACTACAAGTTGAACAAGTACGCGGGCGGGTTCCCGGCTTAGCACCAGAACCGGTACACACTTCACAAGTTTCTAGATGAGAAATGCGAATTTCTTTCTCACCACCAAAAACCGCTTCTCTGAAGTCCAACTTTAGGTCTAACCGCAGGTCATCGCCTCGCACGGGTCCGCCGCGACGCCTTTGTGTTGTACCCCCCATACCACCAGCAAAGCCGCTGAAAATACTTTCAAAGATATCGGCAAAACCGCCCATATCACCCATATCTTGGAAGCCTGCACCAGCTCCACCATTTACAGCCGCTTCACCAAAGCGGTCATAGCGAGCACGGGTTTCCGGCTCCGATAGGACTTCATATGCGCGGTTAATTTCTTTAAATTGTTCCTCTGCACCCGGTTCTTTGTTCACATCTGGGTGATACTTCCGGGCTAAACGGCGGTAAGCGCGTTTGATTTCTTCTTTGTCGGCGTCACGAGAGACACCTAAAATTTCATAATAGTCGCGAGCCATATAGCAAAGGTGAAAGTTAAAAGGTAGAAAGCAGCTAGGCAACAAAGAACCTCGAGTAGCTTTAGCTGAAGTGCAAAGCACTTCGGGCTGTGCGATAAGCGAAGCTTAACGGTTGAAGCCGTATCGCTCAAAAGTTCTGATAGGCAGAAGGCAAGGGTTAAAACTTCTTAATATTTGATTTTACCTTTTACCTTTTACAAAAATCACCATAACAATTTTTTCAATGCCAAGTGCCCTTGAAGCTACTAGGTTATATCGATACTTAACACTCCGCGCACTAAAGTACGGGGATTCTCTAAGAGTTTCTGCCAATCTCTTAGATATCTAATTCAGGAACAAATAAATTGTCCCCCTGGCATTAGTTCCTGGACTCCACCCCACTTGGGATCGATATCTTCCAAGGCATGACTTTCCCGCAGCCCGCAGGTAGGGTTATAAACCTGTTTCTTATGGCTTAAGCAGTGGATTTTAGATTTTAGATTTGGGATTGAAAAGCAACGAAACCGAACTGTTTCAACCCTGTCAGGTAGTACTAACTTATCCTAATCTAGGATAATTCAGTACTCAGACACTAAAGTAGATGCCAACCAAGGTAGCATACAGTAGAAGTGACAGCGTGGTGCTGCCTCCTTTACCATTGTGCTATGTAGTTGACAAAAACTCTGCCCATTTTACAGAGGTGCTAGCCGCACTAAAAAGTGTGGAAAACCGTATTGAGCTAATTGCTAATGGCTAATTGCTAACTGCTAATTGCTAATTGCTAACTATTCTATTAGCCATTAGCCATCAGCCATTAGCCATTAGCCATTAGCCATTAGCTCTTCAGTCTATCGCTTCATAATCAGCCTGCATAGTACTTTCGTCTTCAAAATCAAAATTAAATTGCGGTGTTGCTGCTCCACTCACCGACGACGCTACAGGCTCTTCTAACTTCAATGACGCTTTTGATTCTTCAGGAGCGTCATCGCTGGGAGTTCCAGCACGGTTGTATACTTCAGCACCAATGTTAAACAAAGTTTGTTGGAAGTCTTCCAAACACTCTTTAAATTCTGCGACTGAGATGCTATCGTCAGATGCCAATGCTTTTAGACGGAGCAATTTTTCATCAGCCAAGGCTTTTATTTGGTCACTAATAACTATGCCATTGCTCTTAACGGTGGATTCGTAGCTGTACACCAAATTGTCTGCTTGGTTTTTAAGTTCGACCAACTGTATGCGTCTTTTGTCTTCTTCGGCAAACATTTCTGCTTGTTGCCGCATTCTTTCGACCTCGTTGGCACTCAAGCCACCTGTATTGGTAATCCGAATACTTTGTTCTCGACCCGTGCCTTTGTCTTGTGCCAAGACTTTAAGGATACCATTGACATCAATTTCAAAGGAAACCTCGATTTGGGGTACGCCACGGGGTGCGGGTGGAATTCCTGTCAGGAGGAATTTCCCCAAACTCTTGTTATCCCGTGCCATTGCCCGTTCACCCTGGAGGACGTGGATTTCTACAGAGGTTTGTCCATCTACTGCTGTCGAAAATATCTGAGACTTGCTAGTGGGAATTGTGGTATTGCGTTCAATAATTTTTGTAAATACTTCTCCCAAAGTTTCAATTCCTAGTGACAGGGGTGTTACGTCTAGCAAGAGAAGATTGTCAACTTCACCACCCAAAACTCCTGCTTGGATAGCAGCACCAAGTGCCACTGCTTCATCGGGGTTAATGGAGCGATCGGGAGTTTTGCCGTTAAAAAATTTCATCAGGGCGTTTTGAACCGCAGGAATGCGCGTGGAACCGCCCACTAAAATAATCCGGTCAATGTCTTGAGGTTTGAGTTCGGCATCTTTGAGCGCCTGAAGCATTGGTTCAATGGTGGCTTCAATAAGATTTGCTGCCATTTCTTCAAATTTGGCACGGCTGAGTTCCATTTCCAAATGCTTGGGACCTGTGTCGTTTGCGGTGATAAACGGCAAATTAATGGACGTGGTACCCATGCTTGAAAGTTCTATTTTTGCCTTTTCAGCCGCTTCTCGCAGGCGTTGCAATGCCATTTTATCGTGGGTCAAATCGATTTTTTCCTGCTGCTTGAAGCGTTCTACCATCCAGCGCACTATACAGTTGTCAAAATCGTCTCCTCCCAAATGGTTGTTGCCACAAGTGGCTTTTACTTCAAACACTCCATCCCCAAGTTGTAGAATAGATACGTCGAAGGTTCCGCCTCCCAAGTCAAACACCAGAATCAGCTGTTCTTGGTCTTGCTTGTCCAATCCAAAAGCTAAAGCAGCAGCCGTTGGCTCGTTAATAATCCGCAACACTTCGAGTCCGGCGATCGTACCCGCGTCTTTTGTGGCTTGTCTTTGCGCGTCTGTAAAATACGCGGGTACTGTAATTACTGCCTGGTTCACAGATTCACCCAAAAAGTTTTCAGCATCTTGCTTGAGTTTTTGCAAGATCATGGCAGAAATTTCTTGAGGCGTGTAATTGCGCCCGCGAATCTGAACATCTACAGTCTCATCTCTACCTTTGACACAGTTGTATGGGACGCGATCGCGTTCTGTAACTGTATCCTCCCAACGCCGCCCAATAAAACGCTTAATACTAAAAATTGTATTCTCAGCATTTGTCACAGCTTGACGTTTTGCCAATTGACCAACCAAGCGATCGCCACTCTTTCCAAATCCCACAATACTGGGAGTTGTTCGTCCACCTTCTGAATTAGAAATAACAATCGGCTGACCACCTTCTAGAACCGCGACACAACTATTGGTAGTGCCTAAGTCGATCCCAATAACTTTGCTCATAAATATCGGTATTTTTACGGAGTATTTATTTCCCTGGGTTTGAGCAGCAATTCCCGGTGTTAGCTATGGGTATGCTTCCACCGGTCAGGCGCTGACAAACTTTGGGCTTGATATGTACGCGGATACTTTGGTGGTCATTTGTCATTGGTCATTTGTCATTGGTCATTTGTCATTTGTTATTGGTCATTTGTCATTGGTCATTTGTCATTAATTGAACAAAGGACAAATGACACTGGACACTGGACAAATGACACTGGACACTGGACAAATGACAAATAGCTTTTCAACTATTTGCAGAACTTGAGCCGTCCTCAGAAGAAGGGGCATCTTCCTTTGGAGCAGCTACCTTCACCATGGCATGACGTAGCACTCGCTCGCCCAAGTAATATCCGCGCACTAACTCTTCTAACACTGTTCCTTCAGGATATTCATCCGTAGGTTCCCGCAATACTGCTTCATGTAGGTTGGGATCGAATGGTTGACCCTCGGGACGCATTGGGGAAACTCCCAGACGTTTGAGACAATCGACTAAGAGCTTGTAAACGCCTTGATAACTCTTATGAATGGTCATCTCACCATCATTCTGGGGTTTAATTTGCGCCCGTGCCCGTTCAAAATTATCAACAACTGGGAGTAATTCAGTAATTGTATTCCGCTTGAGCTGCTGCTCTAGGTCTTCTTTCTCTTTTTGGTTGCGCTTGCGATAGTTTTCAAAATCTGCCGCAATTCTCATATACTGGGTGCTACGCTCTTCTAGCTGCACTTTAAGAGACTCAATTTGTTGAGTTAGTTCATTTTCTTTCGCTTTGGATTCATAACTGGTAGCATCAGCAGACGCAGCCACATTGCTGTCTTGATTGGCAGCAGTTGTTTCCAAGACTGCCTCAGTTTGAGTGTCTGACTGCTGATTAACCTCATTCCCGGTTTCGTTAGTGTTGATTTGAACTGTAGAGTCGGTCATTGTTTGCTGTTCCTCAGTTAGTTCACCTGATTGCTGATTTATATTGTTCTGCTGTTGATTTTCGTCTACCATTGTGTACTTTTTCCAGACGCAATATTTTACGGTTATCGCTACATCCCAGTGACCAGTAACCACTAACCAGTGACTGATGACCAGTGACTAGTGACCAGTGACCAGTGACCAGTAATCAGTCATCGTAACACTTAACAAGTTACGTAAATTTTCTGCGATCGCTCATCAGTAATCAGTAATTATCGATCGGTTACGTATATTGTAAAAGTTCCAAAATTTATATATAGCCTTTCTCAGTCTCATGAGGTACACCCCCCTTTCATCCCCCCAAAGCATCGGGGGGACAGAGGGGGGTAATTTTCGTACCTCACCAAGTTGAAATTTGCTGTAGGTAAACAAGAAATTGATTTACGATTTAAATCTGCTGCTTTTCAGTATAAGGATTAACAGGTCACCGAGCGCTGATTACTGGTCACTGGTCGGGTGATTTCTTCAGTGTCGGTGTCAATTTTGTCTTCAAGGTTGGGAATACTCTAGCTAGAGGTTTCCGCAACTAACGACATACTATGACTTACTCGTCACCACAGAGGCGCAGTACTGCTCTTACGACAAGAGCTGAGTTTTCGCCCTTCGGCAACAAACTTGTGCAATCTGGCTTTGTTGACAGCGAACAAATGAGACAAGCGCTGATAGAAAGCCGCAAGTCAGGCAGACCCCTGACAGAAGTATTGGAAACAATTTCAGGCAGACAGCTAACACCAGAGTTACTCAGACAGTATAAAAAGCAGCAACTATTTGAACTCAAAATACTATACGGTGTTGAATCGCTCGATCCGGAAGTCAGCCAAGTTGGACAAACAACAGTTGGTCAACTGATTGACACCCTCATTCCGGTTGATATTTGTCGTCGCCATCGCTTGGTTCCTTTGGCAAAACATGATGACCAAAACCCACCCTCTGTTTTGGTAGCAATGGTAGCCCCAGATAACTTAGAGGCTTCAGATGACTTACAGCGTATCTTGCGCCCGCAGGGATTAGTATTGCAGCGCATGGTAATTACCCAGGAGGACTACCAACAACTGATTAACCAGTATTTAGATGAACTGGCTGTTCGGCAAAAGCACATAGAACAGGAAAAATTTACAGATATCAATCAGGATTTAGAAAATTTAGAAAATCTCAATATGGATGAAGCGCCCGAAGACGGCGAAGCCGATTTGGGTGCAGCAATGAAAGGGGCTGAAGATGCTCCCGTTATTAATTTGGTTAATAGAATTCTTGCTAAAGCTTTACACGAAAAGGTTTCTGATATTCACATCGAACCACAGGAAGAAAATTTACGCATTCGTTTTCGGAAAGATGGCGTGCTGCGTGAGGCTTTTGACCCTCTGCCGAAAAAAATCATTCCTGCTGTCACAGCCCGTTTCAAAATCATTTCTAACTTAGATATTGCCGAACGGCGTTTACCTCAAGACGGACGGATTCGACGAATGTTTGAGGGACGCAAGGTTGACTTTCGTGTCAACACTTTGCCCAGCCGCTACGGGGAAAAGGTAGTACTGCGGATTTTGGATAACTCCTCAACACAACTAGGGTTGAATAAACTGATTACAGATCCTGACACACTACACATAGTCCAAGAGATGGTTGCTCGTCCCTTTGGTCTAATTCTGGTAACGGGACCGACAGGTTCTGGTAAAACCACAACTTTGTATTCTGCTCTTTCAGAAAAGAACTCTCCCGGCATTAATATCAGTACAGTAGAAGACCCTATTGAGTACAGCTTACCCGGAATTACTCAGGTGCAAGTGATTCGGGAAAAAGGGCTAGACTTTGGGACGGCTTTGCGAGCTTTCTTACGACAAGATCCAGATGTGTTACTTGTGGGTGAAACGCGAGACAAAGAAACAGCAAAAACTGCTATTGAGGCAGCGTTGACGGGTCACTTGGTTCTCACCACCTTACACACAAATGATGCTCCCGGTGCGATCGCTCGTTTGGGAGAAATGGGCATTGAATCTTTCATGGTTTCTAGCTCCCTCATCGGTGTATTGGCACAACGCTTGGTACGGCGTGTTTGCGCCAGTTGCCGCATTCCTTACACCCCCACTGTAGAAGAACTAGCTCGCTACGGGCTATCAGCCAGCCAAGAAGCAGGTATCACTTTTTATAAAGCAAATACCCTCACAGCAGAGCAACTTCAAGACGCTAAAGCCAAGAATCATGTATGTCCAGATTGTAACGGTGTTGGCTATAAAGGACGTTGTGGTGTTTATGAAGTCATGCGAGTGACCGAACGCCTGCAAGCGTTGATCACCGAAGAAGCCCCAACGGAAAGAATTAAAGAGGTAGCAGTGGAAGAAGGAATGAAAACCCTGCTAGCTTACAGCTTAGATCTTGTACGCCAAGGTTCCACCACTTTAGAAGAAGTAGAAAGGGTAACATTCACCGACACAGGTTTAGAAGCAGAGTTAAAAGCCAAACGCAAGAGCGGTCTTACCTGCAAAACTTGCAATGCTGGATTGCAACCAGAATGGCTCGATTGCCCATACTGTATGACACCTAGGTTTCAGGATTAGTTAGTTGTTGGTTGTTAGTTGTTGGTTGTTAGTTGTTGGTTGTTAGTTGTTAGTAGAAATCACAATGAACCAGACAACTAACCACTAACCACTAACCACTAACCACTAACCACTAACCACTAACCACTAACCACTAACCACTAACCACCAAACCACTAACCACTAACCACTAACCACTAACCACTAACCACTACCACTAACCACCCAACCACAACCACTAACCACTAACGCACTAACCCACTAACCACCAACACTAACCACTAACCACTAACCACTAACCACTAACCACTAACCACCTACATAAGAAACAAAAAAATGGAATTAATGATTGAAGATTTGATGGAGCAATTGATTGAAATGGGCGGTTCAGATATGCACTTATCTGCAGGATTGCCTCCCTATTTTCGTATTAGTGGCAAACTGACTCCTATTGGTGACCAACCAATGACAGTCGATCAGTGCCAAAGACTGATTTTTAGTATGTTGAATAACACTCAACGGAAAACATTAGAACAAACTTGGGAGTTAGATTGTTCTTATGGTGTTAAAGGATTGGCACGTTTCCGGGTTAACGTTTATAAAGAGCGTGGAGCCTATGCTGCTTGTTTGCGAGCACTCAGTTCTAAGATTCCTAACTTTGAAAAATTGGGTTTACCTGATGTTGTTCGGGAAATGGTAGATAAGCCGAGAGGATTGGTTTTGGTTACAGGTCCGACAGGTTCTGGTAAGACCACAACCTTAGCAGCATGTATTGACTTAATCAATCGTACTAAGGCAGAACACATTTTGACTGTAGAAGATCCTATCGAATTTGTTTACGAACCTGTTAAAAGTCTTATCCACCAACGACAACTTAATGAAGATACTAAGAGTTTTGCTAATGCTTTGAGAGCAGCACTTCGGGAAGATCCAGATATTGTTCTTGTTGGTGAAATGCGGGACTTAGAAACAATTTCTTTGGCTATTTCTGCTGCAGAAACAGGTCACTTAGTCTTTGGGACACTACACACTAGTTCTGCAGCACAAACAGTAGATAGAATCATCGACGTTTTCCCTCATGAAAGACAAACTCAAGTGCGAGTGCAGCTGTCTAACTCATTAGTAGCAGTCTTCAGCCAAACACTAGTTCCGAAGAAAAACCCCAAACCAGGTGAGTATGGGCGGGTAATGGCCCAAGAAATTATGGTGGTAACACCTGCTATTTCCAACTTAATTCGAGAAGGAAAAACTTCTCAAATTTACTCTGCTATTCAAACAGGAGGTAAGTTAGGAATGCAAACTCTAGAAAAAGTTTTAGCAGACTTATACAAAGCAGGAACTATCTCTTTTGAAGCAGCCATGTCTAAGACTTCCAAACCAGATGAAGTTCAACGCCTTATAGGTCCTGGTGCGCCATCTCCATCCGCAGCCGCTGCTAAAGCGCATTAATTTTGCTAATTGCTAATTGCTAGTAGCTAATGGAGCCATTAGCAATTAGCCATTAGCAATTAGCCATTAGCAATTAACATTGTGATACTATGCCAACATTTGTTGCTCGTGTTAAAGATTCGCAAGGAAAAGCCAAAACCGAAAAAGTTGTAGCTGATTCCTTGGCTGACGCCCGTACTTCTTTAAGACAACAGGGTTATGTTGTTCAAGACCTTAAAAAACAAGCTCAAGGTTTTGATTTACAACAATTTTCCACAAAATTCACTAGCGTTTCTGTTAAGGATAAAGCTGTTTTTTCACGTCAACTTGCTGCATTAGTCAATGCAGGCGTGGCAATTGTTAGAAGTTTAGGGGTCTTAGCCGAACAATGTACTAACCCTAAACTCAAACAAGCTCTTTTAGGTATTAGCTCTGAAGTTCAAAATGGTGTTAACCTTTCAGACGCAATGCGTAAATATCCTGATTGCTTTGATGGTTTATATGTCAGCATGATCCAGGCTGGAGAAGTCGGGGGTGTTTTGGATGAAGTCTTGAATCGTTTGGCTAAGTTGTTAGAGGATGTTGCACGATTACAAAACCAGATTAAATCGGCAATGGCTTATCCCGTTGCTGTCAGTGTCATAGCAATTACTATCTTTGTAGGGATGACGGTTTTTCTAATTCCAATTTTTGCTAAGATTTTCGAGGAATTAGGAACAACTTTACCGCCTCTAACTCAATTCATGATGTTTTGTAGTGAAACCTTCCGCAGCTGGAGGATGATAATTGTAATTGCTATTATTGTAGGTTTTCAGATTGCCTATAAACAGTACTACAAAACTAGAGTTGGTCGCGAAACTATTGACCGCCTTTCACTGAAAATGCCTTTGCTTGGTGACTTAATTCAAAAATCTTCTGTTGCTCGCTTTAGCCGAACTTTTGGTGCTTTGACTCGTTCGGGTGTACCAATTCTGACATCTTTAGAAATTGTGCGAGATACATCGGGAAACCAGGTTGTTGCTAATGCCATTGATGCAGCAAAAATGGAAATTCAACAAGGAGGTATGATTAGTATTGCTTTGCAAAAAGAGAAAGTTTTTCCTCTAATGGCAATTCAAATGATTAGTATTGGCGAGGAAACAGGTGAATTAGATGGAATGTTGATGAAAATTGCCGATTTTTATGAAGATGAAGTTGAGCAAGCAGTAAAAGCATTAACGAGCATTTTAGAACCAATTATGATTGTGGTCTTAGGGGGTATGGTAGGTACTATTTTGATGTCAATGTATTTACCTCTGTTTGCAGTTTTCGAGAAGCTAGGCTAAATGAATGATGAATGATGAATGATGAATGCTACACCCTTAAATTCATAATTCATCATTCACAATTCATAATTCATAATTCCCAATTCACAATTCATAATTCATAATTCATAATTTTTATGCCTGTACAAAAATCACATTATGAAGCGTGTTTGGCAGAGTACAGCAATATTGTGGCTGCGATCGCACTGCTCAAGCAACACCGTCCCTATCTAGAAATGATTCCAAGCTTGCGGCGTCCGGATGAAAGCGTTATTGCAATTCCGTTACCCGTTACTCATCTTCGTAGTGAAGGCACAACAGCCGAAGCAATTCGCTTACCCTGCGATATAGCTATTTTGATGTGCGATCCTGAATGGAAAATTAAAACCGGACCTGAAATCTTGATTTTTATTCATCGTCCCCACGAAGATTTTTCCGATTTATTGGGACGTTGGCGACAAACCCAAGTTTATTTGGATAAAGACTATGAATGGCTAATGCCCGCCCGTTACAAACATATTTTAAGTGAGGGGACAAATACCGTATATCCATTGTTTGTTTTATTCCCCGAAACATCGGAACGAATTAAACGAGGCTTTGCAGGTGCTTATCTTCCTTTTGTTGTGATTTCTACACCGGAATTATTGCTTGAGGAAAGCATAATAGGAAGCCTATCTTCAGATGGTTTATCTGCTGAAACATAAACTTAGGGCGTAGGGTGGGCATTGCCCACCACTTACAAAACAAAGGCTTATGGGCAGATGCCAACAACGCTTATCAAGAAAATAATTCTTTTCCCATGCCCAATGCCCAATGGCGTCCGTCATTGCCCTAGCCGTTTCCACATCAAAACTACTCATATGGGCAATATCCTCCCGGATAGTAGCGCGGTAAGCTTCCCAGTTAGCAATTCCCACACCAAAGGTAATTTCTACCCGATGAATTTCAGCGTAGCTTTGTGCTGCCAATGCTGCGGCTGCTGTTAACAACCCTGGTGTTGGTCCACACCCTGTCATGTAGGTTATCCCCGCCGCTTGCAGTTCTTCTTTCTACAGTGCCTGCTTTGTTCAGTAAATCCTCAATACTGCGATTTGTGAGAGTTCCAAAGGGTTCTAAGTAACCTACTGAACCTCGCTTTGGTATTTTGCAATACACGCTTGAGCATCTAACCCTTCAGTGGCATAAGCAAAACCTTTGTTATCTGCTGCTGCCACTAAAATCATTTCACGTTTTGGAGCGAGTACGCGAGCTGCTGCTTGCCCCAGTCCGCCAAAACCCAGTACTCCTACGCGGATTGCATTGTTGAAAGCGGTAGAACCTGTTACCTGTTGTGAATTCATTGTCAATATGTTTGTTGCGATAGATATAAAGCTTACCAAACAAAGGCAGAGGGCAGAGGAGCCACTGCGGTGGACGGTTTCACAGGCTACAGCAAGTGGCGTGGCAGAAGAAGAATAAAGTAATTTTTAATACAAATTAATTTTTGTGTAACTTTGTCTCATCTGGTCTGATGCCCTTCTGCTGTCTGCCATTTGCCCTTTTGACCTCTACCATCTACCTTTCCTCTAGTAATGATAAAATCTTTCAATAAGTTTTCAGCTTTTAGAGCCATTAGATGCTGCTACTGCTGGTTTTTAAGATTTGTAGCACATTCTTTACAAATAGAATTTTGAAGCTTGACTATTTGATAAGGTTAAGGGAAACTAACAAATATCAGAGGTAATGACTTACAAACATAATAATTTTTGTTAACTTTCTGAGATATATATTTTGAGAGATGGAACATTAGTTAACAAAGTGGCAAATTTGTAGCTAAGGGAAAACGCTGTCCCAGAGAGCTACTTCATTAGCCACTTGCTACAGCATTACTGTCCAAGCTTAGTGTTTTGGTTGGCGAAAAGCATGGAAACATTAGAATTCATAATTTATCCAGACGGTCGGGTACAAGAAAAAGTCACTGGCATAGTGGGTGCTTCCTGCGCGGAAGTCACAAAAGCCATAGAGGCTCAGCTGGGACAGGTACTAAGTCAAGAACCAACTTCAGAACACTTTGCTACTAAGGTACAGGAAACCAATGTAGCAAATACACAAAGCGCTTTTAGCGATTGGTAAGTTTTCATACAAAGTTTAGTTTCATTGAAATTACAACCACCATGTCACACTTCAGCCAAATTAAAACCCAAATCCGTAACGTTGAATCTTTGAAAGATGCTTTATCCGAGTTGGGGCTAGACTGGAAACAGGGTCTACGTGAAGTACGTGGATATCGCGGTCAAAAGCACAATGCCGAAATTACCATTGAACAAGATAATGGTTATGACATCGGCTTTAGATGGAATGGTCAAGAATACGAACTGGTTGCCGATCTACAGTACTGGCAACAAAATTTAACTGTAGAAGGGTTTCTCCGCAAAGTTACACAGCGCTATGCATACCATACAGTCGTCAAAGAAACGGCTCGTGCGGGATTTCAAGTTGCCGAACAGCAAAAAAATGAAGATGGTTCAATCCGCCTACTTGTACAACGCTGGAGTTCTTAATGTCCGATTTCCTTTCACCGGAACAAGGGGAGGATAATCGTTCTGGTTTAGAGCCAGAATTGGGCGGTTTTTTACGAGATGACCCAGAACGTTCCGGTTTTGAACCAGAGTTAGGGGGTGTGCTGCGGCAAAAAGGTGTTTACGTTGACGAAATCACCTGTATCGGCTGCAAGCACTGCGCTCACGTTGCCCGTAATACATTTTATATAGAAGACGATTACGGGCGTTCTCGTGTCATGCGTCAAGATGGTGACCCAGAAGAGATAATTCAGGAAGCGATCGATACCTGTCCTGTTGATTGCATTCACTGGGTTGATTACACAAAGCTCAAAAAACTAGAGGATGAGCGAAAATATCAAGTGATTCCTCTCATTGGCTATCCGCTAGACCAAGCTATTGTTTCTTCTCAACAGCGACGCAAGAAGCAAAAGCTTAAAAGAAGAAAATCTAGTTATTAATCAATTACCCCCCTTAGTCCCCCCTTAGAAAGGGGGGAAATTGAACTGACAATTCCCTCCCCTTTCCAAGGGGAGGGCTAGGGTGGGGTAAATTTAAGCGTTGTTTGTAACAACTTTTCCCAGTCCCCAGTCGCCGATCCCCAATCACTGTGCTCAATCTTTTTCAGGGAAAGTTTGTACTTTACCATCAGGACTAAAAACTGCTCGAATTCTGACAGATTGTCCGTTCTTATTAGGAGATACAAAAGGTTCACCGATTAAAGGCATTCCGGTACGGTCAACAAAATCCCTTGCTGCTTTTCCTAAAGGCATGATTCTTTCTATAGTACCATCTACACCCACCAGTAAACTGTACTCAATAGCTTGCTTCAAACCATTAGGTGGTTCCCATCGCTGTTTCAGAAACTCTCTAGCTTCTGAAATTTGTAATGAATCAAACAACCTATCGTTCGTGCTATTGGCGGCTACCTCCGTAGGTGTATTGTTCGGTTTGCGACTTTGGCGCAATCTAGCAACAAGTGCGTCAGTATCACTGGGAGTCGTAGCATTGAATGGCGGAACTCCTGTGGTGGAGTTTATCCCTCTAGCACTCTCTAAGTTAGAAGGTATGTTGGGTAGAGGTGGGGGAACTGCTGGGATACTAGAAGATCCAAGTTCTGGAGTGGATATGCTAGGTGGATTTTTAAAATCGGGTGACAAAGCAGGAATTTCACCCCTGGAGGTTGATGTTAGGGTGCTTTGTTTCGCACTTGGTTGAAGAGTAATTCTTTGGCTGGGGGTTTTATTAGCAGATGCTGTATTTTGTGGAGAGGAGGTAAGAGGGGGAATTGTTGTACTCGGTACAGTGAGTGATGTCCCTGAAGATGGTAAAGTTCCTTTGGGCAAAGTTGCAATTTTAGGAGAAGCCCCACTAAAAGTTGGGAAGCCCGATGTGGGAGATGTTAGCGAGCTGGAAGGTATTTGAGCTTGGGAAGACGCAGGAGGAGTTGGTGGTAAGATTGGGAACGTTTGAGCTGATGGGGCAGAAGAGGTAGATGGAGGTAATGGAAAGTTAGCGCTGAAGGTTGGTAGTGACTGCGGTATCAAATCATTGCTTGGAGGGCTAAGTGTCGGTAGAGGCGATGATAGATTTGATGGCGGAGAATCTTGTAAAGCTATTGTTTGTGATGACGAACTGGATTTTCCTGCGGTTTGCTCCTCTTGTCGGAGACGATTTGCATACTGCCAAGTTATGGGTGCCAAACCTACACCTATTGCTAAGACTGCAGCCACAGGAGCCCAAACGGGAATAGGAGATACTCTAGAACGAGAATTGAGATCTGGGAGTGCCATGACATCACTTGAGTACTCATCCAAGGCAGTCGCCAAGTCGAACAATTGCAGTAAACTTAACTCAACAACTCCACCAGAAGTTGGATTTGCCAGAGGTCCCAAAAATAAACTGTGTTTTAAATGATTATTTGGTTGTATGTGTATATCTCCCCTTGGTATGCGTTCGCTCAAAGGGTTGATTGTGGTAGTTGCCGTTGAAGAAGTCGTAAAATCTGGCGCTAGTGTTGCATCTGATGCTTGGCTGATATCTCTCATAGATGAGAAATTTGCCCAGAAGCTTTCAGGAGACATCTGTAAGAATTCTTGAACGTAGTTTGTGACTACTACACATAAAGCTTCTAGTTGTTCGCTATCGCCTCTAATCGCAACTTTCCTTTCGTCAGGAAGTTGCGGATCGTCAAAGCGAAGCTCAAAGCGAAGTTGCTTCAGGACGGATTTACCCATCCACCTTGACAAAGCCGAGCTTTGCGCCAAAACTTCTAAAGTACAAGTGGGCGGTGTATACCGACGGATTGTAGGATTTGATACAGGCATGGCAGGAACTGCAAGCAAGTTATTTTGGATTTTGGATTTTGGATTTTGGATTTTGGATTTTGGATGCGTGACTTTTCAAATCAGAAATCTCAAATCTAAAATTTTGTGGAACGATCTATAAGTGCAAGCCAGAGACGGCGATGCCCACCGGGACTACTATAAAAAAGTACATCTATAAGAAGTTTTAAAGCTAGGTGGGTTAGTTCATCTGTGGAGATGGTTTCGTCTTCCTCCATTCGCTCTTGGTAGGTGTTGCAGAAAGCATCAATGTAATCTCCCAGTAAAGCAGCCTGATGTGGTTCGCGATTGTTTTCCGCCATTTGTTCTAACAGCCCAACAGCACGGCGGATCAACTCTTGGTGCTGTTTTGCCAAGTAACAAATAATGAGAACAAGTGCTCTAGCTTCTTCTACGTCTAGTTTTTTTCGCCCTCCTTGACCTTTACGTAGTGGATTTGACTGTCTCAGTCGCCACAACGCTACTCTGTCTGGCACTCTTGACTCTAAATCCAATTGAACTGCCGCTTGTAGCATTGCCTCTGAGCCAATGCCAGTTAAAGTTTCTAGCGCCAACAGCACCAAATCCAACTGGGTTTTGATATTATCCCAGTGAACGGAGTTCGGGGCACCAATCTTGATTAGATCCTCCCACTGCGAATTTGGGGTGGGGGAATTGGCGGCAGTGTGCATAACTTTCAGCATAGGTGATCGGGCTGGTAGGGGCTGTTGCTGTTACCCATTTTGAAACCAGACTTTTTTTAACTCAGAATGGTTTCCTTGCAGGATGTGCTGCAACCACAGCTACAGCTTCTATCACTATTGGACAACAGCTAATGTCTTTGTTTTACTCTATGATGAAAAGCTGTTTTCACAAAGTCATAAGATAAATTAATCTTTTTTTTGAAAGATTAATTTATCTTGGTTAGTAGTTGGTGGTTGGTGGTTAGTGGTTAATAGTGTAGTAAGAATTTTTGGGTTATATACTCACGGACATGCACAACGCATCAACACTGTACGGGCTCAAGGCGTTGCGCCCCTACCAACCACTAACAACTAACCACTCACCACTAACAACTAACCAACATAAGCAACTGTCACCCCAGAGCCTCCATCAGCTTGTTCTGCAGCTTCATAACGGCTGACTCGTGGGTGCTGTTGCAAAAAGGCATGAACGCCTTGTCGCAGTTTACCTGTGCCGTGTCCGTGAATAATCCAGATCGGTCCGTTAGCTTCTGAAATGGCTTTATCTAAAATAATTTCCGCATCAGGAACCCTGCGTCCGCGTATATCGACTGTGTTTTTAGATGTACGAATGGCTGGGGCTGGTTGCGGAGCTGGTGTTGGTGTTGGTGCTGGTGCTGGTTTGGGTTTAGTGACTGGTTCGGCTTTTTGCCCATCAAGCGATTCTACGTCTTCCAATTTGACTGTCATCTTCATCATCCCAAAGCGGACTGTTAACTCCCCGTCATTGTCGGGAGCAGTTAAGACTTCTGCTGTTTGCCCTAATCTGGGTATGCGGATGCGATCGCCCACTTTAGGAATAAATCCGACTTTGGGTTTTGGTGGTGGTGCGGGCGCGTATTTCTCAGTAATTTCATTCAATGCATTTGTTGCTTGCTGGGCATCTTGCGCTGTGGGCTTTCCTTGCTGCAAGCAGCGAATGACTTGGGCAATTTCACCTCTTGCTTGAGCAATTGCCTGTTTAACTGCTACCTCTTGTGAAGCACGTAACGCCTGTTCTCTTTCCTCTAAATTCCGGGCTTTGTCAGAGACTTCTTTATATAAACGTTCTGCTTGCTGTAACAAATCTTGCGCTTGGGCGGCTTTAGTTTCCTGACGGCGGCGTTGTGCTTCCAAGCCAGCAATAACTTGGTTCACTTCGTCAGTTGCTCCTCCGAGTTGTGTTTTTGCTTGTTCCACAACTTCTTGCTTCAATCCCAAGCGACGAGCGATCGCTAAAGCATTAGAACGTCCCGGTATTCCCCAAAGAAGGCGGTAAGTTGGTGAAAGCGTACCTTCATCAAATTCCACAGAAGCATTTTCAAACCGCTCCGATTGGTATTTCAGCGCTTTCAGTTCCCCAAAGTGGGTTGTGGCAATAGTCAGCAGTGCATGGTCTGCCAAATATTGTAGCAATGCGATTGCCAAAGCACTGCCTTCTGCGGGATCTGTTCCTGCACCCACTTCGTCTAGTAAAACTAGAGAATTACTATCCAATGCTTCCAAAACCCGACTAATACGACGGATATGCCCGGAAAAGGTGGACAAATTTTGTTGCAGCGATTGTTCGTCCCCAATATCTGCCAGGATCTGTTGAAACCAAGGTATTTCTACTGGTTCGCGAGCCGGTACAAACAAACCCACTTTTGCCATCAATGCTGCCAAACCCAAGGTTTTCAGGGTGACTGTTTTACCACCCGTGTTTGGTCCTGTGATAGTGACTACCCGTATTTGTGGCTGAATTAATAAATCTACCGGAACGACAGGATGTCCCTGTTCGTGTTGATGCTGCCACACCAGAAGTGGATGGTGTAACCGCCGCAAAGTAATGCTTTCTTTTCCTTGGAAATCGATAAAGCGGGGAGGATTTGCTTTGAGCCAGAAACTGTAGCGCGATTTAGCAACAGCGAGGTCTAAGGTGGTTGCAATTGCCAACAGATTTTCTAAGTCTGGTTTGACTGCTGCTACCTGTTGAGTTAAATTTCGGCGAATCGCTTCTTCTTCGACTTGTTCTCTTCTCAGTAATTGCCGCAGTTGGTTCCCCATTGGCACTACAGAATTTGGTTCTACGTACAATGTTGCCCCACTGCTTGAGCTATCGTGAACTATTCCCGGTATAGCATCTTTCTGGGGTGCTTTTACAGGGATAACAAAGCGATCGCCCCTTTGTGTAACAACCTGTTCTTGAACTGCGCTTGATTTCGCTTGTATAATATTTTGCAGCCTCTGAATAATCTGACCGCGTGTTTGCCGCAAGGAAATGCGAATTTCATCAAGTTTTTGGCTAGCGCGATCGGCAACTTGTCCTCTCTCATCAATACATCTGTGAATTTCTTGTTCTAATTCCGGGTAAGTCCGTAAATCACTAACCAGTTCGTTAAGGATTGGCAAATCTGGATGATTGTCGATCGCACGGCGTAAATTTCTAGTGCCTGATAAAGTCGTGGCAATAGCCAGGAGTTCGTCCCCAGTCAGAATGCCTTGCAGTTCAGCGCGTTCTAGAGAATCACCAATATCTTGAATTCCATCAAATGAGAGCCCTGCATTCAGACGGCTTTCCAGTTCGTAGACTTCTTTAGTTTGAGCTAATAACTGTTCGCTTTGGGCTTGAGACTCAGGAATTGTTAAATGACGTGCTGCAATAACTCCCAACTTTGTCGCCGCGAAGGTGGACAAATGCTGGCAGAGGCGAGACCATTCGAGTAGTTCTAACGTTTCAGATTGAATCAAGGGGTGCGAATCTGAATGAAGTATAAGTTGATAGTCATACCAAATTGAAAAAACTCCGACAGATAATTAGATTGAGATTAAGTCTAGGTAAGACGTTCTCAATCCAAAATCTAAAATCTAAAATCCAAAATGGTACAACAACTCTATTGTGGCTCAAATAGAGGTGTAGTGGAGTACGAGATCTCCGAATTTGTAATATTCTTGTAATATTTCTTTTACAAAATTGGTTGAGAGAAAAATCTCTGCAACTCCCCTGTAATTTTGATACCCTAGCTTAAATAGATTTGGGAACATAAAGAGCGTGGACATTCAAATTGGGCGGGGAAAGGTAGCTCGTAGAGCCTACGGTATCGATGAAATTGCACTTGTTCCTGGTAGGAGAACACTCGATCCAAGTTTGGCAGACACCAGCTGGAGCATTGGCAATATTAAGCGAGAAATTCCGATTATTGCTAGTGCCATGGATGGCGTAGTAGATGTCCGCATGGCTGTGCTTTTGTCACAGTTAGGAGCATTAGGAGTCCTCAACTTGGAAGGGATTCAAACTCGTTACGAAGATCCAGAGCCAATTTTAGACCGTATTGCTGCGGTTGGTAAAGAAGAATTTGTTCCTTTAATGCAAGAATTGTATGCCGAACCCATTAAACCGGAACTTATAGAACGACGAATCAAAGAAATTAAAGAACAAGGTGGCATTGCAGCTGTAAGTGCTACACCTGCGGGGGCTAGCAAATACGGTGCCGTTGTTGCTCAAGCTGGGGCAGATCTCTTTTTTGTGCAAGCAACAGTTGTTTCTACTGCACACCTGTCCCCTGAGTCAATTATTCCTCTAGACTTGGCTAAATTCTGCCAGGAAATGCCAATACCCGTCATTTTGGGGAACTGTGTCACTTACGATGTTACCCTCAATTTGATGAAAGCAGGAGCCGCTGCAGTACTGGTGGGAATTGGACCTGGTGCTGCTTGTACTTCTCGCGGTGTTTTAGGTGTAGGCATTCCTCAAGCCACTGCAGTAGCAGACTGTGCGGCTGCCCGTGACGATTATTATCAAGAAACAGGCAAATATGTACCTGTGATTGCTGATGGGGGTTTAATCACTGGTGGCGACATCTGTAAATGTATTGCTTGCGGTGCTGATGGAGTGATGATTGGTTCTCCCTTCGCCAGAGCAGCTGAAGCTCCAGGGCGGGGATATCATTGGGGAATGGCAACACCCAGCCCAGTCCTTCCTCGCGGTACGCGCATCAAAGTAAGTACTACGGGCAGTTTAGAGCAGATTCTCCGAGGACCCGCACAATTAGATGATGGGACTCACAATCTTTTAGGGGCACTAAAGACTAGCATGGGTACATTAGGAGCCAAAAACATTAAAGAAATGCAACAAGTCGATGTAGTCATCGCTCCTTCTTTGTTAACTGAAGGAAAAGTCTATCAGAAAGCCCAGCAACTGGGTATGGGTAAGTGAGGGGACTGGGGGCT
>NZ_WJFC01000118.1 GCF_009725235.1 Scytonema sp. UIC 10036
TAACAACCAACAACTAACAACCAACAACTAACAACCAACAACCAACAACTAACAACCAACAACTAACAACCAACAACTAACAACTAACAACTAACAACTAACAACTATCTAAAATGGCAACCGTTCGTCTAGAAAACATTAAGCGTAGATTTAATAACGTCACCGCTATTGAGGACATCACTCTCGACATACCTGATGGTGAGTTTTGGGTGTTAGTTGGACCATCTGGTTGTGGCAAATCTACAATTTTGCGAACTATCGCTGGTTTGGAAACGGCAACATCTGGCAAACTTTATATTGGGGAAAAGTTGGTTAACAATATTCCCGCAAGACAGCGAGATGTGGCAATGGTATTTCAAAACTACGCCCTCTACCCTCACATGACAGTGGCACAAAACATTGCTTTTGGGCTGCAAATGCGAAAAGTCGATCCGAAAATCATTCAAGAAAGAGTTATGGTTGTAGCGCGATCGCTTTCTCTAGAACATCTTTTAGAGCGCAAACCCAAGCAACTTTCAGGTGGACAACAGCAGCGTGTTGCTTTGGGAAGAGCGATCGCTCGCGAACCTCAAGTTTTTTTACTTGATGAGCCACTGTCTAACTTGGATGCTCAATTGCGTGATGATACACGGGCTGAGTTGAAACAACTTCATCAAGAACTGGGAATCACGACTATCTATGTGACTCACGACCAGGTTGAAGCGATGACTTTGGCTGATAAGATAGTAGTTCTCAATCGGGGACGAATTCAACAAATTGGCGCACCCAATACTATCTATTCTCAACCGACAAACCGTATGGTTGCTACTTTCTTGGGAAGCCCTCCCATGAATATTGTACCTGCAAAGTTTACAGGTAATGGCTTTGATGTTATGGGTCAAATATTATCCTGTCCCAATTCTGTTAAGGAAAAATTGCGTCTTGGGGTAGGGCAGAATTTTGATTTGGGTATTCGTCCGGAACATATTTCTCTTGTTGAACCTTCTAGGCGCAGAGAGCACCCAGAGGAAGAGTTGAGTGAGTTAACAGTGGAGGTTAAGGTGGTGGAACCTCTGGGACGGGAGACTTTGGTACGGACTGGGTTCCCTGGTACGTCGGTGATTTTAAATGTTCAAATTAGTACAGAAGTACTTTCCAAAAGGGGCGATCGCCTTTCTTTAGAATTTAATTTGGATAAGTTATTTGTGTTTGATTCGTCAACTGGTGATAAATTATACCCTTAATGAAGATGATGGAAGTTTGTTGTGTGGTGGAGTTTCCTGGTAGGAGGACAAATCAAAATCATTGGGATTTAATTCAGGTGGAAATATCTGTATTTGCATTTCATAACTTTGGGATTGATGATAAAGCGCGATCGCTTCTTCCAATCTGTAAAACATAATTGGAACCCATCTGTCATTTTTGTAAAAATAGATAGCAACTTTATCCGTTGTGTTGTCTGCTACTGGTAGCGGACATTGCCAGGGGGACATCATTGAATAAATCAAATGTTTGAATAGGCGCACGATTTTTCGCTCGAAGCTTGATGATTGAGTTGTCAGCATGACTTCATACTTTGGGTAGATAAGCTAAAATCTTAAGAGTGTTTTAATAATCCTGTGTATTTTTTGAAATCCTCTCTTTCTTGCCTCTGCACTCTACAGAGTTCGGAGTGATTCATTCTAATTTTAGAATTTAGATACGAGTTGTAAAAGTACTGATTACTTCTTTCGTGCATAATTTTTCCAGTCAGCAAAATATTGTGGTCAGTTATAGCGCTCGCTCGCTGCGTATAGACTAAAAGTGTTATGCTGTCTCATTGTTGCGAAGAGCACAAGCTTAAACTTCTTCCCATTGGTATATAAAATTATTCAAAATTAGCCCATAGTTTTACTTCTTTGGGAGTAAATATTTACTCCGGATTTGTGAATTCTGTAATGTGAGTCAACATATAAAATCAAGACGCGCCATGGCGCGTCTCTACATAATTCGTATAGCCAACCTACTCTATATTTATTTAAGCCACTGCATAACCAGTATATTGTCTAGCCTCAGGTGGATGAAATGCCAGAACAATTTTATCTTTAGGCACTCCTGAAGCTACTAAATCATCTGTAATTCCATCCTCAATCCCATCTCGTTGAATCCAAATCTTGTCATTGATAATTTCAACATCAACTACACAACCGTGAATCCGGAGAGTATCGTGCCAACCCGCAATCATTAGCAAATAGTGATTTTCATCTTGGCTAACAACAACTTCAGATTTAATTTCACCATAAGCATAGGGAATGTCAGCATGCTCCTTAAGAATTTTATAAATAGTCTCTCGATATTTTTTTAATGTATCCACTCAGAAATCTCCTTTGTTTGTGTTTGAAATACTATTAACTGAGCTAAGTAAGTTTGCGAGAAAAACCCAACTATGTAACGAGAATTAGAATTTGTTTGGCTTGTAGTAGCGCTGTCTTCGCATGCATCAGAACTACAAACCAGTAACAATTATTTGCACCCACTTACTGAATGTTTCCTTCAATAACATTAGCTATGTATTAACAGGCTGACATTGCCGTGTCATTTCTGTTAGTAAGTGATTAACAGTATCGCGCTTTAAGGAGTCAACAGAATTTAACATATCTTTATATAAAAAATAGGCTAGCTCATCATTCAAGATACGATCGTGAAGTATCTTTGTCCATTCAGGTGCTGAAGTTGCCAAATTAGGAATGACATCAATAAAGGCTTGTAACTGCTCTTTTACATCAAAAGATTCTAAAAAGTGAATGAGACGAAACATAACTTCCTGGTGCTGACATTCATCGTCCAATACTAAATGTAGTTCTCTCAAATATTTACTATTAGGATTCTCCACCAGTTCCATTAAAGCATTTTCAAAAGCTGTAACTTCTTCACGGCATCGCATTAATTTATTAGCTTTCAAGACGCTAATTAATGTATTTTCATCCATTGTTTAATCCTCTACTTATCAAAAATCCCCTGCCATCTCAATTTGTTTTGTCTAATGACTTGTTGTAAACTCCGCTTAATCTCCAAATTATAAAGTTTTTGACTTCGATATATCGATCGTACATCCCATACCTCACGAGCCAGAGCTTGTCTTGGAGATAAACTTAAATTGGGGGACTGTCCATAGGATAGAGTTTGCCGATGGCGTCCACCCATACCTGGATATAAATGCTCCATCATATTGAGTGCAATAGATAAAAAATTTATGGAACCGCAGCCTGTAGCAGACGAACGCGGATAAATTTGTTCTTCAATAAGAGTGAAAATTGCTAGACAAGCAAGCAGCAATGAACGATCTTCAAAAGGCAATGTCTCTCTACGCGCAACAAGGAAGACAAGATGCTTATAAAAAAGCACTTCAAAGACTTCAAAATCTTTAGTATAACTAAATCTAAGAAAGTTCGGCACTTACCACCAAGCGATTAAACCTATGTCTTTCATAGGTAGTAGAGTTTTAGGATGCAGAAACCTTAGACGACTGTGGTTCTTGAGTAACGTCCTCTGATGTAGCACCTTTAGAAGACATTAAATTAGTTGAATTAGCAATTGTTCTGTCCTGCTTATTTTTGACATTTGGCACAAGCTCTAAATCATATAATGGCAACTCTCCCATTTTACGAAGAGTAGCCAGTGCTTCCAGTACACCTTCGACACCACCCCGACTTTTTACACCAGCAGAAGCAGCCAACAACGCGAATTCTTCTGTATCAAAAGGTCGGACAACATTATGCAAGCGTACTGGCTCACTATGACCAAGCGCCGCACGTTCTGCAACCAAAGCTTTGACAGCTAACCAACGAATTTCTCCAAAGCGATATGGTAACATGACAATACATGGTGTAATGTCATTCAACAAAGCCTCTAGATGTGATAGTACTCGTTCATCTTGTGAAGGGTCTTGGCATAAAGTCTTTAATGTAGCAACACGTATGGATACATCTGAACTAAACAAATCCTCAACTAATTCTTGAAATTCATTATCGTTCAACATAGTTTTCCTCTCAATGAAGTCTAACAGAGATACTGTTTAAAATAAGTCGTTTTAAAGAGAATTTAGTTTTATTTGTTTGACTGCTCTAACCAACTCAGCAAGTGTTGGATTTATGGTAAATCCCAATCGCATTCGCTGGTTACGATTAAGTTCGGCGATTTCTTGACTGCGTAGTTGCCAATCACTAAAGTTTGGATGTTCCTCCAGAGGTACTCCGTCTACCAACATATATCTATGCGCTTCATCTCTGTTCGGATCTATTGCTGCTGCTAAAAATCGAGAAATAGAAATTTTGCCTTTAGTTGCAACGGACACTTGGTCGGCAACAAATTGATACTCAACTTCCAGTGCTTTCCCATGGGCTTGGATATAGTAGTCTTGGAAATCAGCTTGCCATTGTCTTTTTTGTTTGCGTGTCATGTTATCCCAACCGATGCCTATGAAATCAAAACCAGTTTGTTGCTTAATGCCTAGCAATTCCTCAACTTCTGCGATTTCATGAACAAGGTAACGAGCATCATTGATAGTGCCTTTTCCATTTGCTATCCTTGTCCACGAGTAGTAGTTATCAGGAGTAAAACTAATCCCTGGACTATCAAAGTTATAGCGTGTGGCTCCAGCCAATCTCGTCAATTCCAGCACAGCCGCCACTACGTAGTTGTACCACCTCAGTAGTTGGCTCAGTCGCTGTTTCCAAAACTTCATCTTTCCCTGCTCCCTGGCTAACCATGGTAATCAACTATCAAAGGAGTCAAAAGAATTAACATATCTTTATATGAAGAATAGGCTAACTCAGGATAACATAAAAACACACAAAAGCACACAATTAGACAAAAAAAGACGTGCTCAACCAAGATCTAGCTTTGTAGCAAGGAGAGAAGTGTATAACGATTTGGCAGTAAATCATGCTATGGCGGTTCATCAGCAGAGCGATCGCTTCGGCGCAAGCCGTACCCGGCTTATCGCGTTCAAACTTCTTTATAAAGGCGCAAAAAGTTGTTGTGAATATAAAGTCAAAATAGGAGTGGAGGTCACAACTATGCTAAATTTAACGTTAACAAATTCACAAATTGTTGAATTAGTCAAGCAATTGCCACAAGAACAGCAAATAGAAGTGTTCAAATTTCTGTTAAATCAAAATTGGGCTAACTGGTTGTATTTGTCCCACGATAGCGAAGAACGGGTGCGAAAAGTTGCAACACAACGAGGTCGAGACTGGAATGTAATGACAGAGGATGAACGTGAGGAGTTCACTGAAGAAGTCTTGCATGAATAAAGATTGACCATGCGTGTTGTGTTTGACACTAATACAGATGCCAAATCCTTGAAATACCGTATCCTGTTAGTCCGGTTATGAAAGTTCGTAGAGAAGTAGGCAAAACGAAGCGATTCGTAGTAAATCGAAGCAATTCGGTTAACTGACTTCACCATGACTCAGCATAGAACTGTTTATTCTATGTTATCCTTTTGGATTTCAGTCCGCTTTTAAATCATGACTTAATGAGATTAGCCAGTCTCAAGCGTCGAGGGAGGAACATGGCTACTTTGCTATAGTGCAACACCGAACCTTTTTGAGAAGTTTAAAAGCAGTGTCAAGGCAAACTATACCCCAATCGGGAGATTCATCAAATGATGATTACCAATTCTGTATTTGTTTTCAGCAAGAATGGCAAAATACTAAAACCAACAACACCAGCAAGAGCGAGAATTCTACAATCTATTGGCAAAGCTAAAAAACTCAAGTCGTTCCCATTTACTCTAATTTTGGATAAGGATGTTGATGAAAATGTAGAATCCTATTTAGAACTGAGAATCGACCCAGGAAGCCGCTATACAGGAATGAGCTTAGTGGATTTAAATAAGAATGAAGTCGTTTGGGCGATGGAATTAGAACATCGAGGATTAGCAATTAAAATGGAATTAATCAAGAGAGCAGGTGTTCGACGTTCTAGAAGAACCAGAAGACTTCGCTATCGCAAAAAGAGATTTGACCGCAAAAAGCCAGATGGTTGGCTAGCACCCAGTTTGCGGCATCGGTTGTTAACCACTCAGACTTGGATTAAACGATTGCTGAAAATAGCTCCAATTAAATCAATTGCAATTGAATCGGTTAAATTCGACTTGCAAAAAATGGAGACACCAGACATAGAAGGCATTGAATACCAGCAGGGGACACTACGGGGTTACACCTTACGCGAAGCACTTCTAGAACACTGGGGTAGAGAGTGTGTTTATTGCGGTAACACAGACGTACCCTTACAGATTGAGCATATTAATGCACGTAGCAAGGGAGGCAGTGACCGATTCTCAAACCTGACTTTATCTTGTGAAAAATGCAATCAGAAAAAAGGCAATAAGCCAGTAGAGCAATTTCTCAAAGAGCAACCGGAAATTCTCCAAAAAATTAAATCACATCAGAAAAAGTCATTAAGTGATGCTGCGGCTGTTAACTCTACCCGTAAAGCCATATTTGAAATGGCACAGCAATTCGGATTACCAGTTATCAGTGGTGATGGTGCATCTACTAAAATGATTCGTATTCAAAGCGGATTACTCAAAGCCCATTGGATTGACAGTAGTTGTGTAGCAACGTTGTCCATAGTTAAATTGCGAATTTGTCAACCATTACGAGTTACTTGTACTGGACATGGGACAAGACAGGTACAAAGGGTCAATGCTAAAGGTTTTCCCGCCATAGCCAGCATCAAAAACAATCCCATTACTGGTAAAAAAGAAGTTAAGCTAGTTAGCAAAAATCAGAAATATACTCATGCAACCGCAGGTGATTATGTGATTTGCAATTTGCTCAAAGATCGGAAACACATTAAAGCGGGAATTTATCGAGCTAGAATTAAAACTCCCACGCCTAAAGGAGTAGAGGTGCTAATTAGCACACGTCGCATTTCTGTAGATCGACAATACGTCAAACTTATTCATCGTTCTGACGGTTATGAATACAGTTTTACTACGATTGACTAAGATTTACTACGTTTTAGCGTTATTTGATAGCATGACGTATCGTTCTTCAAATGGGTGCAAGTGCAGCTCTTGCATCTGCAATTCACGGCTGCAATACAAAAACGTCAAACCAACTAGTTACAAAGTCATCATCTTCAACAGAAAAAACAGAAATTGCTCCCAAAATTATTATTGGTCACTGGCCTGTATCAGCAAGTTTATCGTTTTATTTAGCTCTAGAAAAAGGATATTTTAAACAAGCCGGATTAAATGTAGACGCCAACAAATTACCTGGAGCACAACAAGTTGTTGAAGGGCTGATAGCTGGACGAGTTCAAGGTTCGGCGGCTATTGGATCGAGTAATCTAGCTTTGGGGGAAATTTTACAACCTGGTTTATTTAAAATCATTGCATCCAATCCCAGTAATATTCAGAACGTAGTGGATGAGATTATTGTGGCTAAGGATAGTCCTATTCAAACAATTGACGACTTAAAAGGCAAAAAATTCGGTACAGGTCCCGGTCCTCAAAATCAAGCGTTAGCCAAAGGAATTTTAGAAAAAATCGGTATTGACAATCCTCAAGTTATTCAATTGGAAACAAAGCAACACATTCCAGCGATCGCAGCGTTTAGTGCTCTACTCGTTATCGTGTTCAACAGCGCCTATGGCGTTATCCATGCTACAAAAAACAGGATTTTAGCTGCGAAGGTGATGGGTGCTAATCGATTTCAGATTTTTAAAGATGTCTTGTTTTGGGAAAGTTTGCCTCAGACGTTTATTGGATTACGCACCGGAATCAGTCTCGCTCTTGTTATTGCGATCGTGGCAGAAATGTTTATTGGTACTGAAACGGGATTGGGTAAGCGTATCATTGATGCTCAACAAGTCTTGAATGTTAAGGACATGTACGCTTCTATTTTGATTACTGGCATTCTGGGGTACGCCCTAAATGCAGTGTTCTTGCTAATTGAGAAACAATTTATTCATTGGAGTGGTAAGTAAAAAGTTACCAAAGATTTAACCGTTACTTTGCACTAAAGGGAGGCACAGATGTCCCAAGGGGAGGAGTATATTCTTGGCACCAGCTTGACCGAGCAGAAGCGCTTATTAAAACAAGGGACACTCTTTGAGGCAGAAGCTTGCTGGCTGCTCGATCGCCTGGGACTCACTGTAGGCGGACGGGCGATCGATCTAGGATGTGGACCGCTTGGCATCCTCCATCTCTTGGCAGAGCGCGTGGGACCTACCGGGGAAGTTGTGGGTGTGGACCGTGAAGCACGCTTACTGGACATGGCACAGACTATTTTGGCGGAGCGACGCTTACCGAACGTGCGGGTGTTCCAAGGGGATGTCACGGCGACAGGGTTGCCCCGTGCCTCTTTTGATGTGGTACATGAACGGCTCGTGCTGATGATAAACCCCCATACAGAGCGCGTGCTGGCAGAAATGGTAGCACTTACCCGACCTGGTGGAGTGGTGGCAGTCCAAGATCTTGATGTCGTGTCCCTCGTTTGTGAACCGCCACATCCGGCTTGGTTGCAGCTGCTCACTACTTATCAGCGTGTCTATCAGGCACGTGGTCTTGATGGGTATTTGGGACGCCGATTGCCGGGACTCTTGCGAGCGGCGGGACTCGTCGAGGTGCAGGTCAAAGTCCATGCCCAGGTGTCCCACGCTGGTGAATTTGGTCAAATGCTTTTTCTTGAGATCGTTGAAGGGTTGCGAGACCACATTATTGCAGATGGACTCCATACACCTGACGAGCTAACTGCGCTAGTTGAGGAGTTGCGGGGACATCTGAACACCCCTGGGACTTTCGTGGTTCAACCTTTGTTGTTTCAGGTGTGGGGACGCAAGCCTGTCTGAGGGCAGACGCAGCATATCGCAGTGCTTGTCACTTTTGCACCGCTACATATCCATCTTTGCTTTTTTCGATCAACTGTGCAATACTATTTTAATAACATTAAACTCATCGATTTACCGTATTTAAAAAAGAGAATAAACCAATTTAAGGGTAGAGGAGTCGTAAAAATGACAGTAGTACGGCTAAGTACAGCATTTGTTATGCGTTTTTGGTGGCATACCAAAGCATACGGGACAGTTTTGATCGTTGCCTTGCTTGCCTTGATAAGCGTGATTTTTTTGCAAATTTATTGGTCTAGCCGGAGTATGCTGCAATTTGTAGCACATGAAGAAATTGGAGACAATGAGTGGAAGACTGTCAGCCGCAAGTAGCGGACTTAAAAAAGTTACGGGCTATCTCATATTTAGCTCCTAACTTGTTCCATTTTTATAAAGCAGTTGTGGCGTATGTGGGTCGTATTTTAGGTGTTGAAACTCAACTTCACCAAGGTGAATGCGATCCATTAGAAGACCCCCTGCTGATTAAAAACCAATTAGACTTGGCATTTATCTGTGGATTACCTCTTATTAGGTATTGCCAGACTGTACCTCATCAGTTGCAGGTGTTGGTTGCTCCTGTGATGGAAGGAACGCGCTATCAAAACCAACCAATTTACTTTTCGGATGTTATTGTTAATGCTGCTAGCGATCTGACAAAGTTTGACGATTTAGCTCTAAAAAGTTTTTGCTACAACGATTTAGGTTCTAATAGCGGTTACAATTTGCTGTGCGATCGCTTAATTCAAACCGGGCATTCCAAAAACTTTTTTAGTCAAGCAATACAATCTGGTTCTCATCAACGTTCCATTGAATGGGTAGTCAATGGGCGAGTGGATTGTGCAGCTATTGATAGTATTGTGTTAGAGCAAGAAATTCAGCAATTTCCAGAATTATCTCATCACTTGCGGGTAGTAGAGGTGCTTGGACCATCTCCCATACCACCTCTAGTAGTCGCTCAACATCTTGGTGAAGCTTTGATCGAGCAACTTCAATTTGCTTTACTTCAGCCAGATACAGAACTGCAATCTGTTATGGAAGAAGTAGGAGTTCGGCGTTTTACTGTTGTGGAGTTGAAGAAATATGAAGTCCTTGCAGAAAGTTTTTCATCTCGGAAAAGAGAATTTCTATAAACTAAAGAGTTGAAGTCTCGTTCCGGTAAAGAGATCGCAAAAACTGTTCAAATGCCTGGACAGCGTCATACTGGTCGGGCATGGCGATATATTGCAGTAGCACATTTGGGTCTAAATTGGGGAAGAAGCTGCTACGGTTAACTTCCTCATCATCCCCAGAGGAATTTAAATGGAATATTCTAATAGTGTCAGATTTCCAGAACCAAACTTCGGGAACTTGCTTGGGTCTGTATAATTCACGTCGGTTAATGGTGCCACTGGTAACAATAATTTCAATTAAGATATCGGGAGTTTCTTTATCAGTGCCGATGCAGTAAGATTCGTCAGGTGTCCCAGAAGCATAACCAGTTTTTTCTATGGTAAAGCCACCTTTACCATAGAAACGCATACCCAAAAATCTCATGTAAGCTTCTAGTAAATAGCCAAGAGTTGTTTTCACGTACTCGTGCAACGGACCAACTGGGGACATAATTTCTAAAATTCCTGATAAATAAGATAGGCGCACACTGCGATTATCGATGAGTTGTGCCTCAATTCCTTTAAATTGCTCCCAGGTCACATCTGTTAAAGTTACCAATTTTTCTTCTACAGTACGGTCTAAAAGGGAAGTATCCATAAAATTAATTGTTCCCGGCATTAGTTTTATTTTGACAAAAGCTGATAATTTTCAAGATTCAGAAAGTAACAAAACGTTACTATTTGCTTCCTGACTGGGTTCTAGCGTTTTTGGACTTTATATAAAGAATAGACTGACTCAACATAACATAAAAACACATAAAACAACACAAAAAAAGGTGTTTAACCAAGATCTAGGTTTGTAACAAGGTAAGATATTGATAGTGCTGTATTGGAGCAAGAACTGCGACAATTTCCAGAATTGTCCCATCAGTTGCGCGTGGTAGAGGTGCTAGGTCTATCTCCCATGCCACCTCTAGCGATCGCTCAACATCTTGGTATATCTTTGATTGAGCAACTTCAATTTGCTTTACTTCAGCCAGATACAGAACTGCAATCTGTTATGGAAGAAGTAGGAGTTCAGCGTTTTGCTGTTGTGGAGTTGGAGGCATACAAAGTACTTGCGGAAAGATTTTCATCTCGTAAAATAGAATTTCTATAAACTTGTTCAAATAAGACTCGTTGAGCATGGCTGCCCCCAAGTTTATAGAGTTGTGGTAAAACGGGTTTGAGTTGTGCGATCGCAGTTGACCAATGACCGATGGCATGAGCAACCAAACCTCTAGCAGCCGGAATAGCAATTTCAAACCAGTTTTGACGTAAGTATGGATTGACAGTTGTAGCGTGCTTTTCCATACTATTTAACATTACGTTTAACCATTCTCTCCGCCCTGCTTTTGCCAGTGCATAGACATAATGCAAGTCTTGAAAAGGTAATGCGTGCTCGGAGATACGAGAGTAAAGATAAATACTTAACTCTTGCCAACGTTCTCCAACATCTACCCCGCGCAACTCCAACCTTAACAAGGTTGCGATCGCCCCAACTTGATCTTTGGGAGAGTTTTTCTGAGCGCCACCCCAAACGCGAGTGTCATAGAGTGAAAAGACTTTTTCTATGTCGCCTCTTTCAAGGTAATAAAGGGCTATATGCCACCAATTATGGGTGTAAAGCATGGAGTTGCAGTTTTCCCAAGTATCTGCGTGGCTTTCCATCCAAGCGATCCCCCGATCCACTCGTCCTTGAGTTTCCATCACATGGGCTATGGCGTGATGCGCCCAAGGATCGTAACGATTGATTGTAGTTGCCAGACGGGCAAAGACTTCCGCTTCTGCAAGTCGATAGCACTGTTCCAAACCAAACGCCATCATACCGTACACGTAATGATTGTCTCGATTTGCTGTGAAAACTTTTTGAGCAATTTTGAGCAGTCTCTCTTTGTCTCCTAGATAGAAGTAGTGATACTGTCCCTGCTGAACCGAAATCAAATCGCGGGGAAACTCTTGGGTAATTTCTTCGTGTAATGCGATCGCCCTATCAATTGCTCCCGATCCCCAAGCGGCAATGGCTTGTATGTATAACTGTTCTCGCTTTGTCAGTTTTTCTACCTGCTGCTGTGCTAAGAGTAAGTGAGATATTGCCTGCTGAATTGCTATAGCGTTTTCCTGACAGAGGTAATGAGCTGCTGCATATGCATGGAGCATGGCACAAGTGGGATCTGCGGCAATTCCCTCTAACACACAAGCTTCAGCATCCTTGCCATAACCAAGGGCTTGTTCGATGAAACGGTTGATAGCTGCGATCGTTTCTTGAGAATCTGTTGTAACTTCAAGTCCTTGAGCGTCTTTTAGCATTATGAATCCCTATAACCCCTATGGTTGAACGCCTGTCACGTTTATTTCATCAATTTTGATGGGCAAGTTTGCTCAGATCGCAGCAAAGTACCCTCTGCACTCTCTCGTCTCTCTCGTTCCCAGGTAGAACCACCGGAACGAGGGGTAACGCCTTTTGATTGGCAACCCCTTCAAGTTATTACAATATCTCTACCGATTTACCGTATCTTTTATAAATATGTCACGAATACTCGACAAAAAGCAAGAACAATCTTTAAGCTTTTGCAAAAACTACAAGCAATCTAATGTATTATGTTACCCTTTATAAAAAGCCGGAAATATTATCCCCGACTCGATTTAAACTTAGTAAACTGCCCAGCACTGAGCGAATACTATATATCAAGTTTTTATTAACCAATGAAAATTTTAGTAGTAGAGGATGACCAACTTGTTGCCCATGCTCTAGCTGCCGTTCTAAATAATCAGAACTATGTGGTTGAGGTTGCTTCGGATGGACAAGCAGCGTGGGATTTGATTGAGAGTTTTGATTATGATTTGATAGTTTTAGATGTTATTTTACCCAAAATAGATGGTATAAGCCTTTGCCGTCAGATAAGGTCTAAAGGTTTGCGAATGCCGATTTTATTGTTAACTGGATGCGATAGCAGTCATGAGAAAGCTATTGGCTTAGATGCAGGAGCAGATGATTACCTTGTCAAACCCTTTGATGAAGAAGAATTAGTTGCTAGGATACGAGCGCTTTTGCGTCGAGGGAGTGTAGCATCACAGCCCGTGTTAGCAAGCGGTGATTTACGTCTTGACCCCATAAGCTGTGAAGTCACTTATGGTGAAGAGCATCTTTCATTAACTCCTAAGGAGTATGGACTATTAGAGCTTTTTATGCGGAATAGCCGTCGCGTATTTAGCTGTGGCATGATTTTGGAACATCTTTGGTCTTATGAGGATACTCCAGGTGAAGAAGCTGTTCGCACTCATATTAAAGGTTTGCGACAGAAACTAAAGAGTGTAGGCGCACCGGGGGATTTGATAGAAACAGTTTATGGTATTGGCTATCGTCTCAGACAGCAGGCGGAAGTGAAACAAGGAGAAGATTCTGTATTATCTTTGCCTAAAGAGCAACCGATTCAGCAGCAAACTCTACAGGGGATTGCAGCTGTGTGGAATCGATTTAAAGGACGGGTTGACGAACAAGTCGCTGTGCTAGAGCATGCTGCTGCTATTTCCACTCAGAAAACTTTGAATCAAAAACTTCGGAAAGAGGCTCAAAAAGAAGCGCATACACTTGCGGGTTCCTTGGGGACTTTTGGCTTTTCTCTGGGTTCCGAAATCGCCAGAAAAATTGAGCATCTTTTGAAAGCAAATAAAGCATTGACTTTAGCGGAAAAATCTGAGTTTGCCAGTTTAGTTAGGCAATTGCGTCAGGAAATAGAGCAAAATCATCATGAGACTTTAGCTTCATCATCACAACCTCAAATAGATGAACATCCATTGCTGCTTGCGATCGCTAGCAATGCTAACCAACAAACAAAACAGCAGGCGACATTAGCCGAACAAATCGAACAAGAAGCTGGTAGTTGGGATTTGAAAGTCAAAATTGCTACCAGCATTGAAGCAGCCAGAAGTTTGCTCTATCGGGAAAATCCCAGTGTTGTGCTGATAGACCTTGATGTTTTTCCAAATTATGAGGATAGCTTTAGTTTATTAGCAGAATTAAGCCAACGCAAACCGCCAGTACCAGCCCTAGTTTTCACAGAAAAAAGTGATTTTACCAATCGCTTGCAAGTGGCTCGGAGTGGAGGACACTTCTTTTTACAGAAGCCCATGGCGATCGCGCAAATTTTAGAAGCAGTCAAACAAGTTTTGCTAGATGCGTCCCATGTAGAGGCACATATTTTAGCAGTTGATGACGATCCCAAGATCGGAGCAGTGTTGCAAAACTTGCTCAGTCCCTGGGGAATTAAAGTCACTTATTTAGAAAACCCCCAGCACTTTTGGAAAATTTTAGAAGAGATCGAACCAGATTTACTCATCCTAGACGTAGAAATTCCGGAAATTAACGGAATTGAAATTTGCCAAGTTGTACGTAACGATCCCCACTGGAGTGAGTTACCAATACTCTTCCTAACAGTTCACAATGATGCCAATATTGTGAATCAAGTTTTTTCTGTAGGTGCAGATGATTTTGTCAGCAAGCCGATAGTTGGACCAGAACTTGTAACACGCATTATCAATCGTTTAGAAAAAAGAAAATTGCGGCAAAGGATTGCCGAAACTCAAGCTAACAAAGCTACTATTGTCAAGGATAGTATATATCAAAAGAGCTTGCAAACTCGCGTTAAACAACAAGCAACAGTTGCTCAGTTAGGTCAATCGGCTCTTTCTGGTACAGACCTTTCTAGCTTGATGAAAGAAGCAGTTGCTTTAGTTGTGGAAAATTTGGAAGTTGAATACTGTAAAATATTAGAACTCCTTCCAGAAGAAAATGTAATGATTTTGCGTGCGGGAGTGGGTTGGAATCAAGAACTTGTAGGACAGGCAATTATCAGCTCGCAAAATTCTGGTGCTGGTTATACCCTGCTAGTTCAACAGCCAGTGATTGTTGAAGATTTGCGGACAGAAACTCGCTTTAGCAGTTCTTTTTTATTGCAAGACCATGGTATCATTAGTGGTTTGAGTGTGCCAATACCCAAACGCAATAGTTCCTATGGTGTGATAGGGGCATACGCTTGTAAAAAACAAACTTTTACTCAAGATGACATTCATTTTGTACAATCTATAGCTAATGTTTTATCAGCAGCAATTGAAAGGCAAAATTCAGAAGAAGTTTTACGCAAAGCTAAGGATGAATTGGAATTGAGAGTCGCAAAACGCACTGCTGAACTGATGCGAGCGAATGAACAACTCCAGTCAGAACTTAATGAACGTCAACGAACACAGGAAGAATTGCGAAACTCCCAAACTCGATTTTCAGGGATTGTGTCAATAGCAGATGATGCCATTATTTGTATTGATGGTAATCAACGCATAACTTTATTCAACCAGGGAGCTGAGAAAATTTTTAGTTATTCTGCTGAGGAAGCTTTGGGGCAATCCTTAGATATCCTGTTGCCAACGCGCTATACTAATGTACACTCTCAATACGTTTCTGATTTTGGCAGATCGGCAAAAGTATCTCGCAGAATGGGTGAACGCCGCGAAATTTACGGGCGTCGCAAAGATGGTTCGGAATTTCCTGCTGAGGCTTCTATCTCTAAGTTAATGCTTAAAGATGAAACAATATATACAGTTTACTTGCAGGATGTTAGCGATCGCAAGCAAGTAGAAAAGATGAAAGATGAGTTTGTTTCTGTAGTCAGTCACGAACTCCGCACACCCCTAACATCGATTCATGGCTCTTTAGGAATGTTAGCAAGCAATTTGATTAAGCCAGAATCAGAACAAGGGAAACGCTTGCTACAAATTGCTGTTGACAGTACCGAACGTTTGGTAAGGTTAATCAATGACGTTTTGGATATTGAGCGCATTGAATCCGGCAAAGTCAAGATGGAAAAACAAACTTGTAATGTTGCCGATTTGATAAAAGAAGCAGTGAACATTATACAGCCACTAGCTGACAAAGCCGAAGTGAAGCTATCAGTTTCTAGCATAGATCGGAATGTATGGGCAGACTTAGATCGGATTGTTCAAACATTAACGAATTTGCTCAGTAATGCCATTAAATTTTCTACTTCTGGTTCTACAGTTTGGTTAAGTGCAGAAATGGGTAATGGGCATCAGGCAAAGGGCAAAGGAGAAATTGTACCTCCATCTCCCCAGGTTTTATTTACAGTTAGGGATACAGGAAGGGGTATTCCATCCGATAAACTTGATAGTATTTTTGAGCGCTTCCAGCAAGTTGATTCCTCAGATTCTCGCAATCATGATGGAACTGGTTTGGGTTTGGCAATTTGTCGAAGCATAGTGCAACAGCATGGCGGGTGTATTTGGGTGGAAAGTACCTTAGGTGAGGGTAGTTCTTTCTATTTCACCCTTCCCGTGTCTTCAAGTTCTCCCGTCTCCGTGTCTCCATCTCCCCATCTACCTTTGGTGCTTGTATGTGATGATGAAATGGAAATTCGCAACCAAATCCAGAATCTTCTAGAAAATCGGCGTTATCGTGTCATTACTGTAGGTTCTGGAGAAGCGGCGATCGCAGCTGCATCTACAGAACGTCCGGATGTGATTTTACTAGATTTGCTGATGCCTGGGATGAATGGTTGGGAAGTGATAGCAGCATTAAAGGAACAACCCGAAACTCAAGACATTCCCATTGTAATTTGCAGTGTTTGCACACCTACTAGGAAACACAAACCCAGTAAAGATTTTGTTGATTGGGTGAGCAAACCATTGGAGGAAAAATCGCTTTTTGAATCTCTTAAGCAAGCACTGATGAATAATTCCAGACGAGTGTGCGTTTTGCTTGTCGAAGATGATAGCAATTTGGCAGAAGTACTTGTTACTTTATTGGAGCAGCATAATATTGACACATATCTGGCAAAAACTGGGAAAGAAGCAATTCGTCTCAGCCAAGAAATTAATCCTGACTTGCTAGTTCTCGATCTCGTTTTGCCTGAAGGTGATGGATTTACTGTTGTAGAGTGGTTGAAACAGCACAGTCGTCTCTATAAAATCCCTTTAATGGTATATTCAGCAAAAGAACTTGATGATTCCGAGAGACAACGTCTCAATTTAGGGCATACTGAAATTTTGAAAAAAGGTCAGGTGACAGCACTAGAGTTTGAGCAAAGAGTAATGGACTTACTTCAGCGTATGACTTCTAGGAATTATGAATTATGAATTATGAATTATGAAAAAAAAATTAAATAAATTAAATAAATTAAAAAAAGGTGAAAAATATGGTAACAAAGCGAATTTTGGTAGTTGACAATGAAGAATACATTCAAGAAGTTACCAAAATTTGTTTGGAAACGGTAGCAGGTTGGGAAGTCGTGACGGCTGGTTCTGGTAAGGAAGGCATTAGCAAAGCTCAAGATTACCAACCAGATGCTATCTTGCTAGATGTCATGATGCCTGATATGGATGGTCCAACAACTTTTGAAAAGCTACAAGAAAATCCTGCAACAAAAGCCATTCCTGTGATATTGCTAACGGCAAAAATACAAGCATCCGATCGCCGTCGCTATGCTCAAATGGGTATAAAGACTGCGATCGCTAAACCTTTTAATCCTTTAGAATTAGCTGGGCAAGTTGCTGAAGCCCTTGGTTGGGCGCTCTAGATTTTTGGAACAGAAATACCTTAATGAAAAGTCAGCCGCTCGATAAAGTCTACTCAGATCTGCTCACGTATGAGCAAGTCTATTCAACCAGAAAGATAGCGGTCAATCTTTCCTACCTTGAAGGGTTCACACCTTCACAGACTGATGGAGAGTCGGACTCTCGTGCTGATGCCGAAGCTTTGGAAATCCAAAATTTCCGGTGTTCGCTAAGCTGTCACCAGTAGAACCTGTTAGATTAGGCAAGCCGAACCAAGCATGACGAGAACCGATCTTCAAGTAATGCTTATTGAATCTCTGCCAATATGCAAAGACGTGCTGACGAGCTTCGGGGCGAATCGAAGTCTGAAAGGCGTATCTCGCTGGCATTTTTTCATAGTAAATTCCCATTCCACGACGCGCTAAAACTAGACCAGCCGCGCTATCGCTTCCCATACCATAACGACGCATATATTTGACGACGCCGATTTGGGAGGAATACTTGGGACTAACCTCAATCACTTTGATGCCTAATTTTAAGCATCGCGCTTTTAACAATTCAAAGAATTTAGCATAAGCAAAACCGGATAACATCCGATTGTACTTGCGACCCCTGGAAAATTGTTTCTTCTTCTGGGAGAAGTCTAACTTTTCAATGACAATTGGTTTTAAAGTGGCCAATGCTCTAGCAGTCAGTTCAGTAATAGCATTGGCTAATCGGGCTTCTGTTTGTTCTGTGGAACAGGAGTGTAAATCTAAATCAATATGACCCCATGCTACGGGATTTCCATGGCGATTAGTTGCACACCAGCCGATAGCTCCGGGATTAATGTCTAAGCCAATACAGCCCCATGATTTATCATTACTAGTAATAGAAAAGTTGACGCTTGCAGTGATGGCGACTACCCAAAACCCTTTTTGATTAAGGCTAAACACATAGGTCAAAGCGGTGTTTAATGCCCAAGCTGTCAGGATGTTGTCGTATCCATATTGGTTAATTTTGTAAAGTGGTAAAGTACAATATTCCCCATATGTCTCCTCTAAAAAATAAGGAACACGAATTTTTAGACTTGGGATGATACCCGGTGTGAGTTGACAGATTTGATTGCTGTTAGTTTCGTGAGTACTCCCGACAAATGGAATTTTGCCTAAGTTCCCCAAATTGACTTTGATACCTCGTTTGATGACTTGAGATCTGCGCTCTTGTAACATCCGCAATTGACGCTTTTTCTGATGGAACTGGAGTTTAGTTAATTGTAAGTAAGTCTTGCCATGCGGCTGACCATTAATCGGACAGGCGTCATCAAATTCCGCCTTTTTCTTCAGTGATGGTACTTTCTTTGACTGACCATCTTTAGTTTTTTGAGGAGACTTGATGGCTTTATTAAACTTCTCTACGGCAGAGGCATATTCTCGGTGATTCTTGAGTCGTTTGTTCAACCGTTCAATTTCTGCCTTAACTGATTTGATTTTGGCATCCAGGATATCAATGTGTCTTTTCTGACATTTAATAGCTGACTCTAACTCACCTGTCACAAAATTAATCACACTGTTGGCATGGCGCTTGTTGACTCTAAAAGTGTTTTGAATTAAGGAATTTAACTTCTCCTTTTTCATATCACTTTGTAAGCCCTCTAATGCCATAAGGGACATCTCAGATGCTATAGGTGAGAACTGCTCTAACATCTTGAGCGGAGCTATTTCACCTGTTAAATTATTATCAATCTGAGTGACATAAGTTTGATAAACTTGAGGCATTTATTTAATACCCTCAATTATATTTAGACGGCCCATTAATTAATTTTTGTTTTTTTTGCCAATGGCACCCTATAATCAGCGTCGAAAAGACTGTTATTAGTTCAAGCTCCGATTGAACTAATTCAAGTTCAAATGATCTTGACTCATTTGACTTATTTATAATTACTACCTCTACCTCGAATTTTTCACAGCCAGCGTTTCTTGCGCTTTCTATAGATGCCAGTGTAAATTAATGCGAGTCAGAAAGTCAACGTGACATCCATTAACAAATATTAAGGTTTGTTCATTTCTGGTAATCCTTTCCCTTGAAGTTAACGAGGTCAACGAACCTCCTCAAAAAGGGGAGCATTGGGTAGGATTGGCTAGTAATTAAGTGACAGTTACTAGCCCCACCTCGTTCCCAGCCTCAGGCTGGGAATGCCTAAGTAGAGGCTCCGCTTCCTGGATCGCTCTACAGAGCCTCGCTGACTGCATTCTATACCTCTGGCTGGGAACGAGAGAGTACTTTTGGGAGGGACGTCACCCACCATTAACCAGCAGTATCCTCAAAGAAGTCAGGGATCTGGATACCATGAATTTTCACAAATTAGATAGGATTGCTATAGGAATTACTCACGATTGAGAATCTGAAAAAACATGGCAATTCTCAGTTTACCACCCACCCTAGAGTTGCAAATTAATCTAACTGACGAGCAGTTTTTTCAACTCTGTCAGAACAATAGAGACTTGCGATTTGAGCGCACTGCCAATGGAGAACTAATCATTATGCCCCCAACAGGAGGAGAGACAAGCGATCGGAACGCTGATTTAACCTATCAACTTCGAGGTTGGAACCGTCAGAGCAATTTAGGCAAATCCTTTGATTCTTCTGGAGGTTTTAAATTACCCAACGGCGCGGATCGCTCTCCCGATGCGTCTTGGATTAAGATAGAACGCTGGGCAGCTTTGACTGTAGAAGAAAGGGAAAAGTTTTTGCCCCTATGTCCCGATTTTGTTGTGGAATTGAGATCGCCAAGCGACTCATTGGAAAAACTGCAAGCCAAAATGCAAGAATATATTGATAACGGAGCAAGGCTGGGTTGGTTAATCGACCCAAAGCGAAAAGTAGTAGAGATATATCGACCCAATCAAAAAGTAGAAGTTCGACCATCGCCGACAACACTATCTGGTGAGGATGTGTTACCTGGTTTTGTCTTAGATTTATCACCGATTTTGTAATTACCCTAGAACGAACAGCGTATACCAAAACGGTTGGCGGCTTCAGCGCCGATTGAGAACTCGATTGTCAGAAGCACTGGGTGAAGACGTTGAGCGTATGCGCGATGCTGTTGTTGTTTGCTATTGGTGGGATTAATTCTATCAGTCGTTGTATTTGAATTGCTACGATGGTATCAGAATATTGCACAGTATCTAAATTATGGCAAAGCAGGAGGCTCCACTCACTGGAGAAGCACTCATTAAGGAAGTCTGTCGGCGGATTCGGGTAGCCCGCAGCTATTGGGATGCTCACAACAACGCCGCCTGTCGGGGTGAACGCGATCGCGCTCTAGCCCTCTACAACACTCTAACCAAGGAACAAAAAGAGCAAATACCGCAAGTGTTGCGCGTATGGCTGCGCTATCGAAGTGAGAAGTATTTTGGCGCACACCGAACACCGCCTAAATCGCCACGAAAATCAAAATAACCCCCACTAGGTAATTTATTGTGGTTGCGATTTTATCTGAATGACCCACAACAGCAATGACTTTTGCATGGGTCAACACTTGATGCATGGCATTGTCATTCAATCTTAGGAGTGGCATCGTTATTATTCTTTACACTTAATTCTCAGCTTACCTCTTTATCTTCACAATTTCCTCAAAATTTTTTCTTACATTGAAATTGTAGTCAAAGTGAGGCTACCAACCATTATTCACAGACAAATATCTTACCATTTTTTATCTACTTTTTTGAGTTTTCTTCCTAGTTGATTACACATACAAAATGCTTGTCAGTACAGGAGAGCACTATGACAACCGACAACAAATTCCGCACAATAGTTCAAGCAATTGCAGACGGCATTCAACAAGTAACTCGATATATCGTTGGTGCTGCTGTGAGAGTATTTGGTCCTAGAGATGACAATTATCCAGAAATAGGAGTTCATCCATTTGAAGGCGAGATAAAAAAGGATAAAGGATGAAGTATGAAGGGGGTAAAGGTGAAGTATGAAAAACTTTATCCTTTATCTTTAGTGGGGACGCATTGCTTCTCGACCAAGAATGAACATTCCTGCTACACCCAAGCAAACAAACCAAACATACTGATACCAATACTTTGCAATTTGCTGAACCGTATTCAATTCAGGATGCAGTGTGTTCAAGTAAAGCAGCAGCACAACTGTCATCAACGCCCCAAATCCTACGAAACTTAAACCCACTTTAATTCGTGGCGATCGCAGTTCTACATCATTGATTGTCTCTAAGTCAATTTTTGCTACCTCTGTTAAAGACTCTTCTGCAACAGATGAAGCTGTTTCCACATTCCTTGCTATCTTAGGTGGTAATATCGGTACAAGTGCCGCTACAGCTGGGCGGCGCAACAAAGCCTCTGTATCCCGCAGCACTTCTAATGGCTTGCGCGTGACTGGTGGTTCCGCAAAAGGAACTTTCTCTGAAGCAGTTTGAGTCGTAGATTGAGGTTCAAAATCCATAGCCTTTCAGGAGCGAGCAGCTAAATTTGGGGTAAGTGGCTGTATCTATTCTATTAATTGTCATTTGTCATTGGTCAATTGTCATTTGTAAGGATTGTGGTAATTTTAATATTTCTTTACACTTCTGATTTTGTCTTCGCCTATCGCTTATTAAACAAATAATTTAAATCGCATAAGTTGATTTTCTATTGCCTGGGGTAAAATTTTACTAATTTCTTCACTGTCTTGAAATTGCAAGATTTGTCCCTTTTGTAAATCAAACGGAAACTGTCCTTGCAATTCAGGACGGTGCATTTGTGCTAGTAAAATTTGCTCATTTCTCTTACATTGAAGGGCATAGCCAATTTCAACACAAACATTTGGACTGGGCAGCAGTTGAGGGCTTTGCTGTCCATCTAAGCTTGTAATAGGTGTGGCATCCGCAATAAATAACAAACTCTTGTGGATTTTCCGCATCATTGTAGAATTCAATCGTAGAGGAGCATCTTTAGGTCGGTAAGATTCAACAAAAGACAATGGGATGCGCGATCGCAAATTCAAAATCTCCAAACTTTGAAGCACTGCTTCTCGTAAAGCTTCACTTGCTACAGGGTACTCAATTTGATAGCATAAAAAAATGATGGGATCTAACTGTGCTAATAAAACTTGCTTGGTAAAATACATTTCATGACTGATTAAGTCAATATTAGACAAGCAGTAACCGCCACTTCCTTCAATATAAAATTCAATATTTTCTCCTTCCAAATAGCGCCCAAACCAAGTTGAGCTTTTTACTTGCTCAATATCTTCTAAAAAATCTGCCCTTAATCCTGTTTTTAAAAGACTTCTTTTACTAAGCCGCAGATCTGGCGGACGTTTTTCCAGTTCGTGAATTGGCTCATAATTTTCCAAGTACCATGCTCTCAGAGCAATAATTGACATAAAACGCTATTTCAACTGTCTCATACTATTTAAATTTTGTACAAGCTTACACTGGGTGTTACTTGAAAAACAACAACACCCAAGCCTCTACAGATGAGTGACTTCCTCTCTTTGTTCATTTTAGCTAGGGATGTACTGAATGTACTAACTCTTTACAAAAGAGAAGATTCAACAGTTACAGTGCCCCCTGTTGCTCACCACTTGAGGAAATATCAACTTTAGGTTTGGGTGTTATTGTTTTTTGACGAGACAGATGTGAAATGAACAGCGCTTTGACCTCTTTTTTAACTTGTGTGCTTGATACACTAGCTGCTTAATCTGCCAGGGAAGCTTTGTTGCTTCAATTACTAAATTAACACCTGAAAAATTAGAGTTGTTTTATTTGCAACTAAACTTTACTTTTTAATAGTTGGGGACTGGGGACAAGGAAGACAAGGGGGACAAGGGTGACAAGGGGGACAAGGGGGACAAGGAAGACAAGGGGACAAGGGTGACAAGGAAGACAAAGGGGACAAGGGTGACAAGGAAGACAAGGGGGACAAGGGTGACAAGGGAGAATAACTCTTGCCCAATTTCCTTTTGCCCAATCCCCAAAACCGGGAACTGTTGACAATCCACTCACCGTCATAGGCGACAACTGGGAATGAAGGAAGAGAAGGACGAAATTGCTCCTCAACTCTCCCACTCCCTCATCTCCCTTGCTTTGATATCAGGGTATTTCCCCTTCCCATTCTGGGGGTGCGTAGTTGACAATGGGTTGGATGTTTTTCAATATGGTTTAAAGTTATGCCTAGAACAGCAAATGAGTACGCAGTACACCTACTTATCGAAGGTGGACACCGAGAAGAAGTGCGTTTTCCCACTATTCAAGATTTTCAAAAATGGTATAGTGGCGAACTTATGCCTAAAAGTGCTTCTAATGACTTTATCAGCGTACCGATTAAGAATATTCAAGGTGAATATATGGTAGTGCGTCCAGCTCAGATTCTTGCTATCCGAGTGGAACCTGTTTTTAGTTCTAGTGTGGAAAGATTTGCGTAGATCATGAAAAGAACGCTTGCTTTAGTTTCTTTAAGTCTGGGAATTGCTTTGCTCGCCCCAGTATTATCAGTTTTTGCTCAGGTTCCCGGCTACCCGCCTTACCCAACACGAAATTCACCTGAGACTTGGTCCCCAGAACCAAGCCAACCTGAAGAACGTCAACCGTTAGTACCCGTTGAGCCTGTTGTTGACTGTACCTCAGCCTCTAGATGTTTGGGTTATGACGAACAAATTTGGAGTGCAGAAGGCAGACAGGGTGATTGGAAAGCACTGTTGACATCAATAGACAACAGCTTGCGTTACCTAGGAACTAAAGAAGCTATTGCAGCATATCAGAACTATCCCATTAGAGAGTTTACTCTTGACCGCGTTCGTAGGAGTCTGCTGCGCTTTCGCGAGCTTGTTGTCAGTGCTAAATCACCTGCAGATCTGCAAGCGGCTGTGAGCCGGGAGTTTACTTTCTACCAATCTGTTGGGAACGATGGGAATGGAACTGTTAAGTTTACTGCCTACTATCAACCAGTTTATTCTGCCAGTCGAACTCGCACTTCAGTTTATAAGTATCCTGTTTATGCTTTGCCTCCTAATTTCAAGCAGTGGGCAAAACCACACCCAAAACGAGTTCAATTGGAAGGCAAAAATGGTTTGTTAGGCAATCAAAGCCGATTGCGTGGTTTGGAATTATTTTGGTTTCGCGATCGCTTGGATGCCTACCTAATTCATATCCAAGGTTCTGCCCAACTCAACTTAACTGATGGCTCTGTGACATCTATTGGTTACGCAGGCGCAACAGATTATCCCTGGACAAGTATTGGAGGACAACTCATCAAAGATGGCAGACTCCCTGCAAAGGGGTTAACAATGCCAGTCATGATTAAATATTTCAAGCAAAATCCTAAGGAAATGAACGTTTATCTTCCACGCTGGGAACGGTTTGTTTTCTTTAAAGAAACTAACGGTGAACCAGCTAGGGGAAGCATTCGCGTACCAGTCACAGCAGAACGTTCCATTGCGACGGACAAATCTCTTATGCCACCAGGAGCATTAGCGCTGATTAACGCTAGCTTTCCCTACATCAGTCAAAACGAACGCTTGACTTACCGTACTGTAAACCGTTACGTGCTCGATCAAGATACAGGAAGTGCAATCAAAGGTCCGGGACGGGTGGATTATTTTATGGGGACTGGTAAAATTGCAGGCGATCGCGCTGGTGTAACAGGTGGGAACGGCACGTTATATTATTTATTGCTGAAAGAGTAGGAGCTAGGGACAAGGGAGACAAGGGAGACAAGGGGGAATAACTCTTGCCCAACTCTCCATACCCCATGCCCTATCCTCCATGCCCGTTTTATCCATCACAATAACTAATTATTAGAATGAGATTTAGCGAAATTATACAAAAACTAGGTGATATTGCTGCTTCTAATAGTTTGCTTGTTAACACAGATATCGACCCAGAAATTACCGCATTAGCATCTGTTGATGAAGCAACTAATAATACTCTCAGCTACATAGAAGGAGCAAAATTTTCCTCTTGGGTTGGAAAAACAAACGCTGGCGCTTTAATTTTGCCTAAGGATGAAGCGTTGCAAGCACAAGCACAAGAGCGAGGTATTGTTTGGATCGCAGTGTCGGAACCACGGCTTGCATTTGCTAACGTCATTGCACTGTTTTACCAACCTTGGCGTCCGGCTTCAGAAATTCATCCCACTGCTGTTATTCACCCGACTGCTAAAGTGGGTCAAAATGTTTACATTGGTGCTCATGTTGTCATCCAACCAGAGGTAGAAATTGGTGATGGAGTTTGCATCCATCCCAATGTCGTGATTTATCCAAATTCTCAGATAGGCGATCGCACAACTTTACACGCCAATTGTACTATTCACGAACGCACCCGTATTGGTGCAGATTGTGTCATTCATAGTGGTGCTGTCATTGGTGCTGAAGGCTTTGGTTTTGTTCCTAGTGCCAAGGGTTGGGTGAAAATGGAGCAATCTGGCTGTACGGTTTTGGAAGACGGTGTAGAAGTGGGATGCAATAGTGCTATCGATCGCCCTGCTGTAGGAGAAACACGGGTAGGTCGCAACACCAAGATTGATAATTTAGTCCAAATAGGTCATGGTTGTCAAATAGGTGCTGGTTGTGCTCTTGCAGGTCAATCTGCAATGGCAGGAGGTGCTAAACTTGGCAAGGGCGTTATCTTAGCCGGTCAAGTCGGAATTAGCAATCAAGTGAAGATGGGCGATCGGTCAATAGCATCTGCACAAGCTGGAGTTCATGATGATGTTGCACCTGGAGAAATTGTTTCTGGCTCTCCTGCCGTACCTTATAAAACATATTTGAAGGTATCAGCTATTTTGAATCGCTTACCAGATATGTATCAAACTTTAAAACAGTTACAACGAAAATTTAACTAACCTGCCAAGAGCACAGGAGGCAGAGCCTCCCGTAAGGCATTCCCAGGCTGAGCCTGGGAACGAGGTGACAGCCCATAAAAATCAATGTGGTGAACCATTAGTATCTTAAGTCATAATCTTGATAGCGCAACAGCATACAATTAAGACTTGCACCGATCGTTAGGTCAGTTAAAAATAAAGTTGGTGAATGCACGCGGGGAAACTAACGTGAGTGAAGGGTTCGATTACGATTTAGTGATTTTAGGCGCTGGAGTGGGCGGACATGGTGCTGCTCTACACGCCGTTAGCTGCAGTCTCAAGACAGCAATTGTCGAAGCGGCTGATATGGGAGGAACTTGTGTTAACCGAGGCTGCATTCCATCTAAGGCACTGTTAGCAGCATCTGGGCGGGTGCGGGAATTACGTAATGCTCATCACCTCAAATCCCTGGGTATTCAATTGGGAAGTGTTGAGTTTGACAGACGCTTAATTGCCGATCATGCCAACAATCTTGTGGCAAAAATTCAAGGTGACTTAACCAATAGCTTGAAGCGCCTAGGTGTTGATATTATTCGTGGTTGGGGTAAAGTCGCAGGGACACAAAAAGTTAGTGTCACAACAGATAGCGGTGAAAAAATTATTACGGCTAAAGATATTATTCTTTCCCCTGGATCTGTACCTTTTGTTCCTCCGGGTATTCAAGTAGATGGCAAAACAGTTTTCACAAGCGACCAAGCAGTGAAATTAGAATCGTTACCAGATTGGGTAGCAATTATTGGCAGTGGTTACATTGGATTGGAATTTTCTGATGTTTACTCGGCATTGGGCAGTGAAATTACTATGATAGAAGCCCTAGACCAACTTATGCCGGGATTTGACCGCGATATTGCCAAACTTGCGGAACGGGTTCTCATTACGAACCGTGACATTGAAACTCACGTAGGAATATACGCGAAAAAAGTGATTCCCGGTTCACCTGTCATTATTGAGTTAGCTGATTTCAAAACCAAAGAAGATGTGGACGTACTGGAAGTCGATGCTTGCTTGGTAGCAACCGGACGCATTCCCGCTACGCAGAACTTGGGTTTAGATTCTGTAGGCGTGGAACTCGATCGCCGGAATTTTATTCCAGTGAACGATAATATGGCTGTGCTTTCTGTCGGTGAACCAGTGCCACACTTATGGGCTATAGGGGACGCCACTGGTAAAATGATGCTTGCCCATGCTGCTTCAGCTCAAGGGATTGTAGCTGTGGAAAATATTTGCGGGCGTCGTAAAGAAGTAGACTATTCCAGCATTCCCGCCGCAGCATTTACCCACCCGGAAATTAGCTACGTTGGCATGACTGAAACGGCTGCTAAAGAAAAGGGTAGTGCAGAAGGATGGACAGTAGGAACAACTAAGAGTTATTTCAAAGGCAATTCCAAAGCCCTAGCTGAAGGTGAAGCAGATGGTATGGCAAAGGTTATTTACCGCAAAGACACGGGAGAGGTTTTAGGCGTCCATATTTTTGGAATGCACGCTTCCGATATTATCCATGAAGCCTCAGCAGCTATTGCCAACCGTCAATCCGTCCACACCCTTGCTCATCTAGTTCACGCCCACCCAACACTTTCTGAAGTGTTAGATGAAGCATACAAACGAGCAGCAGCTTAATAAATGATGAATTATGAATGATGAATGCTGAAAATTTGGCAATTCATAATTCATAATTCATAATTCATAATTCATAATTCATAATTCATAATTCATAATTTTTTTATGCAAATCCGTCGCCGTCGTCCTAACCCATCTGTGGCTGTTTCTATAATGCTGTATCAGGTTGCTGTGCCTGATGCTCAACCAAACAACATATTAGAGGAAATTGTTTGGCACAAAGAAGAAGAAGTTGACTTAATGCGGGAAAAACTCCCCCTACAAGAGTTGCAGCGTCAAGTATTGGATGCACCACCAACTCGTGATTTTGTAGCTGCACTGCGTCATGGAAAAACACAGCCAGCACTGATTGCTGAGGTAAAAAAAGCTTCTCCGAGTAAAGGGGTTTTAAGGGAGAATTTTGATCCAGTGGAAATTGCACTAAAATATAAACAGAGCGGTGCGAGTTGTATTTCGGTACTTACTGATGAAAAATTTTTCTCTGGCAGCTTTGAAAATTTAATCAAGGTTCGCTCTACAGTAGATGTACCGTTGCTATGCAAGGAATTTGTCATTTATCCTTATCAAATGTATAGGGCACGTGTTGCGGGTGCAGATGCAGTATTGTTGATTGCAGCAATACTGAGCGATCGAGATTTACAATACTTCATCAAAATAGCCAAAACCCTAAAAATGGCAGCTTTGATTGAAGTTCACACTATAGAAGAACTCGATCGAGTCTTAGCTCTTGATGGTGTGACTTTAGTAGGTATTAACAATCGCAATTTAGAAGATTTATCCGTTAATTTGCAAACCACCTGCGAGCTTATAGCCGCTAGGAGTCACTTATTACAAGAGCGTAACATTCTAGTTGTGAGTGAGTCAGGGTTCCACACTCCAGAAGATTTAGCAATAGTAAAACGTGCAGGAGTATCTGGTGTCCTTATTGGAGAGTCTCTTGTAAAACACCCAGATCCAGGGGAAGCAATTACCAATCTCTTCGCTAAATCTTCACCGCCCGCTAAATTAGGGCTTTAACCAAATCATTTTTGCTTATGTAACAATTTATTTAATGACAAATCACCAGAAGGATAAAGGCTAAAGGATAAAGTAAGAAAGGTTTATGCCTTGCAATTCTTTCATCCTTCAGACTTTATACTTCGGTAAACTCATCCAAAAATATCAATCAAAAACTAATTACATGGAGCAACTTCCTCTGCCTTCACCTGTCCACTACGAACTTATACTGCAACTGCTAGAAAGGCAGACTCTGTCAGCAGTCGGTAGCAACCCAAATTTAAGGAATCAGGTGAACCAGCTCATTATTACTCTCAGAAAAGCCGTTGCACAACAAAAGCAATTAGAAGAAGCTTGCCAATCATCCTCGATAGAGGTAGACCATCGTTGGTCGCTCAATCATCTTAACACTGAACAAGTTGTTACCCCTGATTGATAAAAAACTTCCACAATGAATTCCAATAGGGCAGTTAACTTCGCCTTCACTAAGACAATTTGCAATTCGCAATTGATTTTTCTATTGATTGCAATTTGCGAATTGGTGCAATTTTTTACTTTTCAAACACCTACCATCTACCACCCACTAACCACTAACCACTAATCAAATGAGAAAGCGGGCTGAATAATTCGCCCGCTTCTCAAATTTATTATGTTTGACAAAGCTATCAGGTATGCAATTTATCTCATCATGAATCGACCTTTGTAAAAGGCAGGGCAAGTCCCGCATAGTAGATTATCCTCAACAATCATCAAATAACTATGCGGTTTCTAACCAGTCATATATTTGCTCTAACTGGTCGATGGTAATCAAGCCATACTGCCAAAGAATCATAGGTAAAGGACCCGGATCTTGCTCTCTATGGCGAAGAGCAACTGCCATGCAAGCTGTTGAGATTGCTAAATCTTCCTGCAAAAAATGAATAAACCTAGAATATGTTGATGGTGACACCCTTTTTGACCCCCTAAATTGAGAATGGAAGTGTACTTAAGTATATCAAGTAAAAATTTTTCCGACACCGATGTGTTTGTTAATGCAAATTTCGCATCGGCAAACACTTGTATCGGTTCCCTGATTGTATTGAAAAAGGCGGCTTATATTAAGCCAAGCTCATGTGCCATTCACTTTCAAGTGTTAAATAGCACAAATTCTTGTTCGATTCGGCTTTATCCTTTGTACCTTAGTACCCCAGTTAACTACACCTACACTAAGAAAGATTCCTTAGATAATACTCCTCTATTGACTACACTTTACACTTACGTCAAAAGAAATATATTTTGTAGTCTGGAGTTCAATCTAGTATCTGACTTAAAGACAGCATCGCTTACTGGTACGCATTGTATCAAATACTAGTCTTATAAAGGCTCTCTTTACAGATACGTAATATTTTTTTTACAAATTCTTGAAAAAGAACCCAGAGTACAGAATATTACAGGGAAGCTATTCTGACGCTTGAATTCTCACTTCTTTTTTCAAAAAACTTTATTTCGAGGAAAAACCAGACTTAAGAAATTCAATTTTGACACGAGTTCCTTCTTTCAAACCAAGTTCAGATGCTCGCCCAGAACGCAGTTCAATGACTTGGTTAACTAGTGTATCAGGACCGTAGCTAGGACAATTGATGGTGTTACAAGGAGGTACGGAAACAGCAACGGACTTTACAACACCATCAAGCATAAAGACCATATCGAGAGGAACAGGTACATTCTTCATCCAAAAACTAGCACGAAAAGGTGACGGAAATTGAAAGAGCATTCCTCTATCGTCAGGTAAAGCTGGTCGAAACATCAAACCCATTGCTTGTTCTTGGGGTGTCCTTGCGACTTCCAATTGAATTTTTGCACCATTGGGAAAATTTGCAACAGCTGAAATTGGTAACTGTTGACCTCTATTGCTTATAAGTGGCGCTTTCTCCTGATTCTCCTGATTCATAGGTGCTTGAGTTTGAGAACTAGGAGTACCTGTAGGCGATACTGCTGGTGTCTGAGTAGAACAACTCATCAGCAATACACTCAACACTATTGATAGCATACATAGCCAATTTATCATAACAGGTTTTGTTAGTTGTTGGTGGTTAGTTGTTAGTTGTTGGTGGTTAGTTGTTAGTTGTTGGTGGTTAGTTGTTAGTTGTTGGTGGTTAGTTGTTAGTTGTTTACTACAAATACTACTAACTACTAACCACTAACTACTAACCACTAACCACTAACCATCAACCATTAACTATTCTTATTCTAAGATTCTCTCAAGACGTAACCTACGCCCCGTACTGTTTGAATAAGTCGCTTTTGACCTTCATCTTCTATTTTTAACCGTAAGTAGCGAATATAAACTTCAATCACATTTGATTCGCCCATAAAGTCGTAACCCCAAACATTTTCTAAAATTTGTTCGCGAGTTAAGACTTCACGAGGGTGTTCCATCAGATACTTAAGAAGTTCAAATTCTTTCATCGTCAAGTCAATTGCTTTGCCGCTAAGCACGACACGACGAGTTGCCATATCTAAAACTAAATCTCCAAATCGCAATTGTTCGGTTGTATCGACATCGGGTTTTAAGTACAAGCGAACTAAGTTCAAAAAATCTTCCGATCTGTATGGCTTGAGAAAGTAGTCATCTGCTCCTGCTTCCAAACACGCTACGCGATCGTCAACCGTATCCCTTGCCATCAAGACTAACACGGGCGATCGCGCTCCAGTACTTCTAAAACTTTTACACAATGACAACCCAGACTCTCCTGCTAGCATTCGGTCAATCACAATCAAAGCGGGTTGACGTTCTCGACTGTGTTGTATACCACTCACCCCATCATGAGCCACAAGCGGCTCATAACCTGCTTCCTTTAAATCAAAAGCTAGCTGATTGGCAAGGCTTTCGTCGCTTTCAATAACTAAAACACAAGGAGTGTGAGCAACTGTCATATAAATTCTATACTTTAGATTTTAGATTCCAGTAAAAATGCAATTGTTTCCTAAAATAAAAAATCTTGATTTTACACGCTGCCTACTCAGTTGTAACACATACAAGTATCAGCTGATAAATCAAGACAGTGACCAATGACAAATGACCAATGACCAATAACCAATGACCAATGACCAATGACAAATGACCAATAACTATTATGGTAATTCTACAGATGTTGGTTTTGCTATATGTGGTAAACCCCAACCTAATTTTTCTCGCAAGATTCTGAAAAATTCTGGAGGTTGCAGGCGGATAAATCGGGCGCTGTATTGCGATCGCTCCAAATACACTCTATCTTCTGGAAGTACATAGCATCCACCATTTCCATCTACCACCATTACCAACCGAGGAGTATTAACGGGGTAAATATTGACGGGTTCGCTATCTGGAAAAACCAACGCCCTAGAGGCTAGAGAATGGGGACAAATGGGTACGAGTTGCAATACTGGTACACCAGGAGTAACTACCGGACCACCTGCACTTAAAGAATATGCTGTAGAACCAGTTGGCGTAGATACAATCACACCATCAGCTGCAATATCAACTGGTGCGTGATGACCTATGACTATTTCAAAATGGCACATAGAGGTCAACGGTTCTCTATGTAGCACCATTTCATTTAAACAAAGGGCTTCCCAGAGAGCAGCATCAGAGCGAAACACTTTGACGCTGAGCATTGCTCTCTCTTCAACCTCATATTGACCCGCCAAAAGCTGCTCTATCGCTTGGGGTAGCTGGTTTAAGTAAGCCTCCGTCAGAAACCCCATGTGACCCGTGTTTACCGTTAGTATCGGAATACCACAAGGAGCTACGAGACGGGACGCTGCTAAAACCGTACCATCGCCGCCTAACACCACAGCAAATCTCATTTCTGAGTCAAAGCCAGGAGGTGTTAGACCTTCAATCGGGGTGTGACATACGGGGCTTTCAGGGGTTGAATAGCCCAATATCCCACCGACACCACTTGTCATGCAAACATCCCAGCCTGCAGTGGTGATCTTTTCCTTTAATTCGACAGCGATTCGACCCGCTATCGGTTTCACATCATTGTATATAATGCCTGCTTTCGGCACACTCAAACATCCAATTCTTAGCGACTCGCCTTCTTTAAATAATCGTTACACATTTTGGACTGTTTTGTCCTTTGTCATTTGTCCTTTGTCATCAGTCAATTGTGTAACCGGGATTGACCGACAACTACTGACTGTTAAGTTTTTTAAACGGTGTTTTTTTGGGTTTTTGTTTTTTAGTGTTGGTTTGTTCGTAATCTAATTCTTTAAGTTTCTTCATTATACGACTGAAGTACTCTTGTAAGTAAGTTTCTAAAGTTGTTGTTTCGTTTCGATCTAACCCAAAGGTTGTGTAAACTTCATCCATGGGCGCAGTTAAGGGCTTCCCACTTGCCAAAACTTCTGTAAAAGCCAGGCGATCTGCTACATTCCACCCCCACTGGAAGAACCGCAATGCACGGCGCATAGTGCGGAGTAAGTTAATTGGCATTCTCGTTATCCTAGCTTCTTTTCCTGCTAGACGTTCGCAAAGACTGATAATTTCCTCTGCACTCCAAGCACGAGTTCCAACGACAGGAAAAGCTTTTTTCTCCGTTTCTGGTACTTTCAAAGCCCGAATAGCAAATTTGGCAATATCCTGAGTATCCATGTAGGCAATGGGTGAAGATTCACCTGTTACCCAAACAGGCTGTCCTTCTAAGACAGGAATTCCATACTGACCGATTAAGCCTTGCATGAAACCAGCTAGACGTAGTATGGTGTAGTTCAAACCTGACTCTGCCAAAAACAGTTCCGTACACCGCTTAATTTCCATTAACGGCACTTCTGGGTACTTGTCAGCATCCAATATGGAGAAAAAGATAAAACGCTCTACACCAGCTGCACGGGAAGCTTGGATTAGAGAAACTTTACCTTCCCAATCTACCTGCTTGATACTGAGCGAATCTGTAGGACGAGATGTTGCCGCATCAATCACTGCGGTTACACCCTCAAGTGCTGATTTCAGTGTTTCGGGGTAAGACAAGGAACCCGGTACTAACTCCGCTCCCCACTCTTTCAAAAACGCGGCTTTCTTAGCACTCCGGACAAGACAACGAACTTTATAACCCTCATCGAGCGCACGACGAGCTACTTGCCTTCCCAAGGTGCCAGTGGCACCGACTATTAATAATGTCATGAGAGTTTGTAACAAAAATTATTATAGAATATTATCAGAATAACTCATGTCAACAAAAATTTACACGGGGAAGCACTAAGGATAAAAAGTCAGCACTTTAAACAACGAAGCTGCGTTTTATCCTTAGTTCCTTACCTTGAGGCGGTTACTCTTCTGCTCCTTGGATCTTTAACAACAATGTACCTAAAGCCCAGCCTACAAAGATCAAACCGAAAGAAAGTAGAGCTGCATTCAACATTTCGCCGCTCATAAGCTCAAATCTCCTTTGTAAAGTGTTTCATTATGTTAAGTCTACCAGATGCTTGAAAGCACTCCTTTAGGATTAGACTTACGTTAAGAATTGTAAAGGAGAATAGGGGGTAGGGAGACAAGGGAGACAAGGGAGACAAGGGAGACAAGGGAGACATGAGAGAATAACTCGTACTCGCTCCCTACCCTCTACCCCCTACCCCCCCACATTATGCATAAACTACGTTTAGCACTAACATTAGGAGATCCTGCTGGAATTAGTCCGGAAGTTATTCTAAAAGCTTTAGCAGACCCAGCAGTCAGCAAAAACTGTGATGTCACAGTGGTAGGTAGTCGCGATTTATTGGTAAAAAACTATACTAATATTTGTGAAGCAGGAAATTCAGAACTACTGGTCAATCCAGAAAAACTTTCCATTCTTGATGTACCAGCAGCTTTGCCTTTTCAAAATCATATCGTTATCGGTCAGGGTAATGCAGCGAGTGGCGCAGCAAGTTTTGCTTACATGGAAGCAGCTATTAGTCATACACTAGCAGGTCAGTTTGATGCTATTGTGACCGGTCCAATAGCAAAATCAGCATGGAAAGCAGCAGGATATAACTACCCAGGTCAAACAGAACTGTTGGCAGAAAAGTCAGGTGCAAAACGGGTGGGTATGTTATTCGTAGCGCGCTCGCCTCATACAAACTGGTTACTCCGCACGTTGCTGGCGACAACACACATCCCCCTCAGCCAAGTCCCGCAAGTCCTGACACCGCAACTTATGACAGAAAAACTGGATTTGTTGGTAGAGTGCTTGGAAAAAGACTTTGGGTTGAAAAAAGCAAGAATTGCGATCGCAGGTTTAAACCCTCACAGTGGCGAACAGGGACAACTAGGATGTGAAGAACAAGAATGGTTAATCTCTTGGATAGAGCAAGAGCGTAAAAATCGTCCAAACTTACAAATAGACGGTCCAATTCCACCAGATACAATGTGGGTCAAACCCGGTCAAGCCTGGTACGGAAATGGCGCAATCCAAAATCCTGCTGATGCTTACCTTGCTTTGTACCACGATCAAGGTTTAATTCCAGTAAAACTTATGGCTTTTGATCGAGCCGTCAATACGTCCATAGGGTTGCCTTTCATTCGGACATCCCCAGATCACGGTACTGCATTTGATATTACAGGTAAAGGCATAGCTGATGCGACAAGCATGAAAGCAGCAATAGAACTGGCAGCGTTCTTAGTGAGCGAGCGACTGAAAGCAAAAATAGGGAGTAGGGAGTAGGGAGTAGGGAGTAGGGAGTAGGGGGACAAGGGGGACAAGGGAGAAGTACTAATCCCCATTGCCCTCAACAAGGAGGGAATACCGAGTTCCCCAATCGCCGATTGCCAATCTCTATAAAAAACTGAACGATCGTAGCAACGAGAAGCGGTAATGGTACGATTGTCCACGGCGTCTTCTAGCTAAAAGGGGCAACCATGAGTAACAGAAGTAACCTCCTTCGTAATGTACTAATTGGTGCGGGTGTTGCAGCAGTTGGTGCTATTGGAACCAAAGCAGCAGTTGATTATTTTAAAAATCGCGGACAAGAAGAAGTTGTTGGTACGCGAGGTGGCGAAGAAGCTGATGCGGAAGCAACCTCTCCAGAGGAAGTTGCTTATGCAACAGTAGAACCAAGTTCTGTTCAAGATTTTTTGGACAAAAGTTTTGGCGACCCCGGTCGTTATGTTCCCACTCGTCCGCCAAAGGTATTTGATTATCAAGGCAAACAGTACATGGTGATTTGGGCGCGTGACAACCAGAAAAACAAAAATCAGATGTTGGCTTTTGCTTATGTAGACCAAAACCGCAAAATGATTGCTAGTGTTGGGTATACCAATGAAAAGACAGACTACAACCTCCATTTGGATGGCACACCTTTTGCCGTTGAAGTCAATGGTCAGCAACTGACATCGGGGCAATCAGAAACTGGTGGAACCGATGAAGTTGATTTTGTTTTGGCTGCTTAGTTAATAGCAATTAACATTCTCCCCGGCTAACCTAGTGATATAGTCGGGGCATGAAGCAATCATCAAGCTATGGTTGTTATATAATAAACGTGGTATTTAACAGCTTGTAGACGACGAGTTTTCCAACTTTTAGTCGTTGTTTCATCACGCACTACTGAATTACGAGGAAGTTGGAAATCAAAATTTTGGAAAGCCCAAAGAACTTGCTGACGTGCAGTACGGTATACAACACCGTTTTCATTGGGTAAAATCTCGCGATTAATCATTAAACCATTAACTTTATTGAATACCTTAAATAGTGAAATATGCCAAGTGTTTGGTTTGTCGAAATCACCACGCACGCTACCGTAGTTAAAGCTGATTTGCTCGGTCTTGATATCCCAAAATACGTACCACATCATTCGGTAAGCCAAACCACGAAAAAATATGTCATTGGGATCGACTCCTGCTTTCTGTAAAGCTACCGTATCGAAATCAGTCAGACAATCCATCCACAAGGGCAAGTAATTCAGCTTGGCTAGAAGATTGGGACCAGTGCGATGGATTCCGAATACGCCGATATCTTCTCCACAGTAGCGGTAGCCAATTTTTTGCATTTCTGTCATCAATTTTAAATGAGCATGGTACTGTGACAAAATTGCGGCAGGTGGTTCATTTGCAGGACGCTGGGTAAATAGTTGTTGACTGTTATTTGCACCTGCATTTCTCTCACCAGTATCTGCAAGTTGGATAAAGTGGAATTTATCACTAGAGAGATTGGTTGAACTATCTAAGAAAATAGCCTCAAGCCCTATTTCATCATGTGCTTCCTTCCAACGCTTAAGCCAGTATTCGCGTATAACTGGATCTCGTAGATTGAGTACGGCGAAAACTGGTGTGTAGTGATCGGCTTCAATAGCATTGGAAGGATTGCGAACAAAAGGGTCTTGCGATCGCTCTATCGCTTCCATTATCGATCCTTCTTTCGGTAAATAGTCAAGGCGATTTTTTACACCATTGCGCTCCCATTGTTTGAGACCAAAAGTTGATAAAGCTGTATTCCCCCACATCTGAACTATACCGCCACCAGCTTTTGTTTTATTACAAAAATTCCGCAAATTTTCTTCACCAACTGAATCGGCAACCTTCAGGTCAATAGTGCATGCCATGTTAGCAACCCCAAAGGTATTCATATTATTTTGGAAATGGTTTGCTAATGCAACCATTTTTACACCAGCTTCTAGTATTTTCGGTAGGGCAACTTCGGTGTAACGTTTTAAATCGGCATTATCCCATTGTTCAATCAGCGAGTAAGTTGTTATTCGTTCGCGACGCATACCTATATCAGCGTGCAGCGTTTCGTGTACTAATTCTCGTACTGCTTCATAGGCATTGGTTTGCCCAATGCGATCTAGTTCTCCTGGTGCCCACAGGACTTCCATCGGTGAGGTTACCAATTCTTGACCGAGATCGGCGCAGTGTTGGTGCCAGTGAATAATTTCATCCACACCACGGGGTTTTTCAAACAGCGAACGGATATGACTGACTTTTGTTGCCCAAGTCACTAATGTACCGGATCGCCCTGATGTAAAGGTAAAGCCTTGTAAAGCTGTTTGCAATGGTACAAATTGAAAGACACTGGGATTTTTAGCAGAGGGCAAATACCATTCCGTAGAGTACAATTCTTCTACTGAATTAATGGACGCAATAGAAGGTGTAAAAGAGTTACGCATCCAAAACTCATTACCTACTGCACGACCATCTAGTTCCCAAGTACCGCGATCGAGTATTTTGTAAATAGGAATAGTTTGGCTTTGGTAGCGGTATTGATAACTTAAGCCTACGTATTTGCGATCGCCTATACTACGGGTGACCGGACGAATTTCCAACCATAAAGCAGTATCAGTGGCTTTTTGAGGTTCGGCAGCCCAATCGGATGTGTTGTAACGGTTCCGAACAGTATGCAGCATCCACTCCATAAGACCACCTTCACGGTAATCCATGGAGAATTTCAGCTGTACTAAATTATTTGTAATTTTTTGTTGTGCGATCGTGTAATTGCAAAGAGTCACTGCACTGGGATTACAAATCTCCACAAACATTGGTCTTCGTCCACTTCGCAATAAGACATTTCCTGCCTTGATTTGACCAATGCCAAGAAATTTATCATTACGCGTGACTAATTCTAGTGAGATCCCATTGGCAAATGTCACCAGTTGTCTAAATGACACTGGTGTTTCTTCTGAAGGTTCTACAGGCGCTGCCATTGTCTGCCTTCCCCGATTCAAGATTCCCATGACACCGCCAACAACTCCTGAAAGGGTTCCTAGCAAAAACTTACGGCGGTTAGCATCCTTCATACTATGTATATTTTTCGGGTAGTCTTTTGCATGAGTATAACTGAATACTTTATCTCTTTTAATAAAGAAAATTTGAATTTGCAAAGTGTATATAAAATCAAAGCAACCAATATAGTGCTTAACAAAAAATCCTTTGAGAAAAGCAAAGTTGTATTTGATTTCTTAACTATTTTAATAATTTTAATAACAT
>NZ_WJFC01000119.1 GCF_009725235.1 Scytonema sp. UIC 10036
TCCCACCGCCTTCTGGGCGGTCGTCGCGGGCAACTCCGCGTTCGTCGCCGGAACCGGCGCGATGTGGATCGGTTGCCGCCTCTACAACGGTCGACGAAACGGTCTTGCCATCGGCATGATCGCCGTGCTCAGCGCGGTCACCGCCGTCGCCACGGTGGTGGAACAGCCGAGCCTCGATGACTGGGCGGGAGCGGCGTGGACGTTCGCCGCTCTCGTCGTCGTGGCCGGTGCGGCGGGGATCGAGTGCTTCCGCGGTTCGCTCGGCGGCATGCGGACGGCGTGGGTGCTCGGCGCCGTGTTCGCCATCGAAGCCGTCTACTTCTCCTTCCGTCTCCTCGCGTTCCTCGTGATCGGCCCCGACGACCCGTTCTTCCAGACGTGGTTCGGCAGCGTCGTCGTGGGGATGCTGACGGTCCTGCTGATGATCGTCGCCGTGGTCGTGACCTCCGTGCTCCGCGCAGGACGGGCGGAACTGCGTCACCAGCGCGCGCTGGCCGGAGCAGAGGATGCCGTGACGGGAATCCTCACCGAGAAGCGTCTTCGCGCCGCCCTGGATTCGCTGACGGCCACGGCCGAAGCCCGGGGCGTGGCGCTCGCGGTGATCGAGGTCAGACTCGACGACCTGGCACACATCGCCACCGCCTTCGGTGAAGACGCGCGCCGCGAGGCGATCGTGGTGTGGCGCGAGGCGGTCCGCAGTCACGCGCCTCTGTTCTCGGTGATGGGGGAGGACGGCGAGGGCGGCATCGCCCTGGTCACGACCGCGTCCTCACCGAGCACCGCCCGCCGGGAGGCCATGACGCTGTACCGCGGCAGTTTCGACGCCCTCGGTCAGCTTTCCGGCGTCGGTCTCCCCGTCGTCGGCGTCGGCGTCGCGCTGACCGAGATCGTCGGATACGAGCCTGAGACGCGTCTTCGGGTGGCGCGCACGAGCGCCGGGAGCGGATTCTCCAGCGCCGACTCGGCGGTGGTGGTCGCGCGCACCGCCGAGGCGTGAGGCCTACTCGGGTCGACGCGTCGTCGTCAGCGCCTCGATGCGGGCGCGCAGCTCCCGCGGCCGGAAGGGCTTGCGGAGGTACTCGTCGGCGCCGGCGTCCAGTCCCTCCTGCGCATCCGACTCCTGTACGAAGGCCGTGATCATGATGATGTGGGTGGCGCTGAAGCGGCGGATGCGCCGGGCGGTCTCGTACCCGTCGATTCCGGGCATGCTGATGTCGAGGGTGACCACCTCGGGTGACACGCGACGTACCAGCTCCACGCCGTCCAGTCCATTGTCGGCGGTGTGGACGGCGTAGCCCGCCGATTCCAGGACGAGCGAGATGAGCGACCGGATGTCGGCCTCATCTTCGATCACGACGGCTGACTGTGTCACCGCGTTGCCTCGCTCGCTTCCGGCCGCGTTCGGGGGGTGCGTCCGATCGGCCCAGTCTAGAGGGCGCAGCTCCGGCGTCCACGACCCTCGGCGTGGCAATGCTCGGAACCATGTCTCCTCGCGCCTCCGGCGGATCGCCTCGGGGAAGTCGACCATCGCCCGGCGCCCTCGCCCGACACGGCGCCGTCGTCGCTCGACCGCGACGACGATCGTGCGCCACGTCCAGCTGCCGGCTCCCGGTCCTCACGGCCTCGCCGCGGAGTTCGGCGACGCACATCCTCCGCGAGGACGGATCGCTGGACCGGCCGTCTCTGGCCGCCGCACCTTCGGCGATGCGGGCGGGTCGAGCGCATGAACGCATCGTGCATCACGCCGTCCGGGGAGTCGGCCCGGCGTTTCGCCGAGGCGTTCACTGCGGACCCCGACGCTGGTCGTCTACGACGTCCCCCTTCTGGCGGAGGCCCGCGCGCGCGACCCTGGGATCTGATCGGGTCGCCCACGCGCCCGCGGAGATCCGACGGCGACGGCTGGTCGAGCTGCGAGCTTCACGAGCAGGACGCGACCGCCGGATCGCCGCGCAGGCGAGCGACGACGAGCGCCTGCGCCGCTCGCGACGTGGTGATCGACACAGCGGTGCCGATGGACACGCTCTCCCAGGTCGACCGGCTCTGCAGAGCTGCTCTCGACGCGATCGCAGACGAAAACGCCAGACGCCGCTGAGTTCGCGTACCCTGTGCTACCGATCAGGAGGAGCCGACATGGAGCGCTCTGGAGATTCCTCGCGGCGGAGGGCGCGTACCGCGCGGTCACCGCAGAAGAAGAGCAGGATCTCGAGGTACGGGTGTACCTGCTGAACACGCTCCCGGCATCGGTCATCGAGAGCGCCACGCCACGGCGTTCGCGACTCCCGCTGGTAGCGCCGCGAGCAATGCTCGCAGAACTCCGTCCTTCCTCCGTGACGACGAGCGGCAGGATGCCGATGCCGACCGGTCTGCTGGCCACACTCGTCCGCCGTGCCGAGCAGTACCCGAGCGAGCGGGTGGACGGTCGGATGACGCCCGAGCGGGACCACGGACAGACGGCCGACCCGCATCGATCCTGTATGAGTGCCGGGGTCATGACGGTCGTCGCGCAGCAATTCCTCCTGCACCAGGCGGTCACGGCCTACTTCACCGTCGGCGCCGGGTCTCTCATGCTCGCGGAGCAGACCGGATGGCTTCGTCGACACCGTCGACCCACGGCGCATCCGTGACGCCGGCGGTACGCCGGACGGGGTTGGGGCGCGAGCATTCGGCGACGGCGGCGGCTTCGGTGAATGGACGCGGGCGATTCGGCGGCGGTTTCGGCTGACGGAGCGGATGTCGCGAGGCGCCTACGCTGGAAACAGTGCAGACCACACGATCCGTCAGGCCCTTCGAGGTCGTCAGCGAGTTACGAGCCGTCGGCGATTCAGCCGTCGCGATCGCCGACCTCGCCGCCGCATCAATGCCGCGAAACCGACGTCGTCCTGCTGGGCGACCGGAACGGGAAATCCGCCACCACCGCGTGGCTGATCGAGGGATGCAGCGGCCACCTGGTGCTGGCACACAACAAGACCTGGCGCCCAGCTGCAACGAGTTCCGCGAGCTCATGCGCACACCGCGGTCGAGTACTTCGTGTCGTACTACGACTACTACAGCCCGAGCCTACGTGCCCCAACCATACCTTCATCGAGAAGGACTCGTCGATCAACGCCGAAGTCGAGCGGCTGCCACTCGACGACGAACTCGCTGCTGTCCGACGTGACGTCGTGGTGGTCTCGACCGTGTCGTGCATCTACGGCTCGGCGCGCCCGAGGAGTACCTGCGTGCGATGGTGGCGCTGCAGGTGGCGAGTCTACGACCGCGACGCTTCGCAAGCCTCATCATCGATGAGTACAACCGCAACGACGTGGACTTCTCGCGAGGAACTTCCGCGTCGGGGCGACACGATCGAGATCATCCCGGTGTCGAGGAGTACCGATCCGGATCGAGATTTTCCGATGAGATCGAGGCGCTGTACATGTCCACCCCCTCACGGGTTGGATGTCGTGCAGCGCATGAGTCGGTCCCGATCTCCCGCCTCACTAGTCGCGGTACCGAACCGTGCAAGCGCGCGATCGGAACGATCGAGCACCGAGCTCGCCGAACGCCTGAAGGAGCTGGAGTCGCAGAACAAGCTGCTCGAAGCGCAACGCTGCGCATGCGACGCCGTTCGACCTCGAGATGCTTCAGCAGCTGGGTTTCTGTTCGGGATCGAGAACTACTACTCGTTCAGTAAATCGAAGTTTGCATATTGCGGCTACCTATTTGAAGCATATCAGCACGGGAGCAACAAGTCTATTGGAAATGGACATGACTTCTGTGACAACTGGAATATTGTAACGCGATCGCACTTCTGCCAAGATTGCAATCTCTTCTTCTCCATGCCTGGAAAGCGTAGGGAGAGTCGGGGTTTGTAAACACCACCACGTAAGCTTGAACTGGTGCGAGAGTTACACTTCTGAGCAACAGTTCCATTGTTCTTGGCTTTCAACAGCACAAGGTCCCACCAATAATAACCAGTTCCTTTCCGCCAAAAGCAACTGTTTGGAAAGGCGGACGATTGTTTGGTGTGAGGGTAAGATTTTGACAAGGTTGGCGTGTTCTTCATAAGTTAGGGGGTAGGGGTTAGGGGTTAGGGTTAGGGGGTAGGGGCGCATGCCTTACGCCCGTACAGTGGTTGAATAAGAAACAAAAAAGCCCAGAACCTGAGGTTCCGGGCTTTAACGAATGCATTTGCATGACGCTATTACCCGGAACTTGTTCTGGGCCAAAAATAAAAGCTTGTGGTATAATTATGATTTTTTTTCACGTTATCCTTCATCCTTTATCCATTCAACTTTTCCTGAAAAAGCAAAAACCGCAGAGTTCGCTCTGCGGTTCACCGGGTGATTTCCATGTGGAAACTGAATTCACTCCCGGTGAACCACCCTAAACCAAAAATAAAAGTAGGAATTCTTGCTTAACATTGGACTAATGCTTTGTGGGAAAAGATAGATTAAACTTATATACATGACCTTAACAGAGGCAAAGAGTTGCGTCAACCCCCCCACAACGTTCTGAAACTTGTAGGCAGGTTTCCTACACCCAAAGAATGGAGATCGCGAGTGTGTGCGCTTGGCGCAAACCCAAAGGGGCTTCTTATTTTTGACTTCACCTCATGAACTTCTTACCCCTTACAAAGGGATACCAAGCTGTTACGCAGAGGGTAGGATACTTGTCCGTGATACGTTTCTTAGAGTTGAATCTTTTTGAATTGCTTATGCCCAGTTCCAAAATTCTTTCCACATCTTTTAATTATCAAGGAGTTTACCCATGCCCAGTGTGCCGTGTGGGTAAAATTAGTCATATGCCATTGATGGAGGCTATGTCTTGTGACTTTTGTCAGCAAATTTTTGTTGCTAACGTAGAACAACAACAACTTAAAATGCCTTCGAGACAACCTCCCCTGATTTGGTATTGGAACGGCTTCAATTGGACAGAAGCACAAATAGAAGGAGTCGAGTTTGGTTGGGGTTATGTGCTAGCTGCAGTCAGTTTTATACTTCTTCCTACTGCTTTGATTGGTCTTGTAGCGTATAATTTTCCACCAAATACAGAAGTTCCCTTATCGTGGGTGCCATCTATTTGGACAGTACTAACCTTTTCTTTTCATTTAGCGATTATTGTTTGGCTGCTGATAGAGGTTTATCAAATTCCGATGCGAGCTTATGTACGAGCATTACAGCAGCGATTCCTAGGCAGAGGGTAACATAAAGATTGATTTTATCCAGAAAATACATCTTTTGATAGTAGATGCTTAATTTTCAATTGTTTTCATCCAGAAATAACCAATACACTTTGTATTACTATTTTACAATTCATAACGATCGCTAAATAGTTGATACAAGTATTTACATTCTTGTAAGGTTTATTAGCTAAGGAAAAATCTGCTGAATTCTTGATTATTATGTTTTCAGTGAGCAGTGAGCAGTAACCAGTAACCAGTGACCAGTAATCGGCGATCGGTGTATCGTGGAAGCCCCTAGATTTATTTATGGAAAACCAGAAATTGATTCATTATTCAAATCCCCTACTATTAAGTATGAAGATTCATTGGTCACTGGTCACTCTGGTCAGCGATCGCTGTTCATCCGTCACTGGTTACTGTTTGCTGTTAAAGAAAGATTATACAAATGATGCAGTCGAAATTTGTCTGTATCACTCATAATGAAATTAATTTCCCCTAAAAAGTCTTATGAGCGAGATGGAGCGGTACTATAGATTGTTGGAATTAGAGCCTGGAGCAACACTTGAGGAAGTGAATCAAGCGTACAAAGATTTGGCTTTTGTATGGCATCCCGACCGCCTGCCAAAAGAAAACGTCCGCTTGCAAGAGAAAGCGCAAAAAAAGCTGCAAGAAATCAATGAAGCGCGAGAAAAATTGCGCTCTTTTAAATCCAAGTATCAAATGTCACATAGCAGAGCAGCATATACTTCCTACACACAGACAAAACCGACTCAAAACTACACACAAACAAAACCAACTCAAAACTACACACACACACAACCGACTCAAAAAACTTATCAATCTCCGAAGCCCAATAACGACTTAAGTGGGAAGGACTTCAGCAAGGCTAACATGAAAGGCAAAGATTTATCTGGTAGAAATCTGAGCTATGCCAACTTGAGCGGTGCCGATCTCAGTGATAGTTTTATGCATAAAGTGAATCTCAGAGGCGCAAATTTATCTGACACAAATTTGTTTAGGGCAAATTTACTGTTATCTGACCTAAGAGAAGCAAATTTATGCGGTGCTAATTTAATAGGAGCCGATTTAAGTGGTGCTGACTTGCGGGGAGCAAATTTAACAGGAGCACGCATGAGTGCTGGCGATAGAATTCTTGTCAAACTGATAGGAGCTAACCTAACTGGGGCAATTATGCCTGATGGCAAAATCCATGAGTAACTCTACTAGTTTCATCGACCATTCAAAGATGGAATTGCCTTCACCAACTCCTCTAAAACTCTCGCATATGTGCATCATCATTTGCCACTAGAATCTGCAAGCCAGCCAGGGGCTGATATGATGTCCGGCAAATTAGTTATCATAAAACCTCGGCAGACTTCTTTGCCCCTTAGCGCCTTTGCGTGAGGCAAATCATAATTGTTTAACCGGACATGATATTATCTATCTGTCTCCTCGGTCTTCAAACCATTAGACAGTGGAAGGGTGACTGTAAAAGTCGCTCCCTGACAGACTCCTGGACTATCTGCCCGGATTCCCCCATGAAGTTCTACTAAGTGACGGACGATTCTCCTGCGGAGACGCTTCGCGAACGCCAACCCCGATCCCAAACCACCAAATTCGCGAGTGATGGTACTATCTACTTGACGGAAATAATCAAAAATATAGGGTAAAATCGAAAGGGGGGAAAGAAGCCATAAATTTAACCTAATCTACAGCCACGTTTTCTGAGAATCCCCCAGCTTCAATATGGCGAACAATCGATTGGATAATGGGTAAAGCGATACTAATGCCAAATGCAGCATTAAAACCTGCAACCACCAGTGGTGCAGACAGTAAAACGGTGAATTCTGGAAATATTGCTAACACAGCAACAAGGACAAGAAAGATAATAGGTGCTGCAATACCCGTTTTAATAGTCTCTTGAAGAATCAAGTCTTTGTACTGCTCAACTGTAATGTCCCCACGGTACAGGTCTAAGGAATAAGAAATGGCAGTGACAACCGCTTGGGTCAGGACAGCAGTTACTGTAGCAGTAACACCCAGTTTTGCGATCGTTGCTGAGTTTTTTACAATAGAATCCACCGCATTGTAAAGACGAATATAAACTTGTTCCCCTCCAGCCATGGTTTGAGCACCGCGACGAAGGTTATCAATTCCTACTTCCCACAGAATATTGTCAGCTGCATTCGTTCCTCCATAAGAGCGAGGAATAATATGACTGCCATGTTTGTCAGCGAGGAATTGGCGAATATTGGCTTCACTCGCTCCTAGCTTGGAGGTACCGGGAATTTTTTCAAATAGCTTCATAACGTCAGCATCAGAACGGGATAAATCTCCCACTCGCACTCCTGCTCGATACCTGAGCCTATTCGCAATTTTAGGCATTTCCCGCGCTAATTCTTCTGCTGTCCTTGGTAAGTCTTTGAGGGCATCCGCCACAACCATACCAGAAGCAGTCATACCAACAGCAGTCGCGGTCAAATCGTTAAGTGTTTTACCTATATTTTGAATAACTTCTAAACCGGGCTGTAAGGATGTAGTTGAAAACTCTTTCAACTCGTTGACTTTAGCTATTCCCAAGTCAGTCATCTCAGAGGCAGTAAGCTTAACCGTGTTTACCGTACTATCTATAGTATCTATTGCATTATTTGTAACTTCTTGAATTTTGTCGCCAACGGAATCCGCAAACTGTTTAGCTTGATTGAAAAAATCCATATTGTGTGATATCAGAGCTTGAATGGGTGTAAGGTCGAGCCATATCTGACGAGTTAACTAACGAGTTATCATCGATACTGCTAATTCCCTACATTAGTCTTAACTTACTCTGACTGGATTTAGTCAATAGACCTCTCAAGAAATTAATCGTAATATCAAGTTTGGGTAAACACTTATACTACCTTCGTAGTTGCGCTTTAGCGCATACATCGCAATTACAAAGCGAAGATGATACAAGACGAACCGTGGCTCTACATTGTTTTTGAGTTTTTTGTATAATTAGTGACAAAATTTTTTCCTGTACTCAATGCCTGCTATACTGAGTGGAAAGTTAGAAGCAAGTTGCTAGAGCGATCGTGATTTGCAAAGATAAGAACACTTAGCAAATCCGGTTGGTGTTTCCTTAGTGGAGGTAAAAACCTGAAAAGGTTTGCTGAGTGTATATTAAAGAATAACGCTGCTACAAATCAATCTGACAAATTTCATGACCCATCTCAAGCTAGATCCCCACTAGGGACTACACTTTTCATTCTGGAGGATGGACTTTGCAACTAGACTCATCCGAAAACTCGCAGCCTTCTATCGAATATTTTTTTTGTGACAAAACCGCTCGCATCAAATATACCATCGGATTTACAGCAATTTTCAGATGACAGCAGTTTTCAAATAAATGAACCATACTATGCTCTGATAAACAGTGAATGATTTAGTCCTCGTCCTCATCTTCCTCATCCCCAAGGGTGTTAAACATCGTTCCCATACCTGCAACTAACTGTTGTGCAACATTCATCAATTGCCTTGCATCTTCTTCTGAAGCGATGTTAACGTAGAGGCTTTCTGTATCTAAGCCTGCATACATGGGGTGATATATAGCAAAAACTCCATCACTCTCGTTTTCGTAGAGTTCGATCTCCGTGTATCCTAGTGCTTCTCGATTCATTAATTGATAACCATTGTCAATCAGCCAGCTTGACCAGTTTCCCTCACCAGCACGAGGTAATTCAGATAACTGCTTGGTTTGCCAGTCCATCACTTTCATTGGATTCATGGTTGATTTCCTTAGCCTTACGATAAGCCAGCTGCCTACGGGCACCCATCCGTATGGCACTTTCTAAAAAATACAATAGCAAGTAGAATACCACCGTTTCCAAACATTTAATTTCCTGTCATTATCCATTCACGTGCGGCTTTTTCTGCGGCTTCGGGAGCAAAGTAGAGCTTGCGTTCGCCAAAGACGACACCACCAGAGCTAATAACTCGAAATTGCCAACAGTCAGTTTCGGTGTAAAAAATTATCAGTATATAGTTGTGGATACCAACAACTGCGTGAACGAGAGTATGAGTCATATCGCAGCAGACACAAGCATAGCCTTTAACAGAAAGTATAAGAGCGATTTAAGGAAGCTAAATCATTCGCAAGGGGAATTTTAAAGCAAACTGAAAAAAATTTTTAATTTATGGTATAATACATTTTACTAGAAAAACCAATTCTGCGGTATATTGTCCGCTATTCGTTATGCATTTTGGAATTTTAGTTGTAGGAAGCGAGATGGCTTCCTCAAAGGAGGATGACCGGCGCTAAATGTTCCGGTCACGGTCGGCTCGACGTTGAGGCTGCGTTAGCCGAAGTCAAAAAGCTTCAGTCTGACCGCAAATATCGTGATGCCTCTGGATTGTTTTTCATCGAAGGTGTACGGAACTTCGTACAAGCAATTGACAACGGCTTTGATGTATCCACAATCCTGTTTAGCGAGAAACTGCTGACAGCACCCCTAGCAAGAAAGCTAGTTCGTCAAACTCGGCGTAAAGGTGTAAATAGCGTCTCCCTCACACCAGAACAATTTCGACAAATCTCTCATACCGAACGTGCTTCCGGTGTTGCGGCGATCGTGCGTCAGCGCTGGTTCAAGTTGCATGATGTTTCTCCACACACTGGTTTATGCTGGGTGGCTCTTGAGACTGTGCGCTCGCCGGGAAACTTAGGAACCTTGATTCGTACTTCCGAAGCTGTAGGTGGTGCTGGATTCATGTTTATTGGTGGGAGAGTAAATCCATTCGATCCTGACGTTCTTCGAGCATCTATGGGCGCACTTTTCCGTCAGAAGTTTGTACGCACCGGATTTTCTGTACTGAATGAGTGGATACATCACTACTCCTGTCATGTCATTGGGGCTTCACCAGACGGAACTATTGACTTTCATCAATTTGATTATCCTGGTTCAACTGTTCTGTTCTTAGGTGAAGAACGTCAAGGTCTGACCCAACAACAGAGAGATTTGTGTCAGCATCTGATAAGGATTCCAATCATAGGTACTGCTGACTCTCTCAATCTCGCTGTGGCAGGTAGCCTTTTGATGTATGAGGTTTATAGATCGAGAAGGTTTTAAATGAAAGATTTTTTTACAACAGTTCTTAAGGTCTAGAACCATCGTGTTGTTTTGTGGAACGGGCGCGAGACGTCCGTTCTTACTAGAGATGGATGGTCTTGACGCCCCGCCTTCTGGTCAAAACTGTTTGGTTAAGAAGCAGACATTGGCTCTGGTCGAGCAATTCCTAATTCTCTCAACTTATTCATAGAAATGCCAAAAGTGGCAAATAAATCTTGTTGAGGAAGCCAAGGTGCATTAAACCAATTAATAAACGGTTCGCCCTTCGTGAAAGCCCAACCATTGCCACGACGTTCGACTATTCGGTAATAAACAGGGTAAAAAATTGTTGTATCTGAGTTTGACATAGCTTAATTTATGCAAAAGTTTCTATGATTTTGCGAGCTGCTGCAACCAAACTATCTGCGATCGCGTCTGGTTGAGGATAGACACTCAGATATTCTTTTTCCTGTTGAGTAATAAAGGCAGTTTTCAAGCCTGCATTCTTAGCACCAGCAATATCCCAAGCATGAACAGCAACCATCCAGATATCAGATTTGTTATCTTGCTTAACTAATGCATAAACATCAGGATGAGGTTTAGTTTTTTGAACAGTATCACAGGAAAAAATACTGTCAAAATATTCAATGGCATCGGCACGCTTGAGCAGTTTTCGTGTAGAATCTTCACTCCCATTGGTCAGGGCAATTATTGAACAACCTGCTTCTTTTAGCATTTGAAAAGACTCGATCGCATCTGGTTGGAGATCTAGTTCAGCAAAAGATGCGACTATCTGCGATATTTGTACTCCATCTGCTTGAACACCCAACATCTTTAATGTTCGAGGTAACTCTGCTTCCAACACCTCTTTCAATGGGCAGTAGCTACCAGCATGGGAAAGAGCAAAAGCATCACGCAATGATTGAGTAAACCATAGTTCAAGAGTATGGGCGGGCGCATCTATTTCTGCCAGTCTTTGCTTAGGTTTTGCCAAACTAAAGCAGGTGCCAATGATGTCGAACGTTACTAATGCTGTTGTTTTCATTAAGAATGGGTTTTCAAGACAACTTAGCAGCATTATGCCTGCTTACACGGCACAAGACCTCATGATAAAGTATGAAGATTGCGCTATAAAAAACCTTGGTGCAACATCGCAATCTGTCCCCTTTTCTGACGTACCAAAGTACTATTTTTGGCTTGACCCAGATGCCAGGGTAAATGCCTCATTGGTAGAAGTCATTAAACTTCCACCCGTTACAGGGCCGCCACCCGCAACATAGATCGCATCCCCGATCGCAACTGCTCCCATGCCGTGACGTGGTGTGGGCATCGGGGCAAAGCTTTCCCACTTGTTTGTCGCAGGATCGTAGGCTTCCACCTGAGCAAAAACCCCACTGCTGCCTTCCCCACCCATAACAACAATGCGATCGCATTAAGAGAGTTTTGCTGGAGCGCATTCTAGACGGTACCTACAAACCAGGAGACAGGCTAGTGGAGTTACAGATTGCTAAAGAACTAGACACGAGCCAAGCTCCAGTTCGGGAAGCGCTGCGGGAACTTGAGGCAATGGGCTTGATTGAGTCCCAAACCTATAGAGGTACGCGAGTGAGACAGATAAGCCCGCAGGAACTGCAAGAGTCCTACCAGGTTCGAGCCGAACTAGAAGCTTTAGCAGCACGGTTAGCAGCCCCCAAGTTTTATGCCAATCCCGAACCACTTCAGACTACCTTAGCCGCCCTTGAGAGAGCTGCAGCAGAAGAAAACTTTGAGGAGTTTACACAGTCTAATACAGCGTTCCATCGATTGATTGTGGAAACATCTGGTAACAGTATTCTATTACGGGTATGGGATTCATTAGCCTTTGAAATCTGGACTCGGATTAATCTGGTACTTCTGGGGCGAAAAATAGTTAACCTAAAGTTACTTAACCAGGAACATCAAGCAGTTGTTGATGCCTTGGTGCAGAATGATGGTAAAACTGCAGCAGATTTGCTTCGCTCCCACGTTGAAAATGTTGTAGATCGGGAGGAAAAACTTTTATGAATTATTTTCTCTCGTGAGAAGATGTGATTTTTTGCACGATTGTTTTCTTCAACATAGGTGCATTTTGCCTTTTTTCAAGGATTTAGTTTATTTCTATGTTTCGAGCTTTACTTGGTATTCATCTAGCGGTGCTTCTATTTGGTATTTCAGGTTTATTTGGTAAGCTTATCTCAGTATCGCCCGTCGTAATAGTCTTTGGGCGCACGCTTGTAGCTTCTTTTACTCTAGGGCTTTATAAAATCAAGGAAGAAGGTTTCTCATATTTTTATCTAAAAAGAAAAACACTCGTGCATTTCATCTTACTAGGTGTGCTGTTAGCATTCCATTGGCTCAGCTTTTTCTATTCCATTCAGATATCCACAGTAGCGGTTGGACTTCTTGCTTTTTCAACTTTTCCAATCTTCGTATTAATTCTAGAGCCTTTCTTATTTCAAGAGAAAATATCGTATTTTGAGTTAGTATGCGGTGTCATCGTATTTCTTGGGCTTTGCTTTGTTGTTCCAACATTCGATATAAAAAATAATCTTTTTCAAGGAACTGCTGTTGGTATACTTTCAAGTTTATCATTTGCTGCGATCGCTATTTTGAATAGATTATTTGTTTGTTCCTTTTCTGCAATCAAAGTGGCTTTTTTCCAAAACGCTTTTGCAGCAGTTACACTTCTCCCTCTCGTGCTTTTATTAAAGCCGACCATTTCATACAAAGACGGTCTTCTTATTCTCTTATTAGGTATATTTTGTACTGCTGTTGCTCATACTCTCTTCGTTAACTCACTTAGAAAAATTCCTGCTCGTACAGCGAGTATTATTGCTTCCTTAGAACCCGTATACGCAATAGTTTTTGCCTACTTTCTGCTAGGAGAAAACCCAAGCGATCGCATAATTGTAGGAGCAATAATAATACTCTCAACGACCTTGTTACTTACATATCGCTCTTCTTTACAGACATCTTGATTTCTGGATGTTTCTTTCGCAATTGGATTTACAAGCTTATTCCTAGGTGTTTAGTTGATTTGCAATTTACAGCAGTTTTCATATACAGCAGATTGCAACAAGATGAGGTACAGATTGTTGTAAGGGCGCAATGCCTTGCGCCCCTACCGATGCAATACTGCGTAGGTTTTGCATAAAAACACGCAATTACGTAGGTTGGGTTGAGGAATGAAACCCAACATTTATCGGCATTTGTTGGGTTTCGCTCGTGCTCAACCCAACCTACAATTTCTCTCAGCCCTTGCAGTATTGCTACCGATGTACATCATGTCTAGAAAATGTTGTAAATGAACTACACTATACTCTTGTAGTACGGAGAGCAGCGCCGTGCGGGGGTTCCAAGCGTTGAGGCGACTGCAGAGCGTCCCCTGCCATGCATCCGAGAGGGTGGGCGAGGACAACCAACGCCGTGAAAAGCACGATAATATTTGTGAAGAATGACAGCTAGTACTGTTTAAGTATCAATGATAGATTATGGTTTGTCAGGTAAGATAGCCTTAGTGACCGGAGTCAGCCGCCGTATTGGAATTGGGGAAGCGATCGCCCATTCTCTAGCGTCATCTGGTGCTCATATTTTTACAACGTATTATCGACCATATGATAAGTTAATGTCTTGGGGAAGCCATTCCAATGAGGCACAAGAGATTGTTGAATCACTGAAATTGCTGGGAGTTAAAGCCGCAGGGCTTGAAGCTAACCTAGCTGAGCCAGAAATGCCCAAAAAATTGTTTGATATTGTTGAGCAGACCCTTGGTTCAGTAGATATTTTAGTTAACAACGCTGCTCATGACCAAGAGGCGGATATATATTCTCTAGAAGCTGAGTTGCTTGATGTTCATTACGCAGTGAACGTGCGAGGGACTACATTGTTGTGTGCTGAGTTTGCCAAGCGTCATCATGGCAAACCAGGAGGACGAATTATCAATCTGACATCTGGTCAAAGTTTGGCACCAATGCCTGATAACTTACCGTATGCTATTACCAAAGGAGCAATAGAGGCACTGACAATCAGTTTGAGTGCCAGCTTAGCAAGCAAAGGCATTACTGTGAATGCTATAGACCCAGGTGCAACGGATACAGGTTGGATGAGTAACGAATTCCGTTCATCTCTTGAGGTCAAAGCACCCTTTGGTCGTGTTGGGACTCCAGAAGATGCTGCACGTATAGTGTTATTTCTGGCTTCAACACAAGGGCAGTGGATTACAGGACAGGTTATTCGCTCTAGAGGCGGATTGTAAATCAAGCTGGATGCCCACATTATCAGCATCCCAGACTGCATACCCACCAGTAACCTTGGAGCGAGAAAAACCTGTATGAAAAAGTGCATCTACTTGTAATATTAAGTCCGGTTTATTAGTTACGATCGAACGCTGTGTGCAAAAACTGGAAAACCCGCCCCGAATCTCCCCATCTCCCTATCTGCCTTGATGGCGTGAACTTTGCGTCAACCCAAAAAAGCTTCAATTGCATCACAAGCAGTTGTAACTCCGTCCTCAGTTTGAATCAGGAGCTTAATTTGAGAAGCTCTAGTTTTGTAATCTGGGTCACTCAAGAGCAGCTGTAATTCCTTCACTACGCGATTTCGCTGGTACTGTGTTCTAGGAACTGTTCTTCCCAAACCCAATCTGACGATTCTAGCTGCATTATCTGGTTGGTCGTGGCTGTGAGGCACAACTAACATTGGTACACCAGCACGCAATGCTTGAGCAGTAGTTCCTACACCTCCAGGGTGAACAACTACAGCCGCATGGGGAAAAAGTTCAGAATAGGGCGCGTAGTTCACTGCGATCGCCCACTCAGGTAAATTATCTAATTTCTCGTCACCTACCAAAAACACTGCACGACAACCGAGTTGCTTTGCAACTTCTAAACTTTCCTTGTAAAAATCTCCCGAGTATCACAGGAAAAGTTACGGTCATAATATTTAATGGCATCGGCACGCTCAAGCAAGCAAGTTCTAGACTTTGCATAACTCCGCTCGTTATAAATTTCTTCATCTCAAGAAGCTTCTCTATAGTAAAGTAAGAGGGTCGCGATCGCTCTACTACTATAAATGAGATTTTGTTCTTGTTTATTTCCTACTTAAACCAGAACGGAGGTAATAGGAATACAGGACCGTTGGGATGAACGGCAATACTGCCAGACCGGAGATTGAGCCAAGTCTTAAAGATAGTTTCCACTTCTGGAGCTTCATTCACACTTCGAGGAATCATAGCTAAACCTTGTGTGAGATGATTGTGAGCACGACGACCATCAAAGCGGCTGTCTTTCCCATCTAGAGTTACATATAGTTCTACTGTCATTTCTGCTGAGGCGATAACTTGAGGAGTAGTAACATTACATGAAAAAACAGATGGAATAGCTACATAAGCGCAGAATTTTGACGGTGCAAAGCTTTTCAAGTATGGATCGAAAACAAAGTAAGTAATTGTACGTTTACCCCACAATTTTTGACCTTCATGACTATCTACATCTTTATTCCAACGTCGAAGGTTAAGCAATACCTCCATCATGTCACCCACAAAATGAATATGCCGTGCTGACGTTTTCAAGATAGTTTCTGTGACAGACAAAGCACGTTCAATTTCTGGTTCTACGGCAAGACCCATGCCTCTCAGAGTTGCCATGTCAAGATGGTTAAGATGCTTAATTTGTTTTCCAGACATATATGGAAACAACACTGTCTGGAAAGCACTCATACCGACATGACGCATGAGCAAGATAGTATTCGCCGCTAAATTTCGCCGCCCACGATCTATATGAGGACTGACCATACTGATGAAGGTGTCAGTTTCTAACTGCGGCTCGAATAGGTGAGCAGTAGCAAATTTAGCATGGTTAGCTACTGGATCGGCTCGGCTGATCTCAAACTCGATCCATAGCCGCCTTGAACCATCATCCCGTTCTAGCAAGACATCTACACGGGGGGCATAGCCTAAGAATTCAGCAAGATGTTTGGGCAAAACCCCTCTTTCATGGTGGCATAGCCATCCAGGGGCAGATTTGCGGATGAACTCTTGCTGAAGGTATGATGTCAAAACTCCCATGCTTACAACTCAATAAGATAGATGCTACAATCATCCAATTTACGTGCAACTTCCGATTTTTACTTTGAATCAAGCATGAGCTAGTTTGAGCCATTGCCAGAAGACGCAGTTGTTTATCGGGCACTGCTGCTATTGTAGTGATGGTAACAGCCAGTGCTAAACACGCAGCTACAGGTTTTATCGAAGCTAATCGTCCGTCCCACCTTGCACCGATTTTACTAGTTAACAGTAAAGGGAGTGCGAGTATGCTGCGGATAATACAGCAGTATCTAGCTAAGTAGTTTGTTAGATATCTCCAGCGCTAAACTAACAACAAATTTATCGTAAAGTTCGGCAGCGCGGTAATTATAAGTGTATATTCGCTTTTCCAAGTTAACATCATAATCACTTTGCACCTCAACGTGGATTAAAATCCAAGCTTCTTTTTTGTCCAACAACCGAACTTTATAAAGTTTATCAGCCACTCCATCTCCAGCTTCTGCTGAAGCGGTAATATTTTGAAGCTCTTTATCCAGAGATTCAGGGGGTTGTGTCCAATCAACCGCTTTGTGTGCTTTGGGAAAGAAAAAGGATAAGAAGTCTTCAAAATATTCGTTTAAGGCTTCTTTCCAGCATTTATCATAGTTGGCTCTTACTTCACTCATTTTGCTTTTACTAAATAATATTCACTTGGAAAAATTTGGTGTTGGCTTATTTTTTTAAGCAAGCATTTAGCTAGCTTTAATGGGCTTCAAAAGTACAATCTAATTCTTGTGGGTTTTAGTGTAATTTCACTCAAATTTTATTTTCAATTTATAATTTGAAATCTGTTATATGACGGTTCAACCTAAAGATAATTAAACTGCTTTATTAAAAAGCTTATCAAGCAGCAGAAGAATTTTGGCTCAACCTAACTATCAAAAACGTCATTCATAGATACTACACCTACAAACTCTAGCCCAATCCTATGACAAGCATCTACGGTTGTTTTTGTATTAGACATAATTGGCTCTCCTGTTGCGCTAACTTGTGTGACTCCTCGTTCACGCCAAAATTCATTTCCTTTACGCCAGTCTATTTACCCTACTCTACTCAACCACTTAACTAAATTCTCCGCAGGAACTCCTTCAAGGAATAAATCGCGAGCTAACATTCCCAATGCCTGGAAAACAACGGCACCAGCCCACACTGATAATTTGATAGCGATCGCGTTCCGTATCAAAAATTTCTTCAACCTCAACCTTTCCGTAACTGGGCTTGTATTACTGTGAGTATTTAGTCAGTAATTTCTCGATTATATTCCGATATTTCTCTAAGATAGCCATTGCACTATTTCCTCACGAGCGACGTTATAAATCATAATGATGAAGCATATATGTATTTGGAGCTAGCAATGCAAACTGTAGGAAAAGCCATCGATCCGGCAATGCCAAAGGTAATTGTCATTGGGGGTGGAATAGGTGGTTTGACTTTAGCCCGTGCGTGTCTTGACGTGGGAATTGAAGTTAAGGTGTACGAAAAGCGCCAACTTGATACCATGTTATCTGGGCCAGGAGGCATATTTATTCAGCGTAATGCTATGCGGATTTACCGCATTCTGTGGGGAGGCAGGATTTTCAACCGTTTTTACGAACAAGGAGGCAAAATTTTAAAGGGCGGGTTTTCTAGTAAAATTGGACATCCATTATACATTAACTCTCCAGAATTTGTTGGCGAAGAAGATTTGGGTGTCTGTCTTCTCAGACCTGAATTGCAACAGATTTTATATGAAGCTTTACCTCAGGGAACAGTGCAAACTGGTATTGCTTTTAAAAGCTTTGAAGATACTGGAGATAGTGTAAAGGTTTACTTTCAAGATGGCAGTACAGAGACGGGAGATATTTTAGTCGGTGCTGATGGTCTGTACTCTAAGGTACGTGCTTGTCTTAACGGTAAAGAGTTTTTAGAAGATCCGGTTTACAGTGGTATGTGTTGCTGGAGGGGATACTTTGACAGAGGGAACATACCGCTAGATCCACAATATAGTTGGATGGAATACTGGGGTCGGGGAAATCGCTTTGGCTATTTTGATGTTGGAGGAGATCGATTTTCCTTCTATGCTTTTAACAACAGCAAAGTTGGTGGTAATGATGATGCAGTTGGCGGCTCCATCCAAGCGTTACGGCAAATTTTTTCTGATTATGCCCAACCAGTACCAGCTATTATTGAGGCTTTAGATAACAAGAAGATTTACCGAGATGATATTTTTGACAGGGAACCTTTAAGTACTGATTGGGGAAAAGGTCGGGTGACCTTAATTGGAGACGCTGCTCATCCGGTACAACCAAATTTAGGTCAGGGTGGCTGTATGGCAGTGGAAGACGCCTTTGAAATTGCTAAGTTACTAACTCTCAGGGTTAACCACGAGCAAATTCCGTCACTATTGCGCCAGTATGAACGCAGCCGCAGCCAAAGGGTAACTCGCGTCTTTAATGTATCCCGCCAAGTAGGGACGCTTGGTCAAACTAACTCTTCTATAGGATGTTTCTTTCGTAACTGGGTTTACAAGCTGACTCCTACGTGGTTAGCTGATTTGCAATTTAAATGGTTGTTTGATTACCAACCTTCATGGGAAAAGGTGGTATCTAAACCTGACATATAACTTTTGGCTGAGATTGAGATTGGCAACTGAAATAGACAGCAAGCACCCGATCTCTCTCCAATCCCAATACACGAGCGGCTATTGTCATGCGTGCGATCGCTCTCCAAAAATAAACTCCATGTCAGGAAAGATACGAAATAATCAACACGGTGAACATAATGCTGGTTTTCTCCGGACACTGTGTTTGTACTAGCCATATAATTAGCCTGCTATTAGATGCTTAAACAAGTTTATTTTTGAAAAAAAATATTCAAGTATATGCGACGAATCTAATAAATTTATCCGAAAATTAGGTTTTCATCGTTGGTTAACAAATCTTCTAGGTTAATTGACAGATAAGCCCTATTTTGATTCAGGACATTAGTACTAAAATGTATAATTTACCTCATATAATTCAAAAATACAACAAACTTGATTTAGGTTGCGATACAGCTTCAGTTGTTAAGCCTTCGGCTTATCGCTAGCGTCAAAGTTGTTGAAGTTAAAATTAGCCATCAAGGATAAGCGGTTAATAGACGGCACTATAGAATTTGGAAGGATTGCTCTAACGTTTTTGGATTTGGAAGAGGTTCGCCATTTTCCAAAGCCGTTTCAATTAATAGTTCGAGAACTTCTTGAGCATTCTTCAGCGCTTCTTCATAAGTATTTCCATGAGTACAAGGCTGCATAACATTAGTGAACTCCGGCAGTAACACTACATAGCATTGATCTTCCTCTGACCATTGAATAACGATCGCGTACTTCATTTTTCAGTATCCTCTGTTCCCTCTTGTTCCATTCTCTTAAGTTCTGCAAGTGCTTCATTAACTCGTTTTTCTAAATAAAGTTTTGCATCACTGCCATCCTTACCAGCAATAATAATACTTTGAGAGAATTTTGGATGCGTCCACTTACTATGGCTACCTTTGCCCGGTTTATATGTAAACCCTGCTTGTAGTAACAAGTTTTTTAGTTCTCTAATTTTTTTGGGCATATACTCAGTTTATTTTTACACCCTTACTCTGGACTTTTTGATTGCAGTTCCAACCCTAACGAACTGGATGATTGTTACAACCTTTCATAGATACGCACCATGGCGTGTCTTTACATTGTTTTTGGAGTTGTCTGTTATGTGGGAGGCGGAGCCTCCTATCAGGCATTCCCACGCAGAGCCTGGGAACGAGATGGTCTGGATCTTGGTCACCGCTCGCTTGCTGGTCACTGGTCACTAGTCACTGGTCACTGCTATCCCATCATATTTAAGGGATCGACATCAATTGTGAAACTGACTGACTTTTGACGGCAAAGTTTATCTATTTCTTCCCAGTCTGGCAAATACGGCGGTGTTTTAGGAGCAAGCTTGAGCAAAATTTGCCAACGGTAACGATTGGCTACTCGTAAAATACTCGCTGGTACCGGACCTAAAATCTCTAACCCTTCTTGTTGGGGCAAAATTGCTGCTACGACTTGTGCTGTATTCTCAACTTGAATTGGATCGGTACTGCTGAAGCGTAATAAAATCAACCTTCCATAGGGAGGGTAATTGAGCGCTTGCCGTTGTTCTAGTTCTTCATTAACAAAGGCATGGTAATCGTGATTTTTTACCGCTTCAATTACGGGATGTTCTGGGGTATATGTTTGGACAATGACTCTTCCCGGTTCTTCTCCCCTACCAGCACGCCCTGCAACCTGAGTCAATGTTTGAAATGCTCGTTCGCTGGCACGATAGTCTGAGAAATGTAGCAACCCATCTGCAGAAACAACTCCCACCAGCGTCACTTGAGGCAAATCCAAACCTTTGGTTAGCATTTGTGTACCCACCAACAGATCTGCTTCTCCACTGGCAAATTGGGTAATTAGGTTGCGGTGTGCGCCTTTGTTTCTCGTCGTGTCGCTATCAAAGCGGATGCAGCGCAAGTCTGGAAATTGTTTGGCTAATTCTTCCTCTACTTTTTGGGTTCCACTCCCAAAAAATTTCAAATAGGGAGAGCTGCATTCCGGACAACTTCGGGGATGCGATCGCGTGTAATTACAATAATGACACCGCAAAACCGGCATCGCTTCGTCCGTGTAGTGATATGCCAGCGATACATCACAGTGAGGGCACTCTACAACAAATCCACAACTCCGACAAGACACAAAAGTACTGTGTCCCCGCCGATGAATAAATAAAATTCCTTGTTGGTTGCGTTCTTTGAGTTGCTGTAGTGCTTTTTGCAGGGAACGACTAAATATGGAACGATTTCCCTCTTGCAATTCTCGCCGCATATCCACAATTTTACAGGTGGCAAAGGCGGGCGTTAACCCGTTGGGGGGGAGAGATAGTAGGTGAGGAGAGGGGAGAGGGGAGAGGGGGGATGGGGAGACAACATTCTCCCTTGTCCCCCTTGTCCCCCTTGTCCCTAACCTCTACCAAGTCTCCAAAGAAGGTGTAGCGGAACCAAGAATGAGGGGGCAATTTTCTAATCTGCTCTCCACTCAGCGACGGTGCGGGCGTGGTAGGTTGGGCGGAGTATCCTGCTTGAAACTGCTGTCGTGTTCTTCATCTAAGATAATGATACCTAAGTTTGGCAATGGAGCGAATACAGCGCTTCTCGTACCTATGACGATTTGGGGTTCCCTGCTAGCATCAGCCGCCAGGTGTCGAATCTTTCTCCTGGAGAAAGGGCGCTATGGTAAACCAGTACGGGTGAGGTTCCGTTGAATCCTACACTAAAACGAGCGCGAAAACGGTCTGTTAACTGCGGTGTGAGTCCGATTTCAGGGACTAGAACAAGGGTGATTTCCCTTGCGCTAACACTGGAGCGATCCGCTGCAAGTAAATCTCTGTTTTTCCGGAACCTGTGACTCCGTGTAAGAGTACTTTAGCATATCCGTCCAAACGAGCGATCTCATCTAACGCTTTTGCCTGATCGGATGTTAATATCTTACTTTGTTCTTTCTAGCATCTCCCCTGGAGTAGAGGAACTTCCTCTTCGCAATACCTCCCTTTCTTGGATGACAACGTAACCTTTTGTTCTAAATTTTTAAGAGTTGTAGAGCTTGTGTTACTAATCCGCAACAATTCATTTTTCCATAACTCGCCCCTCGTCTTCTCAGGACTTCCAGCACTTCTCGTTGCGAGAGGTTAGATCCCGGTCAAACACATTTCCCACTAGGTCACTGCTTTTTCGTATTTGGGTTTAGCTAACTGTGGGGTTCTAAATAACTTTTACAAAACCGCGACGCAACAATTCTTGGACAGCTTTGTGGGCGCTTGGGACTTGACGCTGAAGATATACAAAGCTATAGTCTCCATCTATTTGTTCTTGAAGAAGTTGTAATATTTGATTTGCATTTTTTACTGATTTTACCCACTGACTGTTGAAAGATTAATAATGTCAGTAAGACCTTATTCTCAATAACATGAAGTAAATAAAAATGTATCGGGAAAGAATGAGACTTCGTACATTGGTAAAACTCAAAATGGGAAGGGAAATATCTATCGGGGATTTCTCTAGTACAGAGTTTGTTTTGGTAGAAACCGCTGCCCCAGCTACAGTTAAGCGAATGCGCCGCTGCGATCGCCCTAAACAAGCCCGGAGGTAGAGTCATGCGAATCACTTCAATCAAGCGCGTACAATAGTACGATGCAACTCTATTCACCAGTTCTGTATACGCCAATGAAAAAAGCCCGAACTGACTACTTCTTCCACATCCGAATTTTTCTAGTGGTATATCTGCTGGTAGTTGTGTTAGAAAACAATGGCAACTCCCCTATCAATTGAGACCCGAATGGCACACTTAAAATATCCCCAGGTTTTTTGCCAATTGTTCTGGCGCTCTATAAACGTAAAGCTCGGAACCGGACGGATTATCTACCAACACCTCCATCCAGCGATTCCTATTGACTTCTGTGTTATAAGTTTGCTTGGTTCAGCAACCGTCATAGGGAGCAAACTGACCACCATCATATACATAATCGTTACCTGGGAGGAGTCTAAATAATATTCGTCATCTGTTTGTTTATCTTAACCTTGCCAACTGAAGCTAACTGTTTGCAACCCTTCATCAAAAATGTAATTAGCAATACTGTCCTAAGACATAATACTTGATAAGTTTCCTCTTATGTAATCCGGAGATAAATTCATCTCAACTTTAGATAGCGGTAAATCAACGGATGCCAGTTCGGATTCAAATAGGCAATCTCCACTTTTTTCGCTTTATTTTCTCCGGATACGTAATGGAAAAGAAGCCTTTTCCGCCAATGATAGATATTCAAGCCTTGAAGTCTGTGAGATCCTTTATCAGAGAAGTCATTGCTAAAGTTTTTACCCATCAATTTGGTGCCACCAAGGGAAAGCTAACAGCAATGCACAGCCCGCAGCAAGAAGCTTACATATCTTATGGTGGCTACCAAAGCAGAAAAAGTCAACTTTTTTAGAAAATCATATGAATATTTAAGGATCGCCGGGTAAAAAGATAACTTATGTAAAAAATAAAAAATTAATTGAGAGGGGGTTTGAAATAGCTCTTTTGTAAGAAAAAATGAGAAGATATATGTCAGTGGTCTGACAGAATATCTGTAAAGCGCAATAGCGAAATAAGTTTAGGAAAGTATTATTTGTAACCAAAAGATGAAGACAACTCTATGGTTTAAGTGTTAAGATGAAGTATGAAATAAGCGTTGTCAATTAAAAAAACAGTTGTATGCTAGTTTCCCTATATCTTCTTCATACTTCAACCTCATTCCTACCTGTGACACCCCTGCTAGAGTTGTTAGCTGAAACACTTTAACCAAAGAGGGAAGTTTTGGTAATGACGAGTAGATCCTCAACTTTAACCAAGGATATAGATACTGTTAAGGCTTTACATTTTGCACTTAAAACATACCCTAAGTGCGTATCTCCGTGGAAAAAGAAAACAAGCATTTCTACACATCTGTCACTATCACGTTAATTATGTACCTATGTACCAAACAGAGCAACAATCCTAATGGAAACCATGAGTATTGCTGACTTAGGCACTATTGAATTGGAAACGACTGCTGATAATGAAGAATTAGCTTTCAATTTAGACGCAGTAGTAGACGCCGCAATAGATGCAGCAATAGAAGAATCTGGAATCGCAGACAATTTAGAAACCGAAGATCGAGACGGAGACGGCATGCAGCAGCACGTCCTTCGGGGTATAACAAAACCGAATATGATGACGCTGTAGGGGCATTTTTTAAAGAAATGGCGCGTTACCCATTGCTTAAAGCAGATGAAGAGGTAGAATTAGCGCGTCGAGTCAGATTTTTAGAAGAATTTAGAGAATTACAAGCTTCTTTACATACAAATTGGGTATCAACCGGTAAACACTAGTGGCAGCCCAGTTAGGGATGACAGAAAAACAATTAGAAAATCGCTTATATCAGGACGGGTCGCGAAACGCAAAATGATTCGCTCAAACCTAAGATTAGTTGTTTCCATTGCCAAACGATACTTAAATCGCGGGTTCTTTCCTGGATCTCATTCAAGAAGGTGCAATGGATTAAATCGTGCGACAGAAAAATTCGATCCGACAAGGGATATAAGTTCTCCACTTACGCCTACTGGTGGATTAGACAAGCAATTACACGAGCTATTGCCAATGATGCAAGACAATCCGCTTACCCATTCATATTGTTGAAAACTTAATAAACTCAAAAAAGCCCAGAGGGAACTCAAACAAAAACTTGGTCGCAATCCAACAGAGTTGGAGATGGCGGAAGCTTTAGAAATTCCTGCGCCACAACTACGCCAGCTTCAACAATTACGACGTCAAGCCTTTCCTCAACCACCGTGTTGGTAAAGAAGAAGACAGGAACTCATGGATTTACTGGAAGATGAAGATAACCAATCTCCAGAAGCAAAAATGAACGAAAGCATGATGCGCCAGGAGATATGGAAGTTTTGGCGATGTGCTAACTCCAAGAGAAAAAGACGTGTTTCTCTGCGCTATGGGTTAGTCACCAGCGAACCCTGCACTTGGAAGAGGTAGGCAATATGTTTAACCTCTCCGTGAAAGAGTTCGACAAATTCAAAGTAAAGCCATGCGGAGTTGCGCCGTCCTCATATCGCTAAACGTTTGAAGGGTGGTTGTATGATGAGTCATTAGTCATTGTCATTAGTCATTAGTCATTGGTCATTGGATTATCAATCTTTAAAATAAAAGGACAAATGACAAAGGACAAATGACAAATGACGAAGGACAAATCACAAAGGACAAACAACTAATGACTGTTTTACGTTTTGCTGAACCAGCGGATTGTGATGCACTGTTTGAATTAGTTAAGGCGCTAGCAGAATACGAAAAGCTATCTCATGCTGTCACAGGCAATGCTTCCTTATTAAAAGAACACCTATTTGGAACGCCAAAATACGTAGAAGCAATAGTAGCAGAATATGCAGGGCAAACTGTAGGGTTTGCCCTATTCTTTTATAATTATTCAACATTTTTAACAAAGCAGGAATATATCTAGAAGATTTGTTTGTTCTACCAGAGTTCAGAGGACAGGGTGTTGGGAATCTCTGCTGACAAAAGTTGCTCAAATAGCTGTAGAAAGAGGTTGTGGACGATTGGAATGGAGCGTTTTGATTGGATGAGCCAGCTATTGCATTCTATCGCCGTATGGGAGCAACCGTTTTGGATGATTGGCGAATTTGCCGTGTCACAGGCGAAGAATTGACTCGCTTGGGAAGAGGATAGGGGATAGGGGATAGGGATTAGAGGTTAGGGAAGAGAAATAAAGTAGGGTGGGCAATGCCCTGGTGAATGATGGGTCTGACCCCTCACCTCGTTCCCAGCCTCAGGCTGGGAACGAGAGTACCCCTACCCCTACCCCTCTAGTTTGACAGCTTGTCTTTTGACAATAGCGCTCACCATCCGTAAGGATACATATGCTCTGACAAAAGTTATTTTTCTTTATACATTCATAGCTGCAATTGTCAAGAGCATTTATCAATAATTTGGTGTGGTGAGGCAGATAATGAAATTGGGTGTTCTGGTTTTCCAAGTGTTACTGGCTAATCTGGCTTTAGCTTCTATTAGCGTTGCAGAAGATAGTAAATTGTCTAAAAAACATACCATTGTACGTAAGGCCTCAGATATCCCATATCTAAACGAGATAGAACGACCATCGACTAGTGCAAAATTACTACTGACCCAAACACCAACAACTCCAACCAAAACTCCTCAAACAACTGACGATCGCAACTCTCCTACAGAAGAAGAGTCAAAACCCACAAACGATGATGAAGCTGACATCATTATAGATGTCACAGGAAAAGACGACAGTCTCCCGCAATCGACTCCAACATATGTGATTCCAAAAGAGGAGATTCAAAAACAAGGTGCCACAAGTGTCGCGGATGTTCTGAAAAAATTACCGGGGTTTGCTATCAATGATGCGGGATATGGTGCTGATATCCATACTGGCACGTACTACCGAGGCGCTTCCATCAATCAATCAGTTTTCTTAATTAATGGCAGACCTATCAACAATAATGTCAATACTTATCACGGAACAACCGATCTCAATAGTATCCCTGTCGAATCTATCGAACGAGTGGAATTATACAGCGGTGCAGCTTCGACCTTGTATGGTTCCTCAGCTTTTGGAGGAGTTGTTAATATCATTACCAAACAAGGCGATATTGTTCCCAGATTGAACGCAGCCGCAGAATTTGGTTCTTTGAATCTTAATAACCAACAATTTAGCTATGCAGCTTCCATTAATTCTTTAAGATACAACTTTAGCTTTGAAAGGTTTTTTGTAGATAATCGTTACCGCGTTCCTCTCGGTGCGGCAAACCGCGATAGTCAAGGATACTTATTTAACGCAGATACATCGACGAGTACTTATTTTGGCAGTCTTGCTTTAGATGTCAATAATAAGAACACTGTTAGTTTAGATGTAACTAAATTGAGCAGTCGTAGGGGATTGGTTTACTTTGGATTTCCTTTACAACGCGATCGCTTAGACCATGATGGGTTAAATATTGGTTTATCTTGGAGAAGCCAACTTGGTAATGGCAATAGCTCTGTTTTGACAACCTCGATAGGCTACAACCAAGATTACTTCAACACTTACGGTCCTAGCAACCAGTTTTATCGTACAGGAACCTTAGATACCCAACTTCTTTCAGCTAGAGTCGATCATGATTGGCGGATAACAACAAATAATAAACTGCGTTGGGGCTTGGATTTAAAAAATACTTGGTTGACTGGAGATACATTTAGTACAGTTCCCAATCGCGTCGCCTTAAATGAAACTGAGAATCGAACTTTATTAAATACAGCGCTCTTTGCAGTTACAACTTGGAATATCAGCGACAATTTTTTATTAGATGTGGGGCTGAGACAAAGTTTTGACAGTGAATTTGGAAATTATCTCAATCCCAGTGTGGGATTGAAATACGATATCAATTCAAATCTTTCTTTTCGAGGAAGTTGGGCGTCCGGACAGCGCAATCCCGGACTAGATCAGTTGTATGTCTATGATACAGTGCATGGTTGGTTACCCAATCCCAATTTAGAACCAGAAACTGGTTCTTCTTGGACTGCGGGAGTAGATGTGAGATTGTCTGAGAGTTTGACGGGTCAATTTACGTATTTTGGGAGTAGTTTAGATAACCGATTGGGAGTTGTACAAGGAAGATGGGCAAATATTGGTTTAGTGGATACGAATGGTTTAGAAGCAGCACTGAAGTGGAAAGTTGGTTCTGGTTGGTCAACATTTCTCAACTACACCTACACAGATGCACAAATTAAAACAGGAGCGGAAAGAGGATTGCAATTAGGCATGATCCCTTACTCTGTAGCGTCTTTTGGTCTTGGTTACGAAATTAAAGGTTGGCAAGCAAATTTGTATGCCACTTACTACAGTGGTGCGCGTCGAGCATTCTTTACAAGACCGGGGGATAGAATAACAGATTTCAGTCCATCTTTCTTTAATTTAGATTTTAGTGCTCGCATTCCTATTACAAGAACTTTGGGATTAACTGTTTATTTAGAAAATTTATTTGATGAAAAATACGAGCGTGTAAACCGTACTTACAGCCCAGGTTTTACCTTCCGTATGGGTTTGTCATCTAATATTTAACTGGGGTTAGGGGTTAGGGAAGAATTCAATGCCCAATGCCCAATGCTCGCTCCCCACTATTTATTCAAAAGTGATGCCAGTCGTCTGTGTTGCTTTAACCAAATCTTGCAAGCTTCTGTCGTTAGTTGTATATCCTTAACAGTTAAAAGCTCATCTGGTGTTTCGGATGCTAAAATCTTAGCAACTCGTGCAGCATCAGAGTAACTCACTCCGTGTTTGACAAGCTCTGTGTGAAATAATCGTTCTTTCTCTTCAACTGAGAGAGATAACACTTGTTGCATGAACATACTGAAATAGTAAATGAGTAACATTATACTTTGAGGTTACTCGATTAACGGGAAACACTGCCACCTGCTTTAAGACGCAAAAATATTTGACTCACCTTACTACTTTAGGTGAATTGCAATCATTATTATGAGAGCCAAAATCGACAATGGAGTTCTTTTTCTTCACCATGAGGACGTGCCAGAGTATAAGAAAGGCGGATCTGTAGTTAGAAATAGCTATTTCTGGGCATTGCGTTCGATAGCGGGTAAAGCTTCGCGTTATGGAGATTGGGAATACGAGTCAGAGGTTTGGTTTGCACTGGCGCGGATGCTTTTATCTTTTGCTGAATCCAGGTATTTAGGTTTGAGCGAAACAATTCTGGAGTTTCCTCTTTCTCAAGGAGAAATTCCTGAGGTGCTGCGTCCTGTCTCTACTTGGGAATAGAGTTTAGGAAGGTTGGCAGTGCAATTTTTTCATCGCGACTGTCTTGAGAACAGGTAGAACACCCTAGGCGGAGCCTCCCAATCGGGCATTCCCGGCCTGAGGCTGGGAACGACGTGTTACATTGTTATTTTTTATACTCATTGTTTTCTTAGTGTGTAAGTTCTTTTTTCCTGTCTTCTTTAAATACGAGGAAATACTAAATAGTTTGGTTGAGTTAATACATGACTACAAATCCAAACAGTATATTTTCGGAAAATGACCGAACCAGTAACCAGGTAACAACCACTGTTTATCGGTGACTGCTTACTGGTCACTGGTTACTGTTAAGAATCTTTACACACTCGACTTGGTACGATTTGGCTATAGCGGCGGAACTCTGCAAGATACTGCTCTAAAACAACAAATTGAGGTAGATTTAGGCTGTAGTAAATCCAACGTCCTTCTTGACGCGATCGAACTAAACCCGCTTCCCTAAGATTTTTTAGGTGAAAAGACAGTTTTGACTGAGTGACTCCCAATGTATCGCATAAGTCACATACACAGAGTTCTTTGTCTCGCAAGAGTTCCACTACGTTAATCCGTATAGGATCGGAAAGAGCATGGAAACCAGCAACAACGAGATCCAAAATAGCAACTGAGGAGCTTTGCATCAATTTATTTTGATAGAGATACCTGTTTCTATTTTGAACTAGAAACCGCGATCGCTTCCGCTAAATTGTTTGGGAATCATACTTACAGTTTGGAGGTAATGAATTGTTTTCTGGACTCGTTTCTGGGTTAACACCTCCATCAAATCGCACGAATCCAATTAAATCGGGTGCTACCCCGTAACGCATATCTACATTGTCGCTGCGAATTCCATATCTTATATATGGTTCCGCACCACCAGTAGGTTGTATGGTTACCTGACTATCAGTCCAAGCTACCTCACCATTGTTAAATTTTTGACACTCAAAATCTAATATCTTCCCGTTAATAGTTCTCGAACTATTTAGATTTAAATCTGGATTCGGATCGTTGGCGAAAGCAGTATTGTAATTTACATAGCTTTTACTACCAGTAAATTTATCAGGAGCACTTTTAGGACCTTCGTAAATTTGTGCCGATGGGGGAAAGGCTGCGCTATGGACTGCATCTCCAAGGACACCACCTACAATGGAAGTGTTAGTAATATGAGCTATGAGCCGAGCCTAACAAGGTTTAGTTCTCAGTATACGTAGCAAGAAAATAGAGTGTAATCGGGTTTTGCAACTTTAAGGAACTATGGTGTTTACCCCCCTTAATCCCCCCTTGGTAAGGGGGGAAACTAGTAGTCTGTCAAACCAACGGTTCTGGGGCTGGTGCGGATTTTGATGGAACTGATGCGGTTCAAACGCATATGACGAACTCGCGGTTAACCGATCCGGAGGTGTTGGAGTGGCGTTTTCCAGTTTTAGTGGAAGAGTTTGCGATTCGTTCTAATAGTGGGGGTTGTGGGAAATATAGGGGTGGTCATGGGGTAATTCGCCGGATTCAATTTCGGGAAGCGATGACAGCAGCGATTTTGTCGGGTCATCGAGTGGTTCCGCCGTTTGGGTTGGCGGGTGGTGAATCGGGGGCGGTTGGATGCAATTCTGTGGTGCGTCGTGATGGGACGGTTGAATCTTTGGGTAGTAAAGCTGAAATCGCATTACGGTAGAGGGCGCTGGCGAATCCGATCCCGATCTACTACCGTAAACTGCCCATCAAGTTTCAATCCTTCAGTTTGTAATAAATTCAAAAGCATTACAGCTGGTTCTTCTGGGGTGTGGGGACGAAAACGCATATATATGATACCCCTTGGTGATGGTAGTCTCAAGCGATAGATAAGCTCACCATAGTCACGATCAAAAGTTAAAATTACCCGTTGCTCATCGGCTGCACGTGTCAAAACCTGTGAATCTTCAATTCCTGGGAAGTCCTCAGTCACCGAAGCAACATTGTAACCAGCTTGCCGTAAAAGATTTACACTTGGTAAGGGGAAATTCTCATTTGCTAGAAACCGCATTACCCTGCCTCAGCAGATAGCAATGGTGTATAGAAAACATCTTCTTTGAGACATTCTGCGGCAAATGCAAAAACGGCTCGAATGGCAATTGCATTGAGAGTTGGGTAGCTTTCTAAAACTTGCTGTTCCGTCCAACCTTCGGCAAACAATCCTAAAATAAACTCTACGGATAGACGTGTACCTTTAATAACAGGTTTTCCAAGCAGAATTTTGGGATCTGAATGAATGTAAGTTTTCCAGTCCATGCTAACTTATTTATATCGAGCTTAATATACTATAGGTGCTATTAATAAACCTAACACATCAGCAAGATTGTTATCCCTAAAACTTGATTTTCAAGGATTATGAGTTACAGACAGGCATTGAAAATCTGATTGGTAGCCTGCACTGCTTCAGCTCGCAACTTCTTCTGGAGTTTTTGCTTGCTTTAGAGGCTCGCCTAAGAGGGTGTTTGAAAAGTCATGATTGATGTATCAAATATTTTTTACCCCACCTTAACCCTCCCTGATGGATTGGTCCGGGAACTGAATTTTTCTTGTTTCCCCCCTTGGAAAGTTATCCATTACCCGGATCTTTCTTAACAATTGCAAAAGTGTTATGGAGAAAGGGTTTGAGGAAAACAGCCCGAAAAGGAGGGTTGACAAAAAGCAAATAATGTAGGGATGTAATTCCCGTGTAGATGGGGTGTGATGACAGTCTGCCCATGGGAGTAAAGTTTGTGACAATGATTGAGTTCTCAAGCCGTTGAAGGAGCTACTTAGCTATTAGCCACTATTCTTAGCCTTGTGCTTCCTGGCTTTAGCCCTTGCTAACAGTGTATCAATCTTCTGCTTTTGCTCGTCAGGTGTCCCAAGTCTACCAGTCGAGCAGTTCTGTTCGAGTTCTAAAAGTTGTTCTTGTTTTTTAATGATTTCCTCATCAGTTAATTGTTGAGTCATATCAAATCCCGCTCTTACTTACTACAACTCTACTTCCTTCCAGTTTACCTAAACCGTCTTTGCTCCTCCAAAAACCTTCCAGCCGCTTCTGGAGTTAGCTCCCAGTCTCCTTCATTGGTTTCTACAAAGCCAATATTTGCATAAAATTGTCTAGCTCGTGGAATAGCATACAGTTTCAAGCGACCTCCAAAACCTAAGTCTCTGCTTTCCTTAGTTAGCTCTTCTATCATCGAAGTACCAGCACCCTTTAGACTTTCCGGCTGATTTCGCAAGATATTCCAAGGCGCTGTTGCCATGAAGTCAACTTCTAGGTAATCTCTTTCTTGTCGAATAATAGCTGCTGCTTGTAACCTACCCTCTTTATCTCGCACACCTCTAAAAGTTTCTGGATCTATTACTGCGTTTTCGGCAATATTAGCAATGATTGCTAGATTATCACCAAACTGCGTACCATAAACACGCTCTATTTGATTATCGAAAAATTCGTTCACATAATCATCAGCCTTGTCCTCCCAATAAGCAATGTCTTGCTGAACTTGTGCATCTGCTCCTCTAACGACATCAAACTCGTTCACTCCTTCCTCCCTTGTCAGTGGTTTCCGCCTCTCAAATGCTGAGATCTCTCACAGCACCCTGCATGACAGTCCGTCTTTTAGCATCTTATACGTTCGCTCATTTATGGTTTAGATCAATTTGAAAAACTGTTTACTCCCCGGCAATTGCTAGCACTAATGACTTTTGTAAAGTGGGTTAGGCTAGCCCATGAAAAAATGATATACCAAGGGTGTGAGGAAGAGTTTGGGAAAGCGATCGCAACATATTTCAGTATTATGTGCGCTCGTGTATCCGATTACAATAGCACAATTACTACTGGGAACCTTAACTGGATTCTCCAAATTATCAATCAAGAGTGTAACAACGCTTGTATGCTTGCTTTATAACAGAGAGAGCAAGTTTTTTTATCCTATTTTTTTGTCATACCTCAGTAGTTAAAAAGATGGAGATAGTATGTTACCATCTCTTATTTAAAATCTTGTAGTTCTTGCCAGAATGGGGGAATTTGTGCTGGATTCTGAAAAATCACGGGTAGCCAAGTTGCACATGGAAATCTATTTTCCCAGTGCTGTAACTGTTCGCGTGCATTACGTACTGATTGATAAAGTGAATTTCCAGTTACAAATGCTTTCAAGAAGTTTGTTAAGAACTCTTGGGCTACTTCATCTGGCACAAACTCGCGCATGACAATCATCTGTGGAATCTGTAATTTTGCTAAATTCAACGCTAATCCTAAACCATCACAAGAGTTAAAAATCGCTAGCTTTAAACCACTTTCAATTGTCCTTTCCAGAGCATATTTTAGATCGAAAATGGTCAAATTCTCAATTTTATTTATGCATAAATAACCGATTTTAGTATCCGTACTGCTTAAACTATGACCGGCAAAATAGAGAATATCCCAAGTTTGGTTCCAAAGTTCCTCCTGAATTTCTTGTCGCGTTGGCTCTATTAAATATTTAATTTCTGTGTTATCAGTTAATTGTTCTAGTAAAACTTTGTCTTTTTGAAGATCGATTCCACAGCTATCACCCAGAATTGCTAAGATTGTGACTTGAGATTTAGAAGATATAGAATGTTGAATTTTGTTATGATTGGACGCTCGATAGGCTGTATTACTCATTGCAACTTCAGCTTTTGGATAGCGCTCAAAAAAATCCCAGAGATGCCAAGGCAGACGACGAAGTAACTCGTTTTCTGTTTGTAAAATTATCCGAATTGAATCGATTGGATTTAGCTCTACGAGCATTTGCTCTTTGACAGGGCGAAACTCCTCGGAATTGAGCCATAAATTGAAATGTTTTTTCAAACTCTCCGCTATTTCACAGCATTCCGTATAAAAATCACTATTGCTAACGTTAGTAATTTGTGTTTTTGGAACATCTAACCGAAAGGCGGCATTGAGACTTTTGCGATAAGCCGATCGCCACTTATTGTAACACTCTGAAATATACAAATCTGGAGGTAGCTTACCCTTACACTCCACTGTTGGGTGTTTTTTTTCTTCTCCAATCTGGAGCGTGACTGGAAAACCAGTGTTAAAGTCTCCTTCACCTAACTTGATAATAACAACTTTGCTCTTAATTTTGATACCATGGAGTGGGTTTAAAATTGAGTCAAGAAGCTTATATAATTTCTCCTTATCTTGACGCTCTCTGGCTGTTTCTTCCTCTTTACTATCCAATAAAGCTCGATATTTATCTTCTATAGTTGTTTTGAGAGCAATCTCATATTTTTGAAAAAAGCTAGTATGAATTTTCTCTTTGTCAGTTGTAGGTGGTACATTAACTTTAACAACAACTATATCATCTCCTTTCCGTTCAATACCTTTAATATCTAATTTGATTCCTTCATTTTCAATATATAATTGTTGCCATGAGTAAATAAAGGCTTCTTTATTAATACTGTTATGAAAAATCAGATCGACAGTATTGATAACTTCTTGAAATAGTTTCTCGAAATCTCCAGGGGCAAATTTGCCACTACTCGGATATCGTTCTTGTTCGTTCTCCTTCAAATAAACATAATCGCATAAGGATTCTTCAAGTAATGTAGTATCATCTATAGTCCATAACTCTATACAAGCAGCAGTCAGTTTTGCTTCACAAAATACTGTACCTAGAGCTAATATTTTTGATAAGTTTGCACGTTGTAGATTAGCTTTTACAAAAGTGGCACGGCTCAAGTCAGCTTGAGTTAAATTAGCATTGATAAGCGTTGCTCCAGCAAAAGTTACATGACTTAAGTTCGCTTTTGTAAAATTTGCATTCACAAGCTCTGCTTCAGCAAGATTTGCACCTTGAAAATTTAATCCCATAAAAGATTCATAATTGCCTTTTCCAGAAACCAGTACTTCCCGTACTTGTGAGTTGCTCAAAATAGTCCCATCTACCTTAGCCCACTCCAGCTTACAAGCTTGAGACCAACGAGTGCGAGTGATATTAGCCCTTTGAAAATTGGCACTTTTCAGTTCTGCTCTGGTAAAGTCAGCTTCTGTTAGATCTGCATCACGAAAGTTCGTTCCTCCAATACCAGCAAAAGCGATCGCAAATCCTTTTACAAAAGCGTACTTCTTGTCATCAGCAAAAACCTTTCCAGCAATGTAAACGCTGAGTAACGTTAGTGTAATTGCTCCAACCACCGCCATGATGACTCCTACTTCCGCTTTCTCTAGCTCTCGACTCGCCATTGGACTTAGTGGATCTGGTGTTCCTGCCGCACGCTCCACTATAATTGCGATCGCAGCCCCAACTACACCAACTGCTACTGTTACAGGTACTATCCGTTTTGTTGCAACAACTCGCGTTCCTGTGACTGCCATAGCAACGAATACAGCCCCAATTACAGTTATTACCGCCATCCCAGCCCCAGCCCCAGCTGCTGTTGGATACCCCGAACCTGGTGTCATCACTACCCCAACGATAGGTGTTATGACAGCCACAGATATTGGCAGGGTTCCAATTGCTGACAATAAACCTTTGGACGTATTGGTAATCAAGAAAACTGCCAATACAATTAATAAGAACACAATGGAAGTCAATAGTCTGCTTTTTTCATAAGTTAATTGCCATGCTATCCAAAAAACAGGTAATGTTGATATAAATCCTGATGAAGCTGATAGAAAAAACAAGAGAATTACTAAAATAACCTTCGAGCTATGCTGTAAACCAGCCTTAGCGCCACGAAAGTCAGCACCTATCAAAGTCGCTCCAGCAAAGTTGGCTCCACGAATGTCAGCATTACTAAAGTTTGCCCATGAAAGATTTTTCCCTTTAAAGGATTTTCCTCTCAGGTTTTGCTTATGAAAATTCTCTATTCTCACTTCATATTTTTCTATAATATTATCACTCATACGCTCTTTTCAGCTTATAGAACGACACAGAAACCCAACTTCTCTAAGAAATCGGAGACTTATTTTTTGTCAAATCTCAAAATGTTCTGTAATGCTAGCATCTCCAAGCGCTACTCTGACACTAAATTGCTCGCCGCGATCGCCATTCACCTTAAGTTGAATATAGCGATCTGAATCTCTAGCGGTAACCTCACGCAAGACTTGTCCGGAATCATCCAACAAAATAAGTTTCAGATGAGTTGGTAAATAAGGTTCATCATATGTAGGATATACCTGTAAAAGAATACCAAATTGCTGATTTGATTTTTGAATCATTGCTACAGCAAGTGCTACAGTTTTTCCACCTACCTGCATTCCTAAGTTTATGCTCTGAACTCTTCTAACACCAGCAGCAGGATTTCCAGGAGAAATTTGCCATAAACTTTCAACAGCTATCCAAAGTATTTCATCATCTTGAGTTATTTGAATTAAATTGATGAGCGCTTGAGCAGCGATATCATTCCCTTGACCAATGACTCCCAAACGTTTAGCAGCTTTTTGTTGCTGAAATTTATCGGTGCTAGAAGTTAGCTGATTTATTAATTCTACAATCTCATCCTCATGATTTCTCTTGAGACTTCTATATGCTGGTTGCCAAACAATTATTCTTTGAAGAACTTTTGTGTCCAATAAATTTTCAATTGTTAGCCAATCGGCTGCAAAAATATTTTGCATCCAGTGACTTAAGCAAGTGAATTTTTGCTGAGAGATAGCTAATTGAGAAGTGTTGACAGGTGGCTGAGATTGACTCAATTGTTGTAAGGTTTGCAAATCAGACAATTTCGGGAGTATTGTATTAGGTGATAACAACCTCAATGCATACAAAAAATGATTTGGTTCGGAATCAAATAAAAAGAGTGGAAGTTTATAGTTATCCTGCCTCTCCGCGAATAAATTTACCGATTGTTGATAATTAAGCAGTTTATCGTAACGTAATAGACCTCGAATAATAGCTTCTTCCTGCTCTTCTAAAATTTCAATAATGACGTAAAAATGAGCTATTAACTCTGGCAATCTAATAGAGGCACTAGGTAAAATTACGGCTTCATCAGTTAAGTTGTCAGAGACAATCAGACAAATATTAAACTCACCAACTTTGAGGTATGATAATGCTGTCAATTCATTAGCAAACGGAGACCGCAACACGGAGTCATATTCGAGTTGAATTGACAAGTCGCTAGCAGCACTTTGTAACCATTCCTCAAAGCTACACAATGCTAGTACGTTAAGATAAGTTTGCCATCGCCTGTGTTCCGTCGTGACTTGGTTGCTAATCTCTACTGCAAGGTCAAAGTGTTCGGGAGCTAAGTAGATGACTTCATCTTCTAAAGCTCCAAGGCTAAGCAGCTGATGACTAGTATTTCTTGAAAAGTTACTCATACTTAAACTCCATCTCTAGCCTGGTTATTGAGTATAAAACACAATCTTTGAGCATACACACTTTCCATAGCAGATGTCCTACTGGTTCTAAGTTCTGCTACAGCTTCTTGAAAAACTTGCACATCCACGTATGCTTCTAACTGCTGCACTAAGTTATCAAAATAATCTGGCTCAAGAGGAGTTTGTACATAGCCAAGTTGTTTGGCTTTTTCCAAAATCTCTTCGAGTAGTATCTCCATAGTTTTCCGACGAATCATCTTCAGCAGATTACTTGGATTAATCAATCGACTGACTTTCAGTTGGTGTATACCTAATTCATTAGCAATCTGAGTTTGGGACTTTCCCTCACAGTAAATAAGTCTAAGGATTGGCTTTATTTGATATGCGAGGGAAGCATAGCCTCGACTTTTCGTTTGTTTGTTAATGTGGTCTTCTATGACTTGTTTGATTGATTTATCGAGACTCCCCATCAACTGTTCTTGACAAAACTCTTGTAATTCCAGTTGTTCAAATTTAAGCAGTAAGTCTTCTTTTGAGGTGGGATCGGCGATGCTATGCCATTTGTATTCTTGTTCTGCATTATCTTCTGATTCATCTAACGAATCTGTCATAGGAGAACCTGTTTTTCCCCAAAGACTATATATTCTCAGAAGTTTTGCTAACCTTTTTAATTCATTCAGCATTCCACCTGGAGAGTCAATTATGATATTCCGTTTTCGCAAGTTGCGAACCATTGTCTCTAGTTGTTCTTGTGTGGGATCTGGACATCTACCTCCAAATTGATTGCGATGTTGTTTGGGTCTAGCCTGTCGGTAAATATCGTAAAATGCTGTTAGTATTTCGCGATCGCGCTGTTCGTTCAGATGACTGCTAACAGCTTTGTTGAGAATTGCCCAATCACTTCTCACTTCAATATCAAATTCTAGTAAAAAATCATTCAGTTCCCAATGACGCTTGACTCGAAAGTCTACCCACCGGGCTAAACTGCATTGACGTTCTGGGCGGAAGGAAGACAAAATTTCAACAGAGAAGGGAATATGCGTTCCTTGTGAGGTTCTCCCGTCATCGTTCAGGACAAATGGGAGCAAATCGCGGTAATTGATACGACCTCTAACAGCAAACAGCTTTGCTCGCTGTATGCAACTTCGTAAGATGAAGTGGCTAACGTAGCAACGCAAGCAAAGGTTAGCACCACTTACAGCAAGCAACTCGAATAATCGGTTTTGAACAGACTCGTCAAGTATATTTGTCCGAGTTGCCAAGGTGGGGAATTCTTGGAGAAAAAATTCCTTAGCTAGAGGTAACACTTTAAACCCGTAGCCACAGTCATTACCAGAAGGAAGAATGATGATAAGTTCCCAGTACTTTGATGGAACGCTCATATTAGTTAGTTTGAATTGCCGACTACCTGTATTAGTTGCGGGAGAGGATGCTTTTAGCGTTAATTTTACCCCACCCTAACCCTCCCCTTGGAAAGGAGAGGGAATTTCATTTCTTGATTCCCCCCTTGATAAGGGGGGATTAAGGGGGGTAAATCCAACTTGTGTATACGCGGTAGCTTTTTAAGCGAGCCTAGGGGGATGTCAATCTCTTGCTCTAAATTATA
>NZ_WJFC01000120.1 GCF_009725235.1 Scytonema sp. UIC 10036
GAATTAATAGAGATAAATACTTATTTTTTGGACCAAATTCATTCTAAATGTAAAGTTTTACTAAGTCAACAAAAAACGGCAACCCTTGCTGCCGTTATAAAAATTAATATTATCTATATCTTAAGAAAGACGTTTTGCAGTCCAACTTTTATTTACTTATGCAAAAAAGTATATGTAATAACTTTTTTATGGGTATGCAATACAGTTGACAAAAATTAAAATACTTGTTAAGTGCGAACAGACAAACGAAACAGAATTGTATTCTAGAGGTCGGAGCGGCCTGGTAACTTCCGTGAAATCAGGTTTCTGTCCCTGTTTACCCACGCAATATTCAGTTATCTTCAACCCAAAAGACGCTTATTTTTCGAGTCAGTTCCCCAACTTTTGATACTTCCTCCCCTCGTTTCCAGGTAGAACCTGGGAACGAGGTGAGGGTTAGACCGATCGAGAGCCAACAGCATCCGCAGAAGTTGTCGGGGATCTAACTTTGTTCTCCAACCTACTCAATGACCAATCTAGCTCCTTGAGTGTCAACAGAAAGCGATCGCACATCCGCCTTCACGCCTTCCTTCAACCAAGCATCTGCCATAGCCTTTGCTACAGCATCAGCATGAGCCGTATCCGTCAAAGCCAAAAGGGTTGGTCCCGCGCCACTAATTGCCATTCCATAAGCACCAGCCCCAACAGCAGCAGAACCCACCGCATCATAACCTCGAATCAAAGCCTTTCGATAAGGCTGGTGTAACCTATCCTGCAAAGCAGCCCTCAACCAATCTCTTCTTCCAGTTTCCAAACCACGCAATAACAAGCCAAGATGCGCCGTGTTGAAAATAGCATCGCCACGACTAACCTCAGATGGCAAAACCTGTCGCGCTTCCTTTGTTGAAAGCTCAAAATCCGGAATCGCCACCACCGAAACAATTTCTTGACTCCAAGGAATCTCACAAATCTCCCATAAACTTTCTTTTTCTCTTAGCGATGGATTCTCCACCCCTGTCGCCGCCAAACGACATCCACCCAAAAAAGCAGGCACAACATTATCTGGATGTCCTTCCAAAGCAATTGCCAACTCCAACAGCTGCGACTGAGTCAACGGTTCATCAGCCAACACATTTGCACCAATCAACCCACCAACTATTGCCGTTGCGGAACTCCCCAAACCTCTCGCCAACGGCACACCAAGAGAAATATCAATTTGCACAAATGGTGGCGATTGCTCTATACATTCGTAAAATTTTACAAAAGCTTGATACAGTAAATTACTTTCATCAGTCACAACCCGTTCAGCCTCAGCACCCGTCACAGTTATGACCCACCGCCCTTGAGAGTGGCGAGTAAACTTATACTCATTGTACAGAGTCAAAGCAGCACCGATGCAGTCAAACCCCGGTCCCAAGTTAGCAGTCGTTGCGGGGACAGTAATAGTGGCACAAGAAACTACAGACATTTTTATGCTTCAGAGCAATTAATCAAACAGCTTCTCATGGAAACGATTAATTTGCTCATTTGTCATTGGTAAGGGTTTTAAGGAGATTTACACTCCGTAACATATCTCCAACCTATCCAACCTACAACTAAAACCTCAGTATCAAGCAAATAAACCTACAGAATCTTCTATCCGCATCCATCTGCGTTCATCTGCGGTTCTGATTCCGTATAATATAGATACAAAACTTCAAAAAAATAAAAACTAGATTTATAAAGTTTGTGAAAAGATCCAAAATTCTGTTATGTTTAATTTCAGAGAGGGTAATCTAAGGTCACAAGCCCAATAAAAAATTAGCGGACTGGAATGAAGCTCCAGCCCGGTAAAAAAGCGGGCTAACCCTTTAAGGAATCTGGTTAACCCGTACAGCTTTGGGAACGCGCAGAGTAAGGGTTATTGCAATACCAACTTAACGTTGGCATTTTGCAAACCGCGCTGCTTCACTTCAGCCAGAGTCTTGTTAACAGCATACTTCTGGTTGATAGAGTTGATGAGTTCGGTTTGGTTGTGCTTCTTAGCAACGCCCCACAGGTCTGCGATCAAGTCAAAGGAACCGTCGCTGTTGCGAGACCAACCGAGGTCATATTCGCCTTCGAGAACAGCAACTAAGTCAGCACGAACACGCTGACCATTGTAACCACGAACATCTGCTTCAGTCTTCACAGAGATGCCGAGGTCACGCAGGGAAGCCTTGAGGATTTCAGCATCGGTGATTTTGGTACGCAGAGTGCTAAAGTGAGACATTTGGGTTTCCTCCAATGAGAAAGTAGAGAAAAGACAACAGTTTGTTTTTTGCAAAGCCGCGTTTGGCAGAACGCGGGTGGCAGTAGCTATAACGGGGTGAAAACCCCTATAAGGCACTGCTTTTTTCTTAAACTGCTAGCTTTTGATGCTAGCCTTTCCCCCTGTGGTAGCAGGAGAAAGCTTTTAGAACTCCATTCGCTGGTATTCAGCAACGGAGGCTGCAGCAGGTCTTGCTCGCTGTCTGGCCCAGTCTCTTAGGGCTGTTACCTGTTCTTGCATCGTTCGAGACAGCGGCAGTGTTGCCTTTAGTGCAGCAATAATATCTAGTTGAGTGAACTCCCGATCTTGGGCAAAAGCTTCGTACATTGCCGCCACGATCGCCTGTTCAATTTCTGCCCCAGAGAAGCCATCTGACATCTTAGCTAGTTGTTCGAGGTCAAACCGAGAGATGTCATTCCGGCGCTTGTTCAAGTGAATCTTGAATATATCCTGACGTTCTTCATTTATTGGCAGATCCACAAAGAAAATCTCATCAAAGCGACCTTTCCTCAAAAATTCACCAGGTAAACGCTCAACTCTGTTAGCTGTGGCCATCACAAACACTGGTGACTTCTTCTCTTGCATCCAAGTGAGGAAAGATCCAAATATCCGGCTAGAAGTACCTCCATCAGAATCTGACGACCCCGCACTTCCTGCAAAAGACTTATCCAATTCATCTATAAATAAGATGACTGGGGAAATAGATTCAGCCGTTTTTAACGCGTTACGTAAGTTGGCTTCCGAACGCCCCACCATGGAACCATCATAGACACGCCCCATATCCAACCGCAACAACGGTAAACCCCAAAGCCGAGAAGTTGTTTTAGCAATCAACGATTTACCACACCCAGGAACACCTAAAATCAACATTCCCTTAGGTTGGGGCAAACCATACTCCCGCGCTCTTTCCGTAAAAGCGTTGGAACGTTGCTTGAGCCATTTTTTTAGCTCTTCCAAACCACCGACACCGTCTATAGTTTCATCTTCCTCTATGTACTCAAGTATACCATTCCGGCGAATGAGTTGCTTTTTCTCTGATAAAACTATATCCACTTCTTCTTCTGTCAGACGCCCTGACGTTACCTGCGCCTTACGGTAAACCTTTTCAGCTTCATCCTTAGTTAACCCTAAAGCTGCCCTCAGAAGCTTTTCCCTTGCTTCCGTTGTTAGCCGCCGTCCACGGTTTTGATCTATGTGATGGGTTAACACCTTATTCAAGTCTCCCATATCCGGTAGCGGGAAGTCAAGAACAACAACTTCCTTCTCCAACTCAATGGGAACTTGTTGCATTGGAGACATTAAAATAATGTTTTTCTGCGTACCCTTGAAACTCGCGATCGCATCTCTTAGCGATCTTGTTGTCGCAGGCGCATCTATAAAGGGGTGTAAATCTTTAAGAATAAATATACTAGGTTCTTTCTGGCGAATAATCCATTCAATCGCTGCTTCTGGAGAAACAGTATTGTGTTGGGTGACATTTCGCGGCTGACCGTACTCTACGATACCATGAGTCACTGTCCAAACGTAGACCTTCCTCTGTGGCTTTGATGATTGAGCAATATGAGAAATTGCTTGCTCAGCCCGCTCTTCCTCGGAGGTCACAAGGTAGATTAGAGGGTATTGAGCTTGAATGAGTATATTGAGCTCTTCTTTCATACTTCGACCTACTTGAGACCTTTACAGAACAGTACAGACATCGCCAATTTTAATAAGGGGGGAGAGAATTATGATAAATATCTCTACTACTCACAACTCCCACCTAGCAAGGAACTAACTCTTCCTCACCTTTCTGATTCGTTTCATCCATTTCTTCAATGGAAATACGTTCTTGACCAATTATTCCTGGCTGTTTGCCAAGTGCTGCCAATTCCCCGTCACGGATGACTAGCGAACTCTCACAGCTTGGGCAGGAATAAACTCTATGAGATCTTCCATAAGAAGCTTCATCTACTAATTCTGAATGTGCCAGATAGAAAACCAGAGCGCGTTCCGCTAGCTCTGACATTGGTTCTGAGTCAACTGCTGAACGAATTTTTAGTTTCCTATGAAGTTCCGGCGACAAATACAAAGTAACCTTTTGCTTAGTTTGCATATTACTGTTTTGCGGTCTTACCCGGGTATGTATTTCACAATATCGGCTGACATTTTGCTTGTCAACCCACTATGACGTTTTGACGGCACTTTTGTAATATTTCTTAATGTCGTGCTTGGTTAGTGGTTAATGGTTAGTAGTTGGAGACTAAGAACGAGGAGAAAACGACTGACAACCAGCGACTGACAACCAGTGACTGACAACCAGCGACTGACAACCAGCGACTGACAACCAACGACTAACAACCAACGACTAACCCAAGCGCCCAATCTTTCATGATTAGAGGTGCCACAAACCTGATAGATTTAGCTATCAGCGAGTAAAAACTTGGTGAAAATGAAAGTCCTGGTTATTGGTGGCGATGGTTATTGCGGTTGGGCAACCGCACTTTACCTTTCAAATCGAGGTTATGAAGTTGGTATTTTAGACAGTTTAGTGCGACGGCATTGGGACAACGAGTTGGGAGTGGAAACTCTAACCCCAATCGCACCAATTAAACATCGAATTCAACGCTGGCACGATTTGACAGGTAAATTTATTGACCTGTTTATTGGCGATATCACTAACTACGAGTTTTTGAGTAAAGCGCTGCACAAATTTCAACCAGAAGCAATCGTGCATTTTGGCGAACAAAGATCTGCGCCTTATTCAATGATTGACCGCGAACACGCAGTTTTTACCCAAGTCAATAACGTAGTTGGGACTTTAAACTTGTTGTACGCTATGCGGGAAGACTTCCCAGACTGTCATTTAGTGAAACTAGGGACAATGGGAGAATATGGAACACCCAACATCGATATCGAAGAAGGGTACATCACAATCGATCATAACGGGAGGAAGGATACTCTACCCTACCCCAAACAACCCGGTTCCATGTATCATTTGAGCAAAGTTCATGACAGCCACAACATTCACTTTGCGTGTCGGATTTGGGGATTGCGAGCCACAGACCTGAACCAGGGCGTTGTTTACGGCGTTTTGACAGAAGAAACAGGCATGGATGAACTGTTAATTAACCGCCTGGATTACGATGGTGTATTCGGTACGGCACTGAATCGCTTCTGTATCCAAGCAGCGATCGGACATCCCCTAACAGTTTACGGCAAAGGCGGTCAAACTCGAGGATTCTTGGATATTCGGGACACAGTACGGTGTATCGAAATCGCTGTAGCCAATCCAGCAGAACCTGGTGAATTCCGCGTCTTTAACCAGTTCACTGAACTATTTAGTGTTGGCGATCTAGCAATGATGGTAAAGAAAGCTGGAAACGCATTGGGGCTGAATGTGGAAATTAATCACCTAGAAAATCCTAGAGTTGAGAAAGAAGAGCATTACTTCAACGCTAAAAACACCAAGCTTTTGGATCTTGGGTTGCAACCTCATTATCTTTCTGATTCTCTACTCGATTCTCTACTGAATTTCTCCATTAAGTACCAAAGTCGAGTTGATAAACACCAAATTTTGCCTAAAGTCTCTTGGCGAAGAAATTAGAGCAATCTGAAGGATGAAGTATAAAATTAGACTTTTAATTGATTGAAAGACTGGGAAGATGGATACATAGATCCATTCACAACACAATTGGTACACATAACCAAATTGTGTTTCTTTTTCATCTTTTATCGTTTATCTTTTATACTTCATCCTTTAGAAATGGGTTTTGTTGACAGTACTGATATAATCTGATATGCGAATCGCTCTATTCACTGAAACCTTTCTGCCCAAGGTAGATGGCATAGTCACCCGCTTGCGTCATACAGTAGACCATCTTCAACGTAATGGAAACCAAGTCCTAGTTATTGCTCCTGATGGTGGCATAACTGAATACAAAGGAGCTAGAGTATATGGAGTCTCAGGTTTCCCCTTACCACTTTACCCTGAGTTAAAAATGGCACTACCTCGCCCAGCAATCGGTCATACTCTAGAGGAGTTCAAGCCAGACATAATTCACGTCGTAAACCCGGCGGTTTTGGGGTTAGCTGGTATATTCCATAGCAAATACCTCAATATCCCTTTGGTTGCGTCTTACCATACACATCTACCACAGTATCTTCAACATTACGGTTTGGGAATGTTAGAAGGATTACTGTGGGAATTGCTTAAAGCCGCTCACAATCAAGCGTCTTTAAATTTGTGTACTTCTACAGCAATGATGGAGGAATTAACCTCACACGGTATTGAAAGGGTTAGTTTATGGCAAAGAGGAGTGGATACAGAATCGTTTCATCCGGATAATTTATGCCTAAAAATGCGATCGCGCTTGTCTCAAAATCACCCAGAAAGTCCATTATTACTATACGTAGGTCGTCTTTCGGCGGAAAAGGAAATTGAGCGAATCAGACCCATATTAGAAGCTATACCCGAAGCACGGTTAGCATTAGTAGGGGACGGGCCTCATCGTCAAACACTAGAGAAACATTTCGCCGGAACTAATACACATTTTGTTGGCTATCTTGTTGGCAAAGAATTAGCCTCTGCTTTTGCAAGTGCTGATGCCTTTATTTTTCCTTCCCGTACAGAAACATTAGGATTAGTCCTTCTAGAAGCCATGGCAGCTGGGTGTCCGGTTGTAGCTGCACGATCAGGTGGTATTCCGGACATTGTAACAGACGGTGTCAATGGATATCTTTTTGAACCAGAAGCAGATGTTCAAAGCGCTGTTGCAGCCACTATTCGTCTTTTAGAACAGCAACAAGAACGAGAAACTATCCGTCAAAATGCCCGAAAAGAGGCAGAACGTTGGGGTTGGGCAGCTGCAACACGTCAGTTACAAAGTTATTATCAGAAGGTTAGTGGTTAGTGGTTAGTGGTTAGTAGTTAGTGGTTAATAGCTAACAAGCTAAATAAATTTCTCAATGAAAATCCACAAATTAACAACTAACAACTGACCACTGATAAATTTCTCAATGAAAATCTACAACTAACAACCAACAACTAACCACTAACCACTAATAAACAACTCACAACTAACAATTAACCAAACATTCCATGACACTCCTAAATACTGGTAGCGTCCTGGCTACATTAACAGAACTCACTCAAGTTAACCGCACAAACGCCTTATTGCGCCGTGTCAAAGACCTATCCGTTAACGAGTTTGTTTGCTTGCTAGATTTCATAACAGCTGAATTTCAGCAGTTTCTGAGAGCGATCGAACTGATTAATAATGAAGCTCTAGAAACCATGTTAGAAAAGGTGCTGGAGGCAATTACACTGAAAATTGGTCAAATCCTTCAAGCACAGCATACCACAATTTTCCTTGTCGATCGCGATAAAGGTCAATTATGGTCAAAAGTGCCTCAAGAAAATATTTACAAACCTTTAGAAATTCGCACGCCTATTAATGTTGGAATTCCCGGTCATGTTGCTAGTACGGGTGAATGTCTAAATATTGTAGAAACCCATTCCCATCCTCTCTTTAGCCCAGAATTGGAAAAGCAAATGGGCTACAAGATGGATAATATTTTATGTATGCCCGTCTTAAGTAGCAAAAATCAAATTGTAGCGGTTGTACAACTGGCAAATAAAGCAGGAGATATTCCTTTTGATGCTGAGGATGAAGAACGCTTTCGAGATTTTGCTGCATCAATTGGTATTATCTTAGAAAGCTGTCAATCTTTCTATGTAGCTGCCCGCAATCAACGGGGTGCAACAGCTCTTTTACGGGCAACTCAAACCCTGGGGCAAAGTTTAGATTTGGAAGCAACTTTGCAAATAGTGATGGAACAAGCCCGAATCTTAATGCAAGCGGATCGCAGCACACTGTTTTTATATCGTAAAGAAATGGGAGAGCTATGGACTAAGGTAGCAGCTGCTGATGGCAAAACCATGATAGAAATTCGCATATCTGCCAGTAAAGGTATTGCTGGATATGTCGCATCTACGGGTGAAGCGTTAAATATTCCCGATGCCTATAAAGACCCGCGTTTCGATCCAAGTATAGACCGAAAAACAGGTTATGTAACTCGCAATATTTTATGTTTGCCAGTCTTTAATTCTGCCAATGAACTCATTGGCGTTACTCAATTAATTAACAAGCAGCAAGGTAGCTTTACCGCTTCTGATGAAGAATTTATGCGAGCTTTTAATATTCAAGCAGGAATTGCTTTAGAAAATGCACGCCTGTTTGAAAATGTATTGCTAGAAAAACAGTATCAAAAAGATATTTTGCAAAGCCTTTCGGATGCCGTAATCTCTACGGATATGGAAGGAAAAATAGTGACTATTAATGATGCAGCGCTACAGCTATTGGGCTGTCCTTTATCGGAATCTAACGGAAAAAATATTAAGTATAATTGGGAACAACATTTGATAGGTCGTTTGGTTTGGGACGTTGTACCTATTGATAATTTACAATTCAGACTGCAAGATAGCCTGAATTTTGGCGCAAGGCATTATGTGCCAGAACAAAGTTTAACAGTTGGGTTATATTTGGAGACTTTATACACAGCACCCGTACAAGATTCGACTATATCCGTACCAGAAACAGGTGATTGCATTTTAGCAATACGCGATCGCAACAACCCACAAATTTTTCTTCCCTGGAATCAACCTCTTACACCCCTTTCATCCTTACTTCATGAGTCCTCAATTCAAAAAATTGACCGAAGTATCAATCTTACAGTTAATCCCTTAACCAATCCAGAAGGAGGTGTCCGAGGGGGTTTGGTGGTATTAGAAGATATAAGTCAGGAAAAACGGATGAAAACAACAATGTACCGCTACCTGACTCCCGGTGTTGCAGAACAAGTAATGGCACTGGGGGAAGATGCTTTGATGGTGGGTGAACGGAAGGAGGTAACTATTTTATTTTCTGATATCAGAGGTTACACCACGTTGACAGAAAATTTAGGAGCAGCTGAAGTGGTGTCACTACTGAATCAGTACTTTGAAATCATGGTTGAAGCCGTTTTTAATCACGAAGGAACATTAGATAAATTTATTGGTGATGCCTTAATGGCAGTGTTTGGAGCACCACTCCCACTGACAGAAAATCATGCGTGGAGGGCTGTGCAATCAGCCTTGGAAATGCGGCAAAGACTGGCTGAATTTAACCGACGACGCGTCATCCAAGCACAGCCCCTAATTCATATTGGCATTGGAATTAGTTCTGGGGAAGTTGTTTCTGGGAACATTGGGTCTCGAAAACGGATGGACTACACTGTGATTGGAGATGGTGTAAATTTAAGTTCGCGTCTTGAAGGAGTTACAAAGGAATACGGTTGTGACATTGTCTTAAGCGAATTTACTTATCACTTGTGTAGCGATCGCATTTGGGTGCGCGAACTAGACAGGATTAGGGTCAAAGGAAAACACCAAGCCGTTAACATTTATGAATTGATTGGAGATCGTAGTATGACTCTAGATGCTAACACGCAAGAATTTTTGTTCTTCTACCATCAAGGACGTAATGCTTACACGGAACGCAACTTTCAAAAAGCAATTGACTTTTTTCAATCCGCCAAAAACATACGTCCTGGAGACCAAGCTGTTGATATCCATCTAGAACGCGCTTATAATTACCTTGACCACCCTCCCGATTATATGTGGGATGGTGTTTGGACAATGCTTTCCAAGTGATTATATTATATAGTCACTCGTCACTGGTCACTGTTCTTGAATGGGTCTTCACCTATCCTCAGTTCTTGTTTTGACCGTTTCAAAGTTTTCCAAAGTTCTCTGACTCGTTCGTAAGCATCCTCAGGAGATATTTTACCAGCCGTTTCCAAGCTACAAATATAACTGACTCTTTGAGCAAATTCCTGTAAATTGGAATTAAAAACTAAATTTTCTGGCTTTATCTGACCATAGTAATGCCCTCGTGGATAGATAAAGTTATCTTTACTACTGACCATTGTTTTCTCCATTATGAAAATTTCAAATTTATCAGCCTCTGCAACATCCCCGACTTCTTTATGATACAGAGTCGCGAATGAATGCCCTAATCCTTTAAGAAGTCGGGAAGCGGAGTAAACTGACCTATCAAAACTTATAAGATAGACCAATAGTTTACACTTTGATGTTGGATGTACGATCTTATTTAACCTGACTGGAAAACACTGCCAAAAATGTACGTTTCTATACATTACTTTGTATATTTTAGCATTTTGTTCCATGAAAAGATATTACAAGTTTTAGTATCAGCAAATACTAAACGTTTGATGTGGACAGGGGTGCAACATTTGATTCTGGCTCCTCCTCCCTACTGCTTAGTCCCTTTAGATATAAAATGGTTAAGCTTGTAAGCATCAAAGCTGCCCATCGTCTATTACTTAACCTTACATCATGTCTGCTCTAACAAAATTATACGAAGGCAAAGCAAAAATCCTATACTCAACGGATCAACCTGATATTCTACTAGCTGATTTTAAAGATGATGCGACTGCTTTCAATGCTCAAAAGCGTGGAAGTATACAAGGCAAAGGGATTATAAACTGTAGCATTTCTAGCAAACTTTTTCAACAACTGGAAACACAAGGCATAAAAACCCACTATATTGACAACCCCACCCCCAATCAAATGCGGGTTAGGGCAGTCAAGATTTTGCCGCTCGAAGTCGTTGTCAGGAACATTGCCGCCGGCAGCCTATGTCAACAAACAGGCTTACCGTTAGGAACCGTACTCAAACAGCCGTTGGTCGAGTTCTATTACAAAAACGATCCGTTGGGAGACCCTTTGCTCACACGCGATCGCTTACTGCTATTAGAATTAGCCACACCGGAACAAGTGGATAGTATTACCCATCTAGCATTGCAAATCAACAATTTTCTCATCAACTTTTTTACAAGGTGTGACATTACCTTAGTAGATTTTAAACTAGAGTTTGGTTTGGACTCACAACAGCAGTTGCTGTTGGCAGATGAAATCAGCCCTGACACCTGTCGATTGTGGGATAATTCCGCCGGAGACGATCCAAATCGTCGAGTTCTTGATAAAGACCGTTTTCGTCGAGATTTGGGAAATATAGAGAATGCATATCAGGAGGTTTTACAACGAGTGCTAAAAGCGGTAGATGAATTAGGGAGTAGGGAGTAGGGAGTAGGGAGTAGGGAATAAAACAATAGGAATTAAATTAAGATCAACTAATCCCTAACCCTTAACCCCTAACCCCTATTCTTTGCCTTTTGCAATTTGGCATATAAATTAGAAAGGCAAAAGTAAAAATATAGTTTTTACTTTTACTGGTCGCATATAAGCATGACTGCCTTTTGATGGTGTGTGGACGTGAAGAGGAATCTAAATAAAATGCGCTTATCTCCCTTTATATTTACAGTTGTAGCGATCGCAGCCCCGTTAGGCAATTCGCTGAGCGTGAACGCACAAACCGCCAAAGATTTAAAAACAGAACCAAAAACAGCGGCGGTTATAGTACCTACAACAGATCCAGAGCAAGTTATTGTTGGGGTATTCCCAGCAGTTGTGCCTGGATCGGTAACCAAGCCAGAAGTTATAGTGCCAACTGTTATCACATCAAAAACTGCACAAAACCTTCAACAAACTCCAAATTCCGAGAATCAACCACCTACTGGTACTGAGCAACAAGCCCCATCATCTCCCGGTACAACAAATACACCACAGGAGACAAACCAGCCAACTGAGGAACCAGTACAAAATAACCAACAACTGCCCAATTTAGAAAAACCGCCATCGGGTACTCAACAACAAACACCAACCCCAGAAACCCAACAACAAACACCAACCCCAGAAACCCAACAACAAACACCAACCCCAGAAACCCAACAACAAACACCAGACAATACAAACCCACCTACGTTGGAACAAACACCTCCGCCAACTCAACAGCAAACTCCATCAGAACAATCTCCCGCACCAACAGAACCTCGGGTGCTTGTCTCGGAAGTGTTGATTCGGAATGAAGCCGGACAAGCGATCGTGCCAGAGTTGGAAGACCAAATCTATAGAGCGATTCGTACCCAACCTGGGAGAACCACAACTCGTACACAATTGCAAGAAGATATTAACGCCGTCTTTGCCACTGGTTTCTTCTCTAATGTTCAAGCAGTGCCAGAAGATACACCATTAGGTGTACGGGTAAGTTTTGTGGTACAACCTAATCCCATCCTCACTAAAGTACAACTGCAAGCCAATCCCGGTACAAATGTTCCCTCAGTACTACCAGCTGATACTGTAGACACAATATTTAAAGAACAATATGGTAGAATATTAAACCTTCGCGATTTACAGGAAGGTATCAAACAACTAACCAAGCGCTATCAAGATCAAGGTTATGCACTAGCAAACGTTATTGGTGCGCCTCAAGTTTCTGAAAATGGAGTTGTCACCCTGCAAGTTGCAGAAGGTGTGGTAGAAGATATTCGAGTTCAGTTCCGCAATAAGGAAGGCCAAACAACAAACGACAAGGGAGAACCAATTCGCGGAAGAACACAGCCATACATTGTGACGCGAGAACTGCAGTTAAAGCCGGGAAATGTTTTCAATCGCAATACAGTGCAAAGAGACTTGCAAAGGGTATTTGGGCTGGGACTATTTGAAGATGTGAATGTTTCCCTTGACCCCGGTACTGACCCAAGCAGAGTGGATGTAGTAGTCAACGTTGTTGAACGCAATAGCGGTTCCATTGCAGCGGGTGCTGGTATCAGTTCTGCCAGTGGATTATTTGGTACTGTAAGCTATCAGCAGCAAAACCTGAATGGACGAAATCAAAAACTAGGTGCTGAGGTACAGCTCGGAGTGAGAGAATTATTATTTGACCTCCGCTTTACAGATCCTTGGATTGCTGGTGACCCTTACCGCACTTCTTACACAGCCAATATTTTCCGCCGGAGATCGATTTCACTCATCTTTGAAGGCGACGATAACGATATCGAAACTGTTGAAAACGTTAACGATCCAAATGAGGACGGTGATACCCCTCGCGTTGTACGCTTGGGTGGTGGTGTCAATTTCACTCGTCCTTTATCTAAAAATCCATTTGAAAGAGCGGAATGGACGGCTTCAGCTGGTTTGCAATACCAGAGAGTGACTATCAGAGGTGATGGGGAGACTGCTAGGCTGGGACGCCTTGAAGGTACAAATGAGTTTGTTGAACTGAGCGAATCTGGAGAAGGGAAAGACGATTTACTGCTCTTGCAATTGGGCGTTGCACGCGACTTGAGAAATAATCCTTTACAACCCACAAGTGGTTCTTTCCTGCGCTTGGGTGTTGACCAATCTGTACCCATAGGATTGGGAAATATTTTCCTGACAAGATTGCGCGGTAGCTATAGCACATACTTACCCATCGATTTTACAAACTTTACTAAAGGACCCGAAACTCTTGCTTTTAACGTTCAAGCAGGAACGATACTTGGGGATTTACCGCCTTATGAAGCTTTTTCTCTTGGTGGTAGTAACTCTGTACGAGGTTATGAAGAAGGCGGCTTGGGTAGCGGACGTAGTTTTGTCCAAGCATCAGTTGAGTATCGCTTCCCCGTATTCTCTGTAGTAAGCGGTGCTTTATTTTTTGATGTCGGTAGCGATTTAGGAACAAGTACTAGGGCGGCGGAACTGCTGGATAAAGATGGTACTGGTATCGGCTTTGGTCTTGGGGTGCGAGTGCAATCTCCTTTGGGACCAATTCGTATTGACTACGGTGTTAACGGCGATGGTGATAGCCGGATTAACTTTGGTATTGGAGAAAGATTCTGATTGGGCTGATGGCTAATAGCTAATAGCTAATAGCTGATGAAGTTTGGCAATTAGCCATTAGCCATTAGCCATTAGCCATTAGCCATTAGCAATTAAAAAAATGCAACATACTTTAGCAGGCGAAATCAACCAAACCGGAGTGGGGCTACATAGCGGTGTCTCAACCCAAGTTCGCATCCTACCCTCTGATGCGGGTAGCGGTCGCTACTTTGTGAGAGTCGATTTGCCTGATACTCCGATAATTCCAGCACAAGTAGCTGCAGTTAATCAAACTGTGCTCTCGACGCAGTTGGGTAAGGGTGAAGCTTCTGTACGTACAGTTGAACATTTACTTGCATCTCTTGCTACTATGAGAGTGGATAATGCCCGGATTGAAATTAATGGTCCGGAAGTTCCGCTTCTAGATGGTTCGGCAAAGGAGTGGGCATCTGCGATCGCGTCTGTTGGCTTAGTCTCACAACCTTCAGGTGAAGACAAAGTTCTTCCCATTTTGGAAGAGCCAATTTGGGTACGTCAGGACGATGCTTTTGTTTGCGCCTTGCCATCAGCAGAAGTACGGTTTACTTATGGTATTGATTTTGACTTAGAAGCAATTGGTAACCAATGGTACAGTTGGTCGCCAGGTAGCGAACGCACAAATTTTGCCGAAAGTTTTTTAACCGAAATTGCGCCAGCTCGAACTTTTGGTTTGCTACATCAAATTGAACAGTTACAACAATCGGGTTTAATTAAAGGTGGAAGCCTAGATAATGCTCTCGTTTGCGGACCCGAAGGGTGGTTAAATCCACCACTAAGATTTGCAAATGAGCCAGTACGTCATAAAATCTTGGATTTAGTAGGAGATTTGAGTTTGCTAGGTACCTTCCCCTGTGCTCATGTCTTAGCATACAAAGCCAGCCATAATTTACATATTCAACTGGCACAAAGAATTTTAGATTTTAGATTTTAGATTTTAGATTGGTTTCAAATCCAAAATCCGAAATCCAAAATCCGAAATCCAAAATCCAAAATCCAAAATCCAAAATCTCTTGGGGGAGGATCGGATCGAGCACCTACTAACATAACCAAAATATAAAATCAACAGCAGGAGCAATGACAACCGTCACCGAACAAGCGAATACCATTGATGTTTCCACACCAGCATCTAATAACCAATCGGATAATTCCACTACAAACAAAACTGACTCTCAAGTCATTTTTACAGTAGAAGACATCCATAAACTTCTACCCCATCGATATCCGTTTGCCCTTGTCGATCGGATTATCGATTATCTTCCAGGAAAACGAGCTGTAGGTATAAAAAACGTCACGTTTAATGAACCCCAGTTTCAAGGGCATTTTCCAGGACAGCCCATTATGCCGGGAGTGCTTATAGTAGAAGCCATGGCACAAGTTGGTGGTGTTGTTCTCACTCAGCTTCCAGAAATGGAAGGTGGGCTTTTTTTATTTGCTGGCATAGATAAAGTGCGCTTCCGCCGTCAAGTTGTACCGGGAGATCAACTAGTCATGACAGTGGAACTGTTGTGGGTAAAACAGCGTCGTTTCGGTAAGATGCAAGCGCGTGCTGAAGTTGACGGTCAGCTTGCTGCTGAAGGCGAACTCATGTTTTCCCTATCAACCTAAAAGCTTGTTTTTATGGGAAGGCACGACCGTGACGTGCCTTTCTTCAAGTCCAACTTAGGATATCAATAAAAGAAACAAGCTACAACAGCATCCTGCTCAACTTTTGACGCCCTCACACTCTCCTCTAGCTAAACACCATTTTGGATTTTAGATTTTAGATTTTGGATTGAGACAACCTTATCTAGGCTTAATCTCAACCTAACTATCTATTACATTTTTCTCAAAATGGTATAGTCTCACACTTTAGCTACCAATCGAACTACCTAATCTTACGTGCAGACGCGCAATTGCGTGTCTGAACGCAGCACTCAAGACTTTTCTGGAGAGCACCCTTGAAAACGCTAATTCATCCTACTGCTGTCATTCATCCTAATTCAGAATTGCACCCCACGGTGCAAGTCGGTGCGTATGCTGTGATTGGAGGGCATGTCAAAGTTGGTCCCGAAACCGTAATCGGCGCTCATGCCGTATTAGAAGGACCATTAGAAATTGGGGCGCGAAATCAAATTTTTCCGGGTGCCGTTATTGGCATGGAACCTCAAGATTTAAAATATGCCGGCGAATACAGCTGGGTCAAAATAGGAAATGATAACTCAATAAGAGAATACGTCACCATTAATAAAGCAACTGGTGCGGGTGAAGAAACTCGCATTGGTAACGGTAACCTGCTCATGGCTTATGTCCATGTAGGTCACAACTGTGTTATTGAAGATTCTGTAATCATTGCCAACTCCGTTGCTTTAGCTGGACACGTCCACATAGAGTCACGTGCAAGACTCAGTGGAGTGTTGGGAGTCCATCAATTTGTGCATATTGGAAGTCTCGCAATGGTGGGAGGCATGGCACGTATTGACAGAGATGTACCTCCATATATGTTAGTAGAGGGAAATCCAGCGCGGATACGCACTCTCAACCTTATAGGACTTAAACGCTCTGGAATGGATCTCAATGAGTTTCAAATTCTCAAGAAAGCTTTTCGCATTCTCTACCGTTCGGAGTTGACGTTTAAGGAAGCTATAGAACAGCTCGAAGAACTGGGAGAAACCCCACAGCTACAGCACTTACGTCGCTTCCTCCTCCTTTCCCAAATGCCGGGAAGACGCGGTTTGGTTCCAGGTAAGGGGAAAGCTGCTAGTAGTGATGAGGATAGGGAATAGGGGATTGGGGACAAGGGAGACAAGGGAGACAAGGAGGACAAGGGAGACAAGGAGGACAAGGAGGACAAGGGAGACAAGGAAGACAAGGGAGACGAAGTAAATTTTCTACCTTGTCTACCCCTCTCCCTTGTCTACCTTGTCTAACCCCCTCTCCCTTGTCTACCTTGTCTACCCCCTCTCCCTTGTCTACCCCTCTCCCTTGTTTACCTTGTCTACCCCCTCTCCCCAATCCCCATATGCGTATATTTATCAGTACAGGCGAAGTATCTGGAGACTTGCAAGGTTCGCTACTTATCTCCGCACTCAAACAACAAGCTGCAACCACAGGGTTTTCACTAGAAATTGTGGCACTGGGTGGTGAAAAAATGGCATCTGTAGGAGCTACTTTACTGGGAAATACTACCCATATTGGTTCCTTTGGTCTTATAGAATCGTTACGCTTTGTTCTTCCAACATTTCAAATTCAGCGACAGGCAATTGCTGAACTCAAGCAACATCCACCAGATTTAGTGGTGCTTATCGATTATATGGGACCTAATTTGGGCATTGGCAGCTACATTCGCCGTCATTTGCCACAAGTCCCTATCGTTTATTACATTGCTCCACAAGTATGGGTAGCTTCAATTACGCCGAGAGATACTGAAAGAATTATTGGTGTCAGTGACAAGGTGCTGGCGATTTTTCCACAAGAAGCGCGTTACTTTAAAGACAAAGGGGCAAACGTAACTTGGATAGGTCATCCTCTGATAGATAGAATCAAAACTTTTCCAAGTCGTGAAGTTGCGCGAACTGAGTTGGGAGTTAAAGACGGTACTATAAATGTTGCTCTTATTCCTGCTTCTCGCTATCAAGAACTGAAGTATCTCCTACCAGTAATGTTTCAAGCAGCACGGGAGATTCAATCCAAGTTACCACACGTGCATTTTTGGATTCCCTTGTCTTTGGAAATATATCGAAAACCTATTGAAAAAGCGATACAACAGTTTGGTTTGCAAGCGACTGTAGTCTCTGGTAAACAACAACAAGTGCTAGCAGCAGCTGACTTGGCTATTACCAAGTGCGGTACTGTCAACTTGGAATTGGCTTTATTAAGTGTACCGCAAGTCGTTTTATACCGTCTCAATACATTGACTTACTGGGTGGCTCGAAACATCTTCAAAATTTCTTTCCCCTTTGCCTCACCTGTAAATTTGGTAGTTATGAGGTCAATTGTGCCAGAGTTTATCCAAGAAACCGCAACTCCGGAAAATTTGACCGAAGCAGCTATGGAATTGTTGCTCAATACCGAACGGAAGCAGCAAATGCAAGCGGATTATCAGATTATGCAGCAGTCTTTGGGTGAAGTTGGAGTGTGCGATCGCGCTGCTAAAGAAATTCTACAAATGCTGCCAAATCTTTAAGATTAAATTTTAGGCTTTGCGGTAAACTAGTACCCATGTTTTAATTTGGAGACACTGCAAATCAGTGTCTCTTAAAGTTTTATACCAAAAATCCACAATTGTTATCCTCAGAATCCCAAAGCCAAAGCCCGGACTCGAAAATCCTCAGCCGCCCCATTGCTGTGGATTTATTTGCAGGTGCTGGAGGTATGACACTTGGTTTTGAACAAGCAGGTTTTGATGTCCTTGCGTCTGTTGAAATCGATCCAATTCATTGTGCAATACACGAATTTAATTTTCCTGTCTGGAAAATTTTTTGCAAAAGTGTTGTTGATATTACAGCACAAGAAATCAGAAGTGACTCCTGTATTGGCGATCGCGAAATCGATGTAGTATTTGGTGGTCCTCCCTGTCAAGGATTTTCCTTAATAGGAAAACGTATCTTTGACGATCCTCGTAATGCTTTAATCTCTCATTATATAAAATTAGTTTTAGAATTAAAACCCAAGTTTTTTGTTTTAGAAAATGTTAAAGGAATGACTGTTGGCAAACACAAAGAATTTATTTCAGTCATTATGAATGAATTTGAAGAAAATGGCTATCAAGTTCGCCAAGAGTATAAAGTCTTAAATGCGTATGAATACGGAGTGCCACAAAATCGTGAAAGGTTATTTTTACTAGGTAGCCGTCAGGGGTTAGAATTACCAAAATATCCAAAGCCAATAACTAAACCTGTTCAATCGAAAAAAGCAAGTTTAAACAATCCACTACCCACCAGCCCTACAGTTTGGGATGCGATCGGAGACTTACCGGAAGTAGAAAACTATATAGAACTTTTTCAACAAGATTGGGCGATCGCAAATTTTGGAAAACCAAGCCATTATGGGAAACAGCTTCGCGGTTTTGCCCCTGCAAATAATGACTATTCTTATCCACGTCAGTACGATCCTCGAATACTGACTTCCAGTTTAAGAACAAAACATTCTCTAGAATCTATTAAAAGATTTGAAGCGACTCCGTATGGGAAAACAGAACCAGTAAGCCGCTTTCTTAAACTCGATCCTGAAGGAATTTGTAACACTTTAAGAGCTGGAACTCCAAGTAACAGAGGAGCGTTTACTTCTCCCCGACCAATTCATCCATTTACTCCAAGATGCATTACTGTACGTGAGGCAGCACGTTTACATTCCTATCCAGATTGGTTTAGATTTCATACAACAAAATGGCACGGATTTCGACAAGTAGGAAACTCTGTTCCACCTTTGTTAGCACAAGCAGTAGCATCAGAAATTATCAAAACTCTCGGTTTAGTTCCTGAAAAACCTCTAATTCTACAAAAGCTAGGGAATAAAAATCTCTTGATGTTTGATATGTCTGAAGCTGCTCGCTATTATGGTGTCGATCCGCATATTATTGAACCAAGAAATAGAGGGTTAAAAAATGAATATGTAATTTAGGAAATTGTAGGTTGGGTTGAGGAACGAAACCCAACATTTATCAGAATTTGTTGGGTTTCGTTCCTCAACCCAACCTACGTTCTAAACTTCCCAAGGCGAAGGAATAGCAATGACTGATAAAACTTTTGCGACTTGCAATTTTACAGCTATCCTACCGCAATTGGGACAAGTCACTTTAATATCCAGCTGCGGTTCTCTCTCATGCTGAATCAATAATCCCTGTTTGCAGTTCCAGCACTCGCATATAACACGTCCTTGGGGTTTATCAACATCTAAGAGTCTAACGTGCTGTTCTACTTGAATTCTGGGCTGGGAGTTGCGATCGCGTTGTAGTTTTGGAGATGGAGTCTGTGTTTCTTGATTCATGAAGAATTATTTCTTGAAATCTAAATGTGCATATGGTTTGGTAACTGCACCCCATTGCATCTTAACGGAATTGTGTCTTCATTAGCTATTAATTTTGTACCGAGCGGTAGAAAAAGTAGTAGTGTTCTCGCTTCAAAAAGCGATCGCTACCAACTTCATTATTATTTAGAGAAATATTTTCCTGATTTTGATTGTTAGTTGGAACTAGAATTTGGACTAGTAAAGGAGTCCAAACAGCAACGCACATCAAACTCAGCATCCCGACTAATTTGCGAGATTTCGCATTTTTTTGTCTTGGTTTTGCCAGTCTTGATTGACAGCAAACCATCTGGGGAGACCAGAAATGATTATTAAAATCGTAGTAACTCACTTGTAATCTTGTTGCTAAGTTGGAAAGCAAACAAAAAGTTTACCAAAATAAACTTTAATAGGAGAGACGAAAGATCGTAAAAATAGATTCAGAAAATTTTATAAATCTTTGCCTTTGACAATTTTTACTTTATCAAGTATTTTCTAACTACTGACCTATAAAGTGCAATCCTCCAAATTTATCAGGGCTTATACAATTTCGCTAAATAATTCCTACATACGATCCCCCCTTTCCCTCGTGAAAAAGGGGGGCTATACCCAATTTCTCTTAATTTATAGAAAACAAAAAACAGATCGATCATTAAAACCAACCACTTTGAATTGTGGTAATTCACGTGTTACTGGTTACTGGAAAGCATTTGCTTAGCGAATTCCCGATGCAATTGGTACTGCAAAATCTTCTGTTGTGCTAATGAGTAGTTGGGGCTAGAGGTTGGTACACTTTCCATAAGTTTAATGGCTTCTTCCCAACGACGGGAAACAGTTTTCCATTCATCTTCAGACTGCGCCGACTTTGTGAGCCTGGTTGCTGACTTTGCTTTCTTCAAACCTTTTTGGTAGGTGCTATCCTCTGGAGGAGTAGTTTCTGCGGGTACTGCTAATTGTTTTTCAATATAAGATAAATTTGCTGATACGGTTTGTTTCACTTTTGGTAAATTAGCAAAGAAATACATCCATAACCCTGCTACAGTTATCAACACAAGGGTGAAAATTCTTTGCGGTAATTTTCGATATTTGACAATTAGCTCGGTTATGTTAGTTTTCTTTTTACTCGATACCTCAGTTGCTGGTGTTTGAGTCGCGATCGCTTCGGCTTGTTGGTTTTCTGGTTGAATCTCTGCTGTTTGCTCCTGGGCAACACTCGGTTCTTCACTGATGAAATCGTCCACAAAAAGCAAGCGATCTTTAAAAAGATATTCAAGCTGATAAAGGAAAGCAGCACTAACAATCCAAACAGCAGCAAACAGAATTTGTACACCTCTGTGAGGTTGATTGTAGGTGTAGATAATTTTTTCGTAGTCAACTTTGAACAGAGAAAGGAAGGGAATACAAATTAATGCTGCTATCAGGGTAGATAGAACAAACACTAACCAACCATACAGACTTTCCCTCCAACTAATAATCCCTGGTACTAATCCTTGAGGTGTTTTCACACTCTCACCTGGAATAGCAGGAATAAAGCGGCTGAGAAAAAAGTGGTGGAAAAAGGCGATCGCAGGTATTGGCGAGATGAGCAACAATATCAACATGACAGAAGACAGTTCTGGCTGTTGAGACCACTTACCCAGATAGTAGTCTAACAAATTGCTACGTCTAATAAAAGCCCCTAACCCAGCCATAAACACTGATACGATCAAAGCGTTCAGCCATGCACTAGGGTAAGGCAACCACATAGGTAATCCAAGTTTTTTCATCTCACACCTGCCGTATTTTAGTTAAAGGATAAATTTCAATACTGTCAACCCTTGAAAACGAGGTAAGATATTTCACTAGCATGCAACACATGAAGTCTTATTAAATTTTTACTAAATTAGCATCTATCAAAAGAAGTATTTTCTAGAAAAAGAGTCATTAGTAGAGAACACTGGCGCAATAATACCATTCCCCTTACCAGTGTCAAAATTAAGAAACATAGTGTTTGATAGCTAGCGTTAATCAGATCCCCGACTTCTCCAAGAAGTCGGGGATCTTGCAGCCCCGAACCTGAATTTAATTTACGATTGCTTAATGCCACCTTTACCTACGTATACCAAACAACCTTGGACAGAGACTTACAGTGAAATAATTGATGTTCGTTCTCCTAGCGAATATGCGGAAGATCATATCCCTGGTGCTATCAATTTGCCGGTGCTAGATGATGCAGAACGTGCTCAAGTAGGAACAGTATACAAACAAGATTGTCCCTTTACTGCCCGAAAAATTGGTGCTGCTTTAGTTTCCAAAAATATTTCTCAGCATTTGAGTCAGCATTTTGAACCAAAAGGAAAAGATTACCATCCCCTAGTTTACTGTTGGCGAGGCGGACAGCGTTCCAACAGCATGGCTTTGGTACTGACACAAATTGGTTGGCGTGTCACCCTTGTCGAAGGCGGTTACAAGACATACCGTGCTTATGTTCGCAACCAATTAGAAAAATTACCAGAAAAATTCACCTACCGCATCTTGTGTGGTTTAACTGGTAGTGGCAAAACTCATATTTTACGCAAAATGCGCCTGAATGGTTTTCAAGTCTTAGATTTGGAAGCGCTGGCAAATCACCGAGGTTCCCTACTTGGGGAAGAATGGGATCGTCAACCCTCACCTCAACCCTCTCAAAAATATTTTGAATCTTTGTTACTGAAACAACTGCAAAGCTTCAACCCTATGGAGACAGTCTGGGTAGAATCAGAAAGTAACAAAATCGGACAAGTTTATTTACCCCTGTCCTTATGGGACAAGATGAAACAGGCGAGTTGTGTAGAAATTCAAGTTCCTCTATCTACAAGAGTAAACTATCTCCTGCAAGAATATCCACACCTTACAACACATCCAGATTTCTTAAAAGTAAAACTAGAAAAGCTCAAATCTCGTTACAGCAAAGAAAAGCTGCGTGAATGGTATCAGTTAATTGATACCCAACAGTGGGGGACATTTGTAGAGGATATGTTAAAGTTCCACTACGATCCAACTTACTATAAATCGATGCAATGGAACTTTAATAAAGTCGATAAAATTCTAAAAATACCAGATTTATCTGATGAAAAGGTAGATATTTTACTAAATTCATTGTTAGCAATAAACATTTAAAGCTCACGCAAAGGCGCAAAGGCGCTAAGAAAAGTTTTGCGTCTTTGCGTCTTTGCGTGAAACACAAAAATCTACTCTTTCTTACCTGCTAAGCTTTCAGGACTAATATTGATGAGCGGTAAAGTACCATTACCACTTATTACTGTTGGAAAACGTCCATCCCACTTCTCTATCGCCTGCTTTTGTAATAATTCAGGAGTCAAAGTTTGTCGTTGCAATCTTTGTGCTTCTGCTTGACCCCTAGCACGATTCACATCTGCTTGGGCTTCTTGAGTTGCTTTCTTAGCAATGAACTCTGCTTGTTTAGCTTCTTGTTCAGCTATTTGCTTTGCTTCAATAGCCCTACTAAATTCAGGAGAAAAAGCAAAATTGACTAAAGACACATCATCAACTATCAAACCATAAGCAGAAAGACGTTCTTTTAGATGATTATCAATTTCTTCTTTCAGTTGCGTTCTGATAGTAATAATTTCTTCTGCCGTCTTTTTTGCTGTTGCGGCTTTCAACACTTCAGAAACAGCAGGAGTGATTATGCCAGTAATAATTTGTTCTTCATCACCTACTTGTTGATAGACTTTATTAACCCGTATTGGCTCAATATGCCAATTCACCGCAAGTTCTGTTGTGACTTTCTGTAGATCTTTGGAAGCAGCATCAGTATTAAAAGTATTTTGCCGAACTCTAACACTCAGTTTTTTAACTGTTGTAACAATCGGCATTATCGGGTGAATACCTTCATCTAACACCTGCTCTTGGACTTTTCCAAAATGCATGACAACACCCCTCTCACCTGCATTCACAATTGTGAAGGGACGGAACATCATCGCTAGAAGTAAGACAAATGCACCTCCTGCTAAAGAAAAACCCAATCTAAAATTATTGGCACTGGAGATTTGTCTGCTAATATTCTGCATACAGTTAATAGAATTTAATAAATTAAGCACCCGTAGAGTACACACAGTCAAACCTAAAGGTGGTTTTGTTATTCGAGTTTACTCTAGGAGAAAAACTCTTTAATATAGATACACCCCAAACCAAAGAATTTATGAAATATAATTGATAAACTCAAGTTTTAGTCTATGAAGATTTATCAACGTCATCCCTGGCCTACTACGGTAGATGAAGCCATAAAAATACAAGAACAACTCCAGTCTGAAGTGATTACTGAAGATAATCTCAAGCAACCTTTGCAATATGTTGCTGGTGTTGATATGGGTTTTGAAGAAGATGGTGCGATTAGCCGTGCTGCTGTAGCAGTGCTGAGTTTTCCTGATTTACAGTTACAGGAGACAAGCATTGCACGACGTCCTACAACCTTTCCCTATATTCCTGGCTTCCTTTCATTTCGCGAAATACCCGCTGTTTTGGACGCTTTGGAAAAAATTCAAACAACACCAGATATTATCCTGTGTGATGGACAGGGAATCGCCCATCCTCGCAGGTTTGGTATAGCTTGTCATTTAGGCTTAATTATAGATATGCCTACGATTGGTGTTGCGAAATCGTTACTTATTGGCAAGCATGAAGAGTTACCAGAAACACGAGGGAGCTGGCAACCATTAATACATAAAGGAGAAACTGTGGGAGCCGTTTTACGAACGCGTACAGGAGTTAAACCCGTATATGTATCTAGCGGTCATAGAGTGAGTTTACCTACGGCAATTGATTATGCCTTGCGTTGTACCACAAAGTATAGGTTGCCAGAAACAACTCGCTTTGCTGATAAACTAGCGTCTTCTAAAAACTAGAGGTTCTAGCCAATAGTCAAATTGAACGTAGGTTGGGTTGAGGAACGAAACCCAACATTTATCAGCATTTGTTAGGTAACGCTATTATCGATATCATCCTATGAATCAAATTTATCAAAGCGATAAAAGTTAATTGTGTTATCAGCAATTGAGAACTGATGCCCATCTTTATTGAGAAAATAGTAACGTCCAGCCTTAAACCCTGTAAATTTTACTACCAATTTATATCCATTAAGAAATTCGACCTTATAGATTTCGCCAACCTTAAGTGAATTCGGCTGTATCGGTTCCATATGATAACAAAGTTTATCGTTCAATAACCATAATATTTACACTCAAATTATTTTAGATGACTGCTGCAATTCTGCTTGCTGTTGAACAAATTATTTTTGAACTGTTGCTGTTCTGTTTGTGCTTTAACGTAAGCGAACACACTATCACCCAATGAGATACTTTCTGCACCCTTAACCTCCACAAATTACCGCAACAGTTTATTCAGTAAAGTTGTTAAACATAATGATTACCGATTACCTCGTTAAATTTACTGAATTAAAGTCAACAGCACGGTGGCGATCGCGTTTCCTCAGCTTCAGTTTGAGTTATGTTACGAAACATTCATAAAGCGTTGCTCCTTATCTTAAATACTAAGCTGACTTTCTAGCACCAGTTGTTTACTTCAATAAATCGTGTTAGGAATTGCACAGCGAGGAATTGAAGTTATTGATTGATATTACGGTATTCCAAAGATGAACTCACTCACTTTACAGTGGCAAGATGCAGGAAAAGACAGAACTCAGAAAATATACGAACAACAACAAAGTAAAAATCAAGGCACTGTTCGTATTGGTCGCGATCCAGCTCGGTGTGACATTGTACTGAATCATCCTACTGTATCAGGGTTGCATATTGAAATTTACTTTCATTCACAACAGCAATGTTTTTTGATTAGAAATTTGCGAGAACAGAATCCCCCACTTGTCGATGGACGGCAACTAGTTGAAGGTACATTAAGACTGAATCAAGGCAGTACTATTTATTTAGGGCAACAACAACTCCACGTAACTGCCGTTTCTATCTCCTCAACTAGCAATGTTCCAGAAACACTTTTAGCCCCACCAAAACCACAAGCAGTAAATTCTCAACCTGTTACACCAGCTGTAGGGCAAGGACAATATCGCCCCCACCAACCTACACCTCCTGTCAGGCAACAACCAGTTGTACAAGGACACCACCATTATTCACCGACTCCACCCGTACAGCAGGGAGTTTACGGTTTGCAGTGTCCCAAATGTTATAAAGTCTCTTCCTCAGAACATTTACAAGTCGGTTGTCCTTGGTGTGGAACATCTTTAGCCGCAGCAATGAGTGTTTTAGTCCCACCTGGTATTTAGGGAAAGGAGGACAAGGGAGACAAGGGAGACAGGGAGACAAGGGAGACAAGGGAGACAAGGAGGATAAGGAGAATTTTTGGTTGTATAGTTTATAACTAAATAATTATTTGTTAGATTAATTATTCACTAATGCCTAATAATTTACAAATTCAACTAACATGGGACGATCCCACAACAGGGGAACGACGAGAACCTCGTTTAAATGGGCCGATTGCTCTTGGTCGTGATTTTGCTGCCTTACCTGCTCAACTCCAGGGGCGTCCTGTTGCTCGCATGCTGCTGAATAGCAGTCAAGTTTCTCGTTTCCATGTCCTGATTGATTGGGAACAAAATCAGTTGGTGGTGACTGACCAAAACAGTACTAATGGTACTGTTGTGAACGAGCAGCGTCAGACACGCAGCGTTCTTGCCAGTGGCGATACCGTGCAAATCGGTCCATACATAATTACTGTAACCCTTGCTGTTGCTGGCACACCTGCACCTACTCCTACCGTTCACTCCGCTATCCAGTTCAACCCCAATACCAATCTCCCAGACCCCACCCTACCTGCTTCCCAACCTGCAACACCATTAGGTAGCAATTTTCCACCCTCTGTATTTCACGAAGAACTCGTGCCCGTGCAAGCACTACACGCAACGGGATTACCAGTAAGTGAGAGCGATTATCTTGCGGTTGGGGCTGGGCTAGGTAGCTATATATGGGTAGATTTATTGAGAATGTCTGGTGTTGGCAGTGAGAATATTGTGGCTTTGGGCTTGGAAAAAGAACCGTATGCCCGATACAAACGCCTTTGCTTGAATTCCCAAATTCCCTTGCACGAACGTTTGCGTTCAAATTCCGATTCTTGCCCTGATAATATTTGGGGTTGGCCTAGTTATGCGTTACGAGAAGCATGGCATGATTTTTCTCAAGGGAAATTAGACCAATCTTTTCGCTATTTGTGGCAAGTTTTTAATGAGCCAACTTTTGCCGAAACTTATACACCCCGTGCGAGAAATGTCTTTGATTCGATAGGCAGAGAAGCGAAACGCATAGGCTGGGATAAGATTTACCGTTACGGACGGATACGGGCAATTCGTAAAACGGATGACGGTAGATATTGCGTAGCTTATTCCCAAGGACCGGGAAGCCATGCTTTTCATGTAGCTCGCTATCTGCACTTGGCAACTGGTTATCCAGCTATTCAGTTTCTCCCTGATTTGCAAGCTTATCGTGAGAATTATCAAGATTCTAAGTCTGTTGTCAATGCTTACGAAGAACACAACCACATTTACGAGCAACTGGAAAAACAAGGTGGAAAAGTCTTGCTGCGGGGACGGGGAATTGTGGCTTCCAGAATTGTACAGCGTATTTATGAAGCACGTCGGCGCAATCGTAATATTACAGTTTTACACTTGATGCGATCGCCCAAACCAAAGGGCAATAGATATGAGAAAGCACAGCGTCTTGTTAAGAACCATTACGAATACCAACCGTTCAATTGGCCCAAAGCCTGTTGGGGTGGCGAACTCCGCGCCGTGTTAGAAAAAGCTAGTCCCGACGAACGCAAGCGCTTGCTAGCAGATTGGGGTGGAACGACCACAGCAGATCGTCATGACTGGCAACGTATTACTGAAGAAGGATTACGAGAAGGTTGGTATAAGATTGAATTCGGTGAAGTGGAAAAAGTCGAACGTGATGCTCAGAGTCGTCCAGTGACCTACATTCAAGAAAAAGGTTTTGGGCAAATGACGTTAGAAGCCGACTTTATTGTTGATGCCACTGGGTTAGATGCCAAAGTGGAACTCAACCCCCTTTTGGCAGATTTAGTGAAACATTACAACTTGCCGTTGAACCATCTGGGAAGGTTATCTGTGGCAAATAATTTTGAAGTTGTGGAAATGCGTAATGGGAAAGGTCAAATCTATGCGGCTGGGGCAATTACCTTAGGTGGTCCCTATGCAGCTGTTGATAGCTTCCTGGGATTGCAATATGCTTGCTTGTGTGCTGTTGATGGTCTTGCTGCTGCTCGTGCGCCCAGAGTCAAGCGATTGAATGCCATGAGTTCTTTTGGCAATTGGTTAAAGTGGGTATTTAACCAGTCACCGTAGGAGAATTTGCATCGAACACGTAAGTACTTTGTCACTCAATTTTTAAAGAATTGTAAAGTTTGTACCAAAAAATCAGTAGTTATTATGAAGCTACTACAGAAAACTATAGAAAAATTGTCAGGATAACCATTAATGGTATAGAACTGTATAGAATTCTATAGAGATATAAAATGTAAAATTTTAAGATGCAGATATTTAAAGCACCTTCCCCAATGCATCTGTCAGTGGTACCAAAACTCTGTCAGCCCCTAAAAATAGTGGCGTTAGGAGATAGTTTAGTTTATGGATTTGGCGATCCAGAAGGAGGCGGCTGGGTTGAGCGACTGCGGCGGAGTTGGATGTCACCTGATAGTCCTGGTCACGTTCTTTATAATCTAGGAGTGCGGGGCGATCGCACCCAGCAAGTAGCCCACAGATTGGAAGCTGAGTTTCGCCATCGAGGCGAACTGCGAAACCAGGTTCCCGACTTGATTATTTTATCGGTAGGAGTTAATGATTCAGCGCGGTTAAGTCGTCCTAATGGAAGAAATTTTACGGACTTTGCCGTTTTTGAATCAGAAATCGCAGCTTTACTTGACCGAGCACACCAACTATGCCCGGTCTTATTTGTTGGCATGATGCCAGTCGATGAAGCTAAGATGCCCTTTCTTGATTGCTTCTACTTCAATCATGCCGATCAACACCGTTACAAAGAAGCTACTAAAGTTGCTTGTGCTAAACGGGGTATTCCCTATCTCGATATTTTTGAGCAATGGATGGAACAAGGTGAAGCTTGGAGGCTTAAGCGAGTAAGTGCTGATGGTCTCCATCCTAATACTTTAGGATATAAAACCTTGTTAGAAGATGTTGTGGGTTGGGAAGCAATGAGTGAGTACAATTCTATTGCCGATTGCCAACTTGCTCGTTAATAAAAGTATAATTTCAAGACTGCTTGGGTTTTGCTACAAATTTCAAACCGTGTAGGTTGGGTTGAGGAACGAAACCCAACTCATACAAAGATTTGTTGGGTAAAGATTTTTTTTGAATTCAAACATACAATAGACTTCTTGCAAAAATCAAGAAAATGAATAATGAACCGCAGATGCACGCAGATGAAATGTGCTTAAAGAGTAGTTAACTTGGTGAAAATAAAAATCTAGCCTTCGCAAAGGTACTTCTCAGCATGGCAAAATTTCTTCAGGATTACATGTGGCAGGACAGTATTTTTGCCATTAAGCTCAGTTGTGAAGCCAGCAATTTTAAGGCTTTTTATAGTCAGTTGCATGAAGAGCTACCTCAAACATCGAAAGAAACCAGGAGGCGTAATGCAGGCACAATTGTGCGGCGATTTTTCCCAGAGAGAAGTCTTAAGCAAGCGACGCGACTGACGTGGCGTAGCTACGAGGATGAAAAACTGTTGCAGCATTTGATGCGGTATCAGTTCTTGGTAAGCGAGCCAGTTATTGCGGACTTCGCCGCCAAACTTTACGTTCTAAACAGCGAACCAGGCGATCGCCTAGAGTTTAGGGAGTTGGCTGACTCTTTTCTTCAACAAAATATTAACAACCGAACTATTTTGCAACAACTCCAAAAAGTAGCAATTAAAACGTTAAGCTGACATCTTGCACCTTCTCAATCAGGAAACGTGGGCAGTGCCCACCCTAGGAAAAAATCAAATAAGATTGCTATAGAATTCTTGCTTCCAAACATTTGATTGTTTATTATGACTCCTACTTTATTTGGTCGCTGGCAAACTCGATTGTTATTACTTGCTACTGTAGGCGTGGTAGTATCTATACCATTTAGGATTGGTTGGGTAGGTTCTTATCCCAGTGCGGCTTATTTTTGGATACTAGCTTATGTTGCTCTCTTTGGTTTGGGATGGGATCTTGTATACGACCAAATTCAAAAGTACCGTTGGGATCGAGATTGGCCTGCTGCATATCAACTCTTTGCTGGTATCTGGGAAATGATATTTATATGGTTAGTAGTAGGTGTCTTTCGCATTCTACCTATACCCAACTATCCACCGATAGGTGTGTTTTTACAGCATTACAGTGTTGTGTGGTTAGCAGTTTTTATTGTTTCGCAAAGTCTGATGCGGATAATCTTTGTCCGTTGGCGCTTCCATGGTGGACAGTGGTTGTAAAGCGTTGGCGAGAGAATTTCAATGTTTTTAGTTTTACCCCACCCTAACCCTCCCCTTGCTAAGGGGAGGGAACTGAATTTTCCATTTCCCCCCTTTATAAGGGGGGATTAAGGGGGGTAATACTATGCGGTATACCATTCAGGAGAAAGTGGTTCTACAGGAGATTCGCTATAGGTAGTACCATCCATTGTCCAAACCTTGTTCTCCCCTGTTTGATAATTCCGCCAGAAGATGTCAGATTTGCCATCTCCATTAACATCAGAAATACTAGCTTTCCAAGCAGCACCAGGGCTTTGAGGTTGTAGAGCAACATCACTGATGACGGTTGCACCATCCATTATCCAAACTTTATTCTCACCTGTTTCTTCGTTGTACCAGAAGACATCGGTGTTGCCATTGCCGTCAAAATCACCAATCTGAGACTTCCAACCAGAACCAGTGAGTGTAGGTAAGGCAGCATCAGCGACAACATTTCCATCATCAAATAGCCAAACTTTGTTCTCTCCGGTTGCAGTATTGCGCCAAACAATATCAGTCTCAAAAGTTTGAAGACCAAAGTTAAAATCACCAAAGCTAGCAATTTGCCATTCTGTACCTAGAGTAGGCGCTATGGATGCAGAAGCAGTTGTACCATTCATCAACCAAATGATATTCTCGCCAGTTGCATTGTTTCGCCACAGAATATCTGTATTGGTATCACCATTGAAAAAGCCTGCTTTGGCTGTCCAATTTGTATCAAATGTATCTAAAGCTGCTTCAGATATAACACTAGTCCCATCCATCAACCAAGCTTTGTTTTCGCCTGTTTGAGTATTGCGCCAGAAGATATCAGTTTTGCTGTCACCGTTAAAATCAACAAGGGTAGGACTCCATCCACCAGTTAAAGGAGTGAGAGGAGCTTCGGAGACAATTGTTGTTCCATCCATAACCCAAATCGTGCTTTCGCCTGTCTGAGTATTGTGTATGAGAAGATCTGTTTTGTTATCAGCATTGAAATCAGCAATATTCAATGTTGAGCCAGGAGCTAATGTTTTAAGAGAGGCTTGAGCAAGAATATTGCTACCATCCATTAACCAAAGAGCGGTTTCTCCAGTTTGAGTGTTATACCAAAGCTTATCGTTCTTCCCATCACCATTAAAATCAGCAAAAATTGCAGAACTAGTCATGAGGGGATTGGAGTTTTTTGATGGAGTAAGAATGTTATCAGGTATTAATCCTGATTCTAAAGATGATTCTGAAGAACCAGAATAAGAACTCTGAGTACTTAAATCTCCAACGTATGATTGAGTAGTTAATCTATCATCAAGAGGGGATGGATTAGAAGAAATATTTGTTTGGATATTTGTATTGAGAGATTCCGGCATGATGTTTCTTTCTTTTTAGTGCTCATCCATTTTTTAACCCATTTTTTTTATTGCTTATGTTAAGCGTTAACAGATTCAATGTATTTTTTATTTTTTGGTTTTTTAGCAATTTTAAAAAAACCGAAAATTGTAATTATGTTTTGTTATTTATAATGTTATACGTTAACAGTTTTATTGTTTTCTTATTGTCTTCCAATAGCACTATATTTAGCAATAAATATATGTAACATTGACCACAAAAAAATCAATAGGAAGCATTTGTGGCAAATTTATTATGCAATTAAAAGATAATAAAAGTGTTTAATAGCAATACGATCGCTAAATCCTGTTCAAAAAATTGATTCATTATTCAAATCTTCTACTTTTGACTGTAAGTACGACTCCCAAACCGCTATAACTGTATCTATGAGCGTAGGTAGGGCTAAAGCCCACCGTTAAATATTGGTGGGCTTTAGCCCTACCTACTACAAGGTGAGCACAAAGGGGCGTATTATAATACACCCCTACTATAATTAGACAAGCTGAGAAGAAAGTGAGATTAAAGAGTAGGAATAAACTGTTGTTTTTCAGGCACAGTTGTGTATTCAGCTACTATTTGCCGGAATTCTTCACCATCAATGGTTTCTTTCTCAATCAGTAAATCTACCAATCTATCCATGACAGTACGATTATCTCGTACAATCTTTTTCGATAATTCGTAGCACTCGTCTACAATGATGCGAACTTGAGAATCAATTCGCGAGGCAATGGATTCTGAGTAATCAGATCTGGTCATCCAATCACGACCTAAGAAAACCTCACCTGTTTGGCTTTCTAAGGACACCGGACCTAGCTCGGACATCCCAAATCTTGTTACCATTTGTCTTGCCATTCCGGTAACTTGTTGCAAGTCGCCGCCTGCACCAGTGGTAACTTCAGCAGCACCAAAGATGATGTCTTCAGCAGCACGACCACCCAAAGCACCCGTAATTCTGGCTTTGAGTTGCGATCGCGTGATTAGCCCTTGTTCTTCATTAGGAATAAACCAGGTTAAACCTTGTGCTTGTCCCCGTGGAATCAGGGTTACTTTTTGGACTGGATCGTGGTCTTTCAGCAAGGTGCCTACGATGGCGTGTCCTATTTCATGGTAGGCAATCAAACGCTTGCTCTTGCTGTCCACCAATGGTGTTCCTTCCATACCAGCCACAACCCGGTCTACTGCATCATCAATTTCTATATTGGTGATGGCATCTTTACGGCGTCTTGCAGTCAGAATAGCGGCTTCGTTCAGTAAGTTGGCTAAATCTGCACCAGTAAATCCAGGACAGCGACGCGCAATGGCTTCTAAAGAAACGCTCGGGTCTAGTTTCTTGTTGCGGGCGTGGACTTTTAAAATTTCCAAACGTCCTTTGATGTCTGGTGCATCTACAATCACTTGTCTGTCAAAACGTCCGGGACGCAATAGGGCTGCGTCTAATACATCAGGACGGTTTGTAGCAGCGATAATAATGATACCCGTGTTGCCCTCAAAGCCATCCATTTCGGTCAGCAATTGGTTGAGAGTTTGCTCGCGTTCGTCATTTCCGCCACCAATGCCCGCACCCCGCTGACGCCCTACAGCGTCAATTTCATCAATAAAGATGATACAAGGAGCATTATCTTTTGCTTTTTTAAACAGATCGCGGACTCGAGAAGCACCAACCCCAACAAACATTTCCACAAATTCGGAACCGGAAATGCTAAAGAACGGTACGCCTGCTTCACCTGCGATCGCTTTTGCCAAAAGTGTTTTACCTGTTCCTGGAGGTCCAACTAGCAGCACTCCTTTAGGAATGCGTGCGCCAACTGCAGTAAATTTCTCTGGCTGTTTGAGGAAGGTTACAACTTCTTGCAATTCCTCTTTAGCTTCTTCAATACCGGCAACATCATCAAATTTGATTCCGGTTTTTGCCTCCATTTGGAAGCGTGCTCTTGATTTACCGAAGTTCATGGCTTGACCGGGACCACCTGGTAAGTTGCTAGAACGGCGGAACAGGAAAAACAAACCGGTAATTAGTAAGACAGGAAAAACAAGATTCCCTAACAGTCCCCAAATTGCTCCATCATTTCGCATGGGGTGAGCATCAAAACTCACTCCTTTGTCTTTAAGCTTTCTAATCAACTCAGGAGCACTAGCTGGTAAGTCTACCCGCACTCTCTGTACGCGGTTATCCAATTCTGGATCGACAGCTTCCACAATTGCCGTTCTACCGCCTTCATATAAATCAACGCCTGTCACGCGATTGGCGTCTAGATATTCTAGAAAGCGACCATAAGTCATGCGAGTACTGGCTGCATTCTTGCTTAAATCTGTAGGAGCACCGGAAAATGCGCCCTGCCAAAAGAAAAAGCCAATTACCAATGCTGGCAATGTCCAGAGTAGTAGAACTCTCCAGGAAAATTTCATTTTTGTTTGCCTCTAGATAGTGCAGCAGCCCAAAAATAGAGCTTTTAAATCAATGTTTTTATATTTATGTGTCACAGCGAGCGCCCCCCACCAGCTTTGGCAAGTTGCAGGAGCTGAGACAACATTAATAATCTTAATTAAATTTAACTTAATTTTGCCCCGTTGTACTATACAGATCTGGCGTGAAACCACACTTGACTCACGACATTTCCATGAAAAATCTCTACTGAATGCTCAATTCAAGCTCTTGATTTCTTTTTTCTTAAATTTCGTCAGGATTTATTCCTTGCGATCTGAGCACCTCAGCTAACTTTGCTGCCCGTTGCTCTGCTTGAGATGCTCGCTGTTCCGCTTGGGATACCTGTTGCTCTGCTTGAGATACCCGTTGCTCGAGTTCCTGAGAGGTTAACAGTTGTTCACCCGTTTGGGCATCTTCTATCACAACTCGACCATCTTGAAGTCCAATAAGTAACCCGACTGTCTCAAACAAAATACGTCCATCTTCATCAGGAGTCAGTGGTAAATACTGACCATCACCAAGCGATAGTCCTCTGATAAATCCTGAGATGCAGCAACTGTCATTGTTAGCGCTCCCTATTTGTCATTTGTCATTGGTCATTTGTTATTTGTCACTGATTTACTTGATTGTGTGATGCGTAGCGTGTATGGAAGATATTTATCTTTTGTATAAGAGCCAATCCAAATGTTGTAGCTTCCTGGCAACCACTCACCGAGAATACCGGGATTTTTGTTTTCAAAATCGTCATTGCACCAAGTGCCTCCGGGACCTTGAATAATTAAAGTGGTATCTTCTGGACTTTCTACTTGCAATTTTAAATAGTCAAACTTATTTGTTAACTCTAGCGTGTGGTCTGGTTTTTCATCAAAAAATCCCGTACACGGTCCTGTGGGAGTTTCTCCCTTTCCAACCAGTTGCTTCCCCGGTATGGATCCGCCACTCATTCCTCGGACTGTCATTGGATCTGGAGAAACTTTGTGACCAATAGTCATATCTCCAAAGATCGGAGGTGGTGTTTCTTGTTGAGCATCAGCTGTCATGGTATTTACTGAGGCGATCGCTATTGTCGCGACTAGCAAAGAAATTCTTATCCCCGAATTTATAACTTTTGTCAGCATCTGAATTATATATTTTCTTAAGTAGTTCTAGTGACGTTAATTTTACATAAAAAGTTTCCAATACCAGGGTATCTAACTCACTTTTTTACAAAAAAGTTATAAAAACGCTCCGGATTGTCAATCAACCAAAGGAAGTACCATGGATCTGACACCTCCCCTCGTTGACACCTCCCCTCGTTCCCAGGTAGAACCTGGGAACGAGAAGGTAAGAGCTGGGAACGAGAATGGAGTACTGTATCCTTTAGACTGCTTGAAGCAAGCGAGGCTTATCTAAACCAATTTTATTGAGCAGCAACCAGGATTGAATGAGATCCGGACCGTGCAAATCTCCTGTTAAGCCAGCCCTGAGAGAACGCATGACTAAACCTTTTTTAACGTTTTGCTCCTTGACGACTTGCTTAATCAGTTCTTGAGCGCTAGCTTCTGTCAACGGCTGATTGTCCAAAACATCTACAATCCACTTGAGAGTGGCAGCAGAACCCTCTTGCTTTAATTGTGCCTGTGCTTCCTCGCTAAATTCAACTGTGTCTACAAAAAAGAGTCGAGAAATTGAGACTGCGTCTGTCAGGCGAGTGAGGCTCGGACCAATTAAAGTGACTAACTGTTCCAACCAGGGACGATCGCGTCCTCCTGTCAATTGGTATCCCGCTTCTTCCCAAAAGGGGATTGCCAGATCCGTGAGCCGAGCGACAGGCATATTGTGAATGTACTGACTGTTAATCCAGTCCAATTTCGCCCAATCAAATTTTGCTCCTGCTTTATTGACTCGCTCAAAGCCAAAGACTTTGGCTGCTTCCTCTAAGGTGAAAAGTTCTTGAGTTGAGTCTGGGGGGGACCAACCCAATAATGTCATGTAATTGACTAGCGCCTCAGATGTAAAGCCCATTTGCTTAAAGTCAAAAATAGATGTGACTCCATCTCGCTTGGAAAGCTTGCGTCCTTCTTGGTTGAGAATCAGGGGCGCGTGAGCAAACTCCGGAACTTTGGCACCGAATGCTTCATATATAAGTATTTGTTTGGCAGTGTTCGCAATATGGTCTTCGCCTCGAATAACATGGGTGATTTGCATATCCATGTCATCGATCACAACAGCAAAGTTGTACAGAGCTACACCGATATCATCTGCCGCTGCACGAGCAATGACCATATCTCCGCCCAGATCGTTCCCCCGCCAGACCATTTTGTCACGGACTAGGTCGTTCCAAACAATTTCGCGATCGTCATCTATTTTGAACCGAATGACAAAGCTGCGCCCTTCTGCTTTGAAGGCGGCTTCTTGTTCTGGTGTGAGATTTCGGTGGCGATTATCGTAACGCGGAGCTTCTCCTCTAGCTTTCTGTGCTTCTCGCAGCGCTTCTAATTCTTCTGCAGTGGTATAGCAGCGATAAGCCAATCCCTTATCTAAAAGTGTTTTGACTGCTTGTTTGTACATTTCCAAACGCTCCGTTTGGAAAAATGGTCCTTCATCCCAAGTCAGCCCCAGCCAGCGCAATCCCTTAAGGATATTCTCTGTATATTCGGGACGCGATCGCTCGACATCTGTATCTTCTATCCGCAGGATAAATTGACCGCCGTGGTGGCGGGCAAACAACCAATTAAAGACGGCTGTCCTTGCTGTACCAATGTGTAAATTCCCAGTTGGGCTGGGAGCAATACGGACTCTAACAGTCACTGAAATTTCTCTCTTTGTCTAATGCACAACTTATGTAGCTTATACCAAGTTACAAGAAACGAGTAATGTTACTCACTCGCTTTTAACTCGATACTCATAAATTATTTTTTATATCCTCTTACGGGACTGACGGGGCTCGAACCCGCAACTTCCGCCGTGACAGGGCGGTGCTCTAACCAATTGAACTACAGTCCCTTGCTTTTGTTCACTTTATTCATTATGCCTAACTGTTTGCCAGTTGTCAAGAGATTTTGGATTTTAGATTTTGGATTTTAGATTTTGGATTGACAAAGCCTTACCGAGACTTGGTTTCAAGCAATTATTTTGAGTTTTAGCGCTTTTCCTCTCTAGACCCCCATGGGCAATTACCCAAAACACTCGTTATGACAATTTTCTTTCCCTACTCCCTATCCCCTACCCCTTATCTCCTATTTCTCAGCTAAGATACCACAGGTGGTGTATCCAATGCCAAGCGATGCAGGATTTGAGGTTGCATCAGTTTGTACTGTTGTTTTAGCAACTCTTTACTTAAGGCAACGGCAGAAGAGGGAGGTAAACACTTACTCTGCTGTGTCCAGTTTTTGAGTAACTGTCTTTGGAGAGTTTCGATATGACAACTAATAACACTCGCACATGAGTTGGGGGCTTCCAAAGTAAAGAAAATCAAAGGATAGCGTTCACTCTCGGCTAAGGAATGCACTATTTTGTGGTTTTGGGGTTTTTGCATATCCAAATAGCAAGGAAGCCATTTTGGGCCCAGTTCTTTGTTATGGAGCAGTGTCACCCATAAAAGCATTGGATGAGGAGATGTGACAAAGATAAATTGGTTGTAACGAGTCGAAAATGCATAGCTGTTGATTTGGTGTTTGGGCATCATTAGCAGCAAGGCGCTGATAATTCCCGCTCCAGTATCGAGAAGATAGGGAAAAACAATTTCCTGAATTGGTTTGTCTTTGGGCCACTCAAGTGTTTTACAAGCTTGTTCTACTGCCAGAGTTAATCCAGAACTGGGGGTAGGGTGTAGGGG
>NZ_WJFC01000121.1 GCF_009725235.1 Scytonema sp. UIC 10036
GCTCGTTCTCAGACGGCATTGTCTCTACCTCCATTGGCTGTTGTTGTGCTGATTTCTGCAACTGTTCTCGCTTATCTTTCCGCTCATCTAGAGCAGATTCTAGATTGTTCAGATTGCCCTGTAGTTCTTCTAGTTTCTCCTCTAGAACCTGAGTCAAACGCCATTCTAGATTTCTCTCTCGCTCATCTAGAATATCATCTAGATTGAATGGAAGTTGTGATTGGGCTTGGATTCTAGCTTCAATCCGAGAATCTATAATATAATCTAGATTATCTAGATGAGTGCTTCTTTTGGTATCAGCAGCAATTCTGTTTCCAGACCGATACCAGCGAATGAAATCAACCAGCACAGCCGAGGCGCTCGACCCTTCTGCTTTTGCCTGTGCCATGAAGTCCTTCCACTCATCTTGATTAATGCGGAAGGTGGCTAGAAACTTGTCTTTGTCAGCCATATTCTAGAATCCCATCTGTACAAGTCTAGATAGAATTATTGTACAGATAGATGTACAGCATGAGTATAGATTTTTAGGTTTTTCAGCTAAATCGAGCCTAATTGCGCTATATCGGCTTAAAAGGGCTTGAATGAAGAATTGGATGCCCACGAGAAAATAAAGGGCTTGGTGGGCATTGTAGAGAGTCTAATTCTCAATAATAAAGCTTGTTGAGAATACGCCGAGGCCTCTGCCCTCATTTTTTGAAGTCACGGGGGTCTTACACGGACAATGCGTCCGAGGCATTGTGTTTTGGGCGAGCATCCTACAACGCGGGGGAATAACTGTTGCATTAATCACAACATTGAATCGAAAAAGATATCAATCCAATGGCTTTTATGTGCCAATAACTACAACCATTACGGAGAATCAAAACTCTCAATCCAAGCTCCCCCAAGAATCGGCTAAATTTTGCTTTCGTGATGCTTGGAGCGAGCGATTTTCTCTTATGTAGTCGTTTATTCGGTAGAGTATGGTGTGGTATTATATGACGTTAATGGAAAGCCGCATTGTCATAAACGCCAGTAGATGGATATTATAAGTAGTTTTACAGAAAGTTCAATTACCTCTGTTGCCAGTCAACTGCTTTCATCAAATGATTTTTTGGCAGAGTTGCAGCAGAAGGCGCAAACTACCCAACGGGGGTATGCTGGCAATATCCGAATATTTTTTGAGTATTTCTTACAAAGGAAACCAACGCCAAGAGATATTGAAGAGTTTTGGGGGTTAGATGAACAGACGGCTAACGGGTTAATCCTCAAGTTTAAAAATCATCTGGTGACAGAAGGTAGGAAGGCGGCGACCATCAACCGTTATTTGGCTGCTATCAAATATTTAATTAAGGTGGGGCGTAACCTCAAGCGGTGTCAGTACCATTTTGACGGCGATCGCATCGAGTCATTGAAAGTGACAAAATACAGAGACACCAGGGGAGTAGGGGTGGATGAATATAATAAAGTTTTTGATGTGATTGACATTTCTTCAGTTAAAGGGAAGCGAGATTATTCCTTATTTTTGCTGCTTTGGGCAAATGTCTTACGTCGTGGAGAAGTTGCTAAATTAACAGTTGGGGATTTCGATTACCACGAAAACACATTAACTGTTTACGGTAAGGGCAAGGGCAATGATGAAACTAGAATTGATTTAAACCCTTTTGTTGCGGAGGCGATCTCTGATTGGTTGGGCTGTCGTACAAATCTCAAACCTAGTGACCCATTATTTATTGCACTGGACTTTCATAATGAAGGTCATCAGCTGACGGGCGATGGAATTTATGCGCTCGTGCGTAAGACTTGCGAAAAAGCTGGAATAACTAAGCGGATGACACCCCACAAAATTAGGCATTCAGGTATTACCGATGCTCTTGACTTGGCGGAGGGCGATTACCGCAAGGTTCAGCACCTCAGCCGTCATGCTGACCCAAGGACAATCCTGGTTTATGAGGACAACAAAAATCAGTACCAACTGGAGTTAACTAATAAATTAGCAGCTCGTGTTGGGAAAAAGCGCAAATCTTAATATCAAATTTCTGACTGTGATTTGAACCATAACGTGACCAAATGTTACTTAAAAGATAAAGTGGCAGTTGTGACTTAAAGAAAATGTTTGCCGCACTGGCAAGCTTTTACTTTAAATTGAGTCCAGAAATTCTATACTTAGACAGTAACTACGCTGATTCCTGAGACGGAATCCACTCTTATTGTGTTCAAATTCCGTCACTCTCAACATTTTTGGTTAGAAAGAGTTGACTGACAAAGGGCAAGCTTTTACTTTAGTTTTGAACTAATGGCAAGATTTTAGTTAAAACCGAATGATTCTGGTTGCGATCGCAACTTCAACTGACAGTATCTTATCCCACTATTTAAAGTAAAATTCTGCCGTTAGTTCAGAATTGAACTAAAAGTAAGCCGTTTGTCCATTGATAGCATTGTAAATAATTATACTTACTAGTTGAGAATTCCGTCAAAGTTACAGCAGTTTTCGTCACATAGACTACTAGATACTGTTGAAAGTATCAAGAAGCCGCAATTAATTAAAGTAAAAGCTTGCCACTGCGGCAAACATTTCCTTTAAGTAACAGCAGTTTTTATAAGCTCAAGGCTCTATTTGCACACTCCACTCAGACCAAGGTTCACAGTTTGACAGAATACTTCTCTCAAGACCCATTATGTTTCTATCGAGTTTTTCTTTAGTTTCATCAGAAAAAATATTGCTGTACCATTCTCTAATACGACCACTGCCAGCACCACTAATATTAGTCATTTGATAATAATCAGCAAGGCCGCGGCACTCTTCATTCTCCCGTGCCAGTTTCTCAAACAAGTAAAAGATCAAAGCACCTACTGGTTTAAAGTGAGCTACTTGACTCTCAAAGTTATTTGTATGTCCTATATATGCAGTGGTAGCTGCAAGCAAACGTCCAGATTTCTTTAACGCAAGGTCTGGGCTGAAACATTTCTTTAACAAAAGAGTATGTTGTGATGAAGCCCACGACCCTAGATCGGCTACACAAAGTAGGTCAATCATTTTTCTGGGATGATCAACTAGCCTGCGATCTTCTTCAATAAGCTTATTCGCAATATTTTCCACTGGTGTTGACCTATCTCCCTTCCAAGAATGAGAATGTGCTAATAGCCCATATATTATTGGAGTATTTAGGTCTTTAAAGGGAGAACCTTTTCTTGGCGTAAACAATGACTTTATTGCAATACAATTTTCTAACGCTTCAGTAATATGAGCAGCCTTTAAAGTAACTTTGCATTCAAAAGCAGCAGCTACACCTGCTGCAAGATAAAGTTTTTTGTTGAGTAGCTTCTTGGGATAGAATGACTTTAGTACGATTACATCAACTTGAGGACTTGTTTTCCCATCCTGACTTATAATTCTACCCTTCGTCACAACTTGATAAGTAGGTGGCAACCAATCCCTCAATAACTCTGCCCAGTTCTCTTCTCCTTGATCTCCGGCAGTGCCAGGATCTTCAGTAGCCCGTTTTTGAATACGCTCATACTCCAAGGACATTTCTTGGCTGATTTGTAACATGAAATCGAAAAGATCATGATTTTTGACTTCTTCCAATTACTTTCATCTCCCTTGATAAAAAGCTAACTTATAAGTTGCCTTAATCTTCGCCCTCTTTAGTTACGATAACGTTATGGTAACTAAACTCCCAATTCCTTAATAAACTCATCAAGCGCCAGGGCGATGCGCTCTTTGGATATTCTGCCCGCTTTGCCACGCGCCAGCGCTCAAGAACGCGATCGCATATGAGCTGCTTTAGTTGCGATCGCACGAACTGTCACGTACTTGGCACGAGCGAACGCTTGAAGGCGGGCGCTTTCTGAGCCATCGCACTCCCCACTCACAACTCAACTACTCATCCATCTGGGTTCCCAGGTTTTTGAATTGTTCCAACGCTTCTACTACTCCGACTTCATCCGCTTTTCGGATAAATGCACCAGCCAATTCTTCTAGCAAATCGCTTCTGTCTATCTCTACCCCCTCATCCGCCAAATCCATTAGCGCTCGGTTGATTTGCCTGCTTAATTTCTTGGGAATGCGAAAAGTGGTTTGGGTGTAGTCCGGATTCTCGCGCTTGGCTAATTTCTCTTTTGACTGCTTAGATGGTTGAGTTTCTGGGTACCCAAGTTGAGGACTGCTTTCAAGCACTTGGGATGGTTGGGTGACTGACTGCTTAGATGGTTGAGTTTCTGGGTACCCAGGTTGAGGAACATTTTCAAGTGCAGGTGTTGACTCGGATGATTGAGTTGCTGGTTGTGAGGGTTGCTGGCTTTCTGGGTACCCAGGTTTTTGGGCGCTATCATGTGCCGCCCCCAAGACTTCACTAAATCGGCTTACTCTTGGATTGCCCGAACCACTTCGTTTTTTACCTCTGTCCAATCCCGCCATGCCACCTTCCCTCCTCGAACTTTATAAACGGGAACTCCCAACGTTACTGCATCCTTATATGCTTTGTAAAACCGAATCCCCCGGCTTAATACTGGATACCCCTGAGCCAATAGTGCTTCCATCGCTTCAATTCCGTCCTTTTGTGGCGGTGGTGGCACCATAGTCAGCAATACCCGCCAATTGGTATCCTCTGGCAAGGACTTAGCCATGAGTGCCATTGCGTCCATGCTCAGTAGGTCTGGTGGAGTTGGGACAACCAGCAAATCGCAACCCCTCGCCAATTCCTCAACTTCTACATCATTGGGTCGGGCTGGTGTGTCAAAGATGATGAACTCGAACTTCTGCTGACGCATGAGTTTGGCCGCTTCCTTTTCCCCACACACCTGAAACGGCAGTCCCCCCGGTCTTGCCCAAGTAGTAGCCGAACGGTTGGGGTCAGCGTCGATAACCAAAGTTGCCCCGTCCTCACAAAACAGTGAGGCAAGGCAGATAGCCGAAGTGGTTTTCGCCACTCCTCCTTTAAATGAGCTTAGAGAGATGATTGGCATAATCTCCCCCTCCTTATGTTAAGAGCATCATAGCGCTACCTGGGTACACGTTTAACTTGGCTGGTTGGGTACCCAGATGTGTAATGCCTCATTTCTCTAAGCATCTGGGTACCGTGCCCTGAAAGTATTGAGACCTGACGGGGTGTAATTTCCGGCAATTACGAGGTGAGATCTGTATCAATATGTTTTTTTTATTCAACTTCTTTCATGACTATCTCCTTTAAATTGACTTTATAAAGTTCCAAGAAATCTTCATCAAGAATTCCATCTTCTACGGATTTTATCAATTCAGTAAATTTGGGGATTTACCAAAAAGAAAAAACAGCCAAGAATTGATTATCAAGCTAAAAACATTCTTTGACTTCCCTTGCAGTCGCACACAGTCGCGCATTGCATTAAATACTTATGCATCTACCCATTCTGCTATTTCTTGAAAGATTTCTGATAGCTCTTGAGCCAACTTCTCTTGAGAGTGACTGCCCGACATTTGAGAGAATATTGTTGTTGCTGCCCTGGTAATATGGGCGAAGCTCTGTAAAAATATCCTGAACCTGGAGCGCTCTCCCGACTGCAACAAATCATCTTATGGGTTGTTGAGTAGCGGTTCTAATGTTAGAGAACCGCAAATTTTGTTTTGCCTGAAGAGTTGTCCCCTGAGAAGATACTACTTTTTAATATCAGTCAGACTCAGAGTATTTCATTGATTCGAGAGAGCCGTAAAAATCCAACTCAAGAAAGTTATTTTCACTTTCTTGAGAGTCAGATACACCTATATTTAGAAAAAGGAATATTTATGACTATTGATGGAGCAGGTAACACATTATTGTCAGCTAGGGAGTTCAATATCACTCCTACCACACAAACATTCACAGATTGGGTAGGTTCGTCCGATCTCGACGATTTCTACCGCTTCAGTCTCAGCAATAGTAGCAGTTTCAATCTTGCCCTCAATGGTCTAGTAGCTGATGCTGACGTACAGTTGATTCGGGATGCTAACAGCAATGGGATCATCGATAGCGGTGAAGTTATTGCCAGTTCAACTAACGGTAGCACCACTGCTGAATCTATCAGCCGTACTCTGGATGCAGGCACTTACTACACTCGGGTCTATCCCTTTAATGGTGCTAATACCAACTACAACTTGAGCGTCTTTGCGACAATCAATGACTTTGCTGGAAACACTCTCAACAATGCACGTCAAATCACCCTAAATTCTACTACCAGCACTTATACTGATTGGGTGGGTTCATCTGATACTGATGACTACTACCGTTTCAGCCTCAGTGCTAATAGCAGTGTCAATCTTGCCTTGAATGGGTTGAGTGGCAATGCCGATGTGCAATTGCTTGATAGCAGCGGTAACGCGATCGCCAGTTCAACTAACGGTGGCACTGCTACTGAATCTATCAGCCGCATCCTAAACGCTGGTACTTACTACATCCGTGTCTATCCATACAACGGTGCTAACACCAACTACAATTTGAACGTGTCAGCAACAATCCATGACTTTGCTGGAAACAACCTCAACAGCGCACGTCAGATTAACCTAGATTCAGTAGCTAGCACCTACAGTGATTGGGTGGGTTCATCTGATACTGATGACTACTACCGTTTTAGCCTCGGCACGAAGAGCAGTTTCAATCTTGCCCTCAATGGTCTAGTAGCTGATGCTGACGTACAGTTGATTCGGGATGCTAACAGCAATGGGATCATCGATAGCGGTGAAGTTATTGCCAGTTCAACTAACGGTAGCACCACTGCTGAATCTATCAGCCGTACTCTGGATGCAGGCACTTACTACATTCGGGTCTATCCCTTTAATGGTGCTAATACCAACTACAACTTGAATGTATTTGCTACACCCGACGACTACGCTGGAAACACTCTCAACAATGCACGTCAAATCACCCTAAATTCTACTACCAGCACTTATACTGATTGGGTAGGTAGCGCAGACACCAACGACTACTACCGTTTCAGTCTCGACGCTACTAGCAGTTTCAATCTTGCCTTGAATGGGTTGAGTGGCAATGCCGATGTGCAATTGCTTGATAGCAGCGGTAACGCGATCACCAGTTCAACTAACGGTGGCACTGCTACTGAATCTATCAGCCGCATCCTAAATGCTGGTACTTACTACATCCGTGTCTATCCAGGCAATAGTGGGGCAAGCACCTTCTACAATCTCAGCATTGAGAGCGATCGAACGTGGATTCAACAGCTGGGCACAGAGGGTGATGACTCCTGCTACAATGTCGCAACTGATAATGTCGGCAATGTCTACATTACGGGATACACTAACGGAGAGTTGGGGGGAACCAATGCTGGAGGAGTTGATGCTTGGGTAGCAAAGTACGACAGCAACGGAACATTACTGTGGACAAGACAAATGGGTACGGGCGGTGATGAAATTTCCTGTGGTGTCGCCACCGATAGCGCTGGTAATGTTTACATTGCAGGAGAAGGCAACATCTCAGGAAATACAGGTTTTGAGGGTACTGGTGCTTGGTTAGCCAAGTATGATACTTTCGGCAACTCCGTGTGGACAAAACAATTAACATCTGGTGTCTTTGCTGTTTCTTCTGTTGCTACCGATCATCTTGACAACGTTTATATTAGCGGAGGAATTTTAACAAGCGATTTTGAGGACATTAATGCTTGGGTAGCAAAGTACAATAGTAGTGGAAATTTCATCTGGGATGCACAAGAGGGTTATAGTGGTGGCTTAGATTATTCCAATGACCTTACCGTGGACGGTGTTGGTAATGTTTACATTACTGGAAGAACCGATGCTTCATTGCGAGAAGGGATTGCAGGGAATTTTAATGCCTGGGTAGCGAAATATGATAGTAATGGCTTCAATAAGTGGAGAACAGAACTGGGTACGGACGCTTACGATGACTCCTTTGGTATCGCCACCGATAGTGCTGGTAATGTCTACATTACGGGAGAAACAGAAGGCGCGTTAGGAGGAACAAATGTCGGAGAAGTTGATGCTTGGGTAGCAAAGTACGACAGTAGTGGCACTTTAAGGTGGACAAAACAACTAGGGACTTCTGGCTTGGATGTCTCTTATGACATCGCCACTGATAGCATTGGTAATTTCTACATTACGGGAGTCACAGATGGTGCGTTAGGGGAAACAAATGCTGGAGAAGTTGATGCTTGGATAGCTAAATATGACAGCAATGGTAACCAAATGTCCATTCTACAACTAGGCACTTCCAATGACGATATATCCAAAAATATTGCAATTGACAGTGCCAATAATGTCTATATTGCGGGAGCTACTTGGGCTGCTTTAGAAGGAACAAATGCCGGAGAAATTGATGCTTGGGTAGCAAAGTTTTACTAATTGTTTGTTCAAAATTGGGGATTTGGACATCTGAAGACAACAGAACTACCTCTTCTTAAAAATTGCGACTTGGCAACAATACATTAAAGACTTGTGCATCTATCCGCTATCCTATGTGAAGGATTTCTGATAGCTCAAAAGCAAGCCCCTAGAGATGTGACTGCCCGATATTGGAGAGAGTTTTGTTGTTGATACCAAGCATGAGATGAGACGAAGAACTGTAAAAAACCTCTTGAACAATCCGCACTTTCCCGACTGAAACTTTTCATCACTCTTCTTTAGGATAACGGCATTAAGCCATGTGCCGTCTATAATGACGGCATATAAAAACCTGGAAATAGAGAGGGTAACTAATATGACACCAAGTGAATCAAATAACAGCAACACTTTTGAAGCAGATGGCTACGGGCTGGAAATTCTGCTACCAAATATTGTGGTACTAGCTATCCCAGAAAATAAGAGGAGTGCCATTGCTCCCGTGCATCTGGTTGTTCAGATAACTAACAACACATCAGAGCCATTTCCCGTCAGCTTTGATGACACCTTTATTCCAGAACTTGTGAACTCGGATGGTCAAACATTACAGGGGCTTTTCGTTATCAATGAACAAGAATCCACAAATCAACAACAACCTCAACAGCAAAGTTGGATTTTTAAATTAAAACGCTTGCTCTTAAAGTTGGCTAATTTTAATAGGCAAGAAGATACGAAAAGTATTAATTCTTGGCTAGTTCAACCTGGAAGGGATACTGGTGTTTGGTTAGATGGAAGGCTGTTTTGGCAGAATAACTTACTTATCCTGGAATTACCTAATAAAAACTTTTCTTTCGACTTTGAATACTTTAGACCAAGAACTTATTACTCTTTTCATGCACTCCAACCAGGACATTATCAGCTGCGGTTCATTTATTTCAATAAAACTAATAGTAATTACAACAATGAATCCTCCGCAATAGGAGTCACAAATCTATCACAAATCAAGTCAAGTCATCCGGCAACACCCTTCGTTAATTTTCACTTGATTCAACCTATGGAGCCTAACGGTAACGCCGTAGAAGTTAATGGTATCCGTTTTGAAACCATAATGCCGGAAAGAGTATTGACATTGCCAAGAAAAAAAGACAATACCATTTTTTCTATACAGATAGGGTTAAGAATTACCAATAACACCCAAGACCCCCTTCGTTTCAGCTTATGGAGCACATTAACTCCTGAATTGGTGGGAGCCGACGGTCAAATACAACAGAGAGGTGGTGGTAGTGATGCTGTTAAAGCCCCAAAAGAATCTGATTTTCCCCTAGCTATGCCGGGAGAATGTATCGAATTCTTTCTCGAAGCTAAGCTTTTGTGGCAGAAGTTGGACCAATTCAAACTTCTGATTGTTAGGAAAGATGGGGGCTATTGGTGGTTCGACCAACTAAAACTAGCTACCTATCAAATTCGTTTTAGCTATCAAGAATTCTGGGAAACAAGACAGTGGATTGAATACGGCCGGGAATCAATTGAACAAATGCGATCATCCAAGGTTTGGTCGGGGCGGGTGGATACTCCTTTTGTAGAGTTTCAACTCAACAAACTGTGAAATTAAGTGGTTTCACAATTGCCATTTATCAATCTGGCTTTAGAGAGAATTACTAAAAAAAATTGGATGTGTACTGGAGTTACAAAAAATGCAATTACGACAATATCCCCTAGTTCTTTTAGCAACAACATTACTAGTCACAAACACTGCTCAATCGGGGTTGGCGTTTGATATTACACCCACTCCACAACCTGGTACTCTCAGAGAAAATTATTCATCTGAATCCATTTTTCCCCGTGGTAGAGGAGTGACAACATTAAATTCATTTGATTTATTAATTCCTTCTTCATGGAATAAGCCACCAGGATTAGTTTATGAACTCCCAAGAAGCTACGTTTTTGCTGGAACGTTTGGTTTATGGAAAGAACTAAAACCTTTTAGAGACCAAGGCTGGAGATTTAGTCTTGGTAGTAACTTACAAGGAAATTTTAATATTACGAAATATTATGCTTGTGGTATTCAAACTCATCAAAATAGGTGTGGGGCGGATTTAGGCGAACCAATTAGTGTTCCAGAGCGTGCAGTAGGAGCCGCAATCCGAGTAGACTACAATCCAGCTGGTTCTGACCCCAGACCTGAAACGAAAAGGCTGGATTGGATTCAACTGGTAGTCACCAACTTTGCAGCAGCAGATGGGTCAGTAGGTAACCGTGAAAGTTTTATTGACAACGGAGGAATTACAGATAATCCTTTCTATAACAGAAATATTTTTGGCGAAGGATATAGAGGTTTTGTAGACAATCCACACAGAACCCCAGAAACTCGACAACTGGACAAGAGCTTTTATTGGTCGGCAGAATTATTCTTAACCGAACAGACCGCAACCAGGACAGTTCGGGGAAGAGAAGTTGGAGATGTCAAAATTTATAACGGCGTTAGATGGGGTTGGAAATATGATTACAATCGTAATTGTGAGTCTAGGAGTACCGGTCAGATTTTTAGTGATGCCAGTCAATGCCCGACCTATCGGGGATACTACACGGACATGATCGGTGGTGGAATAGGCTCGCCTCCTAGCGGATATGTACCTAATGACGATGGTTCCTTCGGAGCTATTCCCTTAGGCTTTTCATTTAATTATTTTGGTAAAACCTACAACGATTTCTATCTCAACAACAACGGCAATATTTCTTTTGGTAGTCCGATTGGAACATACACACCAAGACCTTTCACCGCACAAATTTCTCCTCACATGATTGCCCCTTATTGGGGTGATGTAGATACACGTGGGGTAGGAACCGTAACAGTGCGAAAAGATATTCCCAACCAAGTTATCGTCACATGGGACAACGTGGGATACTATAGTCAGCACGCAGACAAATCAGCCTCCGTTCAGCTAGTGCTACGGGGTCCGGATTACCCCGTTTCTCCAGGTGAAGGCAACGTCGGCTTCTTTTACAAAAATGTCCAATGGGAAACAGGTGATGCCAGTGGTGGAAGCGGCGGATTCGGCGGTACACCGGCCGCCGTCGGATTGAGTGACGGATTATCAACTGTCAATCCATTTGAATTCTCGCTCGAAGGCTCCCAACAGGCAGGAATAAGTCAGCGCGTCAGCAACAGTTATTTTTGGTTGAATGTGCCTGTAGTTGGTAACGGCTATGAAGATGGCTCTGGTGGTAGCGGCGACGGTGGTAGCGGCGACGGTGGTAGCGGCGACGGTGGTAGCGGCGACGGTGGTAGCTGTAGCGGTAGTAGTGGTGGCGGCGGATGCACTGGGACTTCTGGTGCTAACCGGGTTAGATACCAGGAACTACCACCCGAAATGCGGAATTATATTAATGATCCTGACTGGGGTGATTTTATCAAGGACACTAATTGGTGGAGTGAATTCGAGTCAAAATCCCCTGTTTCTACCCCCGAACCTACATCGGCACTGGGACTATTGGCACTTGGCGCTTGGGGCATAATAAGAGCGCTCTTAATCAGAAAATCTTAACAGCAGTGAACCACCTTTACACCCTATTGTTTTCCCTTAGCATCATTCTTATTAACCCTTGGGGTACGATGCGAGGGGAAATTTGGACACAGCCAAAAGTATTCGGCATCTTACTCACGTGCATATTCAACTTCTTAATTCTGTGGGAAGAAAGGTCTCAACTCAAGATTCCCCAAACTTGGTTCCTCAGCAAACTGTTGTGGGAAATATTTCTCGGTGTTGGACTCATCTCAACTCTTACAAGTCCTTTCCCCCTACGCTCCCTACTCGGTCAAGAGCAGATGGGTGATGGGTTGCTCTACTGGGTACTGATTGCCATCTTTACCCTCAGCAATACCCTACTGCTCAGACTGCATCCAGAACTAGGGCGATCGCAACTGCAAGGTTTAGTCATCGGCGGTGTCGTCCTGGCGCTCAGCATTTTCCCCCAAGCTATTGACTGGAAAATCGACTACACTGCCACATCAGGACAACTTTTCAGGGCTAATATCTTAGCCAGTACCATTTTCCAAAACCAACAGCCAATCGGTTTGTACTCCCACAGAGGTCATGCGTCATTTGTCCTAGCAGCAACGGCAGTCATGACACTTGTGGGTTGGCAGTGGCGGTGGATAAGCACTCGGTGTGCTGCTATAGCCAGTGTTCTCATTATCCCCGCCCTACTGCTCACCCAAACTCGAGCAGGATTGTTAGCCCTGATGGTAGCAGCTGCTTATCTATTAGGACGCAAACATTACAAGCTATTAGTCCCGTCGGCGCTAGCGTGTTTGGTGGTAGTTGGCATCACCACGACTACCAGGCATCTTGACAAACTACCAGTTATCAAACAAATCACATCCGACCGAGTTCACCTATGGGAGGTATCAGGGCGTGGTATCGACAAGCGTCCCTTACTGGGATGGGGTATGGATGGTTTTGGTGCCGCTTACCCAGAGGTACAGTACCGCAAAAAGCTAGCAAAAGTAACTCGCTTGGGGGACTTCACTTTCGACTACCAAGACAAGAACGGGCAACAAAAGACGGCACAGCTACCTACAGTGAAAGCACACAATCTCATTTTAGACACAACTCTATCTGTAGGTTTACTGGGGATGCTGCCCTACCTTGCCCTGTTAGCATTCTGTATGTGGCAGATCGTTAAATCACCCTACCGTGGCATAGAGGCAGTAGCAATTGCCTACCTCGCCTTCACCTTCACTTGGTTTGAGTGCGCTCAGTTCACCCATCTGGTTTGGTGGTCGCTCAGTTTCAAAGGAATGTCTCTCCCCCGTGAAAAAATCGTACCTTAAGTACCTCAGTTGCGCCACAAAGGAAGGCAGACTTCGAGTTGAGGCTGGTTTCCACCGATTTGAACGTCAACCCTAACTTTTTTGCACAAGCTCGCGGCGTCGCCTCAAGTTCAAGCTTGCTCCTAGCCACCCCAACATTGAGTGCTTTCCTAGAGTCGCCTGCCCTGCTTACCATCAGTTAATCTATACAATTGTTCCTCCAACCACCACGTTTCTCGACGGTTTTTTTTGTGTTCTTCTATCTGAGCAACTAAATAAGCCACTTCTGCCGCTTTTTTTCTCTCAGCAGCTTCTCTTGCGGCTTTCTCTACAGCTTCTTTCTCCGCTTTTTCAGCCGCTTCTATCATCTCAACTAACCGAGTCGCTCCGTCTTTTTTTTTTAGCGAATCTAACTTGCTGACATAATATTGATACAACCCCAACACATCGGCAAGCCGTTCAGACATCCCATAAGTATCGAGAACTTTAGGAACGACAATCCCTCCATCCCATATCACATCAATTCCCGTTTCGTCACAATATTGGGTAAGTTCATCCTTTATATACCTCGCAGTCCCCCCACAAAGGATAATCTCGTCCGTATCGTCGGGTATGGTTTGGGATAACCACCTGATGACGGCTTTAGCATAATCTGCACGAGAACGTCGGGCTACAGCTGCAAACCTCTCCCCATCTGCCGCAATGTCCTCTGACTTGCGTTTGCGGGATAAACTCAAGAGAACAGTGGCATCACACTCAGAACCCGCTTCAACCAAAGCCTCCAGTACCTTGGGGTCATCAGAGGATAATCCAGCACCGCAATCACTAACGAAATTGTTCACCATAAAGAACATTCCCAAATCGCTAGATGCTCCTAGTCCGGGTGTTCCTCTCACAATAGGGAGAATGCTGGTATTGCGGTATCCCACCATCACAACTGCAATATTGCAGTAGTTGAATTTATCACCCAACACAGTTTGACGATACCGGGCAATCCCAAACCCCTCTCGCAATGCCATAAAATCGACCAACTTCACCCGCATTATGCCTGTGGGAGTGACAAACTCCTGCAACTGTTGTAAGAGTTTTTCTCCTAACAACTTAGTATCCCCACCTTCTGATGGTGGTAGCAGCACGCTTAATCTAACCCGAAAAGAGCCTTTTTTCCCTAACTTTTGGCTCACCACCCACAGTACGCCAGCAACCTTTGGTATTGCCCAATCAAATTTGAGGGAACGCAACATCGCATTGCCACCAAACTTGTATCTAGCCAAGTAACCAACAGCATAACTCCCTTCACCCGGTAAACTGACCCAGCAGTTGGACTCTGGCTGACCACCAACCAAGATTGCTTGTAACGACTCCAAGCTTACATCTGCCACCTCTGAATCCATACAAACAACCTGTGGCTGACCGTTTGGGTACTCTTGAAAGATAACCTTGGTCTTGCTAGCACCCAAATCTACAACAACAATAATTTCATCCAAACTCTTAGTTTTAGTGAATGGTGATTGCGTATTATTAGGTAGATTATCCACAGCCATAGTTGATTTTATACTGAATTATCTTTCTCCAAGATAATTCAACCAACTCTAGAGTTGCAACACTATACCATCCATCCATCCTCCAATTTGTCACCAAAAGAGTCAAAACCATCCCCATCATCTTCCTCATCCTCCAATTCCTCATCCCCATCCCCCGTATCTTCTACAACAGTTGGTGGTAGAGATGGTGTGGTTGCAGTTGGTGCAGTCACACCAGGAGTTGGGACAACAAGGGGAGACAGACGCAAGAACTCACCAAAGGGCATCTCGTCCGGTCTCAGTCCGCACTCCAATCGGATTATCTCTATCTGCTGCATCAATTGGGCGATGGCTCTTTGCCCCGCCGACTTAAGGGACTTCCCCTTAACCCCCCGTTCTTTAAGAGCTAGGGGTAACCAATAGGAACGCATTGCTTCACACGCCAGTTCTGTTTGTGGTTGTCGCTGACTAGCCAAATACGCAAACACTATCCCATCATCTGTAGAGGGTGCTCTCTTTACCCTTAGCAATAACGCACCATCATTCCGTTCTGCAGGCAAACCATTTGTACCCATAACAAACCAGACATCTCAGTATCAAAAGTGATTAAATAGACTATAACCACACTGGGTGCTATATGGGTACATATGTTGCTCCGCCTCTGTATTTTGGTGTCATTAAGTGACTCCACATGACCCCTCTCACCAACACGTACAGCGTCAAATTCTGGAAAAAACCACATCCGACTGGTGTTGAAAGGTACATTTAGGGGTCATCAAAGGTACAACAATTGCCCCTACCAAGAAAAAGCCGACAAACCCGCTCCACACAACACTTTCAGCCATTTGTCCCGACCCCGTAGACTACCCCAAAGGGTTTTCGGGTAGAGCAGTCCACGTTGGTGGTGTACTCACTACACTTCCACGCCCTACGGGTGCCTGCGGCATCTCTCATCCCAGCAAGGGACTCGCGACGTGGAAGTTTCGTTCGCCCTGCGGGGCTTTGTTGGGAGTTGTTGCGTGGTGGTGTGTTGTTGTCGAGAGCGAACGAGAATGCATAGTCGAGCAGCCCAAGTGGGAATACTTCATCTAGACGGACAGTGGTTGGAGTAACAGCAATTAGATGGCAGCATTAGCAATCTTGCGAGTGGAGAAACTAAAAAGTTTTGGGAGTGTTGGTGGCAGTGAGGCACACACCGCTCGCCTTCAGGATACCCCAAATGCCGACCCCACCAAAACCAACATTCGGCTGATTGGCAATCCACTTGACCCACCACTCTCTGAATTAGTACAAGCCAAAATTGCCTCTGAATGCAAGCACAAACCACGTAAAGATGCTGTCCTTTGCAGCGAGATATTCCTAAGCGCATCTCCAGAGTATTTCCGTCCTCATGACCCTCCTCGCGCAGGGGAGTGGGATGACCAGCTGATGTGGGATTTCGCCAATGCTTCCCGACAGTGGTTGCTGGATAATTACGGTGATAAGTGCGTTAGGGCTGAACTGCACTTGGATGAGGCAACCCCCCACATCCACGCCTATGTGGTGCCAGTTAACCAAAAGACCAAACTCCTCAGCCATAAAGCCATGTTTGGTGGTAATGGTAATGAGGGCAAGCAAAAACTCTCCAAACTGCAAGATAGTTATGCCCTAGCGCTAGCACATTTGGGGATAGAACGTGGGGTGAAAGGCAGCAAAGCTACTCACACCAAGGTTAAGGAGTACTACACTGCAGTCAACAGCAACCCCCTACTAATGGAATTAGACAGACTAAGACCACAACCGGGGGAAACAGCACAGCAATTGTTCGAGCGCATTAAGGCTCTCCCCCAAATCCAAACCATCAATCACCAGTTGGCAGACCGACAACGTGCAATTGAGGCAGAAAAGCAGGCAAAGAAAACGGCAAGAGCTTCTGAGAAACTGCGGCAACAGTTGTCAGCAGAAAACCAGCAACTGCGGACTCAGCTTGACCAGTTGAGAGACCTCCCCTTAGAAGAAGTGGCTTGGCAGTTGGGACTGACCAACACCAAAGATAGCAAGTGGAAAGGCACAGGACACATCATTAATATAGATGAACCCAAGTGGTATGACTTCTCACCCAGTTCCCAAAAAGGGGGTGGTGGAGCAATCGACCTCGTAATGCACGTCAACAGTTGTACCTTCCCCCATGCTCTAGCGTGGTTAAACGATAGATTTGGAGAAGGGGGAATGCTCAAAGCGGCAACTCACCATGCCAGGATGCAAGCCATTGAGATTGCCCAAACAGAACCAGCACCTCAGTTCACACCACCCGCTGTTGACTCAAGCCAGTGGCCCGCAGTACAGCAATACCTCATTCAAAAACGGGGACTGCCAAAAGAAATGGTGCAAGCCCTCCACAGCATTGGTTTGGTTTATGCTGACTCCAACCAAAATGCCGTATTCAGAATGCGCTCGCTCACGGGAGAAACCACCGGAGCGTTCTTGCGTGGCACCAGGGGAGAAGACAACTCTTTCATGGGATACGCCCGTGGCTCTAAACGTGCAGATGGTTGGTTTTATCTCAGATTGGGTGGACAGCCAGATGGCGATATCCAGCGAGTTGTGCTGACAAAATCGCCCATCGATGCCCTGTCACTGGCAACAATAGAAGGAGTCCCCCAACAAAGGACTATGTACCTAGCAGCTGACAGTGCCAAGAGCTTGCCTGTGGAATACTTGAGAACCATCCCCACAGTGATAGCCGCTTTAGATAATGATGCATCTGGTTTTGAATTGGCTCAAGCGATTCGGGAGCAGCTGCCAGAAGTTGTTTGGATGCGCCCAATAGCCTTTGATTGGAATGAGGAGCTGTTAGCTAGGTTGCGACAACAGCAACAGCAGAAACAGAAGAACCGGGGAATTGAGCGATAAGCAACCAACCAACACAATTACACTATCTCTATCAAATAACTGATATTTGTCAGTAAGCTACTGTGCTTTATTAGACTAAATCCCCACAGTCGCTCAAACCACCTCAGTATTAGCACTTTAGTGAGGCAAACTTACCCCAATATGCCCTCAGTTTGCCTCACCACAAAATACACACTCCCGCCCAACAATCCCCATTAACCAGTACCAATCCCTCAAAACTCGCTCACTTTACCCCAAAACTCGCTCAAATTCCCCCACCTGCATCAAACCCTCTCCATACATGACTTTGAGGCCATAGGAGACAGAGCGGAGCGCTAGACTCACCCTATGGAGTATTCGCCCTAGCGAGCAATATCGTGGTAATGACGTTTCTCTTTTAGGCTCTCTCTCAAAAGTACAGATTTTCACCATTTTCACTATGCGAGCACGCACTGAAAATCCCATTCTCTGCTCGAAAAACCGAGATTTCCCAGAACAGGTGTCGTCCATCATGAAACACAATTACACTATCTCTATCAAATAACCGTTCTTTGTTGCGGACAATGTTGTGATAACATATACTTTCTCCTCAGTATGAGTGAAATAGTGGTGTAAATGAGTATTGAAAGTGTAAGGAGTGGTGCAGTGGTGGTATTAGTGAGTGTCTAAAACCGACCAACACCTACCAAATTGCAGGCAAACTGCATGAAAATGGTGAGTATTAGTGGTATTGATGAGGATTGCGGTGGTGTTTGGGTACTCCGTCAATCAATCCCCAAAACCATTACCACACAGTACTTTTCGGCTGTGTGCTCCACTGCGGAGTGCTAGGCTGACCCTAAGCCATATTCCACCAAGCGAGCAATATTTTGGTGGCCACGTTTCTCTTTTAGGCTCTCTCTCAAAAGTACCGATTTTCACCATTTTCACAAAGAACGAACGCATCAAAAATCCCATTCTCAGAGTTGAATTCTTCAAAAGAACCTTGTGGCCCCTGCACCTCAATGACAGTCTTTCATGCGCTCGCCTCAGTTTGTACCAATGAGTTTTCCTTTTCTGCCTTCCACCAATTCGCCCAATCCAAGACCCACTGCCCGAATTGCGGTGGCAGCAATTTAGCCGCTTCCTCAACTGCATATGTGGGGTAGAGGTTGAAGTATAAGAGAAGCTCCTCTGAATTTTGGCTTCGCTGAAAGTCGCTTGCCATTGAAGCCAGGTTTTCTGGTCGCAACCACTCATCAATCTCAGGTGTCACCAACTGAGCCGAAATGTAAATACTGTCTATATTTGAGGTCGGTTGGTGACACTCGAAACGGCGTTCAAAAGCTCCCCACGCAGCTGCATGGTCACCCCCTGTGAGGGCAGTGGTATCAACTTGGCAGAACCACACCCTTTGCCCTTCCACTCTGCGCTGCCGTCTTATGAGAGGCACTCCTATTTTTTCCAAGCACCGCCTCAAGAGATAGCAACCATCACTATCCTGGTTGGCATTAATACCTAGTGCCAATAGTATCAGTTTGCGGTTAGCGATCGCCCGTTCCTTAAATTCGTGTACGATTGGTGAATTGGTGTGCCACTCAAGATGGGATTGTTGGACTGCTTCCAAGAATTGCGGGATTTCCAATACTTGTAGCGCTTTTAGTGCAAGAGTACGGGTGCGGACATCCCAGGGCATATCCTCATTTTCAATCGCCTTACACAAGCGCTTGGTATCGATGTCCTTGGCAACTTCGGGGTGATGTAGCATCCACCTTAATTCCTGCTTCCCAATCCACATGGGGTCTTTCAAGTACCGCTCAAAGATGAAGTTTGGGGTCAACTCAAGACCGGGCAGTCGGTCTAGTAGCGTGGCTTTGATTGCCTTCCAGCGCTCTTCTGGCTTTGCATCTGACGAAGACAGGATGTCATAAGCTTTTTGGATGGAAATATCTTCAGAGTTTGCTATAATATCAGCCCACTCTCGCAGGATGTCTTCTTTGTGACCCGCAATCGGGTTGTTCGGGACAATTACGTTACCCCCAGCCATGCCAAGCAAAATGACGTTGTGACCCGATTTCCTGAGTTCTTCCGCCAAGTTCTCTCTCAAATTGGCTCGTGACCAGTTGTCCTTGGCAACAATCTCAGTCAAAGTTTCAAAATGAGGGTTAGTGTAGTATTCACTTGTAGCATCACTGTAAGGAGCAAAAGCAGGGAAATTTAAGCCAAGCTGCTCAATGGTTCGTTGGCTGGTTTCAATCAAGCTCAAAGCAACAACCTGTGGTAGAGGGGACTTGCTAGCCCGGTTATCTATTGTGCTGAAGGTCTTGATAAAGATGTGCCTCACGCAGTTGGTTCTGAGCCGCCCTAACATCTGCTTGCAGCCCCAATGGTTAATAATCCCGAAGAAACAGCCCCAAACACCATCGAAGTAATCCTGAATGGTAATATCCAAGCTGGCCTCAGCTGTGGGAGAGTAGATGATGTAGTCTGGCTGGTTTTCCTCTATCCATTTATCTGGGTTGGTCAGGAAAGCATCGACCCTAGGATCTTCCACCTTAGTAAAGCTATCTATCCGCAGTCCGCAAAGCCCTATTGCCTGAAGTTGGCGCTCTAAGGCTTGCCCCCAGCGTTGGGAGTCGGTAGGGATTAGCAGCTTTTCTCCACTGGATGCCGCGTCAAGCAAGCGGTTCTCAAAGTCCTTCCGAGAGTTAGGTCTTTGCTCTCCCCGTGGTGTGATTATGCCACTATGGAAGAAACACTGCCACTCAAAACGCTTGTGGATATTGTGGATCAGGTGGACTTGCTTGCCGCTCAGTTTTTGCAGGTATCGCAACGAGACCGGGGATATGTCCGCATCTGCCGCAATGATGTACTCTGCCTGTTGCAGTACCTTGGTGAAACAACGAAGCTTTTCTCTGCGCTCGCGACGACAAGTCGGACTTTGAAGCAGGGCGTTGACAATCTTCTCTACTTCCTCTAAAATAACGACCTTCTTAGATGGCAGCTTGACAATTGATTCCACACAAGCCCCGATCCAGGGAATCTCCGTATACTTTACTGCCCGGTTTTGTAGATCCCACAGGAAAGAAATTTTATCTGCCACCTCCCTTGAGCGGCAGGTTTGGATCAACAGGGAGTTCCTATAGCTCAACAGCAACCCATCACTGAAGTGGTTGATTGCTTGCTTGATTAGAAAAGTTTTACCAGAACCCATACCCGCCGCCAGCCCGTAAATACCAGGGGTGAGATTCTCCAAGGACATCTCTACATACTTAGAATCCTGCGTTTCGGTTACGTAGGGGGTGATGTCCTGTAGGGCTTGCTGGGTCTTTTGAACGCGCTCGGGATAAGCTGCCAGCCATTGTACCTTTTGTTGGTGTTCCCGATCCGCCAAGTAAGAATCAAAGCCTCGATCCCACTCGTTTTGCTGTTCCTCTTGGGTAACATACTGCTCATATTCTGCGGTGTAGGGCTCAGCTTCGCCCTGCTTTTGGGAATCGCGCTCCTCTGAGGCTCTATAACCCCCATGAGCACGGCACAACTCGGTAAACTCCGCAATTGACAGCATGGAAGCCGCTTGATGCTGTTCCAAAGTGATTTCGTCAATGTCTTGCCCGGATTTCTCGACTTGATTCCACCACTCAAAAACAACCGTGTAACCAAGCTCTTGGAAAAACTTTGCTTCATTCAGCCATCGGGCTGCAACCTGCAAGTTCTTCACGTCTCCTGCGTCCACGGGCAGGACGATCCGCTTGGGTTGCAGTTGTGTCAGAACTTCTTTGACTTGCTCTGAAGATTTGGAAAAAAGCGCCCCTGATGCACCAATGAAGGGCAGGTTTAACCGACAGCTAGCAACATAGGGCTTCAATATCCCTTCGCAAGCCCGCAGGTCTGAAATGTCCGCTCCGGATGGTATACAGACAGTTATTGGCAGCTCTCCGTTTGGCAAGTGGCTTGAGAGATCGCCCTTAGCCCATCTGTACTTGCCTCCATCGGCTACGTCCAGGCGCAACTGCCAGCCAGAAAGCATACCATCAAGCGTGCGACTTGGGCAAGCAATTCCCCTCCCGGCAGCTCGTAGATACCCTCTGCTGATTCCTGGTAGGTTAACTGGCAGGGACACCTTCAGATCCGTATTCGGGACAATGGTAAAGAACCCGCCAGCGTCAATCTGCTCATTTGTTAGCCCTCTGTCGCGCAACTTCTTCCTGTGCTCAATTGTTAGCCCCAAATTCCGCGACAAGACCCTAATTGCCCCATCGCGCTCCTTTGCGGGTAGCGCCTTGGCTAGTTCCTCCTTCCTCTGTCGATCCCGTAACTGGCGCTCCATCAGCTGAAAACGCCGGATCTCCCTCCGTTGTTCGGGAGTGCTTCCATCATCCTCAGAGTACATCCCGAAGCCAAGGGAGTCCTCACCTCTGTAAATCCATCCAGAGGGAGTACCCAATTCCAAACCAGTTTTACAGTGAATCCAGTTTGTGAGAGTTGATTGCCGACAATCTTTTCCGCCTCTGCTCCTACCTCGACTAGCACCATTGCAGATGGGACAATTGCTTTTTAACGGCTTGAAGGGGCTGTTCATACTGCAGCCTCCCTCAAAATGGAAATATGGCTCGAATAAGCTAGCCACTCAGGATTCAGCCCACACAATGTATTGAAAACCACAGCGCTTGCTCCAAAACTACGTTTTTCACAGTTTTAGGGAGCGGGTTTGTGCGTCAAAAACTCTGGTATCTACTGCAAGATTGTCTTCTCTGATTTCTTCTACAAGTTGAGAGATTTTCAGTGAGTTGACTAAATTCCGGCGATGTGATCGCGAACCATATCACTTTCTCTCCCAAAAAAATGGCAGCAGAGAGCGACAAGATTGACAGAACCTTGTAAGATAGTGTTATGACAGACCCAAAGAGTATAACCCGCAAGGCAAAGCTCGAGGGGAAATCAACCCACTCATTGGGCACCCGCCCCTAGAATACGGGATTCAGCTTACTTCCTGGAAAACCCTAACAGTCTTTGCTTTGGTCGGCGTCGGAACTGATTGGGGAACAGAAGAAGATTGAAAACCCGATTCTTGATTTAGTTGTACAAAACATAATATCAGTCAAAGAGCCACCTTTTGTGAAAGGGGGCTATTTTGACTGGAATTTTTTTGTTTGCGGTATTTCACAACACTCACCTCCCGATTCAAATTCGCTTCTATCTTTTGGTCGATCTATTTTATTCCCAGTGTCTAAAAAAAGACATCTAACTCCCTTCTGATTTTTTCAGGCAAAAAATCAGAACAAATTCGTAGAAAAATAAGTAGTTGTTCTGAAGTTGTTATCTTGACAGAAATGTGCTTTTCTGCATACAGAGATTTCTGGGATGGGATTGAGTGAGTTTTATCACCGCCCTTTAGATCTGTACTTCCTGCAATTGTTCGGAAACTTGGATTCGTGGCAGTGGCTCAAGTGGCGTAGTGACAGGGGAGTATCGGCAATAGCAAATGACGATAGCCCCAAAGTCAGCATTAGGGAGTTCTGAAGTATACTCCTCAACCCTAGTGACCTCCCAATCGCCAACCCGGCTGTGGGTGCTAGCACCGGGAAACTTCGGGTCAACAAATGGTTCAACCCTATGAAATTCCCGAAATCTGTAGCCCGGTTGAGGTATTGGGCGTTCTGACGAATCAAAGTGTTCGGCAAGAATGTCGGTCATTGCTCCAGTGTGGGCTAAAATCCGGTTTTCAGCCAAGTGTTCTTCTCTCCAGTCCGCCCGAAAGATAATGTACTTTCTCATTGGGAATCCTCCATATAATTCGGAAATTCAGTTTCGCCAAGAAACACGCAATTCCATTTGAGGGTTTTGTCGCTAGTGGGTTCTATCCGTAGCAACGTCCACCCATATTTAGTTTCCATCTCATAACACCTCCAACGAGAGGTGACTGCGTGTTGGGAAATATTTTCTTCTGTTGGTTGGCGATCGCCCGGTTGTTTACCCGAAGTCATGTCGTTTTCTTACCTTTGACAAATTGAGTCAATGGTCATTTTTTCTTTTCTCCACGCTTAGTAAGCCATTCAAGAATCAACTCGCGGCATTTTTGGCTCATTGTTGTTTTTTCTTCAGCACAAGCGACTTTGAATCGCGTTCGCTCTGAATCATCTAGGAATACCCTAAAGCTCACGGTTTTATCCTCTTGTTGATCCTCTGGCATATTAATTGTACATAGGTCAGTAATGTCAATTAGCCTATTTTGGCTCTTGACAGGATTTTTTTAAACTCCTATATGACCTTCTTGACACAACTGACCTATGTGACATAGCATATCATCAGCTCCAAAATTCGTCCAACAAAAACACAAATATTGCCAAATAGTGGCTCCGTGCCTGCATAAGAGTGCAGATATTTATCTCATACGCAACTCGCATCATTGCACGCACCATCCCAAAACAGCCATCTCGTTACAGGTACAGCACAAGCGAGCCAATAGTGCTCTTTGAGCGCTCTTGATTCTCAAGCAGAAGACTTTGGCATTGACAGACAAGCATGCATGAGGATTAGTGGCGAAAGCGTCCGACAAGTTTCCAACTGCCCGAATTACCATCAGCTACGCAGCATTCAAGACTAATAGCGAGATGTACGGATTGTCCTTGGATGTCCCAACCCAAGTTGCGCTTCTGTTTTGTAGAGAAATTGATTTTCCAGTCACAGAAAAAACAACCGTTTGCCCAAACTGACCCGACTCCATCCCACAACGGGTCAATATCGTCCCAAGAACGACCAAGGATTTACCAATAGGAGACAAACCAATGGCAGAGAAGGACATCATCAAATGCCATGTTGCCGACCCAGGGAACCGCTACGACAAGTGGATCGATCGCAACGGTCAGACTAAGGCCTGCTTGAGCGTCATCAAACCCATCGAAGACTACGACAACTTTTCCGTTGAGGATGTACACAAGGATTCTTACCTCATTGAAATTGACGGCGACAGATATTTGATTGGCAGGCAAGCACAGTTGATGGGCGGCTCCCCCGTATTCAACGGTAACAAGTGCGAGAAGGCTGACTTGCTCATCCTCACGGGTATAGACACCAACTATGGTTCGGATTTTGCGGATATCGAAAAACTCAATATCTGCTTGCCCGACTCCCGCAACGAAACAAATCTCAAGTACCTCCAAGCACTTGCAGTCGAGCGGACTTTCAAGCGCAACGGTCGTGTCATTCGCTACCGCATCCGCAAGGTCAATGCCGTAGACGAAACCCGTGGAGCCTACATCCAAGCTCATAAAGAAAAAATCTTCAAATACCCAGGCAGGGTCAACGGCGTCGTCACCTTGGGAGGACACGACGGAATTGCCTACTTGTACCAACCGGGGTCAAGCAAGCCCGACTATGGGTCAAAAGTGCAGATGCCGGGGACAATCTTTATTGCAGAGAAAATCACCTCCGCACTATCGGCACAAGCACACTTTTCGCCCAAACCAGAAGTCATCATGGATGCGATTGCAGAGAACAACTACACCTACATCCATAACGGTCAGGAAATTGACTTCAAAAAGCACTTCATGAGAGCAAGAGCCGCCTATCAAGAAGAAATCAAGGGACGGCTCAAAACCAAGTGGGCAAACTATCGGGGCAACTTGGGACAGATTTTGGTCATAGGTGGGACTGCTCATTTGATGCAGGATATGTGTGCCAATCCTTTGTACGTCATTCCTCTTGACCCCCAGTTCTATGACTTGAAGGGGTTGAATACATGACAGTCAGCAAACGCCCAAGAGTCGATTTGATTAATGACAGCCAGGAAATTTTGAAGCGAATTCAAGAAGCAACCCCCTTCACTTCAGCACCATACATTGTTTGGTTGATGCTTTGTCGCTACGAGCAAGACTTCATCGAAAGCACCAATAAATACCTGAGACCGGGTGTTTTGGATGGTGCAAATGCAATTCACACAGCCAATACCAATAGTGTTGTTACCGATGCACAAACAGAACCAGCAAACCAACTTGAACCAACAACAGCTGACATCAACAATAAGGTTTTTGAAGACCAGGATTTTTAGAAAGGAATTATAACAATGAGCAAGCCATTACAGTATTACGCTTCGGGAGAGCACTTAGAGAAGCTCTGTGAAAGATTTGGTCAAGAGCTTGAATTGTTAGACAGAAATCAAAAACTGGAATTGCGAATAATCTTGTCTTTCTACGTTTGGGGACAAGATGACAGTGACGGTTATGGTATTTTCGATGCCTATAACGACAGCATCCAACACTTACTCGTTGAGGATTCAGAATTAGAGGAGTGTTTGGAGATTCTACAGGGGATTTCAGTCCAAGATGCTGAGAGTTTGCAATTGGCATTACTCGAACAATGTCGAATTGGAAACGCCAGATTAAAAACTCCCCTTGAGACTCAAACAGAAGATTTGAAAACTCATGGAATTCCAGAAGATTTAGCAAAACAAGCTGCTTATATTTTGGTCAAGGTTGACCCAGTTCGTCAGCGAACAGCAGAGGAGCAAGAACTGATTACGAAAGTCCACCAAATTCTGATGGGCATGACTCAACCAGCGTCATGAAATTTGCGTTTTGAGTTGACTAATTTCCTGATAGTCAACTCCCCAAAACAACACTTTGCCTTATATTTTAGAGCTATTCGTGACAACAACCGACTCCCGAAATAGAACGAGCAAAGTCATCTTACCATACTGCAGGAGATGCAGCAGAAATTAACGCCCAAACCATTTAGGAGAAAGAAGGAAATGACCAAACCAGTTGGATATTACGTTTCCAGTGATGAAACCACTTTAATCGATGAAATGGTTGACTGTTTTGGGAACCAATTTGAGAATATGTCCGCAACAGAAAAGTGTTGGCTTTTATATCGCATCGGATACCAATTATGGTTCCATGATGCAGATGGCGAGGGAGTTAGCGAACCAGTTGAAAAAGCAATGAATCGGATTGAGCAGGAGCTTTCAACACAAGAAAGATTGTCTTTAATGGATGCACTTGTTAACCAACTGAAATACCAAATCCGCAAATTATAAAGCCAAAATAACCCACAGTGTTTGTTGCTGTGGGACTAGCACAAACCTCGCTTATGGCAACGAAATCGAGAGCTGATAAATACTTTCTACCAACTGGGATTTCTTTAATAGGAGGATTGCTAATCATTGCTCCATTATTCCTCAAAATCCCTTCTGACTACGCTACCTTCGTGGCTAAGGATACGCTCAATAAAAGTGAAACAATCAATCGAGACAGAATTGCACAACGCAAAGCCACTGCTGACTTAATCAAAAAGACAGGATTACTTCCATTCGGACGAACACTCCGAATAATTGATTATGACGATGGTCATAAACCTCCAAAACTAACAAGACAGACATTACAGCATTATTTAGCAGATGAAGTGGTGTTCGTCTATGACCGCAGCAGCACGTGTATCGGCAAGATTCAGAATCGTCGTTTTATTTGGAAACGCGATTCATCTACAGTTTGTAACGACGCACCAGTAATTAACTCAGATTCAGAATATTAAGGAGAAAAAGATGCAGAACAAACCTCCCCTAACAACTGCAGATGGCAAGACACCTCTAAGCTCTCCCAAAGGGCAAACCTCAAAAACAGATATCTTTAGCACTTTAGCTAAGTGGCTTGTTTTGATAGTTTCAATTATCCCCAGATTTCTTGCTTCAATTATGGAGCATTTCACGGAAGCGGGAAGTGTTGGTGCGCTCGCACTAGGCAGTCTCGTTTTTGTAGCAGGAGTGCTTTTTACAACTGATAGTTATTGGCAATCCCTTTTTCAAGGAGCTGCCTTATTCCCATTTTTTGAGCAGTCATGGGCAGGATGGTCGTGGTTGCCTGGGTTTACCGTATTCCCACAGCCACGGGCTTGGGCTGGTATTATTTTTAATCCAGCATTTGTGTTTGCAGTTAGCTTGTCGTTCGTAATTCAAATAATTCAAAGTGCGACTGTGAGAAATGCTGCATTTGGTGTAAAAGCTGTTGCGGGGATATCACCAAGGACTGTAGGGTTGATTGCTATAGCGTCTTGGACATTTGACTTAATCCAAACATTTAGCAGTCGAAATCCACTTCAATATAGTGACCCTGGTGATATTTTCAAATGCTTAATGTACAACTTGTTCACTATTGTGGCTGCTGAACTTGGTTATGTAGTTTATCGAATGCTCAAAGGGTAATAAATCGTGACCGCAATAAGCGTGATGCTGCTTCATCAAATGGAGTGCGGTCACGCATTGTCCCCTCAAAAAAGGGGCAGCCTTCATAGGTCATATAATCCCTAATACAGCTTGTAAAGTTGTTTTCAAGGCTGCCCCTTTTTTGTACGTGTAAGACCCTCGTGTCACCTGAACTTTAAAATAAAAAGGTTATGCCTGAAGAAAATAATAAACCACAAATCCCTCGCTTAGAAACACCTCAAACCCAGCATATTCGAGCATCATACCCAATAATTGAATATTTAGAGGATGGGTATGTTGCAGATTGGTTGAAGGAACGTAAAGACCAACTTTTGGAATTGGCTCGAGAAGAGAAATCTGGTATTGATGCTAATAAACTTGTAAGCAGCGCGGTACTGGTTGCAGGGTTTTTCTTTCATGCATTGTCACCGCTAGCACCTGTAGGTGTGGTATTGGGATTAGTGGGGTATGTACATGGGTGTTTTATTGACGCTAACCATACCGGATCGTTTTCACCATTTCCATTTGTTAGAGGAAACATTTTAGATTTGGCAGGTACTTTGGGAAATGCAGAACTTAGGGAGAAGGTTAATGACGATATTGACGAGTTCGAGCAATTGCAGCACTATCTATCCCCAGTAGAAAGGAAAGAATATCACTTATTAAATTCTCACTTTTCCGTGTTGACCGATTATCTAACACAAGTTGAACCTCTCAAAAGATTTCATGCTTACCGTTGGATACTAGACTGCTTTGTTCGCTATAAGGGGGCATTGCCCACCTCGGAACAAGTCAATGCTCATATGGCGAATGTCACAGCTGATATTCGGGTCGAGCGCACAAATCTCGAACTCCTGAGTCAACACCGTGCATACCTAGAGGCAAGGAAAGATAGAACCATTGACCAGATGAATGAAATTACTCCAATGCCCCTTGAAGAAATCAAATTTATTACTGACGAGCAGATGCGCCCTACTGACATTGGTTCTGAGACTAAATTAAATGCAATTAACGTGCCTTCCACACCTGTGGAGGATAAGCCCACAGAATTAGTTTCCTTTAAAAAAGAGATTCCAAATTTACCAAAACTATTGGCTTCTACTTTGAAACTAAGTTTAATTTGTGGCATTCCCGGTTGTGGTAAGGGAATCTTTGTGAGCAATGCCTTAGAAGAAGTCCGAGCACGCACAACCCGTAAAGTAAAAATCTTCTACATTGACCCCAAGAACGACCCCAAAGAAACTGCTTACTTTAGTGGAAGAGTTGATTATCTCTTTAGAAAAGATTTGATGACAAGTGACCCCCAAGACGCATTTGAGTGGGTTATTGAATGCCTCAAGAATTACGACGATTTTGATTGTGAAGGTGGTTATAAGTTGTTGGTATTTGATGAACTGCTTCTTACTTTAAAAACCCTGCAACTAATAAAAGGTGCCGTCCATTGGTTCAAAACCAAAATTACTGGATATGCCTCTTCTGGTGATTCTAGAGGAATTATCTTTTGGGGAATATCTCAAAATGCCCATGTTTCTGGATTGGGTTTTGATGGTGGGGACAGAACAATGTTCATCCCAGTTTTTATTGTAGATGCCCGCAACATTTCAGCATCAGAGGGATTGCTCGCATCCAAGATGATTCCAAGCGACCAACGTCTGTCTAGCAAACAAATTCAAGAACTGTGTTCTAAATCTGTTGTGGGTAGAGCCATTTACTTTGGTGGAATTAATAGATGGTATCCAATGCCAAAGTTAAACAATTACTCTGGATTTGATAGAGATACTCGGACATTTCTCCCAGGATTTGCACCCCCACCAAAAGGAGAGAAGCTAGCAGTAGATTACGATGCCGTTAACAGTTTAGAGAACACTTTTAAATTAGATGTAAACAAAGTACCAGATGTGCCAGAAGTAGAGCAAGTAGAAAATGCACCTGATGAGAAAGCAACTAGTTTTGATTTTAATAAAGGTCTTGAAGCATTGCGCTCGGCAGTTGGGAAAGATTGGATGAAGTTTGGAGAGGCTCGCAGTAGTTTAAAACCACTTCGTAAGGTAACACGAGATGTTGATGATGTGAAGCTACTTGTTAATTTCTTGGTGAGAGAGAGGGAAGCTGAAATAAAGGATAACGAGTTTTTTAGAATAATTAAAAAGCCTGACTGACCTTGCTGCCCACTCCTAGAGCTTGCCAAAATACCCCCAAAATTGCGGTCAGTCAGCACGGTCAGGGCAGGCATTCAGGACGGTCAGCAACGGTCAGATGCTTGTTTAGTAAGGGTCAGGGACGTTTAACTCTTTCTATCCCTCTGACGAATGTGCTGACCGGGCTGACCCAACCAATCCATGTTGCTGACCCAATCATAGACAAGATTTTATCCTCTACAAAATTGCAATTACTATTAGGAGATTAAAGGCATGCGTGTTGAGGTATTTGAGTCATTAATCGATTTTGGACATGCTGTAGGACTAGCTAGCAGCATTGCAGGAGCAACCATTATTATTGGCTCTATTTTCTTGAATAATCCGGAGCCTACAAGCAACAGCTTTAAAGATTGGTGGTTTATCCTTGTTTAGTGGATTGTTTTTAACGGGTGCTGCCTTATTCGAGAAACAGAGATTGGATGAAGCCTTTTTTGAAGAGACAAAGCGATTGGCGCATTGTATATAGGGAATCACGTAATTGTGAACCGGAGCCAATTTCAAATAAATATGCCAAATGTGTTAATTGCAAGTACTGGCATGGGGAAGAATATGAAGACAATTATTTAGTTTGTGCAGTGCATCCTGAGGGTGTTGAAGGTGAATACTGTGCAGATTGGTCGAAAGAATAAGGAGGAATATATGGATAATGACTGATGACCAACGCCCTATGTTAGACATAGCCCCTAGTAATGCACTCTTGGCTTTGTTTTAGTTACTATCCTAAATTTTCCCAAAAATGGGAGAGTAAAGCCAGATTGAGGGGTTAGTGTTGGTCACTCCAAAAATTGAGTGAGGATTTTTCACCCTTCAACCCAGATTCTATATCAAGAGCCGAACCTTTCTTGATACACTAGGAACAAAGGTTCATTCATGTCAAGAAACTGCTTCTTGAATTTACTGGCCGATTGGATGGTACAAACCATCATCCTTATAGCGCCAACCCGTTTTACTTGTATCCCGACCTCGAGACCACTTCTCAAACTCGACTTCGCTCAAATTTTTCCTTTGTTTGATTAGGGTGGATACATCAACTGCCAATCTGCGAGCTAAATTTTCCTCAGTAAAGGGCTGAAGTTCGAGAGCTTGTGGTACGTAGGGATTGTTGTACGGTGTTCTGTATCCCTTTCTTTGACCGTACTGTTTCTGCACAACGGCTGATTCCAGTATGGCGAGCTTCAGTGTAACGGCTTCGAGTTTCTGCTCCAAACTGCCCAAGGATTTCTCTAACTTTGCTGTCGATTGGTTATCGGTATCGCGATTTGAGTCAGCCAACCGGGATTCTAACTTTTCTACCCGGAGTGCCAGTTGCTTTACTGCTTCACTATTGCCCTCAAAATCGATATCGCTATTGCTATCAAGATTCGCTATCAACTCCTGCAACCCCATTAGTAGGGCAATGGTTAGACCCTCTCTGTGCAGTCGAGCCAACTCCTTCACCACCGGAATCAGCACGGTGGGGACGCGGAGCATTTGACTGGGTGGGGACTGTTTCGATGGAGATTTCAACGTTGACCAACCTTGATAGCGTATTTGCTTGCAATCATGCTATCAGAATAGAGATGCCAAAATTCAAACATCAGGTGAAGATGGTGGTGTTGATTCACCAGAGTCAGCAACCAGTTCAGCAATGAACTTATCCAACACCTTCACAGCAGTTTTGTACTGAGGAGATGTGGTAGCCACCTTGTTTTTACCTTGAGTCAGCGATTTGAGGATGCGCGAGCGTATTGCCTGTAAATCCGGTAATGGGGTTGCAGCTCTTTCCTGAGCTTCCTTATTATTCAGTCTCAAAAGTAACTCCTGATTCTCTACCTTGAGTGCTTCTATTTGTGCAAAAAGCTGCTCGTTCTCAGACGGCATTGTCTCTACCTCCATTGGCTGTTGTTGTGCTGATTTCTGCAACTGTTCTCGCTTATCTTTCCGCTCATCTAGAGCAGATTCTAGATTGTTCAGATTGCCCTGTAGTTCTTCTAGTTTCTCCTCTAGAACCTGAGTCAAACGCCATTCTAGATTTCTCTCTCGCTCATCTAGAATATCATCTAGATTGAATGGAAGTTGTGATTGGGCTTGGATTCTAGCTTCAATCCGAGAATCTATAATATAATCTAGATTATCTAGATGAGTGCTTCTTTTGGTATCAGCAGCAATTCTGTTTCCAGACCGATACCAGCGAATGAAATCAACCAGCACAGCCGAGGCGCTCGACCCTTCTGCTTTTGCCTGTGCCATGAAGTCCTTCCACTCATCTTGATTAATGCGGAAGGTGGCTAGAAACTTGTCTTTGTCAGCCATATTCTAGAATCCCATCTGTACAAGTCTAGATAGAATTATTGTACAGATAGATGTACAGCATGAGTATAGATTTTTAGGTTTTTCAGCTAAATCGAGCCTAATTGCGCTATATCGGCTTAAAAGGGCTTGAATGAAGAATTGGATGCCCACGAGAAAATAAAGGGCTTGGTGGGCATTGTAGAGAGTCTAATTCTCAATAATAAAGCTTGTTGAGAATACGCCGAGGCCTCTGCCCTCATTTTTTGAAGTCACGGGGGTCTTACACGGACAATGCGTCCGAGGCATTGTGTTTTGGGCGAGCATCCTACAACGCGGGGGAATAACTGTTGCATTAATCACAACATTGAATCGAAAAAGATATCAATCCAATGGCTTTTATGTGCCAATAACTACAACCATTACGGAGAATCAAAACTCTCAATCCAAGCTCCCCCAAGAATCGGCTAAATTTTGCTTTCGTGATGCTTGGAGCGAGCGATTTTCTCTTATGTAGTCGTTTATTCGGTAGAGTATGGTGTGGTATTATATGACGTTAATGGAAAGCCGCATTGTCATAAACGCCAGTAGATGGATATTATAAGTAGTTTTACAGAAAGTTCAATTACCTCTGTTGCCAGTCAACTGCTTTCATCAAATGATTTTTTGGCAGAGTTGCAGCAGAAGGCGCAAACTACCCAACGGGGGTATGCTGGCAATATCCGAATATTTTTTGAGTATTTCTTACAAAGGAAACCAACGCCAAGAGATATTGAAGAGTTTTGGGGGTTAGATGAACAGACGGCTAACGGGTTAATCCTCAAGTTTAAAAATCATCTGGTGACAGAAGGTAGGAAGGCGGCGACCATCAACCGTTATTTGGCTGCTATCAAATATTTAATTAAGGTGGGGCGTAACCTCAAGCGGTGTCAGTACCATTTTGACGGCGATCGCATCGAGTCATTGAAAGTGACAAAATACAGAGACACCAGGGGAGTAGGGGTGGATGAATATAATAAAGTTTTTGATGTGATTGACATTTCTTCAGTTAAAGGGAAGCGAGATTATTCCTTATTTTTGCTGCTTTGGGCAAATGTCTTACGTCGTGGAGAAGTTGCTAAATTAACAGTTGGGGATTTCGATTACCACGAAAACACATTAACTGTTTACGGTAAGGGCAAGGGCAATGATGAAACTAGAATTGATTTAAACCCTTTTGTTGCGGAGGCGATCTCTGATTGGTTGGGCTGTCGTACAAATCTCAAACCTAGTGACCCATTATTTATTGCACTGGACTTTCATAATGAAGGTCATCAGCTGACGGGCGATGGAATTTATGCGCTCGTGCGTAAGACTTGCGAAAAAGCTGGAATAACTAAGCGGATGACACCCCACAAAATTAGGCATTCAGGTATTACCGATGCTCTTGACTTGGCGGAGGGCGATTACCGCAAGGTTCAGCACCTCAGCCGTCATGCTGACCCAAGGACAATCCTGGTTTATGAGGACAACAAAAATCAGTACCAACTGGAGTTAACTAATAAATTAGCAGCTCGTGTTGGGAAAAAGCGCAAATCTTAATATCAAATTTCTGACTGTGATTTGAACCATAACGTGACCAAATGTTACTTAAAAGATAAAGTGGCAGTTGTGACTTAAAGAAAATGTTTGCCGCACTGGCAAGCTTTTACTTTAAATTGAGTCCAGAAATTCTATACTTAGACAGTAACTACGCTGATTCCTGAGACGGAATCCACTCTTATTGTGTTCAAATTCCGTCACTCTCAACATTTTTGGTTAGAAAGAGTTGACTGACAAAGGGCAAGCTTTTACTTTAGTTTTGAACTAATGGCAAGATTTTAGTTAAAACCGAATGATTCTGGTTGCGATCGCAACTTCAACTGACAGTATCTTATCCCACTATTTAAAGTAAAATTCTGCCGTTAGTTCAGAATTGAACTAAAAGTAAGCCGTTTGTCCATTGATAGCATTGTAAATAATTATACTTACTAGTTGAGAATTCCGTCAAAGTTACAGCAGTTTTCGTCACATAGACTACTAGATACTGTTGAAAGTATCAAGAAGCCGCAATTAATTAAAGTAAAAGCTTGCCACTGCGGCAAACATTTCCTTTAAGTAACAGCAGTTTTTATAAGCTCAAGGCTCTATTTGCACACTCCACTCAGACCAAGGTTCACAGTTTGACAGAATACTTCTCTCAAGACCCATTATGTTTCTATCGAGTTTTTCTTTAGTTTCATCAGAAAAAATATTGCTGTACCATTCTCTAATACGACCACTGCCAGCACCACTAATATTAGTCATTTGATAATAATCAGCAAGGCCGCGGCACTCTTCATTCTCCCGTGCCAGTTTCTCAAACAAGTAAAAGATCAAAGCACCTACTGGTTTAAAGTGAGCTACTTGACTCTCAAAGTTATTTGTATGTCCTATATATGCAGTGGTAGCTGCAAGCAAACGTCCAGATTTCTTTAACGCAAGGTCTGGGCTGAAACATTTCTTTAACAAAAGAGTATGTTGTGATGAAGCCCACGACCCTAGATCGGCTACACAAAGTAGGTCAATCATTTTTCTGGGATGATCAACTAGCCTGCGATCTTCTTCAATAAGCTTATTCGCAATATTTTCCACTGGTGTTGACCTATCTCCCTTCCAAGAATGAGAATGTGCTAATAGCCCATATATTATTGGAGTATTTAGGTCTTTAAAGGGAGAACCTTTTCTTGGCGTAAACAATGACTTTATTGCAATACAATTTTCTAACGCTTCAGTAATATGAGCAGCCTTTAAAGTAACTTTGCATTCAAAAGCAGCAGCTACACCTGCTGCAAGATAAAGTTTTTTGTTGAGTAGCTTCTTGGGATAGAATGACTTTAGTACGATTACATCAACTTGAGGACTTGTTTTCCCATCCTGACTTATAATTCTACCCTTCGTCACAACTTGATAAGTAGGTGGCAACCAATCCCTCAATAACTCTGCCCAGTTCTCTTCTCCTTGATCTCCGGCAGTGCCAGGATCTTCAGTAGCCCGTTTTTGAATACGCTCATACTCCAAGGACATTTCTTGGCTGATTTGTAACATGAAATCGAAAAGATCATGATTTTTGACTTCTTCCAATTACTTTCATCTCCCTTGATAAAAAGCTAACTTATAAGTTGCCTTAATCTTCGCCCTCTTTAGTTACGATAACGTTATGGTAACTAAACTCCCAATTCCTTAATAAACTCATCAAGCGCCAGGGCGATGCGCTCTTTGGATATTCTGCCCGCTTTGCCACGCGCCAGCGCTCAAGAACGCGATCGCATATGAGCTGCTTTAGTTGCGATCGCACGAACTGTCACGTACTTGGCACGAGCGAACGCTTGAAGGCGGGCGCTTTCTGAGCCATCGCACTCCCCACTCACAACTCAACTACTCATCCATCTGGGTTCCCAGGTTTTTGAATTGTTCCAACGCTTCTACTACTCCGACTTCATCCGCTTTTCGGATAAATGCACCAGCCAATTCTTCTAGCAAATCGCTTCTGTCTATCTCTACCCCCTCATCCGCCAAATCCATTAGCGCTCGGTTGATTTGCCTGCTTAATTTCTTGGGAATGCGAAAAGTGGTTTGGGTGTAGTCCGGATTCTCGCGCTTGGCTAATTTCTCTTTTGACTGCTTAGATGGTTGAGTTTCTGGGTACCCAAGTTGAGGACTGCTTTCAAGCACTTGGGATGGTTGGGTGACTGACTGCTTAGATGGTTGAGTTTCTGGGTACCCAGGTTGAGGAACATTTTCAAGTGCAGGTGTTGACTCGGATGATTGAGTTGCTGGTTGTGAGGGTTGCTGGCTTTCTGGGTACCCAGGTTTTTGGGCGCTATCATGTGCCGCCCCCAAGACTTCACTAAATCGGCTTACTCTTGGATTGCCCGAACCACTTCGTTTTTTACCTCTGTCCAATCCCGCCATGCCACCTTCCCTCCTCGAACTTTATAAACGGGAACTCCCAACGTTACTGCATCCTTATATGCTTTGTAAAACCGAATCCCCCGGCTTAATACTGGATACCCCTGAGCCAATAGTGCTTCCATCGCTTCAATTCCGTCCTTTTGTGGCGGTGGTGGCACCATAGTCAGCAATACCCGCCAATTGGTATCCTCTGGCAAGGACTTAGCCATGAGTGCCATTGCGTCCATGCTCAGTAGGTCTGGTGGAGTTGGGACAACCAGCAAATCGCAACCCCTCGCCAATTCCTCAACTTCTACATCATTGGGTCGGGCTGGTGTGTCAAAGATGATGAACTCGAACTTCTGCTGACGCATGAGTTTGGCCGCTTCCTTTTCCCCACACACCTGAAACGGCAGTCCCCCCGGTCTTGCCCAAGTAGTAGCCGAACGGTTGGGGTCAGCGTCGATAACCAAAGTTGCCCCGTCCTCACAAAACAGTGAGGCAAGGCAGATAGCCGAAGTGGTTTTCGCCACTCCTCCTTTAAATGAGCTTAGAGAGATGATTGGCATAATCTCCCCCTCCTTATGTTAAGAGCATCATAGCGCTACCTGGGTACACGTTTAACTTGGCTGGTTGGGTACCCAGATGTGTAATGCCTCATTTCTCTAAGCATCTGGGTACCGTGCCCTGAAAGTATTGAGACCTGACGGGGTGTAATTTCCGGCAATTACGAGGTGAGATCTGTATCAATATGTTTTTTTTATTCAACTTCTTTCATGACTATCTCCTTTAAATTGACTTTATAAAGTTCCAAGAAATCTTCATCAAGAATTCCATCTTCTACGGATTTTATCAATTCAGTAAATTTGGGGATTTACCAAAAAGAAAAAACAGCCAAGAATTGATTATCAAGCTAAAAACATTCTTTGACTTCCCTTGCAGTCGCACACAGTCGCGCATTGCATTAAATACTTATGCATCTACCCATTCTGCTATTTCTTGAAAGATTTCTGATAGCTCTTGAGCCAACTTCTCTTGAGAGTGACTGCCCGACATTTGAGAGAATATTGTTGTTGCTGCCCTGGTAATATGGGCGAAGCTCTGTAAAAATATCCTGAACCTGGAGCGCTCTCCCGACTGCAACAAATCATCTTATGGGTTGTTGAGTAGCGGTTCTAATGTTAGAGAACCGCAAATTTTGTTTTGCCTGAAGAGTTGTCCCCTGAGAAGATACTACTTTTTAATATCAGTCAGACTCAGAGTATTTCATTGATTCGAGAGAGCCGTAAAAATCCAACTCAAGAAAGTTATTTTCACTTTCTTGAGAGTCAGATACACCTATATTTAGAAAAAGGAATATTTATGACTATTGATGGAGCAGGTAACACATTATTGTCAGCTAGGGAGTTCAATATCACTCCTACCACACAAACATTCACAGATTGGGTAGGTTCGTCCGATCTCGACGATTTCTACCGCTTCAGTCTCAGCAATAGTAGCAGTTTCAATCTTGCCCTCAATGGTCTAGTAGCTGATGCTGACGTACAGTTGATTCGGGATGCTAACAGCAATGGGATCATCGATAGCGGTGAAGTTATTGCCAGTTCAACTAACGGTAGCACCACTGCTGAATCTATCAGCCGTACTCTGGATGCAGGCACTTACTACACTCGGGTCTATCCCTTTAATGGTGCTAATACCAACTACAACTTGAGCGTCTTTGCGACAATCAATGACTTTGCTGGAAACAACCTCAACAGCGCACGTCAGATTAACCTAGATTCAGTAGCTAGCACCTACAGTGATTGGGTGGGTTCATCTGATACTGATGACTACTACCGTTTTAGCCTCGGCACGAAGAGCAGTTTCAATCTTGCCCTCAATGGTCTAGTAGCTGATGCTGACGTACAGTTGATTCGGGATGCTAACAGCAATGGGATCATCGATAGCGGTGAAGTTATTGCCAGTTCAACTAACGGTAGCACCACTGCTGAATCTATCAGCCG
>NZ_WJFC01000122.1 GCF_009725235.1 Scytonema sp. UIC 10036
GGGTTAGGGGTTAGGGGTTAGGGAAGAGTTTGTAATTTCTTTATCTTATCCCTACTCCCTACTCCCTACTCCCTACTCCCTCGCCCAACAATTGCAATATTTTGTTACAAAAGTTCAACGAGTTCTCAGAGAGCTTGGAGTGACTGCTTTATAGTTTGATACAAAAGAACTACAGTTTCTACATACTTCTTAATAAAGCCCCTGATAAAACGCAAAACGTTCTAATCTAAAAGCTGACTGGGTTAATTTTTTCTGGCAGTCTTTAAGGCGGCATTCTTTAGGCATAAAAACACCCCCGTGTCAAGCCTAGAGCAACCCAGACTTAACACAAGAAAAAATATGATGGGAGTTTTACAAATCCGATGAGTGTTAAGGCAAGTGGTGGAAGCTCAGTTGCGCGTCCGCAACTATATCAAACCCTAGCTGTATCAACAATTTCCCAAGCAGAGCAGCAAGATCGCTTTCTGGGTGCTGGGGAACTTAATGAACTAGCAAATTATTTTGCATCGGGTGTTAAGCGTCTAGAAATCGCCCAGACCCTCACGGACAATTCCGAGATTATCGTCTCTCGCGCCGCCAACCGGATTTTCGTCGGTGGTTCGCCAATGTCTTTCTTAGAAAAGCCAAGGGAACCTGAGATGGTGGCGGTTGGTGCATCTGGGGATGTAAGAGAAAGCATGAAGTTGGGAACCGTCACTTACGTTGAATCTCGTGGTGGTTTCTTAGAAAACTTACGCTCTATCTTTAACTCCTCACCCGGTGCTCCAGTTCCTCCGGGTTTCCGACCCATCAACGTTGCGCGTTACGGTCCGGCAAACATGGCGAAAAGTTTGCGGGACTTATCGTGGTTCTTGCGCTACGCAACTTATGCGATTGTGGCTGGTGACCCCAACATTATTGCTGTCAATACCCGTGGTTTGCGAGAAATTATTGAAAACGCTTGTTCTGGTGAAGCAACAATTGTTGCTTTGCAGGAAATGAAAATCGCAGCGCTTTCTTATTTCCGTAAAGATCCAGCAGCTACAGAGATTGTGTCTCAGTACATGGATGTTTTGATTACGGAATTCAAAGCACCCAGCCCTTCCAATAAGTTGCGCCAACGTCCTTCGGGTGACCAGCAGGGTCTGGAACTACCACAAATTTACTTTAATGCGGCAGAACGGCGTCCTAAGTTTGTGATGAAGCCCGGATTGTCAGCCGCAGAAAAAACCGAAGTTGTGAAAGCGGCTTATCGGCAAATTTTTGAGCGTGATATTACTCGTGCTTACGGTCAGTCCATTTCTTACCTGGAATCTCAGGTAAGAAATGGCACCATCTCAATGAAAGAGTTTGTCCGCCGCCTTGGAAAATCTCCACTTTATCAAAAACAGTTTTTCCTCCCCTTTATTAACAGCCGCGCCCTAGAACTTGCTTTCCGTCACTTTTTAGGACGAGGACCAAGTAGCCGCGAAGAAGTACAAAAGTACTTTGATATTGTTTCTAGAGGCGGTCTATCAGCGCTGATCGATGCTTTGGTAGATTCTCAGGAATATAGCGATTACTTTGGTGAGGAAACAGTACCCTATATCCGGGGACTGGGTCAAGAAGCTCAAGAGTGTCGCAACTGGGGACCGCAGCAAGACCTGTTTAACTACAGCGCACCATTCCGCAAAGTTCCTCAGTTCATTACACTGTTTGCTGACTACGAGCAACCATTACCTGACCAGCATCCATACGGTTCTGGTAACGACCCATTAGAAATTCAGTTTGGGGCAATCTTCCCGAAAGAGACTCGGAACCCAAGCAACCGTCCTGCTCCTTTTGGTAAGGATACCAAACGCATCTTGATTCACCAAGGGCCTGGTATCAACAACCAAAACAGCAATCCGAGAGCAAGAGGTCAATTCCCTGGTAGTCTGGGACCCAAAGTATTCCGTTTGGATCAGCTACCCGGTACAAGAGGTAAGAAAGCACCCACGGGAACGAGTGTTAAGTTCTCGGAAAGCTCTACTCAAGCGGTGATTCGCGGTGCGTACCTGCAAGTGTTCGGTCGCGATGTTTACGAAGGTCAGCGTCTGAAAGTATCGGAAATTAAGCTGGAAAACGGTGAAATTTCCGTGCGCGAATTTGTTCGTGCTTTGGCTAAGTCGGACTTGTTCCGGAAGATGTACTGGACTTCGCTCTACGTGTGTAAGGCGATTGAATACATCCACCGTCGCTTGTTAGGTCGTCCTACTTACGGTCGTCAGGAAAATAACAAGTACTTTGATATTGCCTCAAAGAAAGGTTTCTATGCTGTCGTTGATGCCATTATCGATAGCGAAGAGTATAGCTCGGCATTTGGTGAAGATACTGTTCCTTACGAACGTTATCTGACTCCTAACGGTGTCTCTTTAAGGAAACTGCGTGTAGGTAGCATTGGCGAGGATATCGGTGTAAGGGTTGACAAGAAAGAAACTCCACGCTTTGTGGAACTAGGTGCTGTTAAACAATTGCGGACAGAACCAGATATTCAGTTCCGTATTAACCAAGGTGTTACCAAGAAGCGCGAGCAAACGAAAGTCTTTAAGTTGGTGGCGGGCACTAACGATAAAGTGGCTGTGGAAACTCTAATCGGTGCGGCATATCGCCAGGTTTTCGAGCGCAATATTGAACCTTACATCGCCCAAAATGAATTCTCGGCTTTGGAAAGCAAGTTGGGTAACGGAGAAATTTCTGTTAAGGAATTTATTGAAGGTTTGGGGAATTCTAATCTTTACCTGAAAGAGTTCTATACTCCTTACCCCAATACTAAGGTGATTGAACTGGGAACCAAGCATTTCCTGGGAAGAGCACCGCTTGACCAAGCAGAAATTCGCAACTACAACCAAATCCTGGCAACTCAAGGTTTGCGTGCATTCATTGCGGCGTTGGTGAATTCTCAGGAATACGTGCAAGCTTTTGGTGAGGATACAGTACCATACAACCGCTTCACAACTTTCCCTGCAGCTAACTTCCCGAATACCCAGAAGTTGTACAACCAGTTAACCAAGCAAACTAAGGATATCGTTGTCCCCAGCTTTGAACCAGTACAACCCCGTATCAGTAGCGACAAGACACCGATTTTAGCGAAAGCGATCGCAGATTTGGCAGCGAAAGCTCGTGAAATCGATAAGAGCAAGCCACTGTTTATTGAACTAGGTCGCTCCTTTAACGATGGACGCGGACAGTCTGTGGAAGTTGGTGTCGGTACAACTCGCCGCAAGCCAGCACGCATTTACCGATTTACACCGGGCACAACCCAAGCGGAAATACAACAGGTTATCAACGCCATTTACGTTCAGGTAATGGATGTGTTTAGCGGTCAAATTCCCGTTTACTTCCGCCGGACTGACTTGGAAAGCCGATTGCGGAATGGTGAAATTTCTGTACGAGAGTTCGTGCGCGAACTGGCAAGTTCGGAAATTTATCGCAAGCGCTTCTACACCCCCTATCCCAACACCAAAGTTATTGAGTTCCTCTTCCGTCACATTTTGGGACGCGCACCAGCAACCCAAGCGGAAATTCGTCAGTACAACAAACTGCTGGCTGATGGTGGTTTGAAAGCTGCTGTAGAGGCGATCGTCAATAGTGCTGAGTACTCTCGGTTCTTTGGTGAGGACGTAGTACCTTACCCACGCTATCCATCCCTACCTGCAGGTAACTACCTGGGCAGTGTGAAGGCAGCAGCTGACCTAGTGAAGCAATCTTGGTCTAGCTTGTCTCCTGCTGTGCTGACAGGACGGTCTAACTTGCGCTAAGGGAAAGGCAGAAGTCCCACCGCTCTCTTGTTCCCAGCCTGAGGCTGGGAATACAGACTATGAGGCTCTGCCTCTTACCTCTAGCTGAGTGCAGGAGGCAGAACCTCTTGGAGAGCATTCCCAGCCTCAGGCTGGGAACGAGGCGAATGCCCAATTTCCAAGTCATGAGTAATTAGTTAAAAAATGACTAATAACTTATGGCTCAGTTTACTATTGCAATATTTCTTAGTATTTTGCTCAGATTGCAGCAGCAATAGTAAACATGAAAAAGAATATTACAAAGTATTAAGAAGAGTCATAATTGCTCAACAGAATGCCCGAAAATAATTCCGGAAGGTAGATGAGTCAGAAAGCTTGTGTACGACTTGAGACACAAGCCGACTCTGTCAACCCAAGTCAAAGTCACACCAGTTTAACTAAAGTTCTGGTTTCATTAGTTCTGGAGGAATCCATTAATGAGTATTGTCACGAAGTCCATCGTGAATGCAGATGCAGAAGCTCGTTATCTCAGCCCAGGTGAACTGGATCGGATCAAGAGCTTTGTTACCAGTGGTGACCGTCGTCTTCGCATCGCTCAAGTAATTACAGACAACCGCGAGCGTATTGTTAAGCAAGCTGGCGATCAGTTGTTCCAAAAGCGCCCTGATGTTGTTTCTCCTGGTGGCAATGCTTACGGTCAAGAAATGACCGCAACCTGCTTGCGCGACCTAGATTACTACCTCCGTCTAGTTACCTACGGTGTTGTAGCTGGTGATGTAACACCTATCGAAGAAATCGGTGTTGTAGGCGTCCGTGAAATGTACAAGTCTCTCGGTACTCCTATCGAAGCTGTTTCTGAAGGTATTCGCGCTCTCAAGAACGCTGCTGCTACTTTGTTGTCTTCTGACGATGCAGCAGAAGCTAGCTCTTACTTCGATTACCTAGCTGGCGCTTTGCAGTAGGTGAAGTTGTTTCCCGACTCAAACAAGAAGTATTGCAATACAGTTGGACATAAGGAATTAACAACATGGCTCAAGACGCAATTACCTCTGTCATTAATACTGCAGACGTTCAAGGTAAGTATCTGGACACTGCTGCTTTAGAAAAACTCAGAGCTTATTTTGGAACTGGTGAACTGCGTGTACGTGCGGCTACCACCATTGCTGCTAACGCATCCGCAATCATCAAAGAAGCTGTGGCTAAGTCCCTGCTTTACTCTGATATCACCCGTCCCGGCGGTAACATGTACACCACACGTCGCTATGCTGCTTGTATCCGCGACTTGGATTACTACCTCCGCTATGCTACCTACGCTATGTTGGCTGGCGACCCATCTATCCTAGATGAGCGCGTACTCAACGGTTTGAAAGAAACCTACAACTCCTTGGGTGTACCTGTTGGTGCTACCGTACAAGCTATCCAAGCAATCAAGGAAGTGACTGCTAGTTTGGTAGGTCCTGATGCTGGTAAGGAAATGGGTGTTTACTTAGACTATATTTCCTCTGGCTTAAGCTAGGAAACAGTTTGCGCTTAAGAATTTAGGTGCGGCAACTTTAAAGACTGGAAATCAATCGTGAGTGCTAGAACGTTTGTGGCTTTTCCTAGTGCTAAGTGCTAGCGGTCTAGTATTGACGCCTGATTTCCAGCCTTTGAGTGATTAGAGAAGAATTTGCACTTTACAGAATTTTTGAGATAAAAAAGTTTCCACGTTCACTACAGGAGATCGAAGACAATGTCACGGACATTTAAAATTACTGCTTGCGTACCTAGCCAAACCCGAATTCGCACTCAGCGCGAACTGCAAAACACCTACTTCACAAAGTTAGTTCCCTACGAAAACTGGTTCCGCGAACAGCAAAGAATTCAAAAAATGGGTGGCAAAATCGTTAAGGTTGAACTCGCTACTGGTAAGCAAGGTACCAACACTGGTTTGCTGTAATTCCTTTCAACTAAAACGATTTGTAGGGAGTTGTCAAGAGGTCAAGAAGACCTCTTTTTTGTTTTTATAAAAGCTTGCGAAACTCCTCAACTGTCAAACCCGCATCCCGAGCAATTCCACCCATTGTAAATGCTTTAATTGGATTATTTCTTGGAATCACTACTTGACGGATGCCATCACTCATGATGATATGCTTTCCCTGACGAATAATTTGAAATCCTACCTTTTCCAAAACTCGAACTGCATCTAAATGATTCACACCTGGAAGTCGAGGCACAGCTTACACCTGGAACTCAATTTCACGAATTTCTCCCTCATGCAATCGATCTTCAAGGGCTGCTAAATATTCTCGGATTGCATCCTGAATATTCGCCAATGCTTCTTCTTCGGTATCTCCTTCAGACCAACAACCAGGGAGTGCTGGTACAGAAATGCTGAAACCCTCTTCTGAACGGTAAAGTGCTACTTTGTATTTCATCACTACCTCTTTTTAAAAGACATGATTCCAGAGTAGCTTAGGATTTACGATATTAGCTCCAATCAAGAGGCTTTGGGATCTGCTAGTTGCGCGTGAAAGCGATTACTCTGAGCGTAGGGCTTTGACTGGATCGAGATGGCTGGCTCGCAACGCAGGGGGCAAACCTGCTCCTACTCCTACTAGTAGTGCCGATCCCAATGCCAGTGCTGCAATCTTGTTGTCAAACTGATAGGGCAAGTTAAAGGTGTTGGTAACCACGATCGTCAATCCATGCACCGCCCCAAGACCTACTGTTCCTCCTATAAGACTCAAAAGCGCAGCTTCCAAAATAAACTGCAGCATGATTTCTTGCTGGGTTGCTCCCAAAGCTCGTCTCAAACCAATTTCAGTGGTTCGTTCCGTCACCGAGGCAATCATAATATTCGCAATTCCAACACCGCCAACTAGCAATGCGATCGCACCCACAACAGTCAGCCCTTTGGACGCCATCTCAAGAGTTTGCTGCTGCTGTAGGATATCTGAAACATTGTTCCAAAACTTAAATTTTTGACCGGGGAATCGCTTCTGTAGCAGTTCTTTAGCTTGTTGACTCAAATCTTCTACGTCTTCAAGTTTATAGGGACGCATTTGGATGCTACCAATGTCGCGGCTACCGGTCAAGGCATTGTAAACAGACATCGGTATATAAAGTTGACCTGTAGGGGGTGCATTTACATCTAGATTGGTAGTCACCACTCCCACAACGATATAAGGTCTGTTTCCAGCATAAATCATCTTACCTAGAGCTGTTTGCTCGCCGAAAAGTTGTTCTGCCAGCAGTTGATCGATGACAGCCACGGGACGATAGCTAGCAAAATCTTTAGCCGTGAAGAATCGCCCCGACACTAATGCTTTTCCTGAAGTCAGCAAAAAATCTTGAGAAACAGGTGACATGGGCGGAGCGAACTCCTTGTCCTGAAATATAGTTGGCGTAAGACCAGCCCAATTCAAAGAACCGATCGCCCGCAAGCCCACCATCCGCTCGCGTAAGAATTCCATGTCTTCCAACTTGAGTTGGGTAGTACGACCACCATCCCTATTGGGGTATACTGACACCTGCGGTGCGCCTCGCTTTGCCAGTTCCCGAGCAATGACAGCCCGACTGATGTTGCCGACTTGAAGTGTAGCGCTGACAGCAGCCACACCCATAAACACCCCTAGAGTTGTCAGTGTAGAACGCAAAGGGTTACTACCTAAGGAGCGAAAGGTAATATCCAGTAAGTCTAAAGGTGAAAGACCCATAACAATCGCTTTACTTCAAGTTTTGACATCAAATCCGGTTAATTTAGTTATCAAAAAGGAGATCTGTGCAAAAGCGTGAAATCCTCTTTCCCCCTGCACCCTGTACCCTGCCCCCTGCCTATTCCTTGACTGGTGTTCCTGGCTTTAATTGTGACTGGGGGGGTGGCACTATGACCTGTTCGCCAGCACGCAAACCAGAGGAGACTTCTATGGTCACTAAGCCCTCTAATCCAAGATTAATGGTTCGTTTTTGGGCTTTATTTTGACTATCCCGAACCCAGACAAAGGGATACGTGTCAGAACGTTGAATAGCTGTTGTGTCTAAAACAACTACGTTTTGTCGTTGCTCTAAAACAATCTCAACATTCACCCGGCTACCAGGGAGCAGAGTTCGAGTCGGTGTATCAAGCTGCACTATTGCAGGTACTGTTGCTTGAGTGGATTGTTGATTTTGACTGCCGCCCTCCTGTTTCTGTAGTTCTTCAGGTGTAAGTGCTTGAGGATACAAGCTTTGTACGTATCCCGTGAATGTTTGTGGATTAGGTCCTATAGCAGTGACACGGGTCACTTGATTGACTCGAACTCGACTAGCGTTGAGGGTAGAAAGCTGGAGCTTTACCCGTACTTGCTTGGGGTCACCCAGGGTGAGCAGGTTAGTACGTAACTCAACCCCATCACCGTCCTTGACATTAACACCCAGAACTATGCCATTCAATGGTGCAGTCACAGTAGCGTCTTGGAGTTGCTGCTGAATCACTTGGCGATCCAACTTCAGACTCTGTAGTTCAAACTTGATTTCACCAGCTTCTTGTTGAGCATCTCGCAGGTTAGCCCGAGCTTCCCGGACTTTGTCTTCCTGCGTTAGGAAGAGTTGTCTTGCGATCGCTCCTTCTTTCATCAAGGGAGTCAGTTTCTGGAGTTCCCGTTCCTCAGCTATTAGCTTCTCCTGAGACTCAATAATTTTCTGCTGGCCGCGTACTAGCTTAAGTTTCTCTTGCTCAATCTGCAACTGTTGCTTGGCAAGAGCAATTTTTCGCTCGGGGTAGCGCAGGGTGAGTAGGACTTGACCAGCCCTGACGTTCTCCCCAGGCTTGACCAGTACCCGCTCCACAGCACCCTCTGTTGGCGACTTGAGAACCCGTTGTTCGCGCAGTTCAACAGTACCACTCTCTGTGACTGTGGTTTCAACATTGCCTCGCTTCACAGTGAGCAAGCGTACTGCCACTGGCTCCGGAGGTTGATTCATAACTAGGAAATAAGTCAGCCAGCCACTGACACCGACAAAAGCCAGAGCCAATGGCCAAACTAGCCATTGAACTCCGGTTTTAAATTGATTTTTTTCCTTATGCCAAATCGCCATCGCTTCATCCAGTCTCTTTGCAGTTCACTAAAAGCGAGTGCAGCCTAAGACGCTCACTTCACATTAATGTCAGATCATCATGAGAAAATCCCACCCACAACCACACATGAAAAAGAAATATCCCTACTCCCTACTCCCTACCAGGTCGAACACCATAAGGCGACTGTTGTGCAAAACACAACGAAAATTTGAACTGAGATAATTTCTCAGTTGAGAGTAGTAATCAAGCCACCAAAAGGCTGGCCAACCAATGACCATGTAGCTTGCACCTTCTTGACGCATTCGTTCCACTTCCCGAATAGCAGTTTGGTCATCAGTTGGGTATCCCCAGTACTGACCCTCATGTTCGAGGAAGGGAAGAGCAACAAATTCTGGTAAAATATTTGTACTCCATTGATTTTCATCAACCAAAATAAAACGCTTCCCTCTAGGAATCACGGCTGTGATTTCCTGAAGGGCAATTCGCAGTCGTTCCGACCAACTCACATTAAGTTCGGGTACAAGCCCAGATGTAAACTCACTGCGGCGCATACTAATGTTCAACAGGCGCTCCGACAACCATTGACGGTAGGATGCTTTTTCTGCATGAGGTGACTGTAGCAGATAAGCGATCGCATCAGTACGCTCTGCCATCACAGCCAGCGCTCCTATTCCGCCAGGGGAGTGAAAGCTAACCTGGGAATCCTGTTCAACATGGAATCGGACTTGAGCCAGTTCTTTAGCAATAAAGACGAAATCGAATTGCGCTGCCATCCGCAAGTATAAGTTCAAATCTAGCAAGTACTTGGTGTGAGTTAGGTCAAAGCCGCCAACTGCTCTTAGTGCATCAGCGCGAAACATAACCGCTGAGGTACGTAAAATCCATTTTCGCCCATCAACAATTTGATGGATGAACTCTATACCGGAGACTAGCCCTTCCGGTAACTTATCTGAAAGTTCTGTACCTGCCACTTGCAGTGTAACACCGTTCATGTTAATAAATTCGGCTTGGGCAGCTGAGAGTCCAGCTTGTGGATGGTTTTCCAATGCTAGGACAGATTCGTGGATGAAGTTGGGCAGCAGTACATCATCGTCCGACAAAATGCTCAGATAGGGGCTAGAGTTTAGCTCAACAGTCCTCTGCCAATTGCCAAATATTCCAATGTTGCTTTCATTACGTACATAAGCGATCCGCGAATCTTCAAATGAGCGAACAACTGCTTCCGTATCATCGCTAGAAGCATTATCTAATACAAGAACTTGAAAATCAGGATAGTCCTGTGCTAGTGCGCTTTCAAGGCTAATTTTGAGTAATTTCGAGCGATTGTAGGTTGGAATTGCTATGGTAACTTTGGTTTTAGGTATCATTTTGTTTTTACTCACCTCTCTTTTTTAATAACGCCCAGATAGTATCAAGCGGCTAACCGCAAATCAAACACAACCAAGCGCTCGGAATCCAAAACACAGCGAAACTTGCTACGCAAATAGCTAGCAAATTTAGCATAGTAGTCAAACCACCAAAAAGCTGGCCATGCAAACACGATGAAACTTGCGCCTTCACGATGCAGTCGCTCAAATTCCTGAATTGCTATAGTATCGTCATTAGGAGGTCCCCAATACACACCCTCTTTTTCTAGAAAAGGAATCGCTTGGCAATTTTCAAGTAGTTGATGATGACCCAATTCATCCATGTCAACTAAAATATAATTTTGCCCTTGTGCAATCAAAGCTCCTAACTCTTTCCCTAACTTGACCATACCCTGAAGATAGTTGTGGCAAGAATCTTCCCTATATTCAAATGCACCATTAACTTTAACGCCGTGTTTCTGTAAATATTCTCTTAGAACTTTCTCTTCATAAGAATAGTGGTTAAGTCGCCAGCTATAAGTCCGCTTATTTGTGCCATTACGACCGTGAATGCGGTATAGTGACTGATAGTCATTAATGCGTTTTATACTGCCAGAAAAAGGAGCTAAAAAGCCGAGGTATGATTCTGCGTTTAATCGATAGTTATCCTCAGGCATAGGTAAAATTTTCTCTAAATACCTGCGTAACCAAACGTTACCACTGGTAGGTGGAAAAATATGACCTTCGATACCATATTTAAGCTGCTCGTTGTACAAATTTCCTTCTGGCAAAATATCTTTACAATCAATTTTTTCTAGTAAGTTGCTATCAACATCAATGACACGCAAAGGCCAATGAACTTTAACTGCGTGTGGGTCATCGCGCAATATTTGAACTGCTCTTTCAATACCACTTGGTAGCAAAACGTCATCTGAATCTAAAAAGCATATAACCTCACCACGACTCATAGCAAAACCCGCATTAAATGCAGATGCTTGTCCACCGTTATCTTTTAAGATGGGAATAATTTTTTCTCCATAACTGGCAATGATTTCTTGCGAGTTATCGGTTGAACCATCATCAACCACGATGACTTCTGTAGGCTGATATCTTTGATTTAGGGCACTTTCAATTGCCTCGGTTAGAAAACGTCCATAGTTATAATTGGTAATGATGATACTGGCTAAAGTTTTTTGCATATACTTTTCCTTTTACCGTAAGCCAAACACAATTACACAATCATTTTTTAATAAGTAAGGAAACTTTTGACGCAAATAGTCATGAAATCCCGTAAAGTGCTCCAACCACCAAAAAGCAGTCCATAGGAAGACAATTGCACAGACGCCAGTTTGGTACAATCGCTCAAATTCTCGAATCGCCATATTGTCATCTGTTGGAACTCCCCAATACTGTCCGTTGCGTTCGGTAAAGGGGATAGTCTGAAAGTCTTTGATGATTTTGTTGCCATACAGACAACTCTCATCAACTAAAATGAAAGATTCCTGTGGTGAGAACAGAGCCTTCAGTTCCTCCCTCAAATCATACATACGAGCAATGCGATTTCGCTCTTCAACGAAAAATAAATCCGCTGTCATTTGAGCCAGATTCCACTTTTTTTGAATCTGCTCTAACTCATTTGCTGCTTGTTGAAGATCCCATCTTTTAAAGAAATAATCTAGGTCATCGCGTTCTGGAGGAAAAGGATGCCAGAAATGAACCACAGACTTCGGTTCAAACACCACTGAGATGTTAGCTTTATACAAAGCCATGGTAGAATCAATCCAGTCTAAATAGACGACATCATCAAAAGGATTGACTCGCTCGAAAACACTTCGACGGTAAAGTTGACAATGAACTTCTCCAGATAACTCTATTGTTCGGCGATGGGAACCTCGATCGAGTTGTAGATCGCCTGTAGGTGGCAAAATTTCTAACTCGACCCCATCTGTCGTTTCTACTGAACGGACTTGACCTAAGTTTGGGTCCCAGTGAATTTTAGTTGCACCCAAACGACCTTCGATAATACGGGGAATTGCCACATCAGCTGGATGTTCTTCGCAAGCCTGGATGAGATAAGATAGCCAATCCTCTTCTACGAGAACATCATTCTCGATGAAACACAAGAAATCATCATTAGAATTAGATTCCTGAAGCACCAGATTTCTTGATTGATTGGGCATCAAATAATAATCTTTAGAAATGACTTTGACATTGCTACGCCCTGCAAGCACCTGTTCTATTTGCTTCCAGTAGACCTCAGGCGTGTTGCAGTCTATTACGATTAAATTAAAAGGAATATGCGTGCAGTCAAAAATTCGCTGCAACGATTCCGCAGCTAATGAGAACTGTTCTCGAGGAAAAAATCCAATGGTGACTGTTGGCATATTGATATTCCTAAATTGAATCGTGATGATTAATTCATGGCTGCTTCTAGCAGTGAGGACAGAACTTTATCTGAGTTAAAATATTCTTCTGCTAACTGCCTTGCTGCATACTGATGTCTTTCACAGTCAGCATTTATGGTTTCTGTACCTTTTAATGCCTCCTTTTGGTCGCAAAAGGTTAAAATCCCTTCTCCTATTGGCAGCCAATCTCTCAATCCTGTATCTTGAACTAGAACGGGCTTGCCAGAGGCTAGGTAACATACGCTGCGATCGCTAAACCAACCCCCCTTTGTAGCAACATAACCCTGTTTCGCGACTCCAAACTCAGCACGGGATTCTTGAACGAATTTCTGGTAAGAGTCTGGTGTAAAGGACGCAATCCATCCGGGGAGGACTTCCCAACCGTACTGGGATAGCTCATTGGGAAAACCGCCACTTAACGCAATCCGAAACGGTTGTTTTGTCAGTTGCGGTAGATCGATGAACTTGAGAAATTCTTTATCCTTATTGCCGTAGGTGACTCCCTCGTAGACCACTTCCCGATAACTGTGCCACTGCATAATAGAACTAAAGTGGATAGAGTTATCGTTTTCAGTCACTGGCCAGTAAGACAATGCTACTGGAGGTAATGTCTTCAACCAATGCTTGCCGATTGTGGGGATAAGACAGTCTCCAGCACCAATGCGCTGCCCGATGGTGAAGAGGCGATCGCAATGTTCGATGGTGTTGATTAATTCCCTATGACCGCAAGCAATGTTAATCTGAGTGAAACCGGGATCGGCATCAATATAAATCCGGCGCTTCGGCAACTTATATTCCTCTCTCCAGAGAGAAATGGGTGAGCCACGGACAATCATTAAATCGGCTTGGGAACAGATATCTCTAAACGCGTCAACCTCCATCCCAACCGAGCGATCGCCAGCCCGATAAATCCATTGGTTTTCAAAACCAAGCGGTTCCAGACAGTTTTTGACATAATTGGTGGGATAATCCAATTCCGTTGTGAGTTGCTCGCTCTCCCAGTTGTAAACCCACGATTCGGAACCACATTCTTCCAAATAAAAAACATTGTGCCCGAGCGATCGCAAACCCAAAAGGTATTGTAGGTCAGACCAGGCATTGCCTCCTATAGGAAAACGACCGATAGCACTCGCGAAAATGACGTTCATCTTACCTCAACCCTCCTTAACTCGTTTCGAGCATGAATTGCCGTCTCTAATAGTCGAGGTAGCACCACTTTGTAACTAAAGGTTTGCTCGGCTATTTCCCTTGCTGCCAAGCAATGCGCCGGATAATCCGCATTGACGCGCTCTATGCAATCGACTGCTTCCTTTAAGGAGGAAAAAGCCAACACGCCGTCACCCGTCCGCAACCAGTCACTAAATCCGGTATCTTGTAAGATGACCGGGCGACCGGCAGCGAGATAGCAAACACTGCGATCGCTAAACCAACCGCTGCGAGTTTTGACATAAGCGTGTTTGGCAACGCTAAATTCTCCCCGAGAGCCAGTAATGTAGGTACTGTAAGTTGATAAGTTAGCGCTAATTTCGCCGGCATCTCGAACTAACCAGCCTGCTGTCTGTAGAGACTTTGCAATCTCTGCTATTTCTTTATCCTTGCCCGAAAGAGCGAGTTCGAGTTGCTGCGTACAGTAGCTTGGGAGTTCCAGCAGGCGCATGAATTCCTCATCTTTCTGTCCGTAACTTTCGCCTTTGTATATAATTTTACCATAAGCACTCCAATTGGCAATGGTAGTAAATGGTGCGTTTTCCTGCTCTTCTCCACCCTGTCCTGGAACAAGTACCGGGCTGCTCCAGATTTCCGGCACCACAGGCGGTACAGTAGGGAGCCATTTTATACCATCACTCGGAATACCGCAATAGCTTTGTCCGATATTAGCGCCATAACTAAAGTAGGCGTGGTAGTCATTGCGACCCTCAGCAGCAAACTGCCCTATTTGGGTAAAGAATGGGTCCATGTCGATAAGTACCCGGTGCTGACAGAGCAGGAATTCAGGTAGCCAGCAAACTCCACCGATATTCAATAGCAGATCTGCCGTCTTGAGTCTCTGCTCTACCTCCAGCCAGTCTGCTCCGTAGACGGTTCTTGTCTCTCGATTGACGTAGCACGCAGTTGCATTCATGCCATAGGTGTTTATGAGTGTCTGCACTGCATGAAGACCAAAGAGTGGATCGTCACTGTAATCGCGGTTTATCGGGTTATAGCAGGATTGAGACCAGCCGCTTTCCTCCAGGTATACGACTTCATGTCCCAAATAATGTAGCCCTAACAAATAGTGGAAGTAGGCCAAAATATTACCTGCCAATGGATGTCGGATCGTATATCCGCAAACAACAATGCGTGCCATGCTTATAACCCCGCTCGCTCCATAAGACTGCCAATCACCTTCTCTGCAGCAAAGTACTCCGAGGCAATTTCGCGAGCTGCTTGGCAATTGCCTTTGTAGTCGCTTTCGATGGTGTCAAGCGCCGTCAGAATATCCTCCATAGTGTTAAAAGCAAAAAGCCCTTTACCCGTTGGCAGATACTTGCTGAATCCTGTTTCTTGAGTAATCACAGGACGACCAGCAGCTAGATAGCAAGCAGAGCGATCGCTAAACCAGCCGCTTAAAAGGCGCGTATATTGCTCCTTTGCCACCGTGAACTCCCCACGCGATCGCTGGATATAACCGCGATAATTATTCATATCTTGAGAGAGTTCCACTGCGTCTACCTGACTCCAACCATGCTTCTGAAGCAGGCATCGCACGTTCTCTCTTTCATCCTCACTCACATTCGTAGCCATTTCAAATCGCAACGGACGTTTCTGGGGAAGATCCAGAAATTTTTCTAATTCACGCGCCTTGCGCCAGTAGTAAGTTTTGCCTTGATAAGTAATGTCCTTTCCCTTATTATTCCAAGTAGCGATGGTGTTGTAAGCAATGCCTGGTGGGGGATTTGAGGTTTCCCACAGATCCAGCATAACGGGTTGACGGGTAGGTAACCACTGAAACTGACCGACAGGAACACCACAGTCTGGTGCTCCCAGATTTTCCCCAAAACTGAAATGGGTATCATGGGCGGACAGATGAGCAATGAGTTTTTTGTCGTCCTGAGCAACCCGAATCTGAGAGGCAATCGGATCGGATTCCACGTAGATACGGCGGTGGCAAGCCAAATGTTCGTCGCGGATTTCCTGGTCACCCGTGACGTTCAAAAAGGCGTCTGCTTCCTTATATAATTGCAAAATTTGGGATTCAGTCATCCCATAACATTCACCCCCCAGATAGTCGCGAAATGCCCAGCAATCCTTAAAGCCATACGCCTCCAAAATGGGGGCAATCTGCTGGATATTCTCAATCGCATCTGGAGAAAGGTCGTTGATACGGGGATTGTAAATCCAACGCCATGAATCTTCTATATAATAAGCGTCATACCCCAGGCGACGAAGACCTAGCAAGTAGTGGAGGAACTGGTAAGTCACTCCTGCAAGGGGATACCAAAATAAAATACCAAAAACTATGATTTTTCCCTTACTGGGGCGTTCATGCTTCACGGTCAATGCCTCCTGCATCTAACTGACGAATGATACGGGCAGGATTGCCAGCCACAATGGTATACGGTGGGACATCCTGAGTGACAACAGACCGTGCTCCGACAATCGCGCCCTCTCCGATTGTGACGCCCGGTAGTACGCTTGCATCAAAACCGATCCAAACGTTACATCCGATGAAGATCGGTTGAGCTGGTACCGTTGTATCAATGTGTCGGGGCGAACGAAATGGCAGAAGTTCTAGTTCGCGCTGCCGCTCTGTTGGGTCAAACGGTAACCGATAGGTGTCCATAAGAACAACATTCCAAGAGATGAGGGCATAATCGCCGATCTCGATTTGGGAATCACAGATAATCCTGGCACCGTGGACAAGCGCATAGTTGCCCAACCTGACTCGCCCACGGGGACCAACATCAAACATCGTTCCCAGATAGGAGGAAGCGCCGCGACCGTATTCTACCCCTATTGGTGCTTCACTGCGGTATAAATGAAAACTAAAGGTAGTTTCAACGTAAGCAGTTTCATCCAAAATGACGTTTTCTGGAATTGTGCCAGGATACCAATCCCAGGAGAGAGTGCGCGTAGAAACCATATCGCCGTTAGACCTCCCCAATAATTTGCGCCGGGTTACCCATAACTCGGCTGCGTGGCGGTACATCTCGACTTACCATTGCACCCGCCTCCACAAGAGCACCCGCTCCAATATGGACTCCTTTTAAGATTGTGGCGTTCGGTCCGATCCAGACGCCGTCCTCAATCACTACAGGTCGCTTGACGATTTCCGGTCGCGGTAAAGTCTTCCCTAGAGGTGAGCACGCTATTGCATCAGCAATGCGCTCAGCAGGCGCAATGGGATGAAAGTCTGTATCAGTCAGTGTTGCGTTCCATCCAATGACAACGTAGCTACCAATGCGAAGTTCTAACTCGCACAGGAGTACAGCATTTGTAAAGTAGCAGTAGTTGCCAATCTCCACCTGTCCGTTCTGACCAATATCGAAGTGGACGCCGTCCATGGTACAGTTATCGCCGATGATGAGTCCCCGTTCTCTATGGCTGTGGAATCGCTTGAACGCCAGATTGCCCATGACAAGTGTATTTGAACCAATTTGGACATTGGCTGGGAAATCAGAAATGTTCTTGTACTCCGATCGATGATTGCCTAAGTCATTCACCTTCTCTCTCCTCTGTTTATGCCGATTCCGAATGAATTGTCGCTCGCCCGGACTGGATTTGGTGCAGGCGATAGTAAAGCCCGCGAGCGTTAAGCAATGTTTGATGGGTTCCGCTTTCCACAACTCGTCCTTGTTCCAACACCACGATCCGGTCTGCTCTTTGCACTGTCGAGAGCCGATGGGCAATAATAAACGTAGTCCGTCCTGCCATCAGTCGCTCTAATGCCTCTAGCAGCAGAAACTCAGTTTGAGCATCTAGGGCTGAGGTGGGTTCATCCAGAATCAGTACTGGAGCATCCTTAAGCAGAGCACGGGCGATCGCTAACCGTTGCTTCTCTCCCCCGGAAAGGGTAGCACCGCGCTCGCCAATGACCGTATCATAACCCTGGGGTAATCGTTGAATAAAATTATCTGCATTTGCAGCTTGGGCGGCGGCAATAATTGCTTCGCGGCTGGCACTAGTGCAGCCATAAGCAATGTTCTCAGCGATGGTTAGCGGCAGCAAAAATGGCTCCTGCAGAACTAGTGAAATCTGAGAGCGCAGACTTTTCAGTTGTACGCTGCGGATATCTACCCCATCGAAGAGGACTCGTCCAGACCAGGGATCGAAAAAACGGGGAATGAGGGAAACCAGGGTACTCTTACCAACTCCTGTCTCTCCTATCAACGCGATGGTTTCTCCTGGCTGTGCCTCGAAGGAAACATCTTGGAGTATGGGTCTTCCTTGCTCGTAGCCGAAGGTAACTCCCTCTAGGCATACGTATCCCCTCGCTCTCCCCGATTGTAAGAGCAGGGGGCTGGCACCGGGAACCTCCTGCACCTCATCCTTGGTGTCCAACACCTGTAGCACTCTCATAGAACTAGCTGCAGCGGCTGCAAAACCGGATGACATATAAGCCAGAGTTTCCATGGGCACGTACAGGGAAGCAAGATAAGAAAGGAAGACCAGTAAAGAACCTATCGAGAGTGACCCATCCAGAACCAGGAAGCCGCTGACTAGCATTATGGCTGCTGTTCCGACTGCGGTTACCCCACTCACCCCTACTTTGAATTGCATCTGGGCAAGAATAGCACGTAAATAAGCTTGGAGTGCTTGCTGAGATAGGTAGCGAAAGCGCTCATCTTCATGTGCTTCGCGACCAAATGCTTGAATAACGGGTAGCGCTGTCAAGGTTTGCTCGCCAAGCGCCATAATCTCGCCTTCAAATTGTTGATGCTGATAAGTTCGCTCAATCATGGGCTGGTTAAAAACCCAAATGAGTAATACGATGAAAGGAGCAACGAGCAGCGAGAGCAGTGAAAGTAGGCGATTGATTTGCCACATCACGGCAAACATGGCTACCAGGCTCACCAGGGAAGTGAGCACGGGTAGCAAAACTCCCATGGCCAGATTCCGAATACAAATGCTGTCTGTCATAACTCGCCGGACAAGGTCTCCAGCCCGGTGTTGGTTATGAAACCTGAGGGAAAGATGTTGCAGGCGATCGAAGAGTGCCGCTCCTAAGTCATAACTCATCTGATTCCCTACGCCTGCTCCCACATAGTCCTGGAGCAGACGAACACCCTCACTGGTCAAAAATAGCACAATTGTGGAACCGGCTAACCAACCGAGCAACTGAATGTCTGATTCAGCACCACTGAAGGTTTTGAACCAAACAATGGTATGTGGGAGGGATTGGTTGCCCAGGACGTAATCAACGATCGACTTTAAAGGCCAGGGTTTGAGGACATTCAGCCCTACATTCACGAGCATGAGCAGCAGCACAAACACAAGTCCGCGCCAACGAACCAGGGCGTATCGTGCCAGTCGCAGCCACCACTGTTTCATAACACGACCTCCTGCTGCGGATCGGTAAACTGCAACGAGTGCAAATGTTTGTAGAGACCAGAACGAGCAAGTAACTCCTGGTGCGTTCCCGTTTCTACAACTTTCCCCTGCTCTAGCACTACGATCCGATCTGCCCGGAGAATAGTGGAGAGCCGATGGGCAATGATAAAGACTGTCCGTCCCTGCATCAAGTGTTCTAAAGCTTCCAGCAGGAGTGTTTCCGTTTGAGCATCCAGAGCAGAAGTTGGTTCATCGAGAATCAGTACCGGGGCATCCAGTAGCAGTGCTCGTGCGATCGCCAGCCGTTGTTTCTGTCCTCCGGACAAGATCGCTCCTCTTTCACTCAGAACTGTGTCATATCCCTGGGGCATCTGACAGATGAAGTCGTCTGCTTTGGCTGCTTTGGCTGCTGCTACAATCTCCTCCTGGCTTGCTTCAGGACGCCCGTAGGCAATATTTTGTGCCACCGAGAGCGGCAGAAGAAACGGCTCCTGTAGTACCAGAGCTATTTGCGATCGCAAGCTTTTGAGTTGTATGCCTCGGATATCTGCCCCATCGAAAAGGACCCTTCCCTGCCAGGGATCGAAAAAACGGGGAATTAAGGAGACCAAAGTACTCTTCCCAGCACCCGTTGCGCCCACCAGAGCAATGGTTTCTCCGGGTTTGGCTTCCAGTGTAATATCTTGGAGGACAGGATAGCCAGGATTGTAACCAAAAGTAACTCCCTCCAGGCGTATATGTCCCCTCGCTTCTGTGGGACGATGGGGCAATGGTTTGGCTCCTGGAGCATCATGTACCCCATCTTTAGCATCCAAAACCTCTAGCACTCTATCTATATTGGCTTCCACAGACTTAAGGCTTCCGTAGATTCCAAACAGACCTCTAAATGCTCCTTGTATCGGCTGTAGATATGCCAGGAAGACGAGCAAGCTGCCAACACTCATGACCCCTAATAATACCTGCTGCCCGCCCACATAAAGGATAACTGCATTACAAATTGTTGCCACAGCACCGTTTGCAAGACCGTAAGCACTCTTGAGCAAGGTTTCGCGTTGCGCGATCGCAACTGCATCTGCCGCTAGGTGCTGAAACTGTTTGGTATTGTAACTTTCCCTGGCAAATGCCTGAATCATTGGGATTGCTGTCAGGGTTTGGTGGACAAAACTTGTGAGGCGAGATTGGGTTTCGCGGTTGAGCTTTGTCCGGCGCTTGATGCGGGAACCAAAGACGACGGCGGAAGCAGCCATGATTGGCGCAACAAAGAGCGAAAGTAGCGTCAGTAAAGGATTTAGATTCCAGGCGACGATGCTAATAGTTCCCAACGTCAGCAGGTGCTGCATAGGTGAAATCAGCAAAGCACCGATGGAGGTGTAAATGCAATAAGAATCACCTGTCAGACGGCTCAGAGAATCGCCGACAGTACGCTGGCTGTGGAACAGGAGTGAAAGGCGTTGAAGACGATAGAACAAGTTCTGGGCGAGTTCGTAGACCATACCTTGCCCAGCAGCACTCCAAGCCCAGCTCAAACCCGTGTCAAGTGTAGCGTTCAGGGCATACAGCCCAAGGCTACAAAGAGCAGCAACAACGACAAGCAATGGTGGCGTGAGGGACAAGTTGAATCCAAAGAATGAGTTAACTGGCAGGGGGATAGCTGCTTGACCGAGAGCATAATCCACCAGAATTTTTATTGGCCAGGGTTGAAGCGTTGCAGTGGCTGAAGTACCAGCCACCAGACCCAGGATTACTAATAAGGTGCGCCAATGGCGCAGTGGATACCGGAGCAAGCGTCCGTATCGGTGTATCATCGCTTTCATCCCTTGCCTCATCTATGGATTCACCTCCCGTTTTACCGTTTACTCATCTTGAGTATGAAAAGCATTAGTTTAATATTGCACTTGGGGTCAAAGACTGAGTGTCGGTGTTGTGTATTGGCAGCAGGTGAATTTTTTTGGTGACAATCGAAAGCACCTGATAGATAATACGCCCCAAGCCGAAGTTTTCATATAAAATAACACCGACGTTGATCGCGCCTGCGATAACTGCGACTGTAACTAATTCTGGCATTCCCAAAATAAGTGCCACAACTATTAGAAAAGAATAGCTAACCATAGCCATAGTGGCTAACTGTGACATTCTAAGCGCACATCGCACCCTAAGAAGTCTTTTATTGCCCCCGTGATTTTCAGCACATACCTTAACTTCAACCTTTGACCAGATTCCCCGGTAAATCTCTAAATCCCAGTCGCTCCACCCGCCATCGATAGCGATGAAATACTTGTAGGGTATAAGAAAATCCATGACCTCTTGCAGCAACTTTTCTTTCTCCAGTCCCGCCTCTGTCCAATAGGATAAGCAAAAAGCGCGATCGCTCCAGGCGATCTGTGGTTTGTGTGTTGGTCGCTCGAACTTAATTAATCCTACTTGAGTTAGTGTTTGAGTCATTGTCTTAAAAATTATTAAAAACTAGTTGACTTCTGATTTAAAACTCATCAATCTGAATTGGCTCTACCGTAGTGAGTCTTCTTATACGCCAACGGTAGCGTTCTACACTGCGTACAAGAGGACCTAAGTAGATCAACAGAGCAACAAGCAGGCGTGCTCTTGTTCCCTGAAAACGGGTATCAATCCGTGCCTGTAGGGCACCAGCTATACACCAAATACAGGAAATGATAAACATTGCTGCACCCACCCACGGGCGATTGCCAGACAAAAGCCCAAACAGAAAGAGGATAGCAGCAGCTACATTCCACTCCAAGGTTAGGGGTAGAAAAGACATAAGAGAGGAAGGAGGCTCATACAGGGTTTGAAACAAACCGCGACCAAACACCCCGGAATAGATAACTGGTTGACCAAAACGGAGATAAGAAGATAGATCTCCGTAGATCCTCCCCAGCCAGCTAGGTTGTCCCAAAAGATTAAAGCGATCGGGATGCTTAAAATAAACGAGCGCCTCCGCCTTACCATAACCTCGTTGTTGCTTGAGATACGCATCAACGGTGTTACGGCGAAAATGCCATACTATTGCAGATGGGCTGAAGCCAATTGTGTAACCTTTATCTTGCAGTCGCCAGCAGAGGTCAACATCGTCACCAGCAACACGAAACTGCGGGTCGAAGCCGCAAATTTCCTGTAGAGCCTCACGACGAAAAGCCATGTTGCAGCCTGCAATATGTTCGGCAACTTCATCGCTTAAAAGTACGTGGGTAGGTACCCCCGGAGAGACAGCAACGCAAGCAGGGACAAGAGAGTCTTCAGGAGGAGATAAGTTTGGACCACCGACTGCTGCTAAATTTAAGGAGAGAAATTTTTCTACCAAGTAAGTCAGCCAGTCTGGATCTGCCATACAATCAGAATCAGTAAAGGCAACAATCTCCCCCGTTGCAGCAGCGATGCCGACGTTGCGTGCTACACTCAGTCCCTTGTTTTCCTGACTAATCAGGCGTACATAGTCATAGCGCTGAGTAATTTCTAGAGTGCCGTCAGTCGAGCCATCGTTGACGACAATGACTTCGTAGTTAGGGTAGTTGAGATCCTTGAGAGAAGCTAGGCAACTATCCATAGTACGCTCAGCATTGTAAGCGCATACAACGACTGAGACTTTGGGATACTCTGGTAGCGCAGGTGGCAGAGGTTCTATGTAATACTGCTGAACCGTGTCGAACGCAGGCTTTTTGTTACGTTCAGCATCAACCAAGCCAAAAGCCCAGTCTTGTATAGCATACCCCCCGGTAAACCACTCGTCAGTCCAGGAAAAAATTATCGTTCCTGCTGCTCCCATGGAAAAGCTGGATGACAACTTCTGGGAGAGGATTTCGGCTTGCGTTTGGGTTCCCTCACGGATCGAGTCAACACCAAACTCACTCAGCACTAAAGGTTTATCCCCCGCCAGATTGTGGAGTCGGGATAGGTAGCGGCGAAAATCTTTTTCTTGATGCAGGTAGACGTTAAAGCATAAAAAATCAGTAAAGTCAATATTTAAATATTCAGTACAGGGATAATTGGCATAGCTCACCAATGCTTCGGGAGCGTTGTCTTTTGCTATCTCCATTAACTCTTTGACAAAAGCACGAACCCGTCTTTGACCGTGCCAACGCACAATATCCGGAGGAATCTCATTGCCCACCAAATAGGCAAAGACAGCAGGATGGTTCTGACAGTCTTTGACTCCTGTAGCAATGCAGTTCCGGATTTCCGCCTGAACAGCAGATGAGTCCAGAAAGGCGATATGCTGAGACCAGGGGATGCCGATAAGCATCCTCAGACCGTAGGCACAAGCTAAATCCAAAAGCCAACTCGGTGGAACAGTATAGATACGCACACAGTTAACCCCCAACTGTGCCATCATGGCAAAGTCTTTCTCCACAACTAGTTTTTCTGGAAAAGGCTTACCGTGCGTGCCAGTGGCAAAGGGACCGTAGCTAACTCCTTTAAGAAAAAATTTTCGATCTCCAATAAAGAAAAATTTGCCCTTGACTGTAACTGCTTCCCTACCTGCAAGCGCTATAGGACTACAGCCAGAAGATGACAAGGTCAGATTCTGCAAAATACCCCCCACAGTTCACTGAAAATTTGTTAACTTCTAACAAGCGACTTCAACTCGCAACACATTTTTGTTATGCCCCCAGGGTGGATCAACTGTACATGAGATAGCAGTGTGCCATTGGCTTGTTTGCGATCGCGTTCCAGAAAATGTATGACTTAACGTATAAGTTTGTTGTTTTCCCATGAAACGTTAATAACAGTAGGTAGGGCTAAAGCCCACCACTCAATGTTGTAGGGCTTTAGCCCTACCTATATGCTGGAGTGGAATTTTAGAGCGGTTCGGAAGTAGCTCATATTATTTAGTCTCTACCATAGCTGCAGTACACTCCCCGTTGATAAATATACATTTCTCCCCGATAGAGAACCTGATGTTTTGGTGATGGGCAACAACAGGGTTTCCTCAATTTGCTCTCGTATACTAGGAGTGATTTCACAATTGGTCTTGAGGCAATCCACCAGCAACTGGTTGGCAGTATAGTACTGCTTGAGGACTTCCTTTTGCTTTTCGCTGAACTGCCATCGATCGTTTATGTTGCGACACCAAAGCATCAAAGACTTCAATTGAAGAGTCCAAGTCTCACCGTTAGCATTCCACCATTTCTTGATCTTTTCTCTACCTTGCTCTGGGGCTGGTAATTGTTTTTTAAGTTGTTGCAGCGATCGCTTAAAATCACAATCGCAGGCACAATCCACATCTAAAGTTAGGGCAAAACTGAGAGCAATGGCTCGATCTATGGGGTCGGGTGGCAAGGCATAGGTAAGGGATACAGCACGTTTGAGAGCCAAATCTACAGTCAAATCAGAGGCAAGAGTACCAGCAAACCTTGAATCAAGGGCAATGCACAAAGCCATGTCACAAGCTAAGCTTAAATCACTAGGAAGAACTAGTGTCAGGTAAAAGGCACGAATAGCTGATTTTGTATAAGGAGCCTGCACAGAAAGGGACTTCTGGTTGAGCCAGATGAGGAACTGCTGCAATTGCTCATCGGTAGCAACAAGCCCATCAATATGTTGCTTCATTAGTTGCAGCAAGTAAGGAGCATTACCCAACATACCAGTTGTCAGTAAAAATACTTTGCGCCAACGAGCTTCCGTCATATGGCTGACCAGATTACTGAGTTGTTTTTCTAATATTTCTGGTTTAGGACTAGTAACAATATTTCTAGCTGTTAAATACTCTTGAAACGTTAAATGTGAGAAGGAGTAAATTCCTCGAGCCTGCTCCACTAGGAGTCCGTGTGCTAAGAGCGATTTCAGGACTGCTTCACTATTCAGTTGCAGCATCTCCGAATCGGGTTGGGCATCAGATATCTGAGCGAGATAGTCTGCAATATATCGCCGGACAGTGCTTTTTGTAAAAAAGTAACGTTCTTGCTCAAAGGTAAAAGCGGCAATCTGACTTAGCAGTTTAAGCTTGTGGGGTAAAGACAAGTGATGATACGTTTCATTGCGTTTAATGCTCCTGACTGCATCCCAACGATTGAGCAAGATATCCAATCCTTGCTTGTAAAGTTCTACTTGTCTGGTGGGAAAGTTTAATTGCGCTTGAAACACACAACAAACCAGGTTGAGCAACAGTGGCGAGCGGGCTAGTTCTCGAATTTGCCGATTTTCTGATAACTGCAACTTTTGCATGAACTGACAAGCTAAGGCTTTTCCTTGTTCAATGGAATTCTTCCCAACGTTAATAAACCACTTTTGAACAAAAGCTTCTATTTGCGAGCAATCAAAATCGGCAATTTCAACATCGGTAAATGACTCAAAACGACACTGCTGAGTACCAATTCGACAGGTAATAATAAATCTATTTTTATAAAACTTCTCAGAAAAACTCTGAATTTTTTTCACAATTTTAGCGCTGTCATCTTCTGGAATTTCATCTAACCCATCCAGTAGCATCAACATTTTCCCCTGAACAAGTAATGTTTGGACTTGTTGGTTGCAAATGCCGAACTCAGCCAAGTGTTGATTGATATAGTTCAATATACTAAAATCGCCTGTTTCTCTACTATCCTCAGCCAAGTTTTTAAGTCGGATAAAAATGGAAATTTTGTCCGCTAAAAACTTACCTTGATTGCATTGTGTAGCGATATGTTGTAATAATGTTGTTTTCCCAGACCCTGGTTTACCTAGCACCATCACTTTGGAATAGGTCGCTACCGCCTGCATTGCTCTGAGTCGTTCCTGACAGTTCGGAACTAAACTCATGCGGTCAAATTTTTCTGAAATCAAGCCTTGTAATTCATAGAGATCTAACCATCTTTGACTGACAATATTATTTAGAATATTGACATCGATATAAATGTCTTCAAGTGCAATCGGTTGGGCAATATCTAACAACCGCAGAGTGCCACACTGAGCTTGAATTTTATCGTAGAGACGCGATCGCACCATTTGCACGGCTACATCTGTCTCCTGCCAGTTGTCGCGATTCTGGCTGATTTCCTCCCGGAGTATCAGAGTCGGTAGCTCGGCAATCTCTTGCCAATCCAAACCAAGTTGAAAGCAAATTTCCATGAAGCTATGACGCTCAATTGGCTTGCCTGTAAAAAACTTCCAAATTGGCTGGCGAGTTTCCAGTCCTACTTCAGTAGCTAGATATTCTTGGGTCCATTCCCGTAATTGAAAAGCCCTTTTCGCTTTTTCTATACCTATAGTAGATGCCTTCAGCGAACGTCGTGCCATAAAACAGAACTTTAACCTCCAGGTATTATTGGCTTAAGGAAGTATTTTTACCCTAACTTCTACCTTTAGACATAGTTCATATTAAATTATCCCAAATGTTAATATGTAAAGCTGTCTTTGTAAAGCATTATAGAAGTTTTCATATTTAATTTTGTTGTTTTAATGAATTTTATCTGCAACATATTTATCAATTCACTGGGTTTACAACGTAATGATTGAAAAAATTAGCACTGCCTTGCTAATAATAACCAATATTAAAGTGGGTAGGATATCTCATCTTTTGCAGCAGCCAGGTAGGAAAATACCTAAGAGGATGTTTGGAAATTTAGGTATAAATTTCTATTATAGATATTAACTTATTTTTATTTCAATATAGATATTAACTTATTTTTATTTCAATATGTTGATGCCTCCTACAGAATCCTCAAAAAATTTAATCAAGTACTTTTCCTACTTTTCCTACTTTACAAAAATCAATTTTTAAATCAGTAAATAAGTTGGCATAAATAATCATTACTAGAGTGGTTTTTAGTTGGATGCAATACAATAACCGCAATGTTTAAACCAACTAAAAACGTCATTTACACTAACATCTTCAAGTGCTGCTATAGTCCCCATATCTAAATCTGAATTTGATGACATCTACCTTAAGTCTTATTGGAATGCGTTCTCTTAAACAGTCAACCACTTCATACAACATTTCAGTGTCAGTTAAAACTAGGGGGCTTGCTGTAATAACCAACTCAATACTCCTCATTCACATCTTTTGTTTTATATAAGTAGAAATTTTACAAAAATTCATATTTAAGTGCGAGAAGCAGATTTTGGTACTAGATTTCGCATTGCTTCATCTATTTATTGATTAAATTTTCTTATAGAAAAAACAATAAGAATAAAAAAATAGTTCATAATACAGTAAAAAAGTCTGATTTGGAGTCGGTTTCTTAGAAAAATTGCAAAAGTATCAGGCATAAACAGACTCAAGTTGTACAACTTATACGTTAAGTCATACATTTTGTGGAACGCGATCGCAAACAGGTCAGTTGCATACTATGATTTATCGAACTGCGATCGCAGTATGATGTCATATTCGGATAAATATGTGTACTACGTTTGTAGTTGTGATGTATGCGCTAAAGCGCAACTACAAACCAAATTAATTTATCTGTAACTATGTTCGATATTTTACTCACGCCAAACTAATATAAGTAATACAAAATTCAAAAAGAGGAAACGAGTGCGTGCTCAAACACCATTCCTATTGAGTGTATGCACATCCAAAGGCGTGGTAGCTTGAAGTTTTTCCCGCCAACAAAATCGCGAGCAGTTGCTCTATCTGGTTACTTACAATATTTAAAGAAGCTAATAAATGATTAAAACAACTTTGGAGTCCTACGTAGATAATGGTAAAACCCTGAATCGCGGTTGCTGTCGATTTTGTGGGGTTGCATTAAAGCACACTTTTGTTGATTTGGGAATGTCACCGCTTTGTGAAAGCTACGTGTCGCTCGAACAGCTAAACCAGATGGAGCCTTTTTATCCGCTACACGTATGTGTATGCGATCGCTGTTTTTTAGTTCAACTGCAGGAATATGTCAGTCCCCAAGACATCTTCAGCGAGTATGCTTACTTCTCGTCTTACTCGGACTCTTGGCTACAACACGCCAAAAATTATACCGAAAAGGTAATAGCGCAATTTGGATTGCACGCCTCAAGTCAAGTTGTGGAAATCGCTAGTAACGATGGTTACTTATTGCAATACTTTCTTGAAAAGAATATACCTGTTCTAGGCATAGAACCAGCAGCTAATGTTGCTGAGGTAGCTATCAAAAAAGGTATTTCTACAGTTGTCAAGTTTTTTGGAAAAAGCACAGCATCTGAATTGGTTGCTAGCGGTAAGCAAGCAGATTTATTGATAGGTAATAATGTACTGGCTCATGTACCTGATATCAATGATTTTGTTGGAGGCGCTAAAATACTACTTAAACCTCAAGGTATCATTACCATGGAGTTTCCCCATTTAATGCGACTTATTGAGGAGAATCAGTTTGACACTATTTATCACGAACACTTCTCTTATTTATCATTGCTGACAGTCGAGAAGATTTTTGCACATCATGGTTTAACAATCTTTGATGTAGAAGAACTGTCAACTCATGGTGGTTCTCTAAGAATTTATGCAAAACAAGCAGAAGATACTTCTAAACCTATTAGTCCACGGGTTATAGAACTAAGAGCTAAGGAAGAAGCTGCTGGATTTACCAACATCAAAAATTATTTCTCATTTGGTGAAAAAGTTAAGGAAACCAAATTCAAACTTTTAGAATTTTTAATTTTGGCTAAACGACAGGGAAAAACAATTGCAGGTTACGGCGCTCCTGGCAAAGGTAACACACTTTTGAATTATTGTGGAATTAGAGAAGATTTCATTGATTACACCGTAGATCGCAACCCATACAAACAAGGGAAATTCTTACCAGGAACTCATATACCAATCTTCCATCCAGACAAAATTCGAGAAACAAAACCTGATTATTTACTAATTTTACCTTGGAATTTGAAAAACGAAATCATGTCGCAGATGGCGTTTGTACGTGATTGGGGTTGTAAATTTATCGTGCCGATTCCTGAAGTTAATGTCTATTCTTGACTCAATTAGGAATCAACTCACAACGACTTGAAATTTCATCATAAAAAAGAAGGACAATTACGATGAAAGTAGTTTTATTTTGCGGTGGGTTAGGAACAAGATTAAGAGATTTTTTTGCCAATGTTCCCAAACCCATGGTTAATATTGGCTACAGACCAATATTATGGCATGTCATGAAATATTATGCCCACTACGGACACAAAGATTTTATTTTGTGTCTCGGTTATAAAGCAGACGTCATTAAGAATTACTTTCTCAATTATGATGAGTGTATTTCCAATGATTTTACTTTACAGGAGGGAGGCAAAAAAATTCAACTTCTCAATAGTGATATTGAAGATTGGAAAATTACTTTTGTCGATACCGGTTTGACTTCAAATATTGGTCAAAGGTTTAAGGCTGTTGAAAAATACTTAGAAGGTGAAGAGGTATTTTTAGCAAACTATAGCGACGGTTTAACAGATTTATATCTACCTGACATAATTGAAGACTTTCACAAACATAACAAAATAGCTAGCTTTCTGTGCGTCAAACCATCGCAAAGTTTCCATTTAGTTTCAATGGAAGAAAATGGCTTGGTCAGTGACATCCAAAGTGTTCAACAAGCGGGTATTAGGATTAATGGAGGTTTCTTTGTATTTAAGAAAGATATTTTTAAATATATCGAACCCGGAGAAGAATTAGTGAATGAACCATTTCAAAGATTAATTAATTTAAAACAGCTAGTTGCTTATAAATACAGTGGCTTTTGGGCTTGTATGGATACATTCAAAGAGCAACAGCAGTTAGATGATATGTATTGTCAAGGTAACGCTCCTTGGGCTGTATGGGATCTTGAAAAGAAAGCAAAATCTTTGGATTACCGTCGGAGTCACCATGTTGCTAATGGTTCTACATCATTAAAATTGGCTTAACTCAAAATTTTGATGGGCTGTCACCTCGTTCCCAGCCTCAGGCTGGGAATGCCTTATGGGAGGCTCCGCCTCCTGTGCTCTACCATAGAAAGTAGGTTGGGCTAAAGTCCACCAGCCCTTCCACAAGGAAGGTGCAAGAGTCAGTCAATAATAACGATTCAGCAATATGCTTAAATTTAATTTTGAACAAAAAAATAACTCAAGTTATAAAGTTTTGTGTTTGGGAGCGCATTGCGATGATATAGAAATTGGTTGTGGAGGTACAATCTTAAGACTGATAGAAAGTTACCCGAATCTTGTGTTTTATTGGGTTGTCTTTAGTTCTAACATACAAAGAGAGAAAGAAGCTTACTCATAGTGCTAATAAGTTTTTAGAAAAAGTTTCAGAAAAAAAAATATATCATCAAACAATTCCAAGACGGTTTTTTTCCTTTCATAGGAATTGAAATTAAACAATTTTTCGAGAATTGAAGCGAGATTATCATCCAGATTTAATTCTGACTCATTCCCGTCACGATCTGCATCAAGACCATCGCTTAATTTCTGATTTTACCTGGAATACATTTAGAAATCATTTAATATTAGAATATGAAATACCTAAGTATGATGGAGATTTAGGAAATCCTAATTTTTTTGTTCATTTAACTGAAAACATTTGCAAAGACAAAATCAACTATATTCTTGACAGCTTTCCATCGCAAAACCAGAAACAATGGTTTACAGAAGAAACATTTTTATCAATTCTGAGATTGCGAGGAATTGAATCTAATGCGCCTCATAAGTACGCGGAAGCTTTTTATTGCCGTAAAGTAGTTTTTTAAGCTCAGAGCCCCCCCACCTCGTTCCCAGCCTGAGGCTGGGAATGCCTTACCGGAGGCTCCGCCTCCCGTCTCGATCCAACTTGGCGAGGCAGAGCCTCGCTGTCTGCGTTCCCAGCCTGAGGCTGGGAACGAGAGAGTACCAGGGGATCTAGTTTTTTAACTCAGAACATTCTTTTAATAAATTGAACTGCAACAATGTATCTGCTGTTTTCTTAATCAAATCAAACTCTAAACCTGATTTTTCCGAAATATCTAGCAGTGTGTGCTCGCCATCAGACAAATTTAAAATCCACAACATAGCCATTTCATTTTTTTTGGTATCCGTCTGCCCGCCGATGGCACTATATAGTCCTCTTTTCCCCAACTGCGGCTCACATTTAGGGTTTTGATTTAAGTATTTTTTATTGTTCTCTATAATCTGCAAAACTGACAAAATTTTTGAGAATGAATCAGCAAGATATTGAGGTTTTACCAGATCCAAATTGTCTGCCGATGTGTGATATTGGGGATAAGTACCGTGAGGCGATCGCATAAAACAACCCACGGGAAGATTAAATCCTGGAGAGCAAAATTGCCGTTCATCATAACCGTAAGGAGAAAACTCCAGAATTTCATAATCTTGATTGGAGTGTTTCAACATATGAATAACGGCTTTATCAATATCGGCATTACCTCGACGGCTTTTTTTGTAGTGCGACTTTCCCGGATCGCCCACACAAGTTACAACCAAACCATGTTTAATTTTGTCAACATTCGCTTCATTTAAAGCAAGCCAGGTAATGGAACCAATAGTTCCGGGAATAAAGAGAAAACGATAGGAGTAAGAAGGGGAAAGTTGGCTGAGATGTTTGGCTAAGAATGTTGCTAATGCTATACCGGAAAGATTGTCATTACAAAGAGATGGGTGGCAGATGTGACATGAAATCAGAACCTCATCTGCTTTTTCACCTCTAATGTAATACTCCCCGTAAGTTAAATGACCATTTTCTAAAGAAGAATCAATGTAAACTTCATACTCTTCTTCCTTTAAGTTTAATAGTTGGTTATGACTGAGACAAAAACCCCAGTTCTCTTTATAGTAAGAAGTTCTATAAGGAATCCAATCAGGGCGATCGCGTAATGTAAAAAGATGTCCCTGTAAATCCTTTAAAGGCATTTTTTCATGAATATTTACGCTGTAATTAACTACGTGGAGATTTGATCGATCAAAATCTATAATTTTTTCTCCTTGAGAATTTTTAATATAAGCATCTTTTATATTCCACTCTTTAGGAACAGTCCAATCAAAGACTTGAGTTCCTGTGGGTATATTATGCATAACTAGGGGAATATATTTGTGAATAATCTCCAGTGTTTTCCGTAAGCCATCGCCAGTGATACTACGACAAATAGGATACAAATCTGATATTAATTTGTACATTTGATAGCTAATATCATTAACGCTAATATTGTTGTTTATATCAGTATTTGTACTCATATTACTAGGTGGATTCTATAAAATATATAGATGTAGATTTTACAACATTATTACGCTGGCATTCATTGGTATTTTTTTTGATCTACTCCCCCAAATTCTAGTAGTCCACCACTTAAAACTTCATACCACCTCGATCCGGTGCCTCAGGCTGGGAATGCCTTAAGGGAGGCTCCGCCTCCTGTACTCTACCTGGCGTGCGAACGAGACATGGTGGGCTTTAGCCCTACATACTTAACATTTTTTATATATAAATTAGGATTGCTATATACTTAATGTTTTCCCTTGTTTGACATTTCTTTACAAAATAGAGCAAGAGGTATTGGGTGAGGTGGGATTGTCAGGTGTTGCGGTAGGTCATCCTCATCGCTAAAATCATCAAAGTCGTCATCGAACTCCGATTCCTCGTCTTCAAGCTCATCCTCAAAGTCGTCATCCTCCTCAACTTGGCTAATTTTTCGAGGTGGTTTGTTGTGACTACTTCTAGAAGTTTTCTCTGTTGGTTTCCCGGCTGGAGGGAGAACTTTGACTTCTTCTTCTGTCATGGCAACGCGAGTAAAGATCTCAGCACAGATCGCCTGCTGGAAGTTGCAACAGTATTGTATACTTTTTACCAAACGTTAAAACTTATGTACGCAACTGCAAAATGTATTGGATTTCCCTAATTTTGGATAATCCTTTCCTCTTGTAGCTCTGTGTCTGTTAATGCACATGATTTAGGTGTAATGGGAACGAAAATAGAATTAATTCGCGGTCAAGATAGCATGACCGTAGAAGCATATTTAGTAGAATTGGCACAAAAACACGTTAACGACTATGTTTTGTTGTGGAAAGAACAATTAAGATTGTACGGACAAGAAGATAAGTTTTGGGACTGGGAGTTTAAACTGCGGTTCATCATTAGCAGACAAGAGAACCGCGAAGGCTATGCAATTGAGTACGAAGGCGAAACCCAGGGTTTAATGCTGATCGAAACTCAGTTGCATGGTTCGCGGTTTACAGAGGGGAAAAGGCTGATATACGTTGAAGGTATTGCCTCAGCTCCTTGGAACAGACAATTTATTCAACGTCCGCCGAAATTAAAAGGCGTTGGTACTGCACTTTTGGCGTTTGCAAGAACTCGCAGTATAGAACTAGGTTACGAGGGGAGAGTTGGGTTACATTCTTTACCAGGAGCCGAAGAATTTTATGAAAATCAAGGTATGATTGATTTGGGTGAAGACGAAGATTATGACTACCTAATTTATTTTGAGTATGGAGTTCGTCGTTTCCCTGGATAATTTAGCGGCATTAGGTGATAAGTTACCAAGGAATACCATACAACTTATCTAATTGTCTCTATTGTATAGATGATAGAAGTAACAGATGTAAGTGATGAGTCAGCAAAAACCACCAAACAATCAATCCACCCCTAACCAGGACAACGCGATAAATCCGATGGATTTGTTGAAAGATGAAGAATGGTTGAGAAAAGCAATCGAGGCTGAGGACAAAGTAGGTGGTAACATAGGCGCGGGATTAGATTGGGGAACTGCTTTTGGCGAATTGATGCTTAATCTTGAACTATTGGGACGTTTAAAAACGTTACGTATTTCTTTAAATAGAGAAGTACGGTTGCTACTTAATAATTGGAATTTAGGAACAGCTACCATAGTTGCAGTAAAAACTGCATTCATAGAAACTGCTTCAAAGATTAAGATTACCTACATCAGATGTCAGAGAACGCATACTCGCTGTCTTGGAAATGGATGAACTTTATTGTGAAGAATTCATTTGCGATCGACAGATACTACGAGAACTAGTAGGCGTTTTGCTGACACAAGAAGATTGGGAAACTATTGCCGCAGTTGCAGCAGATTCGTTAAAAGCACAAATTATGCAGCAAGTTTCTTTTGAGAAAATTTCGGCGTAGATAAGACATAGGGGAGCAGCTCTTGTACCAGGTACATTGTTACAAGAGCGATCGCGGGCAATTCCTAGCAACCTCACCCTCGACATCGGGCTAGATCCATCGCTAGGACAAGAGATAGAACAAGCACTTCAAGCACTTCAATCTATCAAACGCATTCAAGCAGTGCCGTTATCACAACAAGAAGTGCAGTATATTTTAAGTCGAATTACCAAACCCTATTATCAGCAATTGCAAAAGCTGAAGGTAAAAAATATACCCCAAATTGGCAGCATTGCGCTATTTTCTCCCGCACAAGATTTAATTCCTGGTTCAGCCGGAACCTCTATAGAAAAAGTAACGGATGCTATCAAGCGATTGCAAGCCAAACTCAAATCTTTACTAGAGCGCCGGTCCAGTAGAAGTACTTGACCTAAAACGCAAGATATGCGTGTTGTTCAAATTGGGGATTTTAGTATTCGGTCTTTATGCGTTCGCGTAGCGTCTCCGAAGGAGAATCGCTAAAAATCTGACCCAAATATTTCACCGAAAATCGGGGTTTTACCCCACCCCACATAATTTAGTTTTTGTCAACATATATTAGTGGACCGACGCTCTAGTACAACACCGTTGACAAAAGCCATCCAATTATTACAGACTTTAGCAGCCGAGAAACCTGAACACCGAGGAATTCCTGTAAATTTGGACAAAGAACCAGCAGAGGCGATCGCTAGTTTATTAGATGATTTAGATAAGGGTAGTCGTGGTGGTGGGACAAGTGCGTTCACCGAAGGTATCAGCCAAATTGACACACAACAGATAGCAGCGTTGTCTATCAGCTTTGAGGTGCTTTCAGGACAGCAGAATACAAGTTAAAGTCGTCTATAACTCTACGTAATCTTATGATGAGAACTTGTATTTAGAAAAGCCATAATTTCAACCCCCCTTAATATTGAAAAACTATGCCCCTCCAAAGAATTTTCTTTAGGACAAATAAGAAAGTACTGCTCTTGCTCGTGCTATTGGTTTTGGGGTTTGAACTACCACTTCTAGCTTCTCAATCAATACAAAATTTTAACTCTCATATTCAAACTTTCTGCCCTCTGCCCTCAGCATAGCTGCCTTTTTTTGTGCCATTCTCTTTATGGGTGGGGAGTGCCTGGTAGTGGTGGGCAGTGCCCACCCTACGTGTAATTTAATATCAACTCATAGCATAAGCTGGGAAGACTTTTGCCTGCTTGGGTTTAACATATACTTGCTGTCCTTCCTTTATATTGAGCCGTTCGAACTGCTCGCGAGATAAGTAAGCAATGACTGGTTCTCCAGACTGAAGAAGCAACTCAACCCGAATTTCCCAACCTAAGTTAATAATTCGGTATACCTTAGCCGATACAGAATTTTCTGCTGTAGCACTTGTTGCGATCGCAATATCATGGGGTCGTAAGAAGACTTGATGGCTTGATGGAGTGGCAAAATCTTTATTTGCCACAATACCAGCGTTACTGGGAAGAATATTAACCGGACCAATAAAGCTCATGACAAAAGGTGTGGCTGGATGGTCGTAAATCTCAACAGGTGTACCCATTTGCTCTACCCGACCTTTATTCATGACTACGATTTGATCGGAAACTTCCATCGCTTCCTCTTGGTCGTGGGTCACAAATACGGTTGTCACATGTACCTCTTCATGCAGTTTTCTCAACCACATTCTTAATTCCTTGCGGACTTTCGCATCCAACGCCCCAAATGGTTCATCTAAAAGCAATATTCTTGGCTGCACTGCTAGTGCTCTTGCTAAGGCTACTCTCTGACGTTGACCTCCAGAAAGTTGTGAAGGATAGCGTTCTCCAAAACCCGCTAGTTGAACTAATTCCAAAAGTTCTGCAACTCTATCCTGAATTCTATTTTTAGGGAACTTGCGAATTTCAAGTGGAAAGGCAATGTTCTGACGCACTGTCATGTGCTTAAATAAAGCATAGTGCTGAAATACAAACCCTATCTGACGTTCTTGTACTGATTTGTAAGTGGCATCCTCTCCAACCAACCAAACATGACCGGAATCAGGTACTTCCAATCCGGCTATCATCCGCAGTAAAGTTGATTTTCCCGACCCAGATGGACCTAAAAGAGCCACTAAAGACCCTGTTTTAACTTCCAAACTTACATTGTCCACGGCATAGAAAGAGCCGTACTGTTTAGTTACATTTTCAACTGCAATTCCCATAGCGATCTCCTTCAAAAAATTGATATAGTTATAAACTACGGTTTTTTTATCGGAAAAAGGTAATTAGAACAACAATGTCTATTTCATCACATTTTCCCAATTCATCTAGTCAAACCACTAGATACAGCTTTAAGACTCGCTCCTCTCTACCCCTAAAAGAGAATAGTTTGTGGAAAATTGAAACAGGAGTGGTGAGGGTTGTTACTTGGCATGAAGACGGTACACTTGTCACCTTAGGAATTTGGGGACCGGGAGATATTGTCAGCCAAGCGTTTTCTAAAGTCGATCCCTATCAAATAGAGTGTTTGACCAAAGTAGAAGCAGTAGTGTTACCTTTGGATGGGTGGTTCCCTCTCACACAGGTATTGCTGGCTCACATTCAACAAGCAGAAGAACTGATGATAATTCGCAGTCATAAAACAGTGGAAGTTATGGTTGTTAAGTTGCTGACTTGGTTAGCTAAAAAATTTGGTCGTGAAGTCGCATCCGGAAATCTCATTGATTTACGCCTCACTCATCAAGACATTGCGGATATGCTCAATTCAACTCGCGTAACGATTACTCGTATCCTTACCCAGTTAGAAGAACAGGGTTTAATTCATCGTCTTCCCCTACATAGAATTGTCTTGAAAGAAGAAGAACTTTGGCATTACGAAATCTAGGCAAACAGTGTTGAATCATGAGTTTATCCATCGCTATGTTTTGATTTTGTAATAAATTGAAAGCCATTCGCGTTTCAGCGATGACTGACTTAGCAGTACCAACTATCTCCACCTGTATGAGGTTTCCCCTCAATTTTCAGATTTAGAGATTCTAAGTAATTCAAACCCTGCCAAAGTTGTGGCACAGTTCCATGAATTTCTAGGTCAAATCGTCCCTCTCCATTTGTGTGTTTTCCCAGCATCGCTCCTGTAATGTTAACAACTAAGCCGTGACTGGAAATTAGTCGAGAAATGACAGGTTCTTCCTTATAAAAGGGAGGAATATGCAAACGCAAGCGAACTTTTGTGGTACTGCTACTTTTAAACATAGTTACTAATAATTCATCAACTCCGAATTATGAATTCTCCCAATTTGAAAGTGAAATTTAGTTCGGATAAAGCTTTCCCAATCCAAAATCCAAAATCCAAAATCCAAAATCCAAAATCCAAAATCCAAAATCCAAATTCCAAAATCCAAAATCCAA